>NZ_CALHVI010000061.1 GCF_938039215.1 uncultured Porphyromonas sp. | reverse complement strand
CGAGCTGGGTTCAGAACGTCGTGAGACAGTTCGGTCTCTATCTGTTGTGGGCGTTTGAGATTTGAGGGGGCCTGACACTAGTACGAGAGGACCGTGTTGGACGAACCGCTGGTTTATCGGTTATGCCGCCAGGCGTACTGCCGAGTAGCTACGTTCGGTTGAGATAAGTGCTGAAAGCATCTAAGTACGAAGCTTGCCTCAAGATTAGATCTCATTATAAGGGTGGTTACAGACGATGACCTTGATAGGCTACAGGTGTAAAGGCGGTGACGTCAAAGCCGAGTAGTACTAATAGCCCGAAAGTTTTTGCGCATAGTGGTTGTATACCGACTTAGCGATGCGATTGTGAGTATCGAATGTTTTTATCGAGTCAATGATTGTCTAGATATTTGAGATATTTAGGTGGTTATAACGTTGGGGTTCCACCTCTTCCCATTCCGAACAGAGAAGTTAAGCCCAATTGTGCCGATGGTACTGCGTAAAAGTGGGAGAGTAGGTAGCCGCCATTTTAGAAGCGAGTGGGTGTGATTGCAATAGCAGTCACACCCGCTCCTTGTTTATAGGGTTAGGGCGGCGGTAGCCCCTCTCGCCCTATCGTCGTTTATGGCAGTAGGGACAAGGGGGAAGCAGAAACTACAGTTCTCTGAGATGTATTCTAGGGCGAGGGAGGCAGTGGCCACTCTTGCCCTATTGTCGTTTGTGGAGGTATCTACTGCGAGCGAGGATACTCACCGCCTGCAGCATATTCTAGGGGAGTGGAGGTAGTAGATATCTTAGCCTGCAATTGTCTATGCCTGTACCCATTGCGCTGGGACTACTTGCTCCATAGGCTCCATAGCTAGGGTGCGGGGGCTACTCCCACTCTTGCTCTATTGTTGTTTATCGCGGAGCCTACGCCAGCGAGGATTCTTGTCCCCTGCGATGTATGCCAAGCGTATGGAGGTAGTAGCTTCCCTTGCCCTATTGTCGTTTATGCAGTTGGCTGCTACAAGTAGAGGTGCTTACGGCTAGCGGTATGCTTCAAGGGAGAGGGAGACACGAGCTTCCCTCGCCTATTATTGTTTATAGCTGTGTTCACAGCCTGCAAGGATACTCATCCCCAAAAATATCTTTCAAGCGCTAGAGAGGAAGCGACATCCCTTGCCCTGTTCCCGTTTATGCAGGTGGGTGCTGCAAGTAGAGAAGCTTGCTGCTTGCGATATGCTTCAAGGGCTACGAGGAAGCGCCTTCTCTCGCCTTTTGTGTGATTGTAGCGGTGTGTAGTGATTGTGGAGGTAGTTATGCTCGTTTGGTGTATTGGGGATAATCGGGATGGAGGCATCTTCATCCGGTCGCTATTCGTATAAGTGGGCAGTGTTGGCTGGGATGCTCATCGTAGCATCATGTTCCGAGGGTGGGGGTGGTAGAGCCTTCCCTTACCTTATTGTTGTTTATCTAAGTAGCCCGCATAGGAGGTGGAGTTTGTCCTGCTTCCGATCTATGCTTGGAATAGCCTAGCCTTTCCATTTCTCTTCTCTGTCCCATTTGACTGTTGCTTCGGTCTTTCGAGTATAGAGCAGGACGGAGGAGGAAGGGAGGTCTTGGGATGGTGTTTGACTTAGTTAGCAAGGAGAAGAAGCAGTACGCATTCTGGGCGATGACCTAGAGATGCGTACTGCTTCTTTGCTTTGTGCTGCAGTGAGGGGAGGAGGAAAGTCTACTTCGAGGGCGCTAGGCTTTGAAGAGGGGAGGTTGTTCGCTGCCTGCAGAGATGCGAGTTAGGCTTCGGTATGAGCATGGAGCGAAGGCTGGGGGATGGGAGCGAGGGGAGGACGGAGTGGGGCTAGTCTTCTTGGGAGGCGAGGGCGAGGATGCGACGGAGGGTGTTGAGGTTGCGGGTGGTGCAGGTTACACCTAGGTGACGCTCCAGAGCGTTATTGGTGAGTTTGGAGTTCTTGTAGGTCTTGGGAGCATGGATGTAGGCACATTGCTCCGTGAGGTGTAGTGTCGCTTCTCCCCAAGGCTTTTCCGAAAGTGCTTGACGGCGTTCGGCTTTGGGGTGCTCCATCGTCATCGTGAAGAAGACTCGGCTGGGATCAAGTTCGGGGGAGAAGGGCAGAGCATCAACCCATGCTTGTAGCTCCTCGGGGAGGAAGACGAGGGCGGCGAGGTCAGCTCCATACTTTTCGGAGATGAGGTCGTGAATGCGTTCACTTAGTGCTTGCTTCGGCAGATCACTCCGAAGGAGGATGTTCCCGCTTTGGATGTAGGTGCGGACGGCTTCGAAGCCTGCATCTTCGAGGTGCTGGCGAAGAATTGCCATCTTAGGTATGCTGTTCTTCCCGCTGGGCATGACACCACGGAGAAGGATGATTTGCTCTTGTTTCATTCTTTATAAGGGGTAAGTGGAGGACTGTGTAAGCCCTGTGGAGATGCAAAGGTACTTCTTTCTCGGAGGTGGAAATTTTGTTAGTTCTCGAAGAGCTTTGCTTGTGCGTGCTCGCCCTTTTCGCTGTAAAGTCGCTTCCCTCCAGCTAGCTGGGATCTTTCCTAGAAGCTCGAAGTCTGAACCTTCGTATAGAAGGTACTTCATCCATGCCCAACGGAGGGACTTGTTCCCTTTGGAGGCATGTTAGGCTCGAGCTGTCCCTGCAGAGTGCCAGAGGATGTTAGTGATGCTTCTTGAGAACTACCGATAGAGCCTATCTCGGGCTAGCAGTAGTGCCTAGACTGAGGTTATCGTACGGCTCTTTCGAGGTAACAGTAGCGCCTCTCTGGAGGTAATAGTAGCGCCTCGGGAGAGGCAACAGTAGTGCTTCTTCTGGGATCACGTTGAGGCTCTTGAGGGGGGAATGTCATAGAGGCAGAGGAGGGGCGAATGTGGAGCTTCTGGCAAGGTGTTTGCTAGTGGAAGGGAGGGGCTAGTGACTCCGCCAAGAGAGCCGTGGGGGAATGGTTTTGGCATTTCTTCGTAACTTTGCGCCCCAGCGAAAGGCAAGAGCGCTCTCTGCCTCCTTCGCTTACTATAAGTCTTGAGCTCGCAGTCCGTGATCTTACGGGCTTCCTCCGCTTCCCTCAAGGTACACATGAGCCATGGGAACGCTTTACACTCCTCTCCTCCTGGATCGAGCTCTCAGGAGTCCACTTATTCACTTTGTACATTTATATGATGAAGACCAAGAAGATATTCCTCTTCGCTATGCTCCTCACCCTCGGGGTAGCTACGGGCTGTAAGTCCAAGGATGATACTCCTCGTGTCAAGCCTAACCCTGAGCATCCCCAGAAGCCCGAAGAGCCTCAGAAACCTAATGACCCTCAGAACCCCGAGGATCCTCAGAAGCCTGCCGAACCCAAGAAGCCCTCGGACTACCACATGGCTAAGCGCATGGTCGTCAAGCCTATTGAGGCTAAGACGGCGGAGCTACTGAGCACGCTCAAGATCGAGGAGTTTGCTTGGGGCGGTGATAAGGAGGCTATCAAGCTAGCTGACCTACTTCCCTTCGTGACCTTCTCCTCTTCTGAGCTTGGAGGCGATCCCTATACGCTTACTGCCGAAGATCTGAAGCTCCTGGAGCTTGTAGATATGAAGTACGAAGAAGGCGCTCATGGTAGCGATGCCCTTGCCTTCAAGGTGCGCTACAATGGGATCTCGGGATCGGAGTTCCTCCGTATCCCCATCTCCCGTCGGGATTACTTCCTGCAGAAGTTCCAAATTGATGAGACCTTCGCCCCGAAGTACTACCTCGGTGGCATGGAGCGTCAGTTCGGGGTGTACTCGGGTTCCTTCTTGAAGGAGTATGACCGAGAGAAGTATGCCGTAGTGCTCTCAGATCCCCGTACAGACCACTCCAACAATACCCTCTCCTTCCGTGGTACTGTGAACCTTCCCCGCTACAATAAGGAGGATTTGCTGACGATCGACTTCGTCGTCAAGGGCTTCAAGCCGCTCTCGTCGCTGAAGAATGACCTTGGTTTTTCCACTACTATCCCCCTCAACGAATGGATGCGAAATAAGCTGGCGAAGAGCAAGCCTGCCGATGACGCTGCCCTGCTTCGTGTCCTCAAGGTTAACCCGATCCAGTGGATCAAGCTCGCTAGTGCCTCTATTCGCTACTCAGGTGAGTTGAGCTGGGAGCATGGAGATCACGACCTCGTAGGCAAAGTTTCTGGCGGGATTGATACACGAGATGTGTATCTCAAGAATGTTCTCTTTGAAGTAAACTCTGCCCACTACGACAAGGATGCTCGTACTGTGACGGTCGAGCTCGAACTGAAGAGAGCAAATGACCAAGTACTTGAAGGTGTGACGACGAAGCTCGTTGTTCGCTTGGTACAGTTCTAATCCCTCTAATACAAGATCGCCCCGCCAAGCAGCTGCTTGGCGGGGCGATCTCTTTTATCTGCAGGGTTGAGACCTTAGAGCGAGTAGCTCAGGGTCACGAGTGCATTCGTTGGTTCGTTGGGGAAGAGCTGAGTCCCGTTCAGTACAGAGGTGTAGCCCTCAGCGTTGAGGACGTTGCGCACCTGTACCGCTACTCTGAAGCCAGCAGGCAGGCGGTAGCTAGCTCCGAGGTCGAGCTGCGTGTAGGGAGCGAAGGTCAGAGCTTTGCCTACGTTGTAGTACATCGCATCACGGTAGCTGAGGCTGTAGTTCAGCGAGAGGTTGCGGAGTGCACCACGCTGGAAGTCATAGTGCCCGTAGGTGAAGAACTGCTTGCGGGGTACCCAGCTCATAGGCGTACCTTCACGGAGGTTCAGTAGCTTAGTTACGGGACCTTCCTTAGCATCAGCTACGTGGATATCCGTGTAGCTATATCCAGCTACGAGCTCAAGGCCACGGAGGGGACGGATAGTCAGGTCGGTCTCGAAGCCATTACCCTCGGTAGCACCTACCTGCGCTCTGATGCTGTAGCGCTTGGGCTTGCCGTTCTCCTGCTCCGTTATCGAGGTGTAAGCGATCTCGTTGTTGCGACGGATGTGGTAGGCAGAGAGGTTGAGCTGTAGGACATTGGAGAGCGTGTACTTCGTACCTACTTCGAACTGGTAGCCCGACTGAGGATCGAAGTAAGCACCGCCACGGCGCTCCGTGATCAGATTGCCATTCTTGTCGTAGAAGCGCTCACGGCTAGGGTTGAAGCTCGTCGTCTTGTCGGGGATATAGAAGCTCCCTAGGGACGAGTAGAAGGAGAGTGCTCCTGTGGGCTGATAGACGAGACCGAGACGGTAGCTGATCGCCTCGTCAGAGCTCTTCCCATAAGCATCACGAGCTAGATCATCGTAGCTGTGCTTGCCGTCCTTGATCGCAAGACCAGAGGTGTGGCGGTAGCTGTAGTGGTCGTAGCGGATCGCTGCCATCGCCTTGATCTGCTCCGAGAGCTCGAAGACATTGGAGAGGGCGAAGCCGTGTACCCAGACTTGCTGTGGATTGGCCTCGGAGAACTTAGTCTTAGCGTGACCGTTGAAGCTGGGGTTGTAGGTCGTATTCTGTGAGTAGGTGAGGGTCTCGCCATCCGCATCGAAGGTACGGCCATCGGCCTGTACATCGGGGCCGTTGTAGCCCGTGTAGGTGGTACGATTGAGCAGGGTCGTGCTGTAGGCGAAGCGCAGGTTGTTCTTCACAGCTCCGAGGTAGAAGTTGCCCGAGAGATCAAGGGTGTTCTGGAGCGTCTTGGCTATGTGCTCGAAGCGGAGTGGGAAGGTGAACTGGACGTGATCTAGGTCGTAGTACGTTCTATTCCCTGTCTCATCCTCCGTGTAGGCTCCGTAGTTAGGGCCAGGGTTAGGACTCGTAGGATAGGAGAGCTCCTCTGTGCTGAAGTAGTCGATATCGTCATAGGCATAGGAGACGTAGTCCGAGAGCTTCCACGAAGGGGAGAGTGAAAGGGTGTACTTGAGGCTACCGTTGTAGGCACGGTTGTACATAGCATCGGAGGCATCATTGTAGCGCCAGTGACGCTTGAGGCCTGGGAGCATCTCGCCCTTCTTGAGGAAGAGCTTACCATCACTCACTCGATACATGTCATCATCCATGACGGGAGCAAGCCCAGCGTCGGTGCCATAGAAGTCATTGCGACCTTCTAGGCGAAGTACTAGGCTGTGGATGCCCTTCGTATAGCTGAGGGAAGCGAAGAGGGAGCGGTTCTTGTCATTTGTCGAGCGCCACTGCTTACCCCCAGAGAGGAAGCCTCCAGCGTAGAAGTTCAGACCGTCGGCGATCTTCCCCCCTACCTGTGCCCCGAGGTCGAAGTAGCCAAGGCTACCGCCACGGACGTGTGCCCCGAGGGTGAACTTCTCCTCTGGTACTCGGCGGGTGACATTGACGACACCACCGGTAGCAGCGTAGCCGTAGAGGACAGAGGCTGGGCCCTTGAGCACCTCGATGCTCTCGACATTGTAGAGGTCGCCCAGAGGGTACGAGTTGATCGTGGAGCGTTCGTCACGTACCCCATCGACCATGTAGATCGTGTTGTAGAAGCCACGGACGGAGACTTCGCGGAAAGCCCCGTAGCTGGACTTCATCTGCACGGCAGGTACGAAGCGCATAGCATCGGTGACCTTGGTGATGGCACGCTCTGAGAGGGTAGTGCCAGAGAGGGTGCTGATGGTCAGGGGAAGCTTCTTAGCGGGGACACCAAGCGGGTTAACCCCGATCTCGTGACGCAGACGAGCGGTCACCGAGACACTGTCGATGTGGTGCAGCGTGTCTGCAGAAGATGTACGCTGGGCATACGCTCCCGTCGAGACGAGGCATAGGACACCCAGCAATGAGACTGTAATAGTCTTCATAGGAGGTCTTTATTAAAAATGAATTAAGAGGTATAAATGAGGTTTTGGAGTGGCTTCAGGCAGTCAAGTGAGGTGCTTCTGATGCTGTCCTCTGGCCTTTTGCCGGTGCAAAGATAGGCTTTTTCTCCTCATTTTTTGCTGTTTAGCTCAGTCTTTCTTCCTAGGGGAAGGTAGGTGGACTGCTGTAGGACGTACTCCGTAAGCAATGAGGAGGTAGTCATGCCCCCTCCGTAAGGGCGATCCTAGCGCTCAGGAAGGGGGATCTTCGCTCGTCGCAGGAGGGCATCTTTGGAGCTCGAAGCGCATTATATGTACAGCGGGGAAAAAGGAAACAGCCTCAGCTCGAAAGGAGGAAGAGCTGAGGCTGTGCAATCCATGTGCATTTGTCCGGTATCGGCCTGCGAGGGCCTTTCGATTTGAGGATACGATAAGATTGCTTCGAATTGGTATAGCAAAGGTGGAAAGATTTTAATGTAAAAGCAAGGGAAATAGCCTCGTAGAGAAAGTTTAATTTATATTCACATATCTGAGGCTGTGAAGTGCTGAATCGGGGTGATTAATGGTGAAAAATCCAGGGTGTATTTACTCTTTTTGATGATTGAGGGGTGTGTTTCATAGGAAAAAGCAGCCCTGTAATTAGGAAAATATTTAGCGAAGATAGAGTGTGATCTTGATTCTCTCCCTTGGCTGGAGGCTGAGGGTGGGAGTTGCTCCTCCTGTTCGCACGGATTGAGGTATATTTGCCCAAGAGAAAACCAAGAAGCATGAACCTACAGCAACTCGAATATATCC
Organism: uncultured Porphyromonas sp.; assembly: GCF_938039215.1. Lineage (GTDB taxonomy): Bacteria > Bacteroidota > Bacteroidia > Bacteroidales > Porphyromonadaceae > Porphyromonas. The sequence continues at coordinate 29,163 of NZ_CALHVI010000061.1, read as the reverse complement.
AGGCGCTCGATAAGTTCCGCCACTTTGGGCGCGCCGCAGACTACTGCGAAGTCACCCAGCCAACGCTGAGCACAATGATCCAGAAGCTCGAGGAAGAGCTCGGAGTGAAGATCTTCGATCGAAGCCATCAACCGATCATACCGACAGCTGTGGGGCGACGCATCCTCGATCAGGCAGCAGTGATCCTCCTTCAGATGGCTCAGGTCAAGGAAGTCATCCGCGAAGAGACTGAGTCGCTCTCGGGGAAGGTGCGTCTCGGGGTCTTGCCGACCATCGCTCCCTATCTCCTACCCCGAGTCCTGCCTCTGGTGAGGAAGCACTTGCCCGATCTCAAGGTCACGATCACCGAGCTGAAGACGAGCGAATGTGTCGCTGCGCTCCACTCGGGTCAGATCGATATTGCCCTCATCGCTTCGGCCTCGACCTCGGATCAGCTGGTCGATCATCCGCTCTTCTATGAGGAGTTCCTAGGCTATGTGCCTCGGCAGTCCGAGCTCTTCGAGCAGGAGCATATCCGCTCGTCAGAGGTGGGGAAGCATCAGCTCTGGCTCTTGGATGAGGGTCATTGCTTCCGTGATCAGTTGGTGAAGTTCTGCCATCTGAAGGATGCTCCTCACCAGCGCTTCAGCTACAGCCGAGGTAGTCTGGAGAGCTTCATGCACTTCGTGGAGCAGGGCAATGGGGTTACCTTCGTCCCTGAGCTAGTCGTTGAGACTCTTAGTCCCGACAGACGAGAGCTCGTCCGTACCTTTGCCCTGCCTCGCCCGACCCGCTGCATCACGCTCGTCCACCATCGGGAGTACGTGCGCCATGCCCTCGTCGAGCGTCTCAGCGAAGTCGTCCGCACCTCCGTCCCCAAGGAGATGCTTCGCCTGCGTCCTGGGCAGGATCTTGTCTGATCCTTCCCTCCTTCCTCCTCTTCTGCCGCCGAGTTAGCTCCGAAGGAAGAGGAGGGTAGCCTCTACCTTATCCCTCTGCCGCTGTCCGATGTGTGGACAGCCCCATTCTTTTAGCCTACTACCTATTATGAAAGCATTGAGAAGCCTCCCTTTGGCGCTGCTCCTCGTTGGCATGGGCCTAGCCTTAGCCTCGTGCAACTCCAAGGGACGAGATCTGCCTATGCCTCCGACACCTGGGGATGGGCAGCTGAATAAGATCGAACGTATCGAGATCACTCAGTCCAAGGGCGGACAGCCGGTCATGACGATCATCGAGACCTTTGACCGTGCCCACCGTCGCCTCTCCCTCGTCCATGATCAGATGAAGCAAGACGGCAGCTTCGGCAGTGAGATCGTCTACCAAGAGCTCTGTGAGTATGATGCCTCGGGGCACCTCATCGAGCAGAAGATCTACGACAATGGGGCCACGCAGCCTCCTCTGGTGACGAAGTACAGCTACAAGCGAGACTTGCTCCTTCATGAGCAGCTCTTCCTCCGTGGAAGTGACCAGCTTGACTATGAGATCGAATACAGCTACGACCAAGATCGTATCTCTGGCGGGACGAAGACAGTCTACCCTGGAGGTGGAGCTTCGCCCCAGCAGCGACGACTCCTCTATAGCTACGAAGGTCCCCGAGTCTTGATCAAGGAAGAGATCGCCACGACACACGAGATCCTCCATGCTACGGAGCGGGTAACCGACGCTCAAGGTCGACTCCTCTATGAGGCGCGTGCCGACTATGGTCGCTTAGAGGGACAGTATGGCCTCCTTCGTCGCCAAGAGAGTCGCTTCACCTACGGGATCTTAGGAGCTCCTATCCAGAAGAAGCTGGAGGTCTATCAAGGCGCAGGTCAGACCCTCGTAAGCTCAGAGAGCAGCGTCGTCACCTACGCTACCGAAAGCCTCACCCCAGAGGGCTGGCCAACACGTGCCCGAGAGGAACGTACGACGCTCGTAGGAGGCAAGCCCGCCATCGAGACGTACAGCTGGACGATCTCTTATACCCGCTTCCCCTAAGGGAAAGTCGGTGCTTGGTCGTACCTCGCCCGATACCCCCTCCTATCCATCTGTGATCCTCTGTGAAGTCTGCTGATATTCGCCGAGATCACAGATGGATTTTCTTTAGGGACTCCTCCCTTATCTAGACGAGGAGGGAAGGGACCTCGCTCCGATGGGCTTGCACACTAGGATTCTTCGCCGTGATCCCCCCTCTTTTCCGTATCTTTGCCTTCATATAATATTGGTGTATAGACGATCTACATGAAGCCTGAGTTAGACGACGACCTAGAGAAGACCCTCCCCTTAGCCTCTGCTGACCTCTCCGAAGAGAGCGAAGTCGAGGAGCCCGAGCCTCCTGCCTATCAGCCTGCTGAGGGCTTGCCCTATCGCCCCGAGCTAAGCAACCTCTCGAAGATGTACCAGACGTGGTTCCTCGACTACGCCTCTTATGTCATCCTCGAGCGAGCCGTACCGCACATCGATGACGGTCTCAAGCCTGTGCAGCGCCGTATCCTCTACAACCTCAAGCGGATGGATAGTGGCAAGCTCATCAAGGTGGCTAATATCGTCGGTGAGACGATGAAGTATCATCCACATGGCGACGCTTCGATCAACGATGCTCTGGTGCAACTCGGACAGAAAGGCTTCCTCATTGATACCCAGGGGAACTGGGGGAATATCCTCACTGGAGACCCCGCTGCTGCTGGTCGATACATCGAAGCCAAGCTCTCAGCCTTCGCCCTCGAAGCCGTCTATAGCGACCGAGTGACTCCATGGAAGAAGACCTACGATGGTACGACGGATGAGCCGATAGCTCTGCCGGTGAAGTTCCCCTTGCTCCTTGCTCAAGGAGCCGAAGGGATCGCCGTGGGGCTCTCCTCCAAGATCCTCTCCCATAACTTCGTGGAGCTGGCAGATGCAGCCTGTGCTTATCTGCGAGGGGAGGAGTTCACCCTCTATCCTGACTTCCCTACGGGGGGGCTCATCGACGTATCGCGCTACAACGATGGCGAGCGTGGTGGTAGCCTCAAGTCCCGAGCGAAGATCGACAAGATCGACTCGAAGACCCTCAGTATCTCCGAGCTTCCTGCAGGCAAGACAACGACCACGCTCATTGAGTCCATCCTCAAGGCGGTGGAGAAGGGGAAGATCCGTATTCGTCGGGTCGATGACATGACAGCGGCCACGACGGATATTCGCTTGACCCTAGCCTCTGGTGTCTCCTCAGACAAGGCGATCGATGCCCTCTATGCCTTCACCGACTGCGAGGTGAGCATCTCCCCCAACTGCTGCGTGATCTACGAAGAGAAGCCTCTCTTCACCACGGTCAGTGAGCTCCTTCGCTACAGCGTAGAGCGCACGAAGTTCCTCTTCGGTGAAGAACTGAAGATCCTACTCTCGGAGAAGGAAGAGCAGTACCTCGGCGCTTCGCTCGAGCGCATCTTCATCGAGGAGCGCATCTATAAGGATCGGGAGTTTGAAGAGGCTAAGGACGAGACTGTAGCCCTTGCCCATATCGCTAAGCGCATCGAGCCCTTCGCCGACCAATTCCTTCGCCCCGTGACTACGGATGATCTGAAGCGACTGCTGGAGCTACGTATGGCACGTATCCTGCGCTTCAATCTCCCCAAGCATGAGGCAGCCCTCCTGCAGATCGAGCAGGACATTGCTCAGCTTCGCCACGACTTAGCCCATCTGACGGACTATACCATTCGCTGGTATCAGCACCTAGTGCAGCGCTACGGAGGAGCCTTCCCCCGCCGAACGAAGATCATGAACTTCGGTACCATTGAGGTGACGAAGGTCGCTGAGCTCGATGCTAAGCTCTATATCAATAGAGAGGAAGGTTTCTTCGGTACGGCACTGAAGGATGCAGAGTTCGTCTGCAATTGCTCCAGCCTAGATGAGGTCATAGTCTTCTTCCGCTCAGGGAAGTACTTCGTCGGGAAGGTCGAGGATAAGCGCTTCTATGGCAATGAGGAGGTCATCTACATCAACCGCTATCAGCGCAACGATGAGCGCACCATCTACAACGTCGTCTACCGAGACGGCAAGGCGGGCTCTGTCTATGCTAAGCGCTTCAATGTCCTCTCTATCATCCGTGATCGTATCTATGATCTGACGCGAGGGAAGGACGGATCTCGTGTCCTCTACTTCTCAGCCAACGGCAATGGCGAGGCAGAGAAGGTCTCGATCAAACTCAAGATCCGCAATGCTCGGCAGAGACTCTTCCAGTTCGAGAAGGACTTCTCTGAGGTGTCGATCAAGAGCCGTAGCTCTGTGGGCTTCCTTGTCACGAAGGCGGAAGTGCATTCGGTCAGTCTGTTGTCGAAGGGATATTCGACCCTCGGCGGTAGGGATGTGTGGTTCGATCGAGATGTCTTGCGCCTGAACTACAACGAGCAGGGGCAGTACCTTGGCTCCTTCCATGCACGTGACCGCATCCTCGTCGTGCTTGCTTCGGGAGAGTGCTACACCACGGACTTCAGTGACTCCATCCATATAGAAGAGAACCTCCTGCGCATCGAGAAGAACGACTCTCGTAAGATCTGGACGGCCGTCTACTACGATGCCGAGCAGAAGTACCATTACATCAAGCGCTTCAGTGTCGAAGAGGATCAGAAGCGAGAGAATATCCTTGGTGATAATCCCAAGAACGAGCTACTGCTCCTGACCGATACCTATTACCCGCGCCTAGTGATCGGGCGCAAGGAGAAGGATGGAGAGCTCCGTACCGTGGAGATCGATGTCGAGGAGTTCGCCCTCGTCAAGAGCATCCGTGCTCGAGGTAAGCGCATCGCTCCCTACCTCATCGACCAAGTAGAAGAGCTCCCTCCGCTCAAGGAGTCCCCTATCTTCGAAGAGATCTCCGAGGAGCCCCTAGATGACGACACGGAGGAAGAGGCAGACCTCTTCTCCAGTGCTTCGGAGGAAGCTCCTACTGAATAGCCCATACCCTTACCTAGATGAATAGATCAGCCTTCTCTCGATCGCTCTTCTTCCTCCTCGGTGTACTCCTCTTCCAGCTCTTGTCGCTGGAGCCTCTGATGGGGCAGTGTGGAGTGGAGGATAGCCTCAGTCAAGGCTCGGTGGCGAAGAGCTTCCTCTCTCTGCCCGAGCCTCAGAGCCGAATGAGCAATGTCACCAGTCATAGTCAGTACCTCGGTATCGGGGGGATACGTCTAGGTAATACCTACCTAACTCCGCTGAACTATGGTGGACGTGTGTATAGCTACCTCTCGGAGACCTCTCGGCTTGGCTACCGAGGTCTCTCTGAGCAGACCGAGGCGAAGGGTTCGCTCTTTGCCTATACTCCACGGGCGACAGATCCCCGCTGGCTAAGACATACGCTCCTAGGGCTGGATCTAGCCCTCACGACCAATCCTGCGGGCAATGCTATGATCTATAGCCTCGGCTTGCGCTATGACTGGGGCTATCTACGTCGTGTGATGGAGGGGAAGGCAGGACGGCTGTATCTGGGAGGAAGTATCGTAGGCTTCGGTGGCGGTGCCTTCAGTACACGCAATGGGAATAACCCCGTAGCTCTGGATGTCGCTCTCTCACTTGGGCTCTCTGCCCTCTATACCCGCCGCTTGGGTACGGAGCGCTTCCCCCTGCTCTTCAAGACCTATGCTCATACCGACCTGCTAGGGGTAGCCTTTGCGCAGGAGTTCGGAGAGAGTTTCTTTGAACTCTACTATTACAACAAGCCCACCCGCCGACTATCCCTGACGCATCCCTTCTCTAGTCCCGAGCTTTATCTGCTGTCGAGTCTGGACGTTCCCCTGCTTGACTACCTGACGCTCTCTGTCGGGTATCGCTGGGACTATCGCCGTACGGAGCTCAATCAGATCAAGGCCTATCGCCACCAGCATAGCCTACTCATCGGTGTGACGACCCGCTTCTTACCCTTGGAGGGTCGTCGTACAGCCACCAAGTACTCATCCCTAGTTCCCTTCTAAGTCATGAAGCGCTGTATCACCACTCTCTGTACGCTCCTCGCCTCGCTCTTCTTCGTGAGCTGCTCGACGGAGAAGGAGTTTACTTCGGATCCCTATACCAACTATGATGCCCTCTGGCAGATCCTAGATCGCAACTACTGCTACTTCGATCTGAAGCTCCCCGCAGGCACGACTTGGCGTGACCTCTACCATAAGCACCGCCGTGACCTTCGCCCCCAGATGACGACGGATTCCCTCTTTCTCATCATGACGGAGCTACTCTCGGAGCTGAAGGATGGACACGTCAATCTCGCTTCGACCTTTGACCTAAGTCGCTACTGGAAGTGGCGCACCGATGGGCCTCGTACCTTCGATGCTGAGCTGATAGATCGCTACTTGGGCGAAGACTACAAGATCGCAGGGGCACTGGCCTACAAGGCGCTGGACTATCCCGACGAAGGGAAGCGGGAGATCCCGCTGGGGTACATTCGTGTGGCTTCGTTCAATGCAGGGCTTTCGGATGGCAATATCTCTGCAGCGCTCAATCGTCTGCGTGCTTGTGATGGCCTGATCCTTGACCTTAGAGGTAATGGCGGAGGACAGGTCACGACTTCGGATCTCCTAGCTCGGCACTTCATACGAGAGCGCAGGCTTGTGGGCTATATGTCCCACAAGACGGGGCCTGGACACAATGACTTCTCTCGTCAAGTGCCTATCTACCTTGAGCCCCTTACTCGGGGTACGATCTGGCTAAAGCCCGTCTTTGTCCTCGTCAATCAGGGTGTGTATAGTGCGGCTAATGACTTTGTCCTTCGGATGAAAGGCTTGCCTCATGTACGGATCATCGGTGTGAAGACGGGTGGGGGAGCAGGCCTACCGATGTCGTCGGAGCTTCCCAATGGTTGGGGCATACGCTTCTCTGCCTCTCGTACCTATGATGCAGCGGGCAAGGATGTCGAGTTCGGTATCGAGCCCGATATCAAGATCGTAGGCGAACTGAAGCGCACCGACGAGAAGGATCTCTTCATCGATACCTCAGCCAAAGTTCTTTCCCTCTGGATCAAGAGAATCAAGGAGCAGATGCAGAAGTAGCTCTTCCCCTAGGCTAAAAAAGGAAATCCCCCACAGCGATACGAGCGTATCGCTGTGGGGGATTCTTTTTATGAAGGACTATGCCCTGCTCGGGAGCTTAGAAGCGGAAACCGAGAGAGACAGAGGCACGGATCCAAGCCCAAGGAGTAGCCACATTGTTGAGCGAGACCTTCTTGCCCGTCTTGTCGAGGCTGATATCCTTACCACCGACAGTGACGGTAGGTATGTCGGTGATACCATCGCTAAGTTCCTTACGCAGGTCTTCGAGTTCGGCATCAGAGAGGTTGGTAGCAGCAGAGAAGTCACCCGAGAAGTTGATCTTACCACGACCAGCGTGCACACCGAGGATGTTCCAGTCGAGGACGATGTTCTTGTTGCGACCGAAGAGCCACTGTGCACCGAGACCGATACCGAGGCTATTGGTCTTGAAGTCCCCAGAGAGACCTACCTTGACAGGCTTACCAGCGCCAGCTCCATTCTCGTGTACGTCGAGGGCGAATGTGTAGCCAGAGAGGTTGTAGCTCTGATAGCGGTAGTAAGCCATCAGATAGAAGCCGTGGCCATAACCACCGCCCGTGTACCAGCGGAGTTCAGGGGTGATGTAGAAGGATTGGAGCTTCAGAGCGCCGAGGTTCGTATCGCTACCTAGGCTCTTCTCGAAGGTTGAGACGAGGGGAAGGGAGCCCTTGGGCATCGTAGCGATACCGAGCTGGAGGCCGAGGCCCTTGGTGAGAATGCGTTCGGCAGCGAAGCTGTAGTTGTTGAGCGCAGGGCTGGTGATGTTAGCCTTGACGATCGTCTTGCCGTCAAGCAGAGCGCCGTGGTCAGGCGTGAACTTGGGAGTCTGAGCTGCAAGCGTGCCACCGAGGGCGAGGCTCAGCATAAGAGTAGAGAATTTCTTCATACACACATTTGTTTTAGGTGTTCAACGACGCAAAGATAATCTAATCTTGTAATTATCTGTCTATCAGCTGATTGATTGTTTTCTAGCTTCTGATAGGAAGTAGAACTTTTGACCTCTTCAAGAGGGTGAACTAGTACATTATAATTCGCCCTTGCATGCGAACTCTTTTAGGACCCACTGTGGGTCGGTAAGACGACCTACGGTAGGTCGGTGAGGCGACCCACAGTAGGTTTTTTCGGCGACCTACCGTAGGTCGTTTTTTCGCCTCTTGGTAGATCCTCTTTAGAAGGGCTCCTTTGCTCCCTTCTCAAGGGAAGCTGAGCCTTGACCTTCCAGCCTTGTAGCTTTGAGAAAAAGCTATCCCCACCGTCACGAATATCAGTGGCGGTGGGGATGGGGCAAAGAGGGGGACTAGCGGCTCTCGATGCCGTCTCTCTGGAGAAGCGCCTTGATGGAGGGGGCTTGTCCTCGGAAGCGCTCATAGAGCACCTCGGCATCCTCACGGTCGCCCTGCGATAGGACGCAGTCACGGAAGCGCTGAGCTGTCTCGCTTGAGAAGATCCCTTCCTCTTGGAAGGCAGCGAAGGCATCGGCATCCAGCACCTCTGCCCACTTGTAGCCGTAATAGCCTGCGCTGTAGCCACCCGAGAAGATGTGCCCGAAGGCCGTACTCATCTGACAGGGGGCAGGCGAAGCGGGTAGAAGGACGGCCTTAGCCCATGCTTCTTCTTCAAAAGCCTTCGTGTCGAGCCCTTTTGCAAGGGGCTCCGTGATCGTATGCCAAGCCATGTCGAGGTAGCCGAAGCTCAGCTGACGGCAGGCTGCATAGCCCACGAGGAAGTGGCGGGCACGCTCCATGCGCTCGATGAGGGCTTCGGGGAGAGCCTCTGCCGTCTCGTAGTGCAGGGCAAAGCTCTGGAGCCACTCCCGCTGGTCGAGCCAATTCTCCATCAGTTGGCTAGGAAGCTCGACGAAGTCACGGACGACATTCGTCCCGCTGAGTGAGCTGTATCGAGCCTTGGCCAGCATGCCGTGGAGGGCATGACCGAACTCGTGCAGGAAGGTACGTACCTCCCCTGGGGTCAAGAGCGCAGGGCGGTCGCCGACGGGCTGGGTGAAGTTCATCACGAGCACGATGTGCGGACGGTGGTCTTCGCCCGTGGCGGTGTGGTACTGCTCTTGGAGGTTATTCATCCAAGCTCCGCTTTGCTTCCCTTCACGAGGGAAGAAGTCGGTGTAGAGTAGACCGAGGTACGAACCATCCCGATCCTGCACTTCGTAGGTGTGGACATCGGGGTGGTAGACGGGGAGGTCGGTGCGCTCGATGAAGTGGATCCCGTAGAGACGGGTGGCGAGGGAGAAGATCGCAGTGGAGACCCGAGAGAGCTCGAAGTAAGGACGGAGTTCCTCTTCATCCAGCTTGTAGAAGGCCTTCTTGTAGCGTTCGGCCCAGTAGCTCCAGTCCCAGGGTTGTAGCGCCTCGGTCTCGCCTGCTTCACGAGCGAAGGCTTCGACCTTGGCCAGCTCGTCCTTCGCCACGGGAAGGTAGGCCTCTAGGAGTTCGTCCAGCAGGCGATAGACAGCTTCAGAGCTCCCTGCCATGCGCTTAGTGAGCACCTTTGAGGCGAAGGTCTTGTGCCCGAGGAGCTGGGCAAGTTCTAGACGAAGGTTGGCAAGGCGACGGATGACATCCCGATTGTCAAACTCACCCTCGACAGCTCCAAGGCTCATCTTCGCACGGTACATCTCTTGGCGAAGGCGAGCATCGGGGCAGTGCTGCATGAAGGGGAAGAAGCTCGGAGCTGCTAGGGTGAAGAGGTAGCCGTGGGGCTTCCCCTCCTTCGCTGCTAGCTCACGAGCAACACCGAGGGCTGACTCGGGCAGACCTGCGACTTGCGCTTCGTCCTCGACCCAAAGACGGAAGCGAGCCTGCTCCTTGAGGTTGTTTTGTCCGAAGGTGAGGGCAAGCTCGCTGAGCTGGCGCTTCACTTCTCGAAGGCGATCCTTCTGGTCTTCGGGCAGGAGTGCTCCGCTCTCGCTGAAGCTCTCGTACGTGCGCTGTAGTAGGCGCATATCCTCGAGGTCTAGACCCAACTGATCACGCTCCTCCCAGACACTTCGGATACGAGCGAAGAGCCCTTCGGAGAGGAGGATGAATGAGGATAGAGCGGAGAGCTCGGGGCTGAGCTCCTGACTGATCTCCATCAGCTGGTCTGTAGCCTCGGCATGGAGGAGGTTGTAGAAGATCCCCGAGAGCCATTCGAGCTTTGCTCCACTTCGCTCCAGAGCAACGATGGTATTGGCAAAGGTCGGAGCTTCGCTTTGCTGTATGATGGCCTCGACCTCACTACGCTTCTCAGCGATAGCTTCGGCGAAGGCAGGGCGGAAGTCCGCCACCTCGACTTGGTCGAAGGGGTAAGCTCCGTGGGCATGCTCACGGAGCGTGAAGAGGCGGTGCATATATAAGGGGGTATAGGGTAGAGTGAAAAGAGAGAGGCTACCTGACTCCCACCCCCACGAGGGTATGGGAAGGCAGGTAGCCTCTTGCTGTTTTAGCTCGGTCTCGTCCCTAGCTCAGGGGCGATGGGTGAGCTAGTAGTGTCTTAGAGACGGTTGTTGGAGCCGAGTACGTTCTCGATCTTGTGCATGTAGAGCTTCTTCAGAGACTCACGAGCTGGACCGAGGTACTTACGTGGGTCGAACTCTGCAGGGTTCGTAGCGAAGACCTTGCGGATAGCTGCGGTCATAGCCAGACGACCATCGGAGTCGATGTTGATCTTGCAGACAGCGCTCTTAGAAGCCTGACGGAGCTGCTCTTCGGGGATACCGACAGCGTCCTTGAGGGCACCACCGTACTGGTTGATGGTAGCGACTTCGTCCTGAGGTACGCTAGAAGAACCGTGGAGGACGATGGGGAAACCTGGGATCTGCTTTTCGATCTCTGCGAGGATATCGAAGCGGAGGGGGGGAGGTACGAGGATGCCATTCGCATCACGGTGGCACTGCTCAGGAGTGAACTTGTTAGCCCCGTGCGAAGTACCGATGGAGATAGCCAGAGAGTCTACACCCGTCTTGTTGACGAAGTCGATGACTTCTTCGGGTTCGGTGTAGGTGTGGTGCTCAGCTACGACATCATCTTCGATACCAGCGAGGACACCGAGTTCGCCTTCGACAGTTACGTCGAACTGGTGAGCGTATTCAACGACCGAACGAGTCAGAGCTACGTTCTCGTCGTAAGGAAGGTGAGATCCGTCGATCATGACTGAGGAGAAGCCCATTTCGATACAGCTCTTGCAGAGCTCGAGGCTATCACCGTGGTCGAGGTGAAGGGCGATCTGTGGGTTAGGGCAGCCGAGCTCCTTAGCGTACTCGACAGCACCCTGCGCCATGTAGCGGAGGAGCGTCTGGTTCGCATACTTGCGAGCACCGCTGGAGACCTGGAGGATGACGGGGGACTTCGTTTCTACGGCAGCACCGATGATAGCCTGGAGCTGCTCCATGTTGTTGAAGTTGAATGCGGGGATAGCATAGCCACCCTTGACAGCCTTGGCAAACATCTCACGAGTGTTGACCAAGCCGAGTTCCTTGTAACTAACCATTATTGTTCTAGTATTTAAGTTGATACTCTTATTAGTTCTTTGCCACAAATATACGATAAATTAGTGTAAACAGGATGGAGATCTTTAATTTTTTCAGGAATATATTCTCTCCCCCCTCCACAAGGCAATTTGGAGGGCAGGTCAGATGTGCAATAGCCTAGTCGTCCCATACTCCTCCCTTCGCTGAGGGAGGACTTCGGCAGGAGATCAGACGGACAAGGAATAGCCCGATCTACGTCTCTCCTTTAGGGAGCTTCTTCTTGCGGTTCCCTACGCCTCTTCCCATGGCTTAGCGACTGGCCTTGGGCATCCCCCAAAACAACCCTACGGTAGGTCGCAAATAAAACCTACTGTGGGTCGTCGATGCGACCTACTGTGGGTCGCCTGACCGATCTACCGTGGGTCGTTTCGGCGACCCACAGTAGGTCACTTTCTTCCCCTCCCCACAGCTTGCTCTTGACCCCGAAGAAACGACCTCCCTAGCTCCTCCTTTAGCCGCTACAGGTTGGAGGGACTATTTTGATAGGAAGCTTGAAGAAGGGGCAGGGAACTTGGCTGTGGGGGGGGGGAGGTAAACGAACGAGCGCTAGCTCTCCGACGGATCGAGTCCGTGCTTGGAGGAGCTAGCGCTCGTGTTGTAGAGGAGGGACGGGTGAGCCCTTACTTGCGGGGCTTGTCGGACATCACGATCTCAAGGGTACCACCAGCACGTAGGTCTGCGTGCATGAAGGTCAGCGTGGAGGTGATATCTCGGCCATTGATCTTGGCTGATTGTACGTACTTGTTAGCTGGAGAATTGCCCTTGACGAGGATGGTGAAGGAGCCATCCTTCAGACGGAGGGTCGCCTTGTCTACGAGCGGACGACCGATGGTGTACTCAGCCTTCCCTGGGCAGACCTGATAGAAGCCAAGGGCGCTCAGGACATACCAAGCTGACATCTGACCGCAGTCTTCGTTGCCGATGATACCGTCGGGTGTGGGCTTGTAGAAGTGGCGAAGGACAGTGTCGAGGATGGCTTGTCTTTTGTGAGGCGCAGAGGTGTAGTTGTAGAGGTAAGCGATGTGGTGGCTGGGCTCATTGCCGTGGGCATACTGCCCGATGAGCCCTGTGATATCGCCTGACTGCTCTGCCCCGTCAATGCGGGAGGACGTGGTGAAGAGCGTGTCAAGGTTCTGCTCAAGTACAGCCTTACCACCCATGAGCTTGAGGAAGCCCTCCATGTCATGCGGAGCATAGAAGCTCCACTGGTAAGCGTTGCCCTCCGTGTAGTCACTCTTCTCATGAGCAGAGAAGCGAGGATTGAAGGGCGTGCGGAACTTCCCATCAGCCATCACGGGGCGCCTACCGCTGGTCATCCTCAGCCATGGCTTCGGCGTGACGCACCGTGATGGTGAGGGCTATGCCGAGCTCCTGACGCGTATGGGCTCCTCTGCTATACCTTCGACTTCAATGGTGGTGGACGTGAGAGCCTTAGTGCTGGTGAGACGACAAATATGTCTGTCCTCACGGAGCAGGCAGACCTCAATGTGGTCATCGATCAGCTCAAGCGTCGCTCCGACATTGATCCCCGATATATCACCCTCTTGGGCTTGAGCCAAGGCGGGCTCGTCTCCGCCCTCACTGCGGCATCGCGTCCTGATGATATCGCCTCGCTTATCTTGATTTATCCTGCCTTCAGTATCCCTGAGATGGTGCGTAAGCAGTGGGGAGAGTATTCGAAAATCCCTCTGGTAAACACCCTCTGGGGAATGCGTCTCGGGGAGAAGTACTACAAAGATGTGTGGAACATCGATCCCTATGCCGTCATCGGTCGCTTCCGAGGCCCCGTGCTGATCCTTCATGGGGATAGGGATCGCATCGTAGAGCAGTCCGTCTCAGATCGTGCAGCCACCATCTACAACAATGCCGAGTACCACGTGATCCCTGGTGGCGAACATGGCTTCTCTGGAGAGGCCCTTCAGCAGGTCAAGCGCTACCTCCAGACCTTCATGAAGCGGTAGCTACGGCAAACCTTCCCTGATAGAAAGAGCCCCGTCCCGACCGTCCACATAGAGAGGACGATCGGGGCGGAGCTCTTTGATGAGGTGTGCTTGCGCGGGCTAAAGATTGTAGCTGAGACCGACTGCGAAGGCCATGAGGTCGGGGTAGCCTGGGACGAAGGTCGTCGCTATGTCGAGCTTGGGGCTGAGAGCGAACTTATACTCCAGCTCGCCTCCGTACCAGAGGAACTTACGCTGCCACTTGTCCGTGGGGCTACCCTCGAAGTACTTCGTGTCGACGTACCCTGGCAGGCGGTACCAGTTGCGTCGGTAGATCCATGTCGGCCCGATACCGCCGTAGAGGCGATGCCGCCCGATGTGGAAGATACGAGCACGTAGGCCGATACTCGTCACACCAGCAAGCTGGGCGGTGCAGTCAGCATAAAGCCCTTGAATGCCCTTGACGGAGAGGATCTCGGGGATGATGAAGTACTCGTAGGAGAGTAGGGCACCCAGATCAACTACGAAGTAAGCCTCGGGGTCCAGGCGGTTTGGCATCAGTTTGGCATTGGGTCTCCCACTCAGAGGGTGGAAGCTGAGGCCCATGAACTTCAGGCTGATGTTTTGACGGCTCTGCCCTTGTAAGGGAAGTGAGCAGAGGATGAGCCCGATGAGGGCGTATAGGAAATGGCGTATACGCATAGACGAGGGGGATAAAAGCGTAGCGCCAGCTTCTACGTAGAGCAAAGGGATTGCTGTCGAGGAAGCTGGCGCTACATGCTTAGGAGAGCTGGTGCTCCTTAGCGTCGAGGCTTGGGGCCCATGACGATGGTGAGCTTGCTATTGGGATGGATATCCTTGTGTGTGAAGGTGAGGCTTTCCGTGATGTCACGTCCGTTGATGGAGGCCTGCTGCACGTACTTATTCTCCTTACTATTGTTACGCACCTCGATAGTGAAGATGCCCTTGGGGAGCTGGATCTTTGCCATGTCTACGAGCGGACGGCCGATGGTGTACTCAGCCTTCCCTGGGCAAACTTGATAGAAGCCAAGGGCGCTCAGGACATACCAAGCTGACATCTGACCGCAGTCTTCGTTGCCGATGATACCGTCGGGTGTGGGCTTGTAGAAGTGGCGAAGGACAGTGTCGAGGATGGCTTGTCTTTTGTGAGGCGCAGAGGTGTAGTTGTAGAGGTAAGCGATGTGGTGGCTGGGCTCATTGCCGTGGGCATACTGCCCGATGAGCCCTGTGATATCGCCTGACTGCTCTGCTCCGTCAATGCGGGAGGAAGTGGTAAAGAGCGTGTCGAGGTTCTGCTCAAGTACAGCCTTACCGCCCATGAGCTTGAGGAAGCCCTCCATGTCATGAGGCGCATAGAAGCTCCACTGATAAGCATTACCCTCGGTGTAATCACTCTTCTCGTGGGCAGAGAAGCGTGGATTGAAGGGCGTGCGGAACTTGCCATCGGCCATCACGGGACGCATGAGCTTGGTCTCATGATCCCAGTAGCGCTGGTAGTAGAGTGCCTTCTTGTCGTAGACTTGGCGGATGGAGTCAAGACCAGCAGCTTCTGCCAGACGGGCGATGCACCAGTCATCATAAGCCATCTCTACCCCCCAGCTGACGCTCTCGGGGACGGAGTCGGCAGGGACGAAGCCCAGCAGCTCCTTGTAGTATGGATGACGGGTGATGAGATCCAGCTCACGGGTACCAGCGAACTTCTTCGCTAGATCTTCTCGGTAGACGGAGCTACGTACGGCGGCTTCTGTCCAGAGACGGAGATCTTCCTTTGTAGCAAGCCCCTTGGCTACGAGGTCAGCGAGGATGCTCACCGAATGGTAGCCTGGCATGCAGCCCGTGTAGTTCGCAGCGAGGGGCCAGCGAGGTAGGATCGTCCCCTCTTGATAGTCCTGCACAAGGCTCTTACCGTAGCGCAGTGCTTGGTCAGGATCAATGATCGTGAGCAAGGGATGAAGGGCTCGGTAGGTATCCCAGATGGAGAAGACGGTGTAGTGACCATCCTTCGCATCGCCCTTGTGGATCTGCTTATCCATACCACGGAAGGAGCCATCGACATCCTGATAGTTGTAGGGGGCGATGTGGGCATGGTAGAGGGCGGTGTAGAAGTTCTTGAGGACGGTCGTGTCCTTCGTCTCGATGGTGATGCGGGAGAGGACTTCTGACCAGATGCGTCGGCTCTCCTGATGCACGGCATCGAAGTCCCAGTGAGGAAGTTCGGTCGTGAGGTTCTTCTCAGCTCCTTCGGGAGAGACGGCAGAGACACCGATCTTCACCTGATAGGGCTCGCTGCCTGCGGGGAGGTAGAGGTGGAGCTTGAGGTCTGCCGTGTCCTTCGTCACAGAATAGCCCGACTGGATGAGCTGGCGTTCACCATCTCGATAGAGGGCGATGCTATCCACGGGCGAGGCAAGACGAATCGTGTAGCTGAGCTGATGGTGCTCGGCCCAACCCTTCGTGTAGTACGTCCCTTGGATCGTAGAATCATTGACGAGGCGAAGGTCATTGCCCATCACCTTATGCCCCCAGTTGGGCTGGAGGATGTGCCCTAGGTCAAGGAGGAGCTTGCGGTCGGTGCTATCAGCATAGCTGGCACGGAGTAGCCCCACACGGTCGGTACTGGTGAGCTCAGCCTTGATGCCGAAGTTCTGCAGCTGGACAGCATAGTAGCCAGGGGAAGCCACTTCCGTAGCCTTGTCGAAGGTGGCTACGGGTCTGAGGCTGTCTGCACCCGAGAAGGGAAGCAGAGCGACATCCCCAAGGTCGCCAATACCCGTCCCCGAGAGATGGGTGAGGCTGAAGGCATGGATCACGCTGTCGGAGTCATGGTAGCCACTGCTCGCATCCCACCCGATGAGGTGGGTGTCGGGGCTGAATTGTACGAGGGCATTGGGGCGGGTCGCACCAGGGAAGGTGTGCCCATGCTCACCCGTGCCGATGAAGGGATCGACGAAGCTGAGAAGCTGATCATCACTTCCTCCTCCAGCGGTCTTAGAGGAGCAAGAGGAGAAGAGCGCAGTAGCCACAACAAGGGCTGCTGAGGTCACTACCGCTGACCTCAGTAACTGATGAGAGATATGCATAAGGGGATTGATAAGACTTAGCTTTGACTAGCGAAGGCGGCGGCAAAGAGGCGCATCTGACGGAGCATCGACACCAGCCCATTCGAGCGAGTAGGGGAGAGATGTTCGGCCAGGCCTATACGCTCGATGAAGTAGAGGTCGGAGGCGAGGATGTCCTGAGGTGTCTGTCCATCGAGGACACGGAGTAGGAGGCTGACGATACCCTTGACGATGAGTGCGTCACTCTCGCCACGGAAGTGGATACGCTCCCCATCGAAGGAGGCTGTGATCCAGACGCGGCTCTGGCAACCTTCGATGATATTGGTTGGGGTCTTGTCGCTCTCTGGAAGAGGCTCAAGGGTATTCCCGAGATCGATGATCAGTGCATAGCGATCCATCCAATCATCGAGGGCGGAGAACTCCTCGATGATCTCGTCTTGTATTTCGTTGATTGTAGGCATGAAGGGTTGATAGCGAATTAGGGATCCTCACATTAGAGATCCTCATGTTAGGAATCCTCACGGATTAGAGCTCCTCACGGATTGTCGTGGCGACGGTCTCTCCGACAGCACGAAGCGTCTCTCTGGAGATGATGTTCATGTCATCCGCCGTGGTATGCCAGTGGGCACCAAAGCCCGTGGGTCGAGTGGGGTCGAAGTTGATGATGTCGACCGAAGGGATGCCAAGCTCACGTACTACGGCGACGTGGTCGTCAGTCATCTGCGAGCCATCTGCTTGGACGAAGTAGCTACCCCAGCCGAGCTGTGCTGCAGTCTGCCAGAGCGTGGCAAGGAGCGGGCGAGCATAGTCCTTAGATAGTCCTTCCCAGTAGAAGCGAGCCCCTTGTGAGCCGACCATATCGAGCAGGATCCCCCAGCGAGCTGTGTAGCCCGAGGTGTGGGGATGCTTAGCCCAGTACTGCGAGCCGAGGCACCAAGAGTCTTCACCTTCACTTCCCCCTCCATCTTCGAGATCGAAGAAGACGAAGTCCAGAGCCTTGCCCGAGGGCTTGAGTGCTTCCTGTCGAGCGAGCTCGAGAAGGACGGCTACACCACTAGCCCCATCATCAGCTCCCAGAATTGGCTCCTGCTGTCGGCTAGCGATGGGATCGTGGTCAGCTACCTGACGGGTGTCCCAATGTGCCATCAGCAGAAGTCGCTCTTGACTGTCGGGGTTCAGTGTGGCAATGATATTTGTTCCCTGCACTTCCTTGCCAAAGTAATCCTTCCCAGGGAAGCGCTGTAGGGTCACCGTGTAGCCCCAGCTACGGAGCTTGGATTCGATCCAAGAGGCGCAGGCCTTGTGCCCCTCGCTCCCTGGAGTGCGGACACCGAAGGCTACCTGCTCTCTGATGTAGAGTAGGGCGGAGTCGGCATTGAAAGGCGCAGCCGTGCGCTTCTCCTCGCTGACGCTGTCCGTGCTCTGTGCTTGGCTCGTAGCACCACCACAGCTAGCTGAGGAGAGGAGCGTCATGAGCGTAAGGATAAAGAAGAGGAATGGGATCTTCTTCATGAATGTATGGGGAAGTAATATGAGGTGCAGAGTGGAGGATCAGAAGATAGAGGGCTTGTTGGGCTCGATGATGAGTTCGCTCAGCGTGCGCTTGGGTACATGATGACGACCATCCTTGTCTCGCCAGTAGCGTACATCTTCTGGGCTACGAGCCTCTTCGAGGAGCACTTCCTCGCTGGGCTTACCGACAGCGATGATGGCATTGATCGAGAGGTGCGTGGGGAGTCCAAGGCGGCGAGAGAGTTCGGCCTTCCCATGTCCACCGAAGATGCAAGTACCATAACCTGCCTCTGTGGCGAGTAGCCCCAGAGCTTGGAGCTGAATACCTTCGTCGAAGCGAGCTGAAGGAGCGATGTCCGTGTCGAGGAGCTGAAGGAGATAAGCTCGAGGGCGTTCACCTTCGGCAGGACCATCCCAGTCGGGGAGCATGGAAGCCCAGTGTTGCTTGGCTGTGATCTCGTGGCAGAGCTCGGGATCAGTGATGATGATGTACTTCAGGGGCTGGGCATTGCGAGCCGAAGGGGTCTGGCGAACTACATCGAGCCAGCGAACGATCTGCAGGCGGTCGATGGCGACGGATTCATCGAAGCGACGGTAGGTGCGTGTTCGCTTGATAAGAGCATCTATAGATAGCATAGTAGTGATAATTAGCGGGTAGGTAGGGCAAAGAGACGGCGGGCATTCTCGCTGGTTCGAGCACAGAGCTCTTCATCGGAGATCTGGTAGCAAGAGGCGACGAAGCTCGCTGTGTAGGGGAGGAAGGCCGGTTCGTTGCGTCGGCCTCGCTTGGGGACGGGAGCTAGATAGGGAGCATCTGTCTCCACGACGAGTCGGTCAAGGGGGATGTCGGAGACATACTCCTTGAGCGAGCTATTCTTGAAGGTCACGACTCCGTTGATCCCGATGTAGAAGAGCTCGAAGGACAGAGCCTCTTGTAGCTCCTCTCTACTCCCCGTGAAGCTGTGGAAGACACCACGGAGCCTAGGTAGCTGTAGCGATCGGAGGAGATCAAAGGTATCTCTAAAGGCTTCCCGTACATGTAGGATCACAGGGAGCCCCAGACGATGAGCCCAGCGGACCTGCCGCTCGAAGGCCTTGAGTTGCTCGGCCTTGAAGGTCGTATCCCAATAGTAGTCCAGTCCGATCTCACCGATGGCTACGACTCCCTCCTCAAGGTGCTGCTCTAGGTAGGACAGCTGCGCCTCATAGTTTTCCTTGACATAGGTCGGATGGAGCCCGATCGTCGGGAAGAGACGCTGGGGATGAGCTTCGCTTAGTGAGTGGATGAGTGGCCAACTTTCGCTGTCCACACAGGGCAGGACCATCTGCGTGACACCTGCCTCTTCTGCTCGCTGAAGCATGTCCGAGAAGTCCTCGTCGAACTCCTCCGCATAGATGTGCGTGTGGCTATCGATGAGCTGTGTCATATCACTTCGTTCGTCCCGAGAGCGTGCGGAAGAGGGCTTGGAGGAGCTTGCGTCCCTCCTCACGAAGCTCCATCTCAGAGAGAAGCGAGAAGGCGTTGCTCGTAAGTCGCAGGATCTCTCCCTCGGCATAGGTTCGTGTGCCAGCTTCATTGTAGAGCTGACGCACACGATCGACCTTGCTCTCACGCTCTTCAGGAGTGAGGGCTAGGATGGACTGAAGTTCGGCGAGGGCATCCCCCTTGAGTTGCTCTAGTGTATAGAGAAGGAGTAGCGTCTTCTTGGCGTGGATGATGTCTCCCCCGATAGGTTTGCCGAAGGTCTTCTCATCGCCGTAGACATCGAGGAGGTCATCCTGGATCTGGAAGGAGAGCCCTAGCTGTACCCCAGCCTCATAGAGGCGAAGCGCATCAGCGGGCTGAGCACCACCGAGGAGTGCCCCTATCTGGAGCGAGGCTCCTAGGAGAACCGAGGTCTTGAGGCGGATCATCTCCATATATTCCTCTGGGCGGACCTCACTGCGGGTCTCGAACTCCATGTCAAACTGCTGACCGATGCAGACCTCTAGAGCCATCTGGCTGAAGATGGGGAGGATCTCGCTGAGTAGGGACTTGTCCTCGATCTCAGCGAGGCAGGCATAGGCTTCGATGCTCATGGCATCGCCCGAGAGGATCGCCGTATTGTCTCCCCAGCGGCGGAATACCGTCTCCTGCCCACGGCGAAGGGGGGAGCGATCCATCAGGTCGTCGTGGAGGAGAGTGAAATTGTGGAAGATCTCAAGCGCAGCGGCTGCGGGAAGAGCTCGCTGCCATTCGGAGGTGAAGGTGGCAGCTGCGACACAGCATAGGAGCGGGCGCAGGCGCTTACCTCCGAGGCGGAGCGTATAGTCGATCGGGGCGAAGAGTCCCTGTGGCTTGCGCTGATCGAGGGCGCGTGCCTTGAGCTGCTCCTCGATCGCTTGGCGCATGAGTGCTAGTTGTTCGTCAGGATGAATTATCGTGGATGACATTATCTTAATGTTGAAGGGCGGGCTGTGAGTGCTAGTTCGCTAGCCCGCAATACACTTAGGCAAAGATACGACTTAGCCCCCGAAAAAGCTAAATCTAGGAGCCCCCGAGCCTTGCCTCATGGCTACAAAGAGAGAGGGCAGGTACACACCTAAGATCGGTGATACCTGCCCTCTCGTGTGAGGTGTGGAGGTCGCTAGGCTTAGCTATGCTCTAGCTTTCCCTATGGGGTGCTTCTTACTGGAGTGAGAAGACGATAGGTACTACGAAGCGAGTACGTACGGGCTTACCCTGCTGCTTACCGGGCTTCCACTTAGGTACGGACTTGACTACGCGGATAGCTTCCTTGTCGAGTGCGGGGTCTACACCCTTGTAGATTTCGACAGCGGTAGCCGAACCGTCACGCTCTACGACGAAGCGTACCATTACCTTACCCTGGATACCAGCATCCTGAGCGCTCTCAGGGTAGCGGAGGTTGTCCATGAGGTACTTGCGGAGCGCATTGATACCACCAGGGAACTCTGCCTGTTCTTCTACAACTTCGAAGATTTCTTCGGAGATTTCTTCAGTAGGAGTACCAGGGATGTCCTTAGGCCCGAAGGGGAGGGGGGGAGGCAGAGCCTTGTCTTCATCGGCAGAGACGAACGAAGGCTTCTCGACCTTGATATCGTTGCTTACGACCTTGAATTCATCAGGAAGCTGGATCTCGGTCTGCTGAGGAGCTTCCTGTGGCTTAGGTTCTTCAGGCTTTTCTTCTGGTTGCTCTTCCTTGACAAGGAGAGCTTCTTCGAGGTCAGCCTTATTGCCAGAGTTGTTGTTATTCCCAGCCTGTGCCACCGAACTACGCCACTCCAAGCTCACGAAGGTCAAGGAGAGAGCGACGATGAGCCCCAGTAGGAGAGAGAGTCCTTTGCCCTTCTCGAGGTCGGCTTTAGGTGACTTCTTGATTTCCATACTGTTACACTTGTATTTAGTGGTTGATGTTGATCTTGTGCCCAGAGGCACTAGTTATTTTCCTGACTACAAATATACAAATATATTCGGTACCTGCTCCATACTCCGAGATTTTCCCTCGGTGGATGCTTGAGCATAGAGGCGCTGCGAGACGAATCTGACCTCTGGGATGAGGGGCTTCTTCACCCTCTGTCCACTTGATCTAGCTCACGGGGATTGGTCTGATGAGCATCGGTTAGTATCGCTATACTTTCTTCTCATGCAAAGAGTCCATTCTCTGCTAAGCGGTGAGCCCGTCTTTTGCCCCCTTCTGGAGGGGCTATACTACAAGGGGCAAAAACGACCCACGGTAGGTCGCCTTGACGACCTACTGTGGGTCGGTGAGGCGACCTACCATAGGTTTTATTGACGACCTACCGTAGGTCGCTTTTGGGGCGGCTGTGAGGCCTCTATTTATGCGGTCAGTTCGCTGGGAATAAAGTTTCTGTCGCATGCCTCTAGCGAGCCCCTCTCTGTCGGGGGCTATCTTCCACTGCTTCTCTTTAGTAAGGCCTAGGGCGAAGGGACGGATTATTCTGGAGTCCTTCGAGCATGTGCTCTAAGCTCAGAGTACTTTCTCTTTAGGTAGACCCAAGGAAGCAGCTGCTAGAACCTCGCCTTCGCACAGCAGGACGAGGGGAAAAGAAAGAGCTCGCCTCCCCAGCACTAAGGCTGAGGAGGCGAGCTCGTGTCGTAGGATCAGTAGTCGTAGTGGGCTACTTGATCATTGGATTGTTCGTTGACTCATTCTGAGGCAGCTGGTAGGTTAGACGAGGATCATCCCACTTGATCGTTTCGTTCGTATGGTAGACGTTACGACCCGAGCGTTGGATGTCGATCTTGAAGCGCTTCATCACCGTGAGCGAGAAGCCTTCACCCCACATCTCTACACGCCAGTTATAGAGGATTTCCTTGAGAAGCTCTTCACCACTGAGACCGTTGATCTTGGCCTGTACTGCAGCATATTGATCCTCAGCAGTACGCTCCTTGAGCAGGGCTAGCAGATGAGTTCTAGCGCTGGCATCGTCACCCTTGCGGGCAGCCGCTTCAGAAGCGATGAGGTACATCTCAGCCATACGCATGAAGACGATGTCGCTGAGCCACGTGCGGTCACCCTGTACTGTGGGCTTAGCTGTAGAGAAGAACTTGCTCAGAGGTAGACCTCGGCTAGCATTGAACCAGCCCTTGCGGAGGTCAGTGTCAGGGATCTGAGCCTGTAGGTTCGCATTGATCCCCTTGAAGGCTCCGACGGAAGCGTAGCTATAAGTGAATACGTCCATGTGACCCCAGAAGCTAGCGAGCTTACCAGTGTTATCCTCATTGATGTCAATCGCCCAGATGAACTCGGGGGTCTTGTAGTCATTGAAGCCATTGGTCAGCAGATCCTTTGCAGCGATCAGCGGATAGTTCTTAGCTTGCTTTGTGACGACGGTATTGGCTACTTCATAGGCCTTCTCCCACTCGCCCAAGTCCATATAGGCACGAGCTAGAGCACCACGAGCCACAGTGGCATCGAGATACTGCTTGTTCACACGCTTGACTCCTGACTTATCTATGGAGTCAACGGCCTGCGTCAGGTCCTTGACGATGAGCTGATAGAGCTCGTCGAGCGTCCCAAGCTTGTTGGGCTTACTACCATCATCCGAAGCGCGGTAGATAGGTACGACGAGCGAGCTCTTCGTAGCATCGCTGTAGGGCTTGCCGTAGAAGTGAGCTAGATTGAGGTAAGCCAGTGCACGAAGGGTCTTGACCTGCCCCCAGTTGTAGAGGGTTTCAGGTCTATTCTGTTCTGGAGAGATTGATTCGTCACCACCTACGGAGCGGAAGAAACCATTGGCAAGAGAGATCGTGCGGTAGCTGATACGCCAGACTGAATAGTTGGGAATCTCGAACTTCTGGTAGCCAAGTAGGTTGGCTACGCTGGAGAACCATCCGTAGGATTGCCCCCCTTGAAGCTCCATATCCCCTGACATCAGGTCAGACGTGATATCAAAAGCCTTCTGAGCAAAGTCGTCGTGACTATTAGGTGTAGACTGCATGGATTTGAAGAACGTCTGTAGTGTCCCGTTGACGAAGCCTAGGGCGATATCATCGTTCCACTTCCCTGCTTCTGCTATCTGACCAGCAGTGTGGAGCTCAGAGGGCTCCTGATTGAGGAAGTCTTTCTTACAGGCGGAGAGTGCCAGAAGCCCGCAGGCTAGGCATATGCTGTTTCTTATACTTGTACGCATGATGTGATAGAATGTATAAGAGTGGGACATTAGAAGCCGAGACGGACACCCGCTACGAAGGTAGATACGGGGAGGTAGCGGCTCGTTGATGATCCCCCGCTCTGGCTCGACATAGAGGCATAACCCTTACGTGCAGAGATGAGGAAGAGATTATCCCCGCTGACGTACACCGAAGCTGAGTTCAGACCGAGGCGCTGCAAGAGCGTCTTGGGGACATCATAGCTGATGCGAGCATTGGTCAGCGAGAGGAAGGAACGACTGGTCAGGAAGCGAGTCGAAGTAGCATTCGCATACTTGAGCTCATCAGCTTCGTTGGTCAGGATCGGTAGGTTAGTAGGTCTCTCTGGAGTCCAGTAGTTACGGATGTCCTTGTGGTAGTTCGTAGAGCCGAGTGCAGCACCACTATTCATGAGGCTAGCATAGACTCCGTCATACCCCCAACCTCCAAGGCCGTAGCTGAAGTTGGTCGACAGCGTGAAGCGATGGAACTGGACATCGAAGCCGAAGCCCCCGACGAAGTCAGGAATAGCACTCTTGCCGACAAACTCTCTCACTGCGTCACCGTAGGTAGAAGTGGTCGTCTCGGTCAGCTTAGAGGGATCCCCACCCGAGCTGATGTACTTTTCGTAGTCATCGACATAGACATCCTTGCCGCTAGCAGGATCCTTGTAGGTATAAGCCTTCCAGAGGGGGAGACCCTTGTCGCTTACGCCCTTCCAGGTACGCATGTAGTAGTCCTGTACAGAGTGGCCCTTCTTGTAGGCGAAGCTACCGTGGATCTCGTAGTGCTTAGCATTGCCAAGGGCATCGTTAGCCATACGGGTGATCTTGTTGCGGTAGTACCCACCATTAGCACGGACATTGACAGAGAAGTTCTTGCTCTTGTAAGCTTCCCAGTTGAGTTCTACTTCGACCCCGCTGTTACGGAGCTCACCTTCGCTCACGGGATAGTAAGCATAGCCAAGAGAGGGAGCGACCTGCTTCTTGAAGAGCATGTTGTCCGTGGTCTTGATGAAGTAGTCGACGTTGAGGTCAAGCTGATGGAAGAGGCGAGACTCGAAGCCGATGTTGAAGGTGCCTGAGCGTTCCCACGTCAGATCTCTATTCCCCTTAGAGTAGAAGGAGAATGAGGGCTTACCACCGAGGTTGTCTGTGGAGTAGAAGTCGTGGTAGAGGTAGTAGTCAGGGCTGGAAGCCGTGTAAGCTAGGTCAAGAGACTGGTTACCGAGGATACCATAGCTTGCCTTGAGCTTGAGGTTGTCGATCCACTTCACATCTGAGAGGAAGTTTTCCTTGCTCAGGATCCAAGCTGCCCCTACCGAACCGAAGGTACCCCAGCGATGCTCGGGAGCAAAGCGAGAGGAGCCGTCACGACGGATCGAAGCACTCAAGTAGTATTTGTTCTTGAAGTCATAGCGGAGCTGACCGAAGTAGCTTTCGATAGCATAGCGGATGCGGTAGCCCTCGATGTCACCACGGATGATAGCATCGTTGAGGGTGGTCTGGCCGCCACGGATGACCTTATCCTTACCAGAGAAGTGGATGTCATCTTCGTCTTCAGAGGCTTCGTGCGCTATGAAGGCATCGACGGTATGATCACCAAAGGTGCGTCCCCAAGAGAGGATCTGGTTGAGCGTCCAAGCGAAGCTGTTCGTATTCGTGTTACGGATACGACCGATATTCTTAGCATCCCCGTAGTAAGGGTTGGTGAGAGATTCAGACTTACGAGCCGTAGCCTGGAAGCCATAGTTCACAGCAAGCTTGAAGTCATTGAGGAAGCGGTACTCGAGGTTGAGGTTCCCCGTGGTGAGGTGGGTGAGTGACTCATTGCGGTCGAGACGGACTGCCCCAGCAGGGTTGATCCCCCCAGAGAAGGGACGGCTGATACCCTTATCCTCGTCCTGACCATAGTCATAGCTCTGGCCACCTGGGATCTTCGGGTCGGTGAGGATCTTCCCATCCTTGTCGTGCTCGAAGACGGGGAAGAGAGGTGGTACCTTGTTGACGAACTGGAACCCGTTGTTGGCGCTAGAGGTCTGCCCAGGGTTCTTCATGAGCGAGCGAGAGTAGGAGAGACCGAGGCTAGCCTTGAAGTTGTTCGTTAGGTGGGCCGTCACATTATTACGAAGGTTCAGACGATTGAATTCTGATCCGATGTAGTACCCGACGTTGTCTTGATAGCCCAAAGAGCTCGAGAAGTTCACCTTATCTGATCCCCCAGATAGGCGGACATTTGCTTCGGAGATACGACCTGTGCGGAAGATATGGTCGCGCCAAGATTCTGGATCATAGCGGCGCTTGACGTTGGGATTGAATTTCCCCGTCGCAGGGTCGATGAGGTTGCCTGGTTCAGCGTCCCAAATGTTGTAGCGATCCCACATACCCGTAGCATCGGATTCGTTGGCTAGGATCCCTTGGAAGAAGAGAAGCTCGGAGATGCTGTTGGGAGCATCAGCGATACTCTTGCCTGATTTGAACTTAGCCTTGGGCTTCGTGTAGAGTGAATGGAGCTTTTCCTTGAGACCGAAGCGTTCATAGCTATTCTTCATAGCATGGTAGGCTGTCTCTAGATATTCTTCAGGCGAGTCGATGACATCGTACTGAGGCAGGTAACGAGCGTTGAACCCGCTCTTGACTTCGGCTTCGAAGGAGATGCGTCCAGCCTTCCCTTGCTTGGTCGTGATGAGGACGACCCCGTTAGCAGCACGTGCACCATAGAGAGCCGTTGCAGAAGCGTCCTTCAGGACGGTTAGAGTTTCGACATCGGCCATGTTGAAGCCTGCGAGGCTCGAGTTGTAGGGGACCCCGTCGATGACGTAGAGAGGAGCAGTGTTGGAGTTCACAGACCCGATACCACGGATCTGGACTGTAGCAGAAGCACCAGGCTGACCGCTGGAGGTGAAGACCTGTACCCCAGGAGAAGCCCCTTCGAGTGCAGTGGTGATGTTGGCCCCCGTCTTCTTCGTCAGGCTAGCTACGTCGATACGGGCAGCGGACCCTGTGAAGGAGTTCTTGGTCTGCGTACCATAAGCTACTACGACGACTTGAGAGAGGGTCTGTTCTTCAGGCCGCAGGACGATACGAAGCTCCTTGCCCGTGATGGCTACGGTCTGTGTGATGAAGCCGATGCTTGAGATCTTGAGCGTCTTGGCACCTTCGGGGACGTTGAAGGAGAATCGCCCGTTGGGGTCAGTCAAGGCTCCCACCTTGGGGAACTCGACGCAGGAGACAGAAGCTGCGATCACGGGTTCCTTGTCATCGGAGGCGATGACGATACCAGTGACGGTAGTCTGCTTCTTCTGAGCCCATGCCACTCCTATTGATAGGAATAGGAGTAGGAAGAAGAGTAAACTCTTTTTCATTAGACTTGTCGGTGTTTGAGTGAAACGGATGTGCGGATTAGGAGGGTTCTCCTAATTGAGTCTGTCCTTCGACCTAGGCCTCTCAGAGGGAGTGTGATGTTTGCCTTTAAGAGTTGATGTACTGAGTGGTAGGCTTCAGCAAAGGAGGTGCTTAAGTGTGTCAATGTGGCCTCTTGCCACTGGCTCGCTGGCGTTTGCTCTACCCTAGGGGCATGGTGAGTGTCTGTTGGTGCTTAAGACGCTCATGCTCCGTAAAAGGTCGCGCAGCAGACTCGTTACAGCAAAGGTAGTAAACTTTTTTGCTCAAACAAATATGCGGAAACCCTTGCTCTGGAGCGGTGTGTGACGCATTATTTGCCCTTGGAAGAAGAGTGCTCTCTTCGAGAAGTGTGCTTTCCAAAATAGGGGTATAACTTCTCTAAAAAGTGTCAATCTTGTTTTATCTTTTTATAGGAAGGAGGTGGCTCTTTTGGGGTGAGTTTTCTAGAAGGGTTTCCCAGTGTGGCGATGTCTCGTTCTTGTTCGCATAGATCCCAACCCAAGAGTGCTGTCAAATAAAACCTACTGTAGGTCGTCTCACCGACCCACGGTAGATCGGTCGACCGACCTACCGTAGGTTTTTTCGGCGACCTACCGTAGGTCGTTTTGGGGCTACTTCGGAGTCGCTTGTGGAGCGGGTTGGAGCGGAGCTCCTTTTTGATATGAGAGAAGTCTGGAGATCGTCGGGACTTTTTCGAGCTGTGGATAGCTATATATACATATATAATGTACGTGCGCGAGAGAGGGTCTTATTCAAGAAATTTTCGCGAAGATTTGGAGGGACGGATATTTTTGCTCTATCTTTGCAGTCGCAAACCAAGCGAGGTGCGCAAGAGACTGACAAGCTGATGAACGAAAAAATTACCTCGGTAGTTTTGGTGGTTTAAGAAAAAGCATTACCTTTGCAGTCGCAAAAGAAACGGGTGACCAACCGGCGACGGAGTCACAACGGCAACAGCGATCTTTGAGATAATTGATATTGACAAACAGAAGTGTAGTAACAAACGTTTAGGGAACGAAAGACCTAACCGTCAATTACGAACCTTTACTTAGGTAGAGATACACTAATAGATCAGAAGCAAGAACCATCTTCGGAGCAAGACAAACAGAATCAAGTACAATAAAATATTGACAAGGAAGAGTTTGATCCTGGCTCAGGATGAACGCTAGCGATAGGCTTAACACATGCAAGTCGAGGGGCAGCATGGTCTTAGCTTGCTAAGACTGATGGCGACCGGCGCACGGGTGCGTAACGCGTATGCAACTTGCCTCACAGAGGGGGATAACCCGTCGAAAGACGGACTAATACCGCGTACACTCCATCTTGGGCATCCAAGGTAGAGGAAAAGAAATTCGCTGTGAGATAGGCATGCGTCCCATTAGCTAGTTGGTGAGGTAACGGCTCACCAAGGCAACGATGGGTAGGGGAACTGAGAGGTTGAACCCCCACACTGGTACTGAGACACGGACCAGACTCCTACGGGAGGCAGCAGTGAGGAATATTGGTCAATGGGCGAGAGCCTGAACCAGCCAAGTCGCGTGAAGGATGACTGTCTTATGGATTGTAAACTTCTTTTGTAGGGGAATAAAGAGAGGCACGTGTGCCTCAGTGAATGTACCCTACGAATAAGCATCGGCTAACTCCGTGCCAGCAGCCGCGGTAATACGGAGGATGCGAGCGTTATCCGGATTTATTGGGTTTAAAGGGTGCGTAGGCGGCCTGTTAAGTCAGCGGTGAAATCTAGGAGCTTAACTCCTAAATTGCCATTGATACTGGCGGGCTTGAGTGTAGATGAGGTAGGCGGAATGCGTGGTGTAGCGGTGGAATGCATAGATATCACGCAGAACTCCGATTGCGAAGGCAGCTTACTAAGGTACAACTGACGCTGAAGCACGAAAGCGTGGGTATCAAACAGGATTAGATACCCTGGTAGTCCACGCAGTAAACGATGATTACTAGGAGTTTGCGATATAGTGTAAGCTCTACAGCGAAAGCGTTAAGTAATCCACCTGGGGAGTACGCCGGCAACGGTGAAACTCAAAGGAATTGACGGGGGCCCG
>NZ_CALHVI010000060.1 GCF_938039215.1 uncultured Porphyromonas sp. | reverse complement strand
GCTTCCGCTGGGAAGTCATTGCAGTTCTCTTGGAAAGTAATATTACTTCCGATGAAATGTTATATAACATTCGCCCGAATGTTATATTACTTTTGACGGAATGTTATATTATTTTTCGGCGAATGTTATATTACTTCTGAAGGGAGGTATTATGAGATGCGATCGAAGGGAATTGTTCTTCTCCTCGGAAGTCGAAGAATTTGCCCCGCTAAGTGCTGGTTCTTCCCAACCGAAGTATTCGGACTTTGTGCGCACGTAGCGTGGTGGCAAATGTTAAAACGCAAAGAGAAATGCTTATCTTTGCACATAATAACAAGGAAAGGCAGTGCTTAGAGGTCGGCCTTCCACAAGCTTCGATCATGAGAAAACGAGTCATCTGGATCATCATCACGGCCTTGATCTCGGCCTATGGACTCCTTTCTTGGGTGCAGTATGAGTACTATGGTCGAGTGCTTTCGCTGAGAAAGGAGACCATGCGCATCCAGATGAAGGACGCTATGAGTAGCGTAGCCCAAGAACTTCAAGTGCGCGAACTTATCCGCTACCTCAATCGCGGACTCCTTCGTGAAAATGATCGCTTTGCCGATAGCGAATTCCTCCCCTCTTCTGTCGCTGACTTCGACATCTGGACACGAACAAAGCTCGACACGCTGGCCGTAGAAAAGGCCATCGATAGCAATCGCTTCTACCTCAAAGTGCCTCAACAAGGCGACGCTTGTCGCTTCGATTACCGCCCATCGGACTGGTTGGTGCACGCCTATTTCTCCGATCTTCACTCGCTGGATAGACATATCCTGAAGTTCGTCTACGACAGCTACGCTCGGGATAGTATCCCACAGATGGTGAACATCCGCTTGCTCAAGAGCCTCATCCGTGAGCACCTCGATAGCAAGGAGCTTTGTGGCCCCTACCAAATGGCCCTCTATGACTCCGAGGGCAACTTGCTCTACGAGTACCGACCTCCTGTGATGGACATGGGAAGAAGCTGGGAGGAGCAGAATACGATCACCCAGCACCTCTTCGTCCCCACCGATGGCACGAACGAAGGTCGCCCCTTCATGAAGATCTCCATGGACATCGCTCCGACGAAAGCCGAGGTCATGCGCCTCGCCTTCCCGAGCTTAGTCTCCACGGTCATCGTGCTTATTCTGGGCTTCTCAGCCCTTGGAGTCTTGCTCAAACATATGAGCTTCTCCTCGCAGCGAACGAGCTTCATCAACAATATGACCCACGAGCTGAAGACTCCCGTCAGTACCATCCTGCTCTCTACCCGTTCGCTCGGGCAGAACCTTTCGGGCAGTGGCGGCATGAATCCTAAGGTACGGGAGGCACTCTCGATCATCGGACTGGAGACGCAGCGGATGAAGTTCCTCATCGACAAGGTCCTTCAATTCTCTCTGCTAGATGGTGAGTCGGGGAAGTTCCCAGTAGATTTCCTTGATGTCAACGAACTTCTGCTCCCCGTAGCGGAGATTTATACCTTCCACGCCCAGCAGCGCGGAGGCGACCTCATCCTTGATCTCGATGCGATCAATACTTGGGTGCGGGGGAATTCCATCCACCTCTCCAATGTCTTCTTCAACCTCCTAGACAATGCCGTCAAGTACAGCAAGCCTGGAGAACCTCTTCAGCTGGCTATTCGTACCAAGGACGAAGACGGCATGATCTGCATCACCATCGAAGATAATGGGATCGGGATGGAGAAAAAAGAACTAAAGCGGGTCTTCGACCGCTTCTACCGAGTCTCTTCGGGGAATAAATACGAGGTGAGAGGCTTCGGTCTCGGCCTAGCTTACGTCACCTCCGTCATCCGCCAATGCGGTGGTACGATCACCGCTGAGAGTACCCTCGGTGTCGGCACCAAGATGATCATCCACCTCCCAGCTTCGGAGATGGAGTAGCCCTTATAAACAATGTGTAAGAACTAAGGATAGATATTAGGTTAACTTAATCAATATATTTCCAGCGTAATATTCACTAACGAACGTTAATACTGCTACTATGGACGAACCAGTAAAGATCCTCCTCTGCGAGGATGAAGAGAACCTTGGGACAATCCTTCAGGAGCTCCTTCAGAGCAAGAAGTTCGCCGTCACCCTCTGTACCGATGGAGACCAAGGGTGGGAAGCCTTCAAGAGTGCGAAGTACGACCTCTGCCTCCTGGATATCATGATGCCTAAGCGTGATGGGTTGACTCTCGCTAAGGACATCCGTAGCCTTTCGTCAGATGTACCCATCATCTTCCTCACCGCTCTAGGTATGAGAGAGAATGTACTAGAGGGCTTCCGCTCCGGTGCTGACGATTACATCACGAAGCCATTCAGTATGGAGGAGCTGCTCCTTCGTATCGAAGCGATCCTAAGACGCACTGTCAAGCACGAGGGTGACAAAGAACCTCAGCGCGTCTATCAGATCGGTCGCTATGTCTTCAACACGACGACGCAGACGCTTTCGCTCGGTGAGCAGTCCCGTCGTCTTACGACTAAGGAGTGTGAGCTACTTTCGCTCCTCTGTCTTTTCGCCAATCAGACGCTCGAGCGTGGACATGCGCTCAACGTCATCTGGGGAATCACTGAGCCTGCTGGCGGGCATGATAGCTCGTTCAGTCAGCGCAGTATGGATGTCTATGTGACTAAGCTCCGCCGCATGCTTGACGCAGATGAGCGCGTCGAGATCAAGAATGTCCATGGCAAGGGCTATAAGTTGGTCATCCCCGTAGAGGCTTAGTCCCGACGGAGACGACGAACTTCTCTACTCATCAGACATCTACACATCCTTATCCTGAGTTCTCCCTCTGGCATAGCGTCCTCCTTCATGGAGCGACTCTATGCTAGGGGCGAAGCTCATTTGTACCCTGTCTGGGTACTACCTTTATTATTATAGAATGATGAGTAAGAAAAATAAGACCGTCACTTCGCCTAAGAAGCCAAAGAAGGGAAAGACCCCTTCGGGCGAAGGTCGACAAATCAATCGAAGGGACATCCTTCGTGTTGCTCGCCTTGTGTTCGAGGAGAATGAAGGGCGAGTCTTAAACTACAAGCAGGTTTGTTATGCCTTTGGCAAGACAAACATGGGACAGAAGCGAGCGATCTATCAAGCTTTGGTCGAGATGGCCGAGACGGGAGAGATCGAACAAGTAGAACCTGGTCGCTTTGTCCGAGGTGGAGCACGTACCGCTCGCCTTGAGGGTCGCTTCGATTACCGAGGTGGTCGCCCCTCATTTATCCCCGATGATCCAGAGCTAGAGACGATGCCGCTTACCGAGCGAGCTCTATCGACCGCTCTGCATGGTGACCGTGTCGCCGTCTCCTTCGTCAAGAATCGTCGTGGCGAATACAAACGTCTTCAGATCACTGATATTCTCGAGCGTCGCCCCGCTACCTATGTCGGGAGCCTTCAGCTTGCTCGTGGCTACGCATTCTTCGTTACCTTGAACAAGGAACTCCGTCAGGATGTCTTCATCCCCGAGGATAAGACGATGGGAGCAACGAGCCGAGATAAGGTCCTCATCCGTATCACGGGCTGGGATCCTAAGAGTAAGAATCCCCGAGGTGAAGTCATTGACATCCTCGGTAAAGCTGGGGACAACACCACGGAGATGCATGCGATCCTAGCAGAATTCGGGTTGCCCTACAGCTATCCCGAAGAAGTAGAGCGTGTAGCCGAAGCACTTTCTGAAGCCATCACAGATGAGGAGCTTCAGCATCGTGAAGACTTCCGTGGCGTACTTACTTGTACGATCGACCCGAAGGATGCTAAGGACTTCGATGATGCCTTGTCCTTCCGTCAGCTTCCTGATGGACTCTATGAAGTAGGTGTACATATCGCTGACGTGAGTCACTATGTTCAGCCGGGGAGCATCATCGATGATGAGGCTTACAAGCGAGCTACTAGCGTCTACCTCGTAGACCGAACCATCCCGATGCTTCCTGAGCGACTGAGTAACTTCCTTTGTTCGCTCCGTCCCGATGAAGATAAGTATGCGTATAGCTGTATCTTCCAGCTCGACGAAGAAGCTCATCTTCGCTCGGCACGTATCGCCCGCACGGTGATCCGCAGCCAGCGTCGTTTCACCTATGAGGAGGCTCAAGAGATCATCGATACAGGGAAGGGTGATCATGCCGAAGCTATCCTTAGCTTACATCGCCTAGCACAATGCCTTCGTGCTCGTCGCTTCGAGCGAGGAAGCATTGCTTTTGATCGCCCCGAAGTGCGCTTTGAGCTGGACGAAGAAGGTAAGCCCATCGCCGTCCAGATCAAGGAAAGCAAGCCCGCTCACCAGCTCATCGAAGAGTTTATGCTTCTAGCGAATCGTACCGTAGCGGAGCGCATCGCCGAGCCAGCACGCAGAGATATCACACCCGCCCTTAACCTCAGGGGAAAGCCTGCGTTTGTCTACCGTATTCATGAAGCACCCGATGAGGAGAAACTTCGCTCTTTGGCTGACTTCGTTCACCGCTTTGGTTACAAGCTGAAGACAGAGGGTGGGGCAGACGCTATTGCCAAGAGCCTTAATCAACTTCTCTCCGATATCCAGGGTAAGCCCGAAGAGGATATGCTCACTATGCTTGCAATCCGATCCATGGCAAAGGCTCGCTATACGACTGCGCATATCGGGCACTACGGACTAGGCTTCGAGAGCTACACGCACTTCACTTCGCCCATTCGTCGCTATCCAGACTTGATGGTGCACCGTCTGCTGATCCGCTACCTTATAGAGGGTAAGCCTTCGGTCGATACTTCTGCTCTCGAGGAGCAGTGTGATCATGCCTCGGATATGGAGTCGCTGGCAGCGACAGCCGAGCGAGCTTCGATCAAGTACAAGCAGGTAGAGTACATGATCCCTCGTCTTGGTCAGACCTTCTCAGGTGTGATCACGGGGCTTGCTGACTGGGGCATCTATGTCGAGCTTGAGGAGAATAAGTGCGAAGGTCTTGTCCCTGCTCGTGATCTCTCCGATGACTACTATGTCTACGATGAGACGAACTTCCGCCTTGTAGGTCGCCATACGGGGCGCACCTTCTGCCTTGGGGATAAGATCGACATTGTCGTGGCTCAGGCTGATCTAGCTCGTAAGCAGCTGGACTTCGCCTTAGCCGAAGACCTCACTAGCCCCGTGCAGAAGCCTCGAGGGCGTAGATACTAGTAGACGCATTCGTCTACTCTAGCCAAAGCTAAAAGACCCCGCCGGTGTCATCTCCGAGAGATGACACCGGCGGGGTCTTTTATTGGGAGCAGTAGCAGTAGGAGCCCAGCTCCTACTGCTTGATTAGAAGTTCTTGAGGCCTTCTTTTACTTGACTTCCTTGAAGAGAGCAACAGGGAAGGCATGTGGAAATTCGTAAGGAAGGATGTAGCAACGGCAAGCACTGAAGGAGGCAATCTTGGGGATACCATCGGTGTGCTTAGTGCCCGTCACAAAGTCTACAATACGTACATTACCTGGCTTACCACCTATGGTGTCCTTAACCATGTATTCAGGAGCAATCTTTGAAATCCCGTAGAAGGGAAGAGTACGCTTTACCGTACCAGGGCTGCAGAAGACAGGGTGATTGGGGAGATCCTTCACCTTGATATCCTTGAGGCCAACGGGCGAGCAGGTGATGACTAGGCTATCCTCGTAGACTGAATAGCGGAAAGCAAAGCGATTGTCATTGGTCGTCTCTGCTGGGAAGTTTGCATTAGACACGTTGGTCTTCCCATAGGAGAGAGCATAGAAGGAATGTCCATTATTGAGGATAGGTGCCTTAGGCCACTCTGGGTTATAGTAGTAGGTTGACTTAGCCGCTTCTGGGACGTGAATCTGGTAGGCTACAGTCTTCCAGTAGTACTTTGCCCCTAGACCAACCTTGACAGGGATGGTACCTTCATAGTCCACGTATCCCTTGAGGAATTCCTTCTCAGGATTGTATCGGATGGAGTTCCATTCATATTCGTCTGGCAGGTGCCACTTGATGGAGCCTGTGCTGGGATAGGTCTTTTCCTTGAAGAAGCGATCGTAACCATCCTTTCGGAGGAAGTATCCGACCTTCCCAGGGCCATTGTAGATCGAGAGATCGTGGAGCTTGAACTTATGGCGCAGGTTTACGAAGTCCGTTCCTTCTCTATTCATGACATCTTCGGAGAGGAGGCTCAGAGGATTGAGGAACTCGGTCTTGTGGAGAGAGATTACAGTTGTGTAGATTGCTCCATTCTTGAGCTGATTGGGATCCTTAGTGACATTCATCACGGAGTAGTAGGGGGTAAACTCCTGGTTTTCTTCTGTCACCAAGTCTAGGCTGTAGCTGTTCTTGTTACCGATCTTGGGGACCCAAAGGAGGACGCTTTCTGTAGATGTCTTTCCAGCTGGGACGACGATCTTCTTAGAGAGCTTGAACTCCATAGGAGAATCATACTCCTTTCGTCCCGTGACCTTATTCCCAGAGGCGAGTACACTTAGTGTAGCGCTCTCAGCAAGGAGTCCTACGCTAGAGATACCCTTGATCGTGACATTCTGCTTCGTCTTGTTGTTGATCTTCACGCGCAGGAAGTGACCATAGGGCTTGAAGCCCTTGGAAGAGCTGGTACCCATCTCCCAGTTCCCAGAACCGTCAAACTCGAGGGTAGACTCTAGGATATAGGGGACATTGATCTTCGTGACTTGATTGCCAGATAGCACGGGGAGTACCTGCCCTTGAGTGTATGAGGAGTAGACCGTAAGCTGGTCTGCTGCGCCTGATACATCCCCGATGACGGCTACGAGACGGAGCTTGGAGGACTTGGAGGGGGTAGTCGAGATGTAGACGTTACCATCAAACTTTAGGGTCTTCTTGTCTGCTCCGACCTTCCAGACGAGCTTGTCGTTGTAGATAGGAGTGGGGTTGTTCCCTTCGAAGATGTACGTGCGGACTTCGATGTTGGTCTTATTCTCAAGTGTAGCCTTTACTTGATCTGCTACCAACTTGTAGTCCATGGCACGCCCTTCCGCTGGTTGCACTTCAGCGGAGAGATTAAGCTTTACTTCTTTTTTAGGCTTTTCTGCCGGCTTCTTGGGACTCTCCTGACCACAAGAAGACAGGAGAAGAGCTGGAGCAAGTAGCGCTAGCAGAAACTGCTGCATTTTTTTCTTCATAATAGTTTATTGTTTGTAGTAGTACATGACACACTAAAATAACGCAAAAGACCATGCAATTCTGTTACGCTCTTTAGAAGATCATGCTTCTATTGAGATAATGCGGAGCTATAGGAGGGGGCAAAGCCTAGCTGTAGAAAGGGATTTGATCCCAAGAGAGAGGGGGATGGGAATATTATTCCCAAGGTGAGCAATCTTGCGATGACTCCCGAAACCAGTTGCTGCTTTTAGTTCGATTAATACGGTGCAAAAATAAGGAAATAACTAGAAGTGCAAATTCTTGGTAAAAAAGGAGAGCTTGTTGAGTCCTTTTGTCAGATTGGTTTGCTCTCCCCCAGAAAAGGGGACGATCGTGCGCTCAGGATCGCCTACTTGGGGGAGAATGGCATGCGAAGGGGGGCTGATCTGACACCTTGGAGAGGATAGCTTCACTTATAGTAGCGCGAGGAAGAGAAAAGCTCAGGGATGGTGACTGCTTCGGAGTAGTCACCATCCCTGAGCTTAATTCTCGGAAGGGAGAAGTCGATGGGAGGACTACATGTTCATCCCGCCGCAGACGTGGATGGTTTGACCAGATACATAGCTGGAGAGATCGCTGGCGAGGAAGGTAGCCACGTTAGCTACATCCTCAGGCGTACCACCACGGCGGAGAGGGATCTGAGCTTCCCACTGCTTACGTACTTCTTCGGAGAGAGCACCCGTCATGTCAGTGACGATGAAGCCTGGAGCGATCGAATTGGCACGGACACCACGAGCGCCAAGTTCCTTAGCGATGCTCTTCGCTAGGCCGATCATACCAGCCTTAGAAGCGGAGTAGTTCGTCTGTCCTGCGTTGCCAGAGACACCGACGACGGAGGCCATGTTGATGATGCTACCGCTACGCTGCTTGACCATGACGGGAGTGACGGCATGGATGAGGTTGAAGGCAGACTTGAGGTTGACGTTGATGACGAGGTCCCACTGCTCTTCGCTCATGCGCATCATCAGGCCGTCACGGGTGATCCCAGCGTTGTTGACGAGTACATCGACACGACCGAAGTCAGCGACTACTTCACCGACGAGCTTGTGAGCGTCGTCGAAGTTTGCTGCATTGGAGGCATAGGCCTTTGCCTTGACACCGAGAGCTTCGAGCTCCTTGATGAAGGCTTCGACGGTTTCGTCGATCTTGAGGTCGGTGATGGCTACCGAAGCCCCTTCTTGAGCGTACTTCAGAGCGATAGCACGACCGATACCACGACCAGCACCTGTGATGATGGCCACCTTGTTAGCAAGTAGATTCATTGTTTATTGTATTAAGTTGGAATTCGAGTTTGGATGTCAGGCTCACTTAGGGCTTTGTACCCCATGTAGGATGAGATGGCGCACGGTGCCTCGGATCTCTTCGATGGTACCCTTGGAGCGGTAGGAGCCACTGATGAAGGGGACTTCCATGCCCTTGACGATGTTTTGTAGGAGGTAGGCCATGAGTCGAGGGCTGGGGACGGAGAAGTGTCCGAGTCGCTTACCCTCTTCGAGCAAATCCTGGAGCTGCTGGATCTCCTTCTCGTCGAAGGAGGAGCGAGCCCGCTCGACGAGCCAAGCATCTCTGAAGAACTCTGCTCGCAGTGAACCATTGCGTAGGACTAGGTCCTTGATCTTGTCTAGATGTGTGAGCATCATCGTGAGGATCTTCTCCTCGGGGGTCGCAGGGAGGCGACGGATGAGCTCCATATCATGCCAAAGTCGCTCGAGCTCACGCTCGATGACGGCTTGGAAGATCTCATCTTTGTTGCGGAAGTATGTGTAGAGCGTACGGCGACCCTTCTTCGAGGCATCAGCGATGTCGTTCATCGTCGTGTTGGTGAACCCAACCCGAGCGAAGAGCTGTCGTGCGACCTCGATCATCAGATCCTTTGTTTTGACGATGGTAGCCATGCGTAGTGTACCTTGTTTCCTTTCGTTGAGCTAATAGGTTAAGGGGGAGGCACAACCCACCCCAAACTCATACAAAGCTACGAAAAATTGCGCACAACTGCCCGATGCGTGCAATTCGTTCGGGGCTTTTCGCTCCAAGGTACCCTAGAGAAAGTAAGGATCTATCCCTAGTGATGATGCTCGTATATCCGGTCTTCTTATCCGCTTCTCTAGGTGATCGTGTCCCCCTGACACTAGAGCTTTGGAGCTACTTCTTTTGGGCGAAAGAGGGGGTATATACCGTGGAAAGGTACCGATCTGAGAGCTAAAGTTCTTAAAAATAGTGTACCTTTGTAAGCCTTTGACCTATCGAACATCCAACCAAGTGCTCGGGGGCTGTCGGCAAGAACGCTGGGTATAAACATTAATGATATAGCATATTTCGAACTAAATGAGTAAGTACGTAGGGAATCTTATCCCCCACACCTTCTTCGTGACGAAGGGTAGCGGTGAGTCGGATCTGGAGCTGCACGCTGGGTCATATCACATGGCCCTCTATGATGCTGGGATCTCTGACTTCAATATCATGGTCTATTCGTCCGTCCTGCCCGCTACGGCGCACATTGCTTCGATGGATGAGATCGACCTGCCCCCCTTCGGTTCAGAGATGAAGACGATCCTCGCAGTCTCTCATGGACAGCAGGACGAATTTGTCTCGGCTGGTATCGTCTACGCTTGGATGTATGCTGATGAGAACTTCGACAACAAGGTCGGAGGTCTCGTCTGCGAAGTCAGCGGTCGCTATCGTATCGAGGAGCTCGAAGCTCGTCTGATCCGTGTGATCAATGACCTGCATCAGAAGACTTACGCTCAGTACTACCTCGGTGAGCTCAACTTCGTCACCGAAGGGATCACCATCGAGAAGCGCTACGGGACGGCTCTTGCTGGTCTCTGCTTCGTCGACTTCCAGCTCCCAGAAGTGGAGCCAGTAGAGCGTCACTTCTAGAACTAGGGTACTCCGTTCATAGATCAGGCGGAGTCTCGAATAGCCCAATAAGCCACGAGCTTCAGTCACTCACTGCGAGGACTGAAGCTCGTGGCTTATTTGATGGGTAGCCCTCGGGCGAGGGGAGGGCGGAGCTAGAGGATGTTGAGTACCTGCTCCTTGATCTGCTCCAGCTCGTCCTTCATCTTGACGACGATCTGCTGCATCTCTGCTTGGTTGCTCTTTGAGCCCATGGTGTTGATCTCTCGACCGATCTCCTGAGCGATGAAGCCCAGCGTCTTGCCTTGTCCAGGAGCATCGGCATCGAGGACTTCGAGGAAGTAGGATAGGTGGTGAGCCAGACGTGACTTCTCTTCGTTGATGTCGAGCTTCTCGATGTAGTAGATCATCTCCTGCTCGAGGCGTGAGCTGTCGTAGCCTCCTGCAGGGGCGATCTTAGCGAGGCCCTCCTCGAGACGCTGGCGGATGGCTGCGATACGTTCGGCCTCGGGATAGGTGATGTCCTGTAGGAGCGTGGAGATCTTCTGGATACGCTGGGCGCAGACTTCTCGAAGCATCTTCCCCTCCTGTAGGCGGAAGGCTTGAAGCTCTTCGATGGCCTGAAGCGTGGTCGAGCGAACGACCTCCCATTCCTCCTTGCTGACCTCGGCTGGGCGGCTGGACTCGCTGTCCATCACTCCAGGTAGGCGCAGTAGTGCCATCGGGTCAATGGGGAAGTCAAGCCCAGACTCCGTGCGTATGCTCTGCAGCTGGTGGATATATCCAAGCAGGGATTCCTTGTTGATCGGGGTCGTGTTTCCCTCGAGCATGTCGTCCTCCATCGTCACGGTGAGGTCGATCTTGCCTCGCTGTAGGCGGTCTGAGATGAGGGAGCGAAGCTCAAGTTCCCCCTCACGATAGGCGGAGGCAATACGTGCCGAGATGTCGGCTTGCTTGCTATTGAGCGACTTGATGGCCACGGTGATGGTGCGGCTGCCGAAGCGTGCCGAGGCCTTCCCGAAGCCTGTCATTGAGTGTATCATATAGGATGTTTTCTTTTATCGTCGGGCAAACATACGAAATATTCACGAGCCAGCGTGTGTAGACCTGCTTCCCCTTGGGCGGTGTGTCTTAGCTCGAAGGCCTCGTCGTTCGCCTCTGTTCCTTCTAGAATTGTGGTGGCTGATCGGGTGGGGGGGAGAGCACGCTTCGTAGCAAGGGGTTTCTTAGGGAGAATCCCTACATTATTATAGGTTGGCTCCGACCGAATGTGACAGCCCCCAGATAGCCCTCCAGAGAAACCTACGGTAGGTCGTCGGAACGACCCACTGTGGGTCGCCGAGACGACCTACCGTAGGTCGCAAAGGCGATCTACCGTAGGTCGGTTTTGGGGGTCTTCTCATCGAGCTCTATTCCCGAAGGAATGGTCTCGTCTCTTTGCTCCCCCACAGGCCTAGAGGAGTACACCGAACTTGAGCGATAGTCCCCCCGAACTTCCCCAGTACTTATTGAAGTATTTGCTTGAATTGAACTCTTGGTAGCCATAGCCGAGGCTCATCGTGAAGCGGTTGATGGCTACTCCTCCAGCGATGGAGAGGTAGAGACCATGTAGCCCCGAGTGAGTCAACCCGAAGGAGTACCCAGGCTTGATGTCAAAGAAAGGCTTGACTACTGAGCTTGTGGGAAGGGTGGCACGCAGGTTCGCAAAGATGGGGAGCATCCAGAAGGCATCCCGATGAGGGCGAGAGAAGTAGCCGTTGAAGCCTAAGCCTCCGCCTAGATAGATCGTGGGGCTAACCAGTGTGCCGAAGCTGCCAAGGAACTCGATGCGCCCACGATCCGAGGAGGTGAAGCCAAGCTCGAGCGTCCCTGAATAGCTAGATGCCGATGTGCTTCGGTAGTAGTGGTGACGGCGTGGAGCCGCTTCGCTGAAGCTTCGGGTGTGGTCGCTCGATCCAAGGG
Organism: uncultured Porphyromonas sp.; assembly: GCF_938039215.1. Lineage (GTDB taxonomy): Bacteria > Bacteroidota > Bacteroidia > Bacteroidales > Porphyromonadaceae > Porphyromonas. The sequence continues at coordinate 9,571 of NZ_CALHVI010000060.1, read as the reverse complement.
CAGAGACCTCAGAGAGGAGCTGTGTAGATCCTACACGGGGTGGGGCTGTGCTCAGGTGAGCTTGGCTCTCGATGCCTTGAGCTTGGGTGACCGTACTGATCGATCCGATCATGAGTAGGGTGGTGAAGATCTTCTTCATCATGTCGATGGTGTCTATTTTAGTTGTGAAGCACCTCCTTATCCTATGTATCCCAGTATCCTATAGAGTTCACAGTGTGGAGGTGTATGCATCATTCTAACGAGGTCTTTCTTCTACTCTGTATGGTCGCCCTAGCGTAGGGCTGTGTATCGTTTGGCGAGGACGGTATAGTATGGTAATAAAAAAGTATTAGCTTTGTAGGTGGTTTAGTTTGCCGATAAAGTTGCCAAACGCAGGTGCTCCCTGTCATAAGCTAGGCAAGCCGATAAGTTGCACAGGCTGGCTGTCGAGAACCGCTCCGTCCTTGGTATGTGTGGCGTGTGGAGCATGTCGGATCGGATCAAGGAGCATTGAGGCTGATGTAATCGCCTAACAGTGTAGAGCGGTAAGTGCTTCTGGTTGAACTTCTCCCTAGGCTAAGAGGTTAAGTCCACGGATCTCAACCCATAGTGCTAGACACCTTGTGTTTTTGTAGAGTGAATATAGATACTAGCAGTTTTTTTGAATAGATCTAAATTTAATTAAGTATGAATATGAATAGAATTTCACTGGGTTTTTGTACCCGCTGTATAGTGGGGCTATTTATGCTGTCATCCCTCTTCTCTTGTTCGTCGACAAGCGATGATGTGGCTGATCGAAACCAATCTACAGTGCAGAATGCGTCTGCAGTAGAGGAGACGATCAGTCTAGATTTGGAAGGGGTATATAGCGATATGCGCTCCCTAGAGTTTGGCCTAGATGGCAATAAGATCACTCCACGATTTGTTCCTCAGGGGGCCAAGGTCTCCGTATGCTTGGCTATCAGAAGTGATGACCCTACTCAGCCTATCACCTATGCCATCACCGAATGGGAAGGTGCACCTGAGACAAATAGTCTAGTGTTCGTTGCAAATAAGGCTCTGCCTGCTGATGCAAAGGAGAAGAAGAAAATCAATGTCAAGGTCGCTCAGGGAACTAACCTGCTAGATCCAAGCCGCAAGTGGTATGTCGCTGGGATCTTCGGGCTCGATGAGATCGAGGCTCCAGATATTCTTACACGACTCCAGAATGGGGAAGGTATTCCTTTCCAGGGTGGATCGCCTATTGTTGTAGGTCCTAATGACGTTAAGTTCCAGCATCCAGTACCATTTGCATTCCCTTGGACGGAGCTGAAGATCGTTAAGAATGGAGCATCTGGTCCTCATGCGGATGCACTAGGAGAGAATGCAGTCAACTTCCGTATGCAGGGGGCGTTCCTCGAGCATCAGGTGACCAACAAGCTGGACCGAGGTGCAAGACTAAATAAGATCATTGTCGAGTCTTCGGTCTTCCACAGCGAAGGGGCGTTCAAGTTCGATGCTTCTCCCGCTTCTGACCTTTCCACCCCTCAGCTCTTCCCATCTTGGGTAAGTCGTGCTACCACTCTGCCTAATAAGGGGACACAGATGGGTAATGCAGACTTCTATAGAAAGCCTGCAGATGGTGTACAGAGAACTGTCCTTGATCTGGCTAACGTACCTGGTGAGGAGACTTTCCTTAAAAAGGACGAGACGATGGATTCTAAGGTCTATACCTGGGTGATGCCCGTCAAGGATGCTCCTAATAAGGTTCATACCCGTGTCTACTGTGAGGTGACTCCATGGGCTAAGGAAGTGAACAGCAAACCAGCTCCAGACCAGTATGCCTATGAAAATCAGAACAAACTGATCTCTAAGCTCTACTCAGAAGTATGGCTCTCCAAGGAGACCAGCATCAATAAGCCTCTAGCTCAGCTTCAGAATAAGTTCTTCCGTGTTAAGAATGAGATCGCAGAGCCTCAGAATCCTCTTGATCGAATGGCTCCTCGCATGCTGAAGGCACCGGGTGTCCTTTATGATGTAGACATTCCTGATGCTCGTGTCTCGGCGGTGGAGAGTGATCCTTCCTACCCAAAAATGTTCTTCGCATGGAATGAAGTCGGTAATGCACTTGGAAATCTCAGCTCTACATGTCACATCCCATCTCTGGATGAATGGGCTAGTGTCATGTGCGGTATGGGTGCTGAGAACGTACTGAACACGAATACGGGGATCGTATTTGACCAAGCCGTAACTCCTTCCCACCCTGCTAGTACAAAGGAAAGAGTAGCTCTATCAGAGGCTGGCCCTCACCAGTATTTCTATGCTGATATCCGAAATAAGCATAATTGGGGCGGTAAGCCTGGTTGGGCGGATATCGAACCCACGGGCCCTGGTGAAACAAACCAGGAGGTACAGGGAGCTAAGCGTAGAAGAGTCTCTTATGCACTCCGATATGCTCCTGCAGCTCAGCAGTCACTCGTAGCGCCCTCTTCAGAGGACGATCTTGCTAAGACAGACTATCGCCTGTCCGCATGGCGATATGAGCTTGTTATGGATCTGACAAATCCTCGCTATCATAAGTCCTATGTCAAGATCACCTCTAGAAACCTCGGCTTTGGTTTCCGTGACTTCGGTGGACAGGAATGTAATGTTGAAGACATTGCTAAGGAGGAATTCTGGGAAGGAGATCAAGCTGCTTGGGACGTTGTCCGCTATGTCCCAATGTTGGGCTTCCCTATGCAGCCTGATGGGCAAAAGAAGTCTTATGAAATCAATGGGAATTCAGGACTCAAGCGCCTCGGAGACTTCTGGGCTAAGCCTGTAGAGGTGAATTCTTACACTACGGGGGATCGAGCTCATCGAGTTGCGATCCAGTTCCAGTTCGGACAGCTCAGACTCCGCTTTAAGCTTCCTGCTAATTACAAGTACTGGTTCAACATCTACCCATTCAAGAATAACTAAGTACGAGCCTTCTCAGACGAAGAAGACGTATCTGAATCACCCCTTCCTAGGGTGACAAACCGACAAAGCCCCAGCTCGCAAGAGTTGGGGCTTATTCATTATTATAAGGTCGGTCTAGTAGGGCTACTAACCTTAGCTCCTAATAGGGAGATACTCTCACTAATAGGGTGATCCCTCCTAGCCGAGCCATACTCATGGATAGGCCCCCACTAGTTGAGTTATACTCACTAATAGGGCGATACCCACTAGTCTATCCATATTCACTAATAGGACCCATTAGTCTATCCATACTCAGAGACACATCTCTAGGGTCGCTCCTTTCTCCTCGCCTCTTATGTTCTATTCCCTCCTCCAATCCATCCCCATCTGGTTTCTCTCCTAGCTCCTCTTACCGATGTTGCTCAAGGTATAGGAGAAACTATCCTATCAGCCTAGCTTACTTCTCTAGTTGGATGGCAACCGCTCCTGCCCGCTAGTTAGGTCGCCACTGCTCTCGATCAGCCTTCAGACTTATTGAGGAGCAACTTCTTCGATAGGCATGAGTATAAGATGGGGATGGATAGTATTTGCTCGATACTCGGTCAAGATATCCCTATCTCCTACTCGTATCTGCAGTTCCCCTGCTAGGCTTCATCTCGAGAGCTTCTGCCATTAGGATACCTTAGGTAGGCATACAAAGAGAGAGGGCCGTACCAAAATCATTGGTGCGACCCTCTCGTCGTAATGCTAGGGGAGTGGGATCGTCTCCTTAGATGACACCCTGCTCGAGCATCGCCTGAGCTACCTTGAGGAAGCCAGCGACGTTAGCACCCTTGACGTAGTTGATGTACTCTCCTTCACGACCATTCTTGACGCACTGTTCGTGGATGTCGCTCATGATCTGGTGGAGCTTAGCATCGACTTCTTCGTTGGTCCAAGAGAGGTGCATAGCGTTCTGAGTCATTTCGAGACCAGAGGTAGCTACACCACCAGCGTTGACAGCCTTACCTGGAGCGAAGAGCATCTTCTTTTCGACGAAGTATTCTGCAGCTTCAGCAGTACAGCCCATGTTAGAAGTTTCAGCTACGATGGTGACTCCATTAGCGTGGAGCATCTTAGCATCCTCTTCGTTCATTTCGTTCTGCGTAGCACAAGGCATAGCGATGTCTACCTTCTGCTCCCATGGCTTCTTACCAGCGAAGAACTGAGCGTTGGGGAACTTCTTAGCGTAGTCAGATACGACGTCGTTACCGCTGGAGCGGAGGTCAAGCATAGCCTGGAACTTCTCAGGCGTGTTGATACCGTCTGGGTCATAGACATAGCCGTCAGGACCAGAGATGGTGACGACCTTTGCACCGAGTTCGGTAGCCTTCTGTGCTACACCCCAAGCTACGTTACCGAAGCCAGAGATAGCGACAGTCTTGCCCTTGAGGTCGATGTTGTGCTGCTTACAGATGTGCTGTACGAAGTAGACAGCACCGAAGCCCGTAGACTCAGGGCGCAGGCGAGATCCACCGAAGGTGAAGCCCTTACCCGTCATCGTACCGGTATGTTCGTTAGCCAGACGCTTGTACTGACCATACATATAAGCTACTTCACGACCACCTACACCGATGTCACCAGCAGGTACGTCGGTGTCTGGACCGATGTAGCGCCAGAGCTCACGCATGTAGCTTTGGCAGAAGGTCATGATTTCACGGTCGCTGCGACCCTTAGGAGAGAAGTCTGCACCTCCCTTACCGCCACCCATTGGGAGCGTGGTGAGAGCGTTCTTGAAGGTCTGCTCGAAGCCGAGGAACTTGAGGATAGAGAGGTTGACAGAAGGATGGAAGCGGATACCACCCTTGTATGGGCCGATAGCGTTGTTGAACTGTACGCGATAGCCGATGTTTACATGGACTTTACCTGCATCGTCGATCCAAGGTACACGGAAGGTAATGATACGGTCGGGCTCTACGAGGCGTTCGATGATACCTGCCTTTTCGAACTCAGGGTGCTGGTTGTACACTTCTTCGACAGAGAGAAGTACTTCCTTGACAGCCTGGAGGAATTCCTTTTCACCAGGGTGCTTTGCCTCGAGAGAGGCTAGAATCTCAGCTGATTTCATAACTGATCGATCTAATAGTTTTGCGTGTACGGCTCTTGCGTAGAGCCATGATTTCATAGGCAAATGTATGTAATGATTTTTGGCTTGGCAAATCATTTCCTTTCTTTTAATTTCTTAGGAAATAGCCCGTCTGTACCGCTATTTCCACTAGGAAGAGAAAAGACTTCTCTTTCATATCAAGCCGTGTGAAAATCATGGATTATCCCTTGGTTTTATGAAAATATTCCGTGGAATTCCTGCTGTGTGAGACGGTGCTTTTCGCCTCTCTCTATATAATAATGGTGTCTTGTAGATAGCTCTTCTATCCTCACATGATCCGTCTCTGTGCAAGTCACAGCCCGATCAAGCGGATTTGTGCGAGCTGTAGATGATACCCGAAGTAGATGATCCTTTGAGAGCATCGGTTCCACTACTCACAGTCGTCACCACTTGCGTGGTGATTTGAGGGGACTCATAGATAGCCCTATTTATTACGGGGCTTCTAGAGAGGTTGGGATGGAAGGAGAAGGGGAGAGGCTACTTGAGGCGAGGTGTTTTTCTTGCTCGCAAGAAGCCTAAGATATTGCCTCTAGCTTTCGCTGCGTCCGAGGAAGCGGGTAGGATAGAGGGAGATGAGGTAGGAGAGCAAGGTCACGGAGGCGAAGATGATCAGGAGATCCAGCGGACGTACATCTACGGGGAGTGCTAGCGCCTCGATCCCATTACCCGATCGTATCAGTCCGAAATGCTGCTGTAGGAGACAGATCCCCCAGCCTAGGAGCATCCCCGTCGATGTGCCTGCTAGGGCAATGAGTAGTCCCACACGGCGGAAGATAGCCTGCGAGAAGCTGGGTGGAGCACCTAGGGCGGAGAAGATGCGGGTATCGGCTTGCTTCTCGATGAGTAGCATGGCGAGCGAACTAGCGACATTGAAGGCCGCCAGAAGGAGGATGAAGAGCATGATGAGGTAGGTCATCAGCTTCTCCATGCGGATGAGGTAGGAGAGATCGGGATGCTGCTCTTCACGATCAAGGGCTACAAGGGTTTTTCCGTAGAGCTTGCTGACCTCAGCCTTGAAGCTCTCGGACGATACCTCGGGCTTCAGGCGGATGGCGATGGCAGAGACTTCTCCAGAGTTGTAGTCAAGAGATTCTTGGAGTGCATCCAGAGGGAGATAGATCGCTCCATCGGTCTCTTGGCTGGTGGGTGGATATTGGCCGATGACCTGCCCTTCGAGGCTTTGGAAGGCAGAGGCAGGACTAAGAGGGTTGGTAAATCCTAGGCGCTTAGGGAAGAGCACTTCGGCTGGGACGATCCCACCTCCGTCGAGCGTACTGTCGAGGGGGAATAGGATCGCCGAACCCAAGAGAATGGGTGTGACGGGCTCTCCCTCGCTATTGATCAGGGCAGTGGAGGCATGTAGCTTGTCCGCCTCGGAGTGAGCGTGGGCGAGGGGATAGACGGAGGAGAAGGCTGAATCAATGCCCACGGCATCGACGACCCACTGCTGCTGGCCTGAGCGGAGTAGCGCCTTGCTCTCGAGCCTTAGGGCGATGGCTTTCGCCCCGAGCGAGGAGAGTCGCTTGCGGTAGTCTGGGTAGGCAGCTAGATCAAAGGTCTTGCCCTCCTGACTGCGCAGGACGATGTCGGCATCGATCTGCTCTGTCCCCGCTAGGATCATCGTGACATAGCCGTTGTAGACGGAGAGGACGCAGACCAGCGCCATGGCTACGACAGCGATGGCGACAGCTGAGATCGCCGTCACATAATTCACCGCATGCAGTCGGGTGCGACTGATGAGGTACCGAAAGGCTATACGGAAGCTAAGCACGAGCCGAGGGAGGAGTGCCGAAGGCTACTTGTCGTGTAGACCTAGGAGGGTATCGATACGCTCCAGATAATCGAGCGAGTCATCGATGAAGAAGGTCAGTTCGGGGAGCTTGCGAAGCTGCTTGCCGACACGCAGACCGAGGTCATAGCGGATAGCCTTAGCGTTGGCACGGATCGACTCAAGGAGCTCTTCGCTGCGCTCTGAGGGGAAGATGCTCAGTCGTACACGTGCGATGCTGAGGTCGGGGCTGACCGTCACCGAGGTCACGGAGATAAGTGTGCCAGGGAGTCTCTGGGTCTGTATGCGGAAGAGGTCACTGACCTCCTTTTGGATAAGCCGATTGATACGACTCATTCTTGTATTATCCATTTGGGTCTCTGCTTTTTGTTTGTTACAAAGTTAGTCAAAGAAAGGGCAGTCCCTTTCTTCTCGTTGCCTTAGAAGAGGAGGGAAGGCTCTTCTGCTGGCTCTTGGCTTGATCGCTCGATATAGCTCAGCAGCTCCTCGATGCTACTGGTCTCGGGGCAAATGTCGAAGGGGATGCGGTAGTCGCAACCCTCTTGATAAGCCGAGCAGCCAAAGGCTGTCCGTCCCCGTAGCAAGATGCCACGACCGCACCGAGGGCAAGGGATCTCTCGGCTCTGTGGCTCTTGCGGCTGCTGGGGCAAGGGCTGGGGTGAGAGTACCGACTGAGTGAGCTGGAAGAGCATCGCTTTCAGTTCGTCGATGAAGCTCTTTGGCTCCAGCTCTCGGCGCTCGATCTGACGGAGCTTATATTCCCATTGTCCCGTGAGGGCCGCACTCTTCAGTAGCTCGTAGTTGATGAGCCCGATGAGCTGTCGTCCTGTGTCGGTGGCATGGATCTGATTCTTCTTGACCTTGACGATGTAGCCACGCTTGAAGAGCGTCTCGATGATGTTCGCCCGAGTAGAAGGTCGGCCGATGCCGTTCTCCTTCATTGCCTCTCGGAGCTCTTCGTCTTCGACCAGCTTCCCAGCAGTCTCCATCGCTCGCAGGAGCGTAGCTTCGGTGTAGTACTTCGGGGGCTGGGTCTGTCGCTCCTTGAGTTCGGGGATATGCTCTCCTTGTTCTCCTATGACGAAGTTCGGTAGCAGGGCTTCTTGGGGCTCTTCTGTGTCGGAGGACTTGCCCGAAGAGCTGCTTTCGTTTGTCGCCTCGGGAGCACTCCCCTCGAAGACAACTCGCCAGCCTGGCTCTAGGATCTCTTTCCCCGAGGTCTTGAACTTCACCCGCTCAACTGCTCCCTCGACCGTAGTCGTACTGACCTTGCAGTCAGGATAGAAGGCTGCGATGAAGTGGCGGGCTACGAGGTCATAGACCTGCTGCTCTCGCTCGGAGAGCCCTCCGGTACGCTGTCCCGTCGGGATGATGGCATGGTGGTCGGTGACCTTCTTATTGTCGAATACCTTCTTGTCCTTGCGTATCGGGGCTCCGCTCAGCAGGGGAGCTACGAGGGTCGGATAGGGAGTGACTAGCCCTCTGAGGATACCTGCCACCTTGGGATAAAGGTCTTCGCTGAGGTAAGTCGTATCGACACGGGGGTAAGTCGTGAGCTTCTTCTCATAGAGGCTTTGGATCGTCGCTAGGGTCTCCTCGGCACTCATGTTGAACTTCTTATTGCACGCTACCTGCAGGCTCGTTAGGTCGAAGAGCTTCGGTGCGCTCTCCTTACCATCCTTCTTCTTCACGCTCGTGATGGCGAAGGGTTTGCCGATGATGCTGGAGAGGGCTGCCTCGGCCTTAGCCTTATCCGTGTACTTCCCCTTATCGGCTGAGAAGAGGATATCTCGGTAGCGGGTCTTGAGCTCCCAGTAGGTTTCGCTCTGGAAGTGCTCAATAGCCTCTTGACGCTCGACGATAAGCGCTAGGGTCGGTGTCTGTACCCGTCCGATGGATAGGGGCTGCTTGCGGTCACTCCCTCCGTAGCGCAGGGTGTAGAGGCGGGTGGCATTCATCCCAAGAAGCCAGTCGCCGATGGCACGGGCTAGTCCCGCTTCATAGAGCGACTGATAGTCTGCCTCGTCTCTCAGGTGCTCGAAGCCCTCACGGATCGCCTCGTCTGTGAGCGAAGAGATCCAAAGACGGCGCACGGGGACACGGCACCCAGCCTTCTGCAGGACCCAGCGCTGGATCAGTTCGCCCTCCTGCCCAGCATCACCGCAGTTGATGACCTCGGTAGCTTGGCTGACAAGTCGCTCGATGACCTCTAGCTGTCGCTGATAGTGCTCTACGGGGATGGGCTTGATCCCGAAGCGCTCGGGGATCATCGGTAGCGAAGAGAGGCTCCAAGCCTTCCAAGAGGGTGTGTAGTCATGGGGCTCCTTCAGCGTGCATAGATGGCCGAAGGTCCAAGTGACGGCATAGCCATTCCCCTCTAGGTATCCCACACCGTGGTCTACCTGTCGGTGATTAGCTCCGAGGATGGAAGCGATGTCGCGAGCCACACTGGGCTTCTCTGCGATACAGACGATCAAGATCTAGAGGACGAAAAGCTATTAGGATGGGTGAATCTTATTCGTGCTCCTTATGCGGGCAAAAGCGAACGGCTCGGCAAGGAGTTTAGTGGTGCAAAGATACGCTAAATAGCCGAGCCTCAGACCTTCTCTCAGCGGGGCTGTCGAGGGATTTGACGCTTGGGCAGGGGAAGGTCTGTGCCCTAGGCTCAGATGGGTAAAAAAGAGACCTACGGTAGGTCGCCGAAAAAACCTACTGTGGGTCGCATCGACGACCTACCG
>NZ_CALHVI010000059.1 GCF_938039215.1 uncultured Porphyromonas sp. | reverse complement strand
CGGTCGACCGACCCACAGTAGGTCCTAAGAGCGACCTACCATAGGGTTCTTTTTTCCCACCCCAAAGTAGGGAGCAGATCGCCCCTCCCTTTTCGATCTGACAGCCTGATCCAGCGAGTCCTCCCTTCCCGCTGGGGAGGTATTCATCAGAGGCTCTGAACTCCCCTCTAAAAGAGTTATATTTGTACACTTAATAAGTCAATGAATCATCGAATCTCATAGCGCTATGAAATTTACTGTCACCAGCAACGACCTTCTCCAGCAACTGCAGGCTGTCGCGAAGGTTATCTCCAGCAAGAGCGTGGCGGCTGTACCCGTACTCGAGAACATCCTTTTCGAGCTGCAGGGGCACATCCTCACCCTCACGGCTTCGGACCTCAGCAACCGCTTGACTTGCTCCATCGCTGTCAATAATCAGGGCGAAGACGGAGCTTTCGCCGTACGTGCTGGTATCGTCCTTGACTCCCTCAAGGAACTCCCCGACCAGCCCATCGAGATCGAAGTCGATGGAGGGAAGGCTACCGTCACCTACAGCAACGGGCACTACAGCTTCCTCACCACCGCTGCCGATATCTATCCTGAAGGCACTGTGCTCGAAGAAGCACGCACACTCGAAGTCCCTGCTCAAGCTCTGCTGAAGGGGCTGGAGCGTACGGTCTTCGCAGCTAGCGACGACGATCGTCGCCCCGTGATGACTGGGGTCTACCTCGACTTCTTCGAGGACAAGCTCGTCTGCGTCGCCTCCGATGGCCGCATCCTAGCTCGCCATACCGACACCAACATCAAGAGCGAAGCGGCGGCTGCCTTCTGCCTACCCGCTCGTATCGCTCTGCTCCTAACGCGTGGTCTTCTGGCTAAGGAGACCGACCCCGTACAGATCAGCTTCGACACGAAGAACGTGACCTTCACGATGAAGGGAGGTGCGCTGACGGCTCGCCTACTGGATGGGAAGTTCCCGAACTACAATTCGGTCATCCCTCCCTCTTCGCCCCACAACATCACTGTGGACAAGGATCAGCTCTTCTTCGCCTCCAAGCGTGCTGCCATCTTCTCCAACCGTGCGAGCAACCTCGTCATCTTCGACTTCGCCGACGGTGCTATCCGCATCTCGAGCCAAGACCTCGACCTCTCGATCGCAGCCGAAGAGACCATCCCTTGCTCGGGTCAGGAGCCTGGCACACGTGTGCGCATCGGCTTTGACTTCAATTACCTCCAGCGCATCCTACAGAGCCTCTCGAGCGAACAGATCCAGATCAGCCTAGCCGATCAGACCCGTGCGGGCATCATCACCCCTCTGACGACCGACGAAGGGATCGATATCTGCACGCTGATCATCCCTATGAAGCTCCTCGGCGAATAGCCTAGAGCCCCCTATCACGGACAGAACATGAAGCTCCATCTACAGCGCCCGATCGTCGTCTTTGACCTAGAGACGACGGGCGTACAGATCACTCGTGACCGTATCGTCGAGATCTCTATCCTCAAGGTACATCCCGACGGCGAACAAGAGACCAAGACTCGGCGCATCAACCCCGAGATGCCCATCCCCAAGGAAGCCACTGCCGTACACGGCATCACCGATGCCGATGTAGCGGACTGCCCGACCTTCGCTCAGGTAGCTCGTAGCCTCTACAGCTGGATCGAAGGCTGTGACATCGCAGGCTTCAACTCCAACCGCTTCGACGTGCCCATGCTCGTCGAGGAATTCCTCCGCTCGGGCATCCCCGTAGACTTCGATGATCGGCACTTCATCGACGTGCAGACCATCTACCACAAGATGGAGCGTCGTACACTGGAGGCCGCCTATAAGTTCTACTGCTCCAAGACCCTTGAGAATGCCCATTCGGCCGAAGCCGATACACGGGCTACCTTCGAGGTGTTGGAGGCACAGCTGGATCATTACCCCGAGGAGCTCACCAACGATGTAGCAGCACTAGCGGAATTCTCTAGCTACGGCCGACGAGTGGACTTCGCTGGTAGTCTTGCTTTCAACGACCAAGATGAGATCGTCATCAACTTCGGGAAGTACAAGGGAGTACCCGTCACCGAGGTCTTCCGTCGGGACTCAGGCTACTACAGCTGGGTGATGGGGGCTCAGTTCCCTCTGGAGACCAAGCGATGGTTCTCCCGACTCTACCAACAGGCACGCCAAAGCAATGGGAGTACTCAGAGATAAGCACATCGTCCTCGGCATATCGGGGAGTATCGCAGCCTACAAGGCAGCCGTCCTGACACGTCTACTCGTCCGTCAGGGTGCAGAGGTGCAGATCGTCATCACCCCTGCGGGCAAGGAGTTCATCACTCCGATCACGCTCTCTGCCCTATCCTCCCGCCCCGTGGTCAGTGAGTTCTTCAGCGGGCTGGACGGTACATGGAATAGCCACGTCGATATAGGTCTCTGGGCGGATGCTATGGTCATCGCCCCCGCTACCGCCTCGACGATCGGGAAGATGGCACATGGGATCGCCGACAACATGCTCCTGACGACCTACCTCTCAATGAAGGCACCTGTCTTCGTTGCTCCAGCGATGGATCTGGATATGTTCGCTCATCCTTCGACGACGGACAATCTGGATCTCCTTGCCCAGAGAGGTAACTTCATCATCGAGCCTCAGTCGGGTGAGCTGGCTAGCCACCTCGTAGGCAAGGGACGCATGGAGGAGCCCGAAGGGATCGTCGCTGCGCTTGAAGAGTTCTTCTCCTCTACCCTCGACTATGAGGGTAAGCGTGTTGTGCTCACCGCAGGGCCTACCCATGAGGCGATCGACCCCGTTCGCTTCATCGGCAATCATTCGACAGGACGGATGGGTATTGCGCTGGCCAATGAGCTGGCTCGTCGTGGAGCGCACGTAGACCTTATCCTGGGACCTTCGGCACTGAAGCCCTCCGAAGCAGTGCACATAGAGCGGGTGACGAGCGCAGAAGAGATGCTCCGAGCTACCGAAGCAGTCATCGACTCAGCAGATATAGCCATCTTCGCAGCTGCAGTAGCCGACTACCGCCCTCGTATCAGACATACCGAGAAGATCAAGCGGGAGCACGAGACCGAGCTTGACCTCGAGCTGGTACGCAATCCCGACATTGCGGCTACGCTGGGAGCAAGGAAGCGCCCTGACCAGTTCTTCGTAGGCTTTGCCCTAGAGAGTAATGCAGGTGTCGACGAAGCTAAGCGCAAGATGCAGGCTAAGGGCTTCGATGCCATTGTCCTCAACAGTCTGCAAGACTCAGGGGCAGGCTTTGGGCACGAGACGAACAAGGTCACCATCTTCGACCAAGAAGGCTCCATCGAAGCCTACGAACTGAAGAGCAAGGATGCTGTAGCGCGCGACATCGCTAGCTTCATCATCAAGCGTCTGGGTTAGTCGGACTCCGTAGTCTTGTGATCGGATGCGCCTTCGTCTCTTCTTGCTCCTCAGTCTCCTGCTCTGCGGTCGTGGGCGCTCCCATGCCGAGGAGCTCCGAGTGGCTGTGGAGGTACGAGCCGAAGCCCTTGGGGAATCCGATCGCACCCGCTACGAGACCCTCCAGAGACAGCTATCCGATCTCTTCAATCGAACTCGCTGGACAGAGCTCCACTATCAGGATGAGGAACGTATCGAAGCGACCTTCACGCTCATCCTCCTAGAGCATCGGGGAGAAGGCGACTACACGGCAGAGGTGGTCGTCTCCGCCCGCCGCCCTGTCTACCACTCCAGCTATAGGACGACGACCCTGCTCCTGAGAGAGCGGGGAGTCAGCTTCAGCTACCTTGCTGGTGACCAGCTCACCTACAGCGAGACGGAGCTGGGGCATAGCCTCGTTGCTCTGGTCGCCTACTATGCTCTCTACCTCATCGCCACCGATCTAGACAGCTTCTCTCCTCTGGGGGGAAGCCTCATCCAGCCCCGTCTGAGTGCCCTCGTTGCCTCGGCAGCTAGTCGTCCCGACTGGAAGGGCTGGGATAGCTCGGAGCGAGGTCTCAGTCGCTACCGACGGGCGGGTCGCTTCCTCTCCAGCGAAGAGGAGGTCTACCGCCAGTGCTGGCATCGCTACCATCGCCTTGGTCTTGATCGAATGGCTGACGCACCCGAGGAAGCGAGGAAGGTCATCCTCGAAGTCCTCCACGAGCTACATGCCTTCCACAAAGATCACTTCCAGTCGCCCTCCCTCTCCGAGCTGGAGAGTGCGAAGCTCCCCGAGATCGTGGAGCTCTTCACCACAGCTCCTCAGCAGACGAGGCAGCAGGTCTTCGAGCTTCTTCAGAGCCTTTTCCCCACGGCCAGCACACGCCTACAACCACTACGCTAGGTCGTAGGCATTCCCTCTTATCATCCCTCCATCACTTAGCATCATGCTTCAGAGTCTCAGTATTCGGAACTTCGTACTCATCGACGAACTGACCATTGACTTCCAGCCTCATTTCTCCGTCATCACCGGGGAGACGGGGGCAGGGAAGAGCATCATCCTTGGGGCTATCGGCCTACTGATGGGACAGCGAGCCGACAGCTCTACCCTTCGTCCTGGGGCAGACCGCTGCATCATCGAAGCACGCTTCACCCATCTGGATGCAGCCGTGGGGATCATGCTGGAGGAGGAAGACATCGACAGCGATGAGGAGGAATGTATCGTGCGCCGAGAGATTACCTCTAAGGGGAAGAGCCGTGCCTTCATCAACGACACCCCCGCCTCGCTCCAGCTACTGAAGCGACTGAGCGAATACCTCATCGACATCCATTCGCAGCACAAGAATCTCCTCCTCGGGGATGCGGGCTTCCAGCTCTCTGTGCTCGATCTCTACAGCGCTTCGCTCCCCCAGCTCCACGAGTACCAAGAGGCCTACCGCCGTCTACGAGCGGGACAGCGAGCCTACGAAGAGGCAAAGGCTACGGTCCTAGCCCTGAGCAAGGAGCAGGACTACTTACAATTCCAATTCGACCAGCTCGAAGAGGCAGAGATCGAGGAGGGCGAACTAGAAGCCCTCGAGGAAGAAGAGCGCCAGCTCTCCCATGCCCAAGAGATCCGAGAGGAGCTTGGTGGTGCCGTCTCTGCTCTCGAAGATGACGAGCGGGGAGCGCTACAAGCTGTACACCTTGCCCTGCGCTCGGTGGAGAGCATCCGTCGCTATCACAGCTCTGCTGAAGAGTGGGGCGAACGGCTATCTAGTGTCCGTATCGAGCTCCAAGACCTTGCCTCGACGCTCTCGAGCGAAGCGGAGGAAGTAACCTTCAGCCCCAAGCGCCTCGCCCGTGTCGAAGCCCGTCTAGACCAACTGAGAGGCCTGCTCCACAAGCACGGACTCGAGAGTTGCTCCCAGCTCATCGCTCTCAAGGGAGAGCTCGCCGAGCGCCTCGAGAAGATCAATTCTTCAGACGAAGATCTAGCTCGTCTGGCCGAGGAGGTCGAGCATGCAGAGGCGGAAGTCCTCCGTCTCGGAGAAGCCCTGAGCAAGGTGCGTAGCGAGGCGGCTCAAGCCATCGAGACCGCCCTTGTCCGAGCCCTGCAGGAGCTGGGGATGCCTCATGTACGCTTCCTCATTCAGATCGATGCCCTAGCGAGCCCCAGCCTCATGGGCCTTGACCACGTCACCTTCCTCTTCTCGGCAAATAAGGAGATTGCCCCCGAGCCCGTCGCTGACATCGCTTCGGGTGGGGAAATATCCCGTCTGATGCTGGCGCTCAAGGCGCTCATCGCAGATAGAAGGAGTCTGCCGACCATCATCTTCGATGAGATCGACACGGGGGTCTCGGGCGAGACGGCCGAGCGCATTGCCACGATCCTTCGCCGTATGGGTCAGAGCATGCAGGTGCTAGCTGTCACCCACCTTCCCCAGATCGCTGCTGCAGGAGCCGACCACTTCTATATCTATAAGGAGCACGGCGAAGAGAGCACCCGTAGCCACATCCGCCACCTCACGACCGAGGAGCGTATCGACGAGATCGCTCGGATGCAGAGTGGGAGCAAGCTCACCGAAGTCACACGTGCTGCCGCCCAAGCCCTTCTAGAGAGCGCTGGGGGGCTCAACCGCTAAAGCCTCCTTATTCACCCGTTCCCATCTCTAGAGCGAAGCTCTTTCGTACCCCAGAGAAAGGACGATCCCGCCTCGATGCAAGGGAGGAAAGGACGAAGCTCGACACGTCCGACTTCTTAAGCACAAATAATTATGCTCCCGCCTTCTGAAGGAATAGCCTTCAGGGGGCGGGAGCATCGTCGTTTGCATCTAGTAGAAACTACCTCCTTGCACCCGAAGTAGAGAAGAGGCAGGGAGGGGTGAAAAAACGACCTACTGTAGGTCGGCGTACCGACCCACAGTGGGTCGCCTCGACGACCTACAGTAGGTTTTTTCGGCGACCTACCGTAGGTTTTATTTGGGGGCTCTCCTTCTCCGCTCTCTATGCGGGTAGGAGTGGGGTGTCAGGCCTAGGGGTGTTATTCCTTATCTTTGTGTATGCTCACGCAAAGGAGCATACGGACGCATGCAAACAAATTCTACTACCTCTCCTCAGCTGGATGTCCTCATCATCGGGGCAGGACTCACAGGGCTTACCACAGCCTACCACCTACGGCAGGCAGGGCTCAGTCTGCACCTCATCGATAAGGCAGACCGAACGGGAGGAGTCATCCACACCTACCACGAAGGAGGCTTCACCTTTGAGGCCGGCCCGACGACGGGCATACTCAGCCATCCTGCTGTGGCTCGCCTCTCCGAAGCCTTCCCTGGACTACTCTATACGGCCTCGCACGAAGCAGAGCGAAGACTCATCCTCAAGAGCCTCGGAGGTAAGGGTCAGCGTCAGACCTTCCATCCCCTCCCCTCTTCGCCCCTCTCGGGGCTAAGGACACCGCTCTTCACCCTCTGGGATAAGCTCCGCATCCTCGGCGAGCCCTTCCGAAAGAAGGGTACCCAGCCCGACGAATCCATCGCAGAGCTCGTCGTACGTCGTCTCGGCAAGAGCTTCCTCGACTATGCTGTCGATCCCTTCATCAGCGGGATCTATGCAGGCGATCCAAACCGCCTCGTCACTCGCTATGCCCTACCCAAGCTCTACGCTCTGGAGCAGGAGCACGGGAGCTTCATCCGTGGGGCTCTGGCGAAGGCTCGCACTCCGAAGGATGCCGAAGCCCGCTCCGTCACCCGAGAGATCTTCTCCAGCCACGACGGACTGACGACCCTCACCGAAGCGCTCACCGAAGCCATCGGGAGAGAGCACTTCAGCCTCTCCGCTACGGGGGCGGAGCTTCACCCCGAGCAAGACGGCTCATGGACGGTACGTTTCACTGAAGGAGATCAGCCGAGAGAACTTACCGCTCGCCACGTCATCACCACGATACCTGCGCCGAGTCTTCCCGCCCTGCTCCCCTTCCTCAGCGCCGAAGACCTCGCTCCCATCACCTCCCTTCGCTATGCCCCCATCGTGCAAGTAGCGTGGGGGATGCATTCGGTCAGCCTCCCGCACTTCTTTGCCTTTGGTGGGCTCGTCCCTTCACGAGAGGACGACGAACTCCTAGGTATCCTTCACCCGTCGGCCTGCTTCCCCGACCGAGCACCTCGAGGGGGGACTTTGCTCTCGATCTTCCTCGGAGGTATGCGCTCCCCTCAGCTCATCGACCGCTCCGACGAGGAGATCCGTAGCCTCGTCACTGAGCGTATGGAGCGCCTCCTCGGCATCCATACTCCGCCCGATCTCTTCCAGATCTTCCGCCATCAGCTAGCCATACCTCAGTACGAGGCCTCCACGGGAGCACGCTACGAACGGATCGACTCGCTCGAAGCTCGCTACCCAGGACTTCACCTAGCAGGGGGGCTACGCGACGGCATCGGTATCCCCGACCGTATCAAGCAGGGGGAAGCACTAGCCCAGCTCATCGCACAGCAGGAACATGGAGCCTAAAAGGATCTATTCGGAGCGGACAAAGAAGATCTTCCGCATCACGATCCTAGGCAGTGTGACCAATGCCTTGCTCGTGATCCTGAAGCTCTTCGTCGGGATCTTTGGGCATAGTAGCGCCATGATCGCCGAGGCGATCAACTCCGTCTCGGACTTTGCTACCGACTTGATCGCCTTGATCTTTATCCGCATCTCGGGTAAGCCCCGAGACGAAGATCATCACTATGGTCATGGGAAGTATGAGACGCTTGCTTCAGTCGTCATGGCTAGTGTGATGATGGGGGTGGGAGCGGTGCTCCTCTATCGA
Organism: uncultured Porphyromonas sp.; assembly: GCF_938039215.1. Lineage (GTDB taxonomy): Bacteria > Bacteroidota > Bacteroidia > Bacteroidales > Porphyromonadaceae > Porphyromonas. The sequence continues at coordinate 13,402 of NZ_CALHVI010000059.1, read as the reverse complement.
AGTTCGTGCACAGTCATTGGGCTCCTCTCGGGGCATATCACCCGCCCACAGCCTAGCCGATTCACGCTCATCATCGCTATCGTTTCGCTCCTGCTGAAGGCCGTCCTCTATCGCTACACGATACACTGGGCTCGCCTACTCAAGAGCTCTGCCCTGAGAGCCAAAGCGCTCGACCATCGGGGCGACACGCTGGCACTCATCGCCGTCCTCCTGGGGATCGCCGGAGCGATCTACCTAGGCGAAGGTTGGCTCTTCCTTGAGCCTCTGGCGGCAGCTCTAGTGAGCTTCTTCATCCTTCGCATGGGGTGGAGCGTCCTTCGCCCTGCCTTCAACGAACTGACCGAAGAGCGGCTCTCCCCAGAGATCGAGCAGGAGATCGAGCACATCATCCTCGCTACTCCCCAAGTCCAAGGTATACGCCAACTGCGAACCCGCAGCCTAGGGCAAGGCTATGCCATTGAGATAGACCTCCTCGTAGATGGTCAGATGAGCGTCATCGAGGGGCACAACATCACCCTCGTCATCGAGCAGGAGCTTCGCACGCACTACGGAGCAGAGACCCATATAGCTATCCACGTGGAGCCCGCTGAGCTCCCCCACCAATAGATCCTACGATGAAGATCGAAGCAATGAAAATAAGTCTTGAGGATATGCACTTCTATGCTTATCATGGAGTCTTCCCTCAGGAGCGGCGTGTAGGCAATGACTTCGTCCTACAGCTCACCCTCTGGGCTGAGGTAGCTAAGAGCCTTGAGCACGATGACCTCGCAGAGACCATCAGCTATGCCGAGGTCTACGAAGTCGTGAAGGCAGAGATGGCTATCCCCTCACAGCTCCTGGAGCATGTCGTCGGGCGCATCAGTAGGAGGCTCTTCGAGGAGTTTCCTCGTCTCTCTAGGCTATCCCTCACTTTAGCTAAGCGCAATCCCCCCTTCCCAGGTGAGGTACGCTCGGCTTCCTTCACCCTTGAAGCTTCTCGGGAAGGTTAGTTCCTTCGCTCCGAGCGAGCACGAAGGAGACGCCCCCTTCACTCCCCATCCTTCATCCGCCCCACCATGAGGGGGTAAATAAAAAAGGCTACGTACCTCTTAGTACGTAGCCTTTATCTTTCGTAGCGAGAGGGGGACTTGAACCCCCGACCTTCGGATTATGAATCCGACGCTCTAACCAGCTGAGCTATCTCGCCGCCTTGTGCTCTCAAAAGCACTGCAAAGGTAGTATAAAGCTTTTATATATGCAAGAAGGCAAGCCCTGCTGGAGAGCAATACTTCTTCGCCCTAGAAACGGAAGCCTAACGAAAGGCCCAGCTCTACGATCTCAGAGCGAAACTTCATCCCCGTAGCCTTGACCCTGCGGGTAGCTGGATCGATGTCCAGCCGTATGTCGGAGGAGACACCTGGGAGCATATCGATAAGTCCCTGGCGAACTTGGTCTTCCGGAGCTGGCGTATCGCCTACTGCAGGGCGATAAGTACCCTTGTAGGTAGGGGTCAGTGTACCACGACCCCCACCGAGGATGTACCAGTCGAGGACGACATTCTTATTTCGGCCGAAGAGCCACTGAGCTCCGATACCGACACCACCGCCGTGGAAGGTCAGGCGAGCATCGTAGTCGAAGATGTGGCGACTCCGTGTATTCCGATCGGTGAAGAAGTCTGAAGTACCATCGAAGCTCAGGGTCTGGAAGCGGTAGAAGCCCATGACATAGAAGCCATGCCCCTGCCCTTCGTTGAGGTACCAGCGCACCTGTGGAGTCAGGAGGAAGGACTGGGGCTCTACAGTATTTCGGTCATTGATCCGCCCCGAGGAGTAGTCGAAGTATCCTTTGATGGGCTGGTACGTATCTCCAGAGAAGAAGTAGGCACCTAACTGTGCACTGATACCGGGGGCGAAGATACGCTCGACCTTGAGGTTGTAGTAGCCGAAGACATCAGCAAAGAGGTTGGTCTTCACGATGGTCTTGCCGTCGAGGAGCGAATTCTCCGACGAAGGCTCGAAGCGTGGTGTTTGCGCCACGAGCGGGAGGGTCATCGCTCCGAAGGCGAGGGAGAAAAGTAGCTTTTTCATATATGCTTTCGTATATAATTAGGCAGTAATATCTGTGAAGCAAATTTAGTGAAAAGAGGCATTACTCATTACTCTTTGGGGAAGGGAATGAGGGCACTCGCCGCCCCGTCGATTAGCCCTGATTTTGAGGGCTTCTGAAGGGGGTAAAAAACGACCCACGGTAGGTCGTCGAAGAAACCTACTGTGGGTCGCCTGACCGACCTACCGTGGGTCGTCGAGGCGACCTACCGTAGGTTTCTTTTGGGGTCTGTCCTTAGTCCTTCGTCAGCGGGCTAGTTCTAAGGGTAGAAAGGGGGGCAAAAGAGCCCCTTCCTTCACCTGGGGTAAAAGGAGTGAAAACCGAGGGGGCTAAACCAACTCACTCTTCAGCTCCTTGACCCAAGCAGATAGGCGTCGGTCGGTCAGCTCGGGCTGATTGGTCGGATCAAGGATGAGCCCGAGGAAGAAGCCCTCACGAGCGGCGAGTGACTGCTCGTAGCTATAGCCCTCCTCGGAGGTATGCCCTACGATCTCTGCGCCCAGCGCTTCGAAGAATTCGGCCAAGATCCCTACGCCGTCAGCGAAGCTCACGGGTGAGCCAACTTGATCTCCAGGACCGTAGATGGCTACCTTCTTACCAGTGAAGTCCGCATCCTCCACTTCGGGTAGGAATTCGCTCCACGCTGAGGGCAATTCGCCATTGAAGTAGGTAGGCGTACCGAGAATGAGGGCGCTATGCTTCTCCACATCCTCTAGGCGGGCCGTGTCGATATCGACATACTCGATCCCTTCACCCCAAGCCTCAGCGATACGAGCGCCCACTTCGGCGGTGAAGGCCGTGCTCTTACTGTAGAGCAGTCCTATAGTCTTCATATATGGTCGGTGTGATTGGAGGGTTAGTATTCGATGAGCTCCTTGGCGGCAGCGTAGATCTTCTCTTCGCTAGGCAGGGTCGCTAGCTCAAAGCACTTGTGGAAGCCCACAGGCGTGGAGAGCGAACCGACACGGAAGATGGGAGCATCGAGATCTCGGAAGGCCTTCTTAGCGATCGATGCCGCTAGTTCCGCCCCGAAGCCACCGAAGACTCGGTCTTCGTGGACGATGAGCGCCTTGGAGGTCTTAGCGATAGAGGCGTAGACCGTCTCTTCGTCCCAAGGCACCAGAGAGCGTAGGTCGATGACCTCGATACTCTTGCCCAGCTCCTGCTGGATACGCTCAGCGACGTTGAGCGAGAGGTGCAGGGTATTGCCATAGGTGATGAGCGTGATGTCCGAGCCTTCACGACGGATACGAGCCTTCCCGAAGGGTACCTCGAAGTCCTCAGGGATCACCGAAGCTGACTCGGCACTATTGTACTGCGCCTTAGGCTCCATGAAGACCGTAAGCCCACGGGAGCGCATCGCTGTGCGAAGGAGCCCCGCGGCGTCGTCGGCAAAGCAAGGGTACACGACACGTGCCCCGGGGAAGGTGGTCAGTACCGCCTCGATATTCTGTGAGTGATAGAGCCCACCCTGTATATAGCCCCCCGAGGAGAGACGGATGGTGATATTAGGAGAGAACTGCCCGTTGCTACGCCAGAAGTCGTGGGTCGAATTGACGAACTGCTCCATCGCAGGCCAGAAGTAATCAGCGAACTCCGCCCCTTCGATGACGATGCGGATCTTGTCGTTGAACCGGCTCATGCCGTTGGCCGTCCCCACGATGTAGTCTTCGGCGATAGGGGCGTTGAAGATACGCTTATTCCCAAACTCCTGGAGCATGCCCTTGGTGACATTGAAGACACCGCCCTTATCCCTATTAGCGACATCCTGCCCCCAGAGGAAGGTGTCGGGATTATGGCGGAACTCCTGCTTCAGCGTCTTATTCAGAGCCTGTACCAGCGTGAGTTCTTCGCCCGTACCATCGGGGATACCCGTGCCGTACTTATCCCCTGGATAAGCCTCCCCGATGACGTAGTCCAGCACCGTATCAGCGGTGGGATCGGGCGCCTTCAGGGCATTGCGGTTAGCGATCTTCAGTTCCTCACGTGCCTCCGCTTCGATAGCTTGGAGCTCCTCCTCCGTGAAGCGCTGGTAGCGAAGGAGCATACGGCGGAACTTAGGCAGTGGGTCAGCAGCCTGAGCACGCTCCAACTCCTCCTCGGTACGGTAGAGGGTGTGCTTGTCCGAATTGGAGTGTGCACCGATACGGACACATTCGGCAGTGACGACCACAGGCGTCCGGTGCTTCACGGCGTACTCACGTGCTGCCTCCATGGTGTTCATCGAGTCAAAGACATCCTTCCCATCACAGAAGAGCGTCTTAAGATGGCGTATACCCGAGTAGTTCTGCCCGACACGTGGATTAGCCGTCTGCTCATGCGTAGGTACGGAGATGCCGTAGCCGTTGCTCTGCAGGACGAAGATCACTGGCAGGCGCTCACGAGCTGCCCCATTGATCGCCTCGAAGACATAGCCTTCGGAGGCAGAAGATTCGCCGTGCGAAGCGATAGCCACCCCATCGACGCCATAGTAGTCCAGCGCACGTGCCAGCCCGACGGCCTGTGCATCATGAGCCGCCACACAGGAGGAGATATTATGGATCCCCCAGTCTACCTTGGCATAGTGATCAGACATGTGACGCCCGCCACTAGTAGGGTCCGTAGCCTTGGAGATCCCATTGAGGATCATCTCCTCCACGGTCATCCCAGCGGAGAGTGCAGCTAGCAGATCTCGGTAATAGAGGAAGAGGTGGTCCTTCCCTCTCTGGAAGATCTGCCCGATGGCGAGCTGGATGCCGTCATGCCCGGCATTGGAGGCGTGGAACTGCCAGCCGATGGACTGGAGCAGGTAACTAGGGGCCTTTTCGTCCAGGCAGCGCCCTAGGTAAAGGAGATAGTACCAGCGACGAAGGGTCTCCTTGTCCGTGGTCTTGATCCCGTATTTCTTCTGTACTGAGGTCATAGATTAGTTCGTTTGCTTCCAGTTTGAGAGATAGTGGGCTACGGCCTGAAGGAAGGCACCGCCCAGCATGCCATCGATGATACGATGGTCGTAGGAGAAGGATAGGTACGTCTTGTGGCGTACGGCGATGACATCCCCAGCTTCAGTCTCGAGGATGGTCGGTTCCTTCTCTATCGCTCCTATGCCAAGGATAGCAGATTCAGGCTGGTTGATGATAGGCGTCCCAAAGAGTGTCCCTGAGGAGCCATAATTGGAGATAGTGAAGGTCCCCCCACTCATCTCATCGGGGGTCAAGCGTCCCTTCCGGCTCTTCTCGGCCAGGAGAGCTACCTGCTCGGCGATACCGCTACGACTGAGCTTGTCGGCGTCACGGATCACTGGCACGACGAGGTTACCATCGGGCAGGGCTACCGCCATACCCACGTGGACGTGCTTGCGCTCAATGATGTTGTAGCCATCGACAGAAGCATTGATCCGAGGGAATTCCTTCAGTGCTCGGGCTACAGCTTCGACGACGGGTGTCATGTAGGTCAGGGCGTAGCCTTCCCTCTTTTTGAAGGCATCCTTCTCCGCCTCTCTCCAGTGGACAAGATCGGTGATGTCTACCTTGAGGAAGCTCGTCACATGGGGAGCCACCTGCACGGACTGCACCATACGGTCAGCGATGATACGACGGATGGGGTCCATGGGGATGACTCGATCCTCGGGGCCTATGGGCACGGCTGGTGCCGCTACCTGTGGACGCTGGGTGGCGGGCGAAGGGACAGCACTGCGTTCGGCTCTTGGAGCAGGGGCGGGAGCACCCTTCTTCTGCTCGATGTAGCGTACGATATCGGTCTTACTGACACGACCACCAAAGCCCGTTCCCTGAAGACTATCCAGCTCTTCCTGACTTATCTTCGCTGCCTTTGCTCGCTCGAGGACTACAGGTGAATACCAGCGCTCTACAGATCCTCGGTGTACTTCCACAGGAGCCGAGGGAGAAGGGCTAGCTACCTGCTCTATCCCGTTAGACTCCGCCTGCTTAGGCTCTTCTACAGAAGGGGCTGTAGCCTCGCCCTCGGTGTCTACGACGATGACCGGCAGGCCGACGGCTACGGTGTCGCCCTCGGCGTAGTTGATCTTCACGATCCGTCCTGCCACCGGCGAAGGGATCGTAGCGGCGGTCTTAGCCGAAGTGATCTCGAAGAGGTCTGTATCCTCCTCGATATAGTCTCCTTGCTGGACCATGAGGACGGTGATCGTACACTCGGTGACGCTCTCGCCCATCTTAGGCATCTTAATATCGAATGTCGCCATGATTATCTTGGGTATAATGTATCTGAACTAGTAGTGTGGGAATTAGGAGAAGAGCACCTCATGAAGGATCTCCCCTACGGTGGGGTGAGGGAAAACGTGACGGCGGAACTCCTCGACGCTCAAGCCATCCGTGATCGCCATACCTGCGAGAAGGATCAGCTCCGAAGCAGGGTCCCCAAGGATATGACACCCTAGGAGGGTATCGTTCTCATCGACGAGGATCTTACAGAGGCCCCCGGCCTGCTCCTGCTCGACGACATAGCGTCCCGCATAGGCCATAGGGAGCTCGAGGGTACGGTAGTAGCGCCCTTCGCTCCGAAGTTGCTCTTCCGTTGCCCCGACCCCAGCGATCTCGGGATGGGTATAGACGACACTAGGGATAGCGTCATAGCGCATCGGGTCATCTTCCCCACCGACGATATGGTTGATCGCCACCTCGCCCTCACGGATCGCCGTATGCGCCAGCAGGGAGAAGCCTGTGATGTCTCCAGCGGCGTAGACTCGGGGGTGCGACGTCTGCATATATGCATTCACGATGACTGCCGAGCGGTTCGTAGCGATGGAGAGGGTCTCGAGGCCTAAGGCTTCGGTCTCTGGGCGACGCCCTACGCTCAGGAGGATCTGCCCCGTGGGAAGGAGCTCACTCTTGCCGTCCTTTGTCTCGATCGTCATACCTTCCTCCGAGACGGCGGTGACCTTGGTCTCTAGGTAGAACTTCACCCCACGACGCCCGTACTCCTTACGTAGCATCGCCGAGGTCTCTCTATCCATAGCACCGAGGATCTCCGGAGCCATCTCGATGACTCGCACCGGTACTCCCAGCGAAGAGTAGATACCAGCAAATTCTATCCCGATGACACCGCCACCGATGATGGTGACCTCCTCGGGCAGGGTCTTCGCAGCCAAGGCTTCTCGGCTCGTCCAATAGTTGACCTTGTCCAGCCCTGGGATGGGTGGGATGATGGTCGAGCTACCGGTAGCCAGCAGGACGAAGCTCACACTGTAGGTCTCCTGGCCCGCTGTCACGAGGATGCGATCCCCCTCTTCGCCACTGAGGCGTGCCGTCTCTTGAATGACAGTGACGCCTGCGCCTTTGAGCTTATAGGCGACGCCAGTGGTAAGGGTCTGAACCACCTTGTCCTTGCGAGCTGCGATAGCTGCATAGTGGGGAGTGATAGCCCCTTCGACCTCGATGCCGAAGGCTTTTGCCTCTCGGATCTCATCAAGGAGATTGGCAGAGTGGAGCAAGGTCTTCGTGGGGATGCAACCCTCATTGAGACAGACCCCTCCGAGGGCGGTATGCTCGAAGAGCACTACCTGAAGGCCATTGGAGGAAGCATTAGCAGCAGCATTGTATCCTGCAGGTCCCCCTCCAATGATCGCTATATCGAAGTTCTTCATTCTATTTCTCCAAATTGTGTATATATACGTTAACCAAAGGTAATCCTTTTCTTGGGTACCTCCTAAGCATCTCCCTTAAAAATGCCAAGCCGTCTAAGCAGATACCAACTTTGCTCCTGAAGGCTAAATGGATAGCTCTTCCCCCGTCGCCCCTCTTCCCTCCCCTCTGACGCCCCCGATGCCTTCCCCTTGCTCCTCCTCTTCCCCACCCTTTGTCTACCCCCAAGAGGCGCTACTGCTACCTCCTCTGTGGCGCTACTGCTACCTCGAGGGAGGGAGCAGTAGTGCCTCCGAGGAGGCGATGATGATCGCTCGGGGCTGGGAGCGAGGTGGGAAGAGCACCATTCCCTTGGGAGCGGGAGGGGAAGGAGCGGAAGGGGGTATTCGCCGTAGATGCTGGGGAGATTTCGTACCTTTGAGAGAAGATGGGGAGCTTTCGACACTTCCCGAAGCACAGCACCACAATGATCGTACTCAAGAAGCTATATCTGGGGGGTATTCGACTCCCCATTTTTCTCGGCGTGATCCTCATCTCTGTCCTTCAGGGGAAGGCACAGGGGCTCTTTGCTAGCGACAGCACACGCTACATGAGCCTCATCGACTCGTGCTTCACAGCAGGCAACCGAGGGGACTACGCTCGTGCCGAAGCCTTCCTATCGGAGGCTCTTCGCCTCAATCCCCCCTCCGCTCTCCTACCCATGCTCCTCAATAACCTCGGGGGACTTCAGCTCCTACAAGGGAAGGAAGATGCAGCCTTGCTCTCCTTCACTTCGGCGCTCAGCAAAGATCCACACGAGGCGACGACACGCTTCAATCGTGCTAAGCTCTTTGTTCGTCGGAAGGAGTACAAAGCAGCGCTGACGGACTTCGCCCTCCTCATCTCCGACCAACCCAAGAACGAGCTCTACCGCTACCAGCGAGCCATGCTCTACATGCTCACTAAGGAATATGATCTAGCCGAAGGTGACCTGAAGAGCATCATCGAGCACAACGAGGGCTCCCTCAAGGCACGCATCGGCTATGCCTTGCTGGAGACCATGCGTGGGAACTATCAAGAGGCAGAGCGTCTCTATGGCTACCTCACAGACAAGCTCCCGAAGAACGCCGAAGTCCTCGAGGGACGGGCCCGCATGTATCTAGCTCGGGGGATGAAGGGCTTTGCCCAACGAGACATCAACCAAGCCTTCGAGCTATTGGGAGGGAAGGCACCAGCCACCCTCTACCGCCTGCGTGCTGAGCTCAACGAGAGCCTCGGCAATCGCAAGTCCGCAGCCGAGGATCTCCGGCGAGCAGAAGCCCTAGAGCGTAGCCAACCCTAAAGTCCTCTGTCCGTGTCTGCATCAACTCCCTTCCTCGCCCAAGTAGCCCGCTACTACCTTGATCAGGGCCCTGAGCGTCTGAGTTCGCTGCGCTTCATCTTCCCCTCGAAGCGTGCGCTGACCTTCTTCCGCTATTACCTCGGACAGATGGCCAGCGAGCGCCCCATCTTCGCCCCGAAGATGGAAACGATGAGCGACTTCATCCTAAGCCTCACACCCAGCACCCATCTGCTGGACAAGACAACGCTCCTGTTTGAGCTCTACGAAGCCTATAAGGAGGTACGTAGCGAGCGTGGGCTTCCTCCCGCAGAGTCCTTCGATAATTTCCTCTACTGGGGCGGCTTGATCCTCAAGGACTTCGACAACTGTGACCGCTACCTCGTACCCATACGACATCTCTATACCAACCTGAGAGACTTCAAGGAGCTCTCGGACGACTTCAGTTATCTCTCCGAGGAGGCTCGCCAGATGCTCCAGCGCTTCTGGGGCGATCTACCTGCCCTCTCCGCCCCTCTCCCCGAGGGAGAAGAGGCCGACGATCACAAGCGACGCTTCCTCAGCTTTTGGGAGATTCTAGCTCCGCTCTATGAGCGACTGCAAGAGCGACTTGAGAAGCTAGGTGTCTCCTATGAGGGTGCTCTTTATCGACGTGCAAGTGAAGCTCGGGAGGACATCCTCGACCAACTAGAAGAGGGAGAAGAGCTGGTCTTCGTAGGGCTCTTTGGTCTCACACCAGCCGAGCGGAAGATCCTCGGCACGCTGCACCAAGCTAAGCGAGCTTCCTTCTGCTGGGATGCCGCTGTGGCGATCGTCCAAGACAAGGAACACCCTGCCAGCGAGTACTTCCGCCAGCTTTGCTCAAGCTTCGGACAAGAGCCTGGCCCTTGGGCGGAGGGAGAGCAAGGCAAGCACCTCCCTCAGCAGGTCGAGGTCATCGAATGCCCCAGCCTCATGGCGCAAGCTAAGGGCTTACCTCAGCTCCTATCCGAACTCGGGATAGCTTCGGAGACCTCCCAACTGCAGACAGCACTCATCCTCCCTGACGAAGGGCTTCTTCTCCCGACCGTCAGCTCTATCCCCGAAGGGATCAAGGATATCAATATCACCTTAGGCTATCCCCTAGACAAAACACCGATCGCCCTACTACTCCGACGCTGGATCGATCTCCTCTCCTTCGGGGATCGATACAAGGAAAATCCCCGCTACCCTGCAGACATCCTCCTCGGGCTTCTTAGTCAGCGCCTCGTCACTGCCTACGCTAGCGATGCGCCCTCGGTGATGGAGCGCATACGTACGATGAAGCGGTTCTTCGTCTCTATAGGTGAGCTATGGAAGCAGCAGGAACCTTCGCCGCTTCTTCGCCTCTTGCTCGATCCGCTCTCCCAGCCCGACGAACTACTAGATCGGATCAAAGCGCTACTAGAGCTCCTGATCCAAGAGGCTGTACAAGCAGAGGACAAGGAGGAGGAAGCAAGCAAGTCTCCTTCGGAGCAAGTACCCGTAGAGATGCAGCTCTCGACCTTCGACATCGAGTTCATACACCACTACCTTCGACTAGTCAAGCGTCTATTGGGGCTCAAGGAGCGCTACCAAGAGCAGCTTGGCCTAGAGTCCGTCAGTCATCTACTCGAGGGACTGGTAAGCATGGTGACGATCCCCTTCGAGGGCGACCCGCTACGAGGGCTCCAAGTGATGGGACTCCTAGAGACTCGCTCCCTGCACTTCGACACGATGATCTACCTCTCTGCCCAAGAGGGGGCTTTACCTCCAGGTCGCTATACCGATACCCTCATCCCCTTCACCCTCCGCAGAGCCTTCGGTCTACCCGTAGGAGGAGCGGACGATCTCGGGCAAGACTACACTTTCTTCCAGAGCATCGCCCAAGCAAAGCAACTGATCTTCATCGTTGCCCCCGCAGGCGAGACAAGTACCCAAGGAGAGGAGAGTCGCTACATCGGGCTGCTCGAATACATCTATCATTGCTCGGTAGGTCGCCGTACGCTCCGCTTCTCCAGCGACCTTATCTCCGTCCCAGAGATCACCAAGGCAAAGGAAGGGGAGCTATGGGAAGCCTTCGTTCAACGCACAACTACCCCTCCAGAGGAAGGCAATCCCATGAGCAAACCTCTCTCCCCAAGTAGCATCAGCAAGTACATCGCTTGTCCTCTGCGCTTCTACTACGAGGAGATCTGCAGATATAGAGAAGATGAATCTCCCAGTCTACTCCTAGAGGCAAATGAGTTTGGCTCCATCCTTCATGCCTCGATGGAAGCGATCTACCGTGAACTGATGCAGACTCCTGCTTCGGAGAAGGCTACGCATACCCTCATTACCCCCGAACGGATCAAGGAGAAGCTCCATACTCAGCACTTCATCCGGCGCATTGTAGAGGAGCAATATCGTACACAACTGAAGCTCGGCAGTAAGAAGGAGCTCAGTGGTCTTGCCTTGATCTATTGCCATAGCATCGAGCGGTACGTGCGTCAGATCCTCGAGCTCGACCTGGGCTATGCCCCCTTTGAATACCTAGAGAGCGAGAAGCGGCACTATGCCTCCTTCGAGCTAAATACAGGACAGCGGGTCTACTTCGGAGGGATCATCGACCGAGTGGATAAGATGGAGCTTGGCTACCGTGTCGTAGACTACAAAACGGGGAAGGAAAAGATACACATGACAAAGTGGGACTTGCTCCTCGACTCCGAATACAAGGCGATCCTACAGACGCTCATCTACTGCGCCTTCCTCGCCGAGAGTGGTGTCCCTAAGGATGAGATCTACCCAGCTATCTACATGCTACGAGGGGACTATGGTCTCATGGTCAAGGGTCAAGGCTACGATCCTCTAGTCCACCTTCCCTCAGAGAAGAAGGATGGGAAGCCCTCATCAGAGTTGCTTTCCTATAAGGACGCAGAAGCCCCCTTCCGAGAGCTCTTCATCCATCAGGTCCTAGATGAGCTCTACGACCCTACCCATCCCTTCATCCAAACTACTAAAGAAAATAACTGCCAATACTGCCCCTTCGCCCTCAGCTGCGGAAGGTAGGGAGCGAGAGTTGATGTAGAAAGATCAACAAATAATACCCAGCCGAATAGAGGCAAGAGGGAGAAACACCTATCGGGATGTCCAAAGCATAAGCTCTAGGCATCCCGAATTCGTATACTCAATGACAGCAATGACTCTGTACACAAAGCCCCAATCCTGCTCCAAAGCATCCAGCAGATCTTAAAGCAAAGACTCCCACACGCAAATTAGACATATCTCAAAGCACAAATTATTAAGCAAAAAGAAGAGGTTCTATAAGCAGCTTTCCTTCAGGAGCAAAGAAGCCCAGCCTCTCCTCTAGCCAAATCTTTAAGCAAAGCTTCTACAGCTTCCTAACCTTCCAATCTAGAGTGCTCAACAATACTCTCATCCAAGAAGAGACTAGACGAGAACTAGGAATAAAGAATAGCGAAAGCAGCTCTAATATCTGGGCACTACAGCGGAGTACGTGTGGCCCTCTTGGGTAACTTAATTTCACACGCAAAAGCTACAGATGAAAATCAAAAGAATAAGGTCCAGAAGAATTGCGAATCAGCCTTCTTTCGGCACTCATTACCCCTAGAATTCAACCCTTACCATAGCACCCAAAATAAGCTCTAAAAGAAGGTCCAAAGAAAACCTACTGTGGGTCGTCTTACCGACCCACGGTAGGTCGCCTCACCGACCCACAGTAGGTTCTAAAAGCGACCTACCATAGGTCTCTCAAACAAGCATCCGCAAGGCTGACGACAACTGGAGGAAACATTAGTCTACGTACTAGCACTAGCTCGCTAGAATGTGAGCCTAGGTAAGCGGCAGAAATGAGGACAAAGAAAGGGAGGGCATCTGTCCCTTAGCCGACAAACGAGCATACGAGGCTGGAAGATGAGCTTCCAGCATACTAGCTATGAGTCGCAGGGGATGAGCACTCCCGCTGGCTATGGCTACCACTATAAACGACAATAGGGCAAGGGAAGCTAGATCCTTCCCTACCTTTGAAAGATCCTACAGAACGTGCTCATCTCTCCCTCTAGCCCCACCTGCACAACCGACAAAAGGGCAAGAGAAGTTATGGTCTCCCTTGCCCTTCAAATATATTGCAAGCAGTGCGTGTTCCTACGGGGAGCACCATCTGTATAAACAAGAATAGGGCAAGAGAGGCTATTGCTTCTCTTGCCCTTGCTGTATCCTCAGGGGATGAGTGTGCCCGCTGGCAGTGGCTACAGCCATAAAGGACAATGGGGCGAGAGTCGCTCCGCCGCCCTCACCCTATAAACAAGGAGCGGGTGTGACTGCTATTGCAATCACACCCACTCACTCCTAAAATGGCGGCTACCTACTCTCCCACTTTTACGCAGTACCATCGGCACAATTG
>NZ_CALHVI010000058.1 GCF_938039215.1 uncultured Porphyromonas sp. | reverse complement strand
TACGCACATCGTCATTCTCAAAGGCCACCTCATCCCCATCCGTCAGTTCGGGCAATGGGAGGGAGGCTATCTGAGTGCTATCACTAGAGTCTGCTTGACTGGTCTGTCCGGTACAGCCTATTGAGAGAAGGCTGAGTGCTAAGGCGGTGCCTAGGATAAGTGATCTGTACTGCATGGTATGTATTCTTAATTGGTAGGAAGGGGGGATTTACTCTACGTAGCCCCACTTGTATTCGGGGAGGGGTATGACCTTACGCTCCTTGAGATCTACCTTGATTCTCTGCTTAGCCATGAGGGGTAGTCCATCGAAGAGCTGGTCCTTGAACGACTGTTGCACTTCCTTAAGTTGCTCGTTGTGCAGGGCGTCGGGCACCTTGGTTTGGTCAACCCAAGCACCCTTCTTCTCACTCCAACTGATCCGTGGATTCTTGTCCCAATCATAGGTGTAGAAGAAGAGCGCATCGGTGCCTTGTCGCTCGAGGGTATCGGAGTCAAAAGGGTAGTCTACCGGCACGACGACCTCTCCCGTAGCTAGGTCATGTAGCCACAGCGTACGGACGACGCCTGTACCTTCGCTTGTCACTAGGGTATTCCCTAGGATAGCTTCGAAGTCAAGAGTACTCCCATTGATGGTGAAGCCCTTGATCCCTGTATGCTTGGGCTGTACCTCGAAGCTATTGAGCATCGCCTCACCATCAGTACAGAGATCTCGCGCGACGATACGCAGGTCATCATTCTCGAAGACTAGGTCATCTCCCTGAGCTAGCTCGGGGAGGGAAAGTGTGGCTAGCTGGGTGCTATCACTTGTGGAGGTGTCGGTGGACTTCTGCCCTCGGCATCCAGTGGCAAGGACGCTACCGAAGAGGGCAAGGCTTAGGAAGAGTTGCTTATACATCGGGGTATGTATGATGGCTGGTACTGCGGTTAACTATGTGTCTGAGCTCGGGCTGCTACGAGGAGGGGATGATCGGAGGTCTGCTGTATCCTAGACACTTGCTCTCTCAGAGGAAGTAGGTTACGGTAGTCCTTATGCTTCATAGCCTCTTGGATCATCTTCGTCGTTGGGCTCTCGGGATAAGTCGTAGAGAAGCGTTGCCATTCCTTCTTGAGCTCGGGAAGTAGCGCACCCTTCTCGTTCATGATCTCCGTATTGTCCGTACCGGTGATATAGAGCGACTGAAGGTCTTGATAGCCATCACTCAGTCGAGGGAAGATCTCGGGATGATCGGGGAAGGTCTTGGGGTAAGCTTCGAGGCGTGCGATGAGGTCACCCAGCTCACGCCAAGTGAGTATAAGGCATCCGTCTGGAGTGATATTCTCCTGATCCTTGAGGAGGTGCCAATAAGTCTGGTAGTAGGGAGGTAGCTGGCTGACGTAGTGGGAGAAGAGGGCATCGGAGAGGACAAGCTCCACGGCACCTTCGCCTAGCTCTTCGACCGCTAGGCCTAGCTGTGCATAGCGCTGCTCCCGCTGCTTGATGGAGTCGTGGGGCTCTATGCGATTGCCCTCCTCATCCATGCGGTATCCGTTGTAGCGGTCTAGGTAGTCTTGATCACGCTTATTGATCCCATAGACATCTTCCTCGGCGATAGTGAGGAAGTCTTCGAATATACGTATCCGCTCTTCGGGTGTCACAGCTTGCATCTTGAGATCAGTGATCTGACGCTTCAGACTGAGGCGTACGGCGGGGTCACTCTCCTGGGATAGAGCTCGCTCCAGACTATCGATATTCGAGGTGGAAGCTGCTGTCTCGGTGGTTTGCTTTGTGCTAGAGGATCGGCAGGAAGAGAGGAGTACCGTCCCCATGAAAAGGAGGTAAAGGATTCGTCTCATAGCATGGATGTGTACTAGATGATCGGATAGGGAGGTAAGGACCTCGATCCCCCTACAGCTGGCGGGGAATGAGAGCCACAAGCTTAGGGGCACTATTAGTGAAGGTCGCTGGGTATAACCCGAGCGGGAGGACAGGACCTGTCCTCGTAATGATTGCGTTCATAAGTGCTCGTCTACATAAAGAGACTAGGGTGGGCCGAGGGCTAAGGTAAGACTAAATTCTCATACAGAGCCCTACCCTACCCATTCACCTCTCCCCAGCACTGCTAAGGAAGCTCTTGCTCCCCTTATTCTGGAGCCTTTGCTCGAAGCAACGGGGAGGCTCCTATCGCTCCCTTGCGGACGACAGAAGCGGGAAGTCAGAGGCCTTCTGCTTCTTCACGACAAAGTCATGCAGGGTCCCGTAGCTATCGTAGGTATTCATCTCGAGGAGCCCTCGGGCGATCTGAGCCGTCGGGCTATCGGGATAAGCTTTGATGAAGCGTAGCCATTCGCTTCTCACTTCAGGGAGGAGCGTACTGTCGGCCATCTCGAAGGTCGGCGTATTATCCACCCCGATTAGATAGAGGTGCTGCAGGTATTGATATTGAGAGCTCAATCGGGTGAACAGCTCCGTCCCCTTGGGGAACTTCTTAGGATAAACCTCGTAGCGAGCGACCAGATCCCCCAGCTCACGCCAGCTGACACAAAGGCCTGCATCTGCGGTAAGATGCTCGGAACTTCTCAGGAGCTGCCAATGCTCTTGATAGTAGTCGGGAAGCTGACGAAGGAGCGGAGTATAGAGGTCGGGGCTGGGGAAAAACTCTACAATCCCTTCTCCTAGATGCAGGGGCTGAACACCTTGTCCTCGGTAGTACTGCTCCTTCTTCTGGATAGAATCAGGGGCAGCGATCTCATTACCCTCGTCGTCGCTGTGATACTCGAAGTAGCGAGCTAGATAGTCCATCTCCCGCTGATTGATTACTCCAATCGCTTCACCTACGAGGGCTGCGAACTCATCGAAGATACGGCACCGCTCCTCGGGAGTCGCCGATCCCATCTTGAGGTCCGAGATCTGGCGCTTGAGCTGGATACGATCTAGGGGATCCGTTGCCCGAGCGAATACTTGCTCGAGGCTATCGAGCTTAGGAGCAGAGGTCTCCTGCTGCTTCGTAGGCTGGCAGGCGGTCCTGAGAGCAAGTCCTGCCAAAAGGAGGGTGAAGATCAGTTTCATAGGCTTGTGAAGTAAGTGCCGTGGCGTGCTGGACTTCCCCGAGGTAATCAGCGGGGAAATCCCCCTTCCCTACCCCTCTGGAGCACGCCCTTCTATAGGGGCTAAGTTAGGACTAAAACGGCACTTCCCATCCCCCCACCACAGAGCGCTCCGAAGGCCTTCCCAGAAGCCTGATAAACAGCGGGATCTCAAGGGGTCAAAAAACGACCTACCGTAGGTCGTCAAAAAAACCTACTGTAGGTCGTCGAGACGACCCACGGTAGGTCGCATCGACGACCTACCGTAGGGTCCTAAATCACCCTGCTGTAGTCCCCCTCGAATCCCTAGCCTAGGATGAAGGTCCAGTCCAGCTCCGTCGAATGCTCGGGAGCATAGACGAAGTCCTCGGGGGTGAGCTGACGGAGCTCCTCCTCCGTCTCTATACGTCGGCGAAGGACAGCACCTGCCATCGATCCACGAGCCATCTTGGTGTAGATGACGATCTGCTTAAGTCGGCCGTCCGCCTGGCGTACGAGGAAGTTCGGAGTGATCACCCGCACCGCCCTCTCGACCTCCGCCCAGTGGAAGAGCTGACGCATCTCGTCGCTCGCCAGATAGAGGAGCGTACCGCCCTGACGCTTCACCTCCTCGATGAAGAGCGGTGTCAAGCGGTCCCGCCAAAAGTCGAAGATCCGTCCCTCCTCGATCCCTGGGATGTGGGCTGTCCCCTCCATACGATAGGGGCGAATCAGGTCGCTCGGCCTCAGAAGACCGTAGACGAAGGAGGTCATCCGCAGATGATCCTCAGCGTAAGCCCATTCCTCGGCGGACAGCGTGCCGGCCGAGAGCTTACGGTAGACCATCCCCGAATAGTTCAGTGGAGCTTGTAGCTCCTTCACCCCATCGTCGAAGAAGGTTCTTTGTGTGCGATAGACCTCCTTGCTTAGCTTGGGGCTGAGGGAGAGCATGCGCCCGAGTTCCTCTTGACTCAGGCTGAGCGAAGCCCCAACGATCTCGTGGGCCTCCTCGAGGAAGCGGGGTGATGAGGCGGGGAAGCGCTCGGCGTGCTTAGCCTTCGACGAGAAGGTCTTCGCAGGGGAAATAAGTGTAAGCATCGGAAGGGGGAAAATAGAGAGTCAAAGGGAAGAAGAAGCGAACAAGCGCTAGGGGATGCGCCCACGGAGCACTTCGCGCTTGCCCGGTGGACCAGGGAGGCGCTCCACGAGGAAGCCCGACCGCTGTAGACGGCGACGCACCTCGCCCTTGGCACAGTAGGTCGAGAGGATCGCTCCAGAGCAAGCGACCTTCCCTAGACGCTGGAAGAGCTCCTCAGCCCACAGCTCAGGCTGGCTCTCAGGAGAGAAGGCATCGTAGTAGACGACCGATAGGCCTTCGGGGAAGGTGCAGGTAGTGAGATCGCCCCGTAGCTTGTGGAGTGTGAAGTAGGGGCTTAGCTCTACCGCTTCATTCCAAGGGGCAGAGTGTAGCCGAAGCAGCTGGTCTTTCACCTCGCTCTCTTCCCCAAGGCCTTCGTAGTGGAGAGCCTCGTAGGTCTCGGGCCCAATGGGGTACTTCTCGATCGAATAGTATTGGAGGGGGATCTGGCGCTCTTCGGCCTCTCGCCACGAGAGCAGAGCATTCAGCCCCGTGCCGAAACCTACTTCGAAGAGGCGCAAGGGAGCATCCCCTTCTCTCCAAGAGCTCATGCGCTCCCTAAGCGCCAGCCTTAGATAGATATGTTCGCTCTCCTGCACGGCTCCGTGCATCGAATGGTAGTGCTCCCCGAAGGTCGGGGCATAGAGCGTCAGACTACCATCCTCGGTCGTATGAAGCTCGGGGGCTGAGTGAGTCATCGCTTGAGGGTAGGGAGTAAGGGAAGGACAAGCTGCCAGAGGGCAATCCCCGCTGCCACACTGACATTGAGCGAATGCTTCGTACCCAGCTGAGGGATCTCTAGGCTCGTCGTGACCTCGGCCATCACTTCATCCCGCACACCTCGCACCTCATTCCCCAGAATGAGGGCATAGCGTCCTTCGGGGCGAGTGACGAAGGTCTCCAACGACTGACTCCCGTGCGCTTGCTCTAGGGCTAAGAGCTGATAGCCCTCCTCCCGAAGCTGACGAACAGCCTCCAGAGTATCCGAAGCATAGCGCCAACTGACACTATCCTCCGCTCCCAAAGCGGTCTTATGAATGTCGGGGTGAGGCGGGCGTGCAGTGATCCCGCAGAGCACCAGCCCTTCCAGACGGAAGGCATCGGCCGTGCGGAAGATCGAGCCCACATTGTTCATGCTACGCACATCGTCCAGCACGACGAGGATGGGTAGCTTGGTCTCCCGATGAAAGTCCTCCGAAGAGAGACGTACCATCTCTGTGATCTTGAGCTTCTTCATTGAGTGCAAAAGTAGTGAACTCACCGCAAAGACCGAGCGCTGGCACCCTCAGAGAAGGGTACCAGCGCTCGGCTATTCTTAGTGACAAAGCCTGCTCTTATTCGTCGAGCTCTTCGGCTTCGCTCTTGAGCTGCTTGAGGAAGGCTGTATCGGCCAGGAGCGGTGCGAAGACAGGCTCCATCTCAGCCTTATAGACGAGGAAGCTCTGCTGCTTGACGGCACGCATGAGGGCTTCACGAGCCTCTTCCACACGCTTGAGTCGAGCCAGACAGAAGGTCTTGAGGTATTCGACCTTCCCGTTAGCCCCTAGCTGATTGAGCACCTGAAGAGCACGCTCATCATCCTCGAGCCCAACGAGCGCCACCGCAGCATTGTAGTCGGGATACTTACGCAGATGCTCCAGAGCACCACGATAGTCACGGGCAGCCATGCGCTCAAGACCTTGCTTATATTCCACAGCGGCCTCAGGCTTATCGTTGAAGCGATCAATTAGGGTGGCATCCACTAGGTCATTGACCCCCGAGATGATGAAGGTGAGCGAATCCACACCTCGCTGCATCCACGTACTCTGGTCAATAGCCGTGATGCGCGTATCGACGGTGATGGTCATACGCTTCTTGAGCTGAGGAGTCACCTCTATATCTCGGCTGTAGAGATAGACGAAGTCCTTCCCCGTCGTGAGGGCCGTATCCAGCTGAGCCTCCTCGATCAGAGGGAAGTGGATGATATGACGGCGGTAGGTATCGAAGTTCTCACGTCGGCTCTCATTGCGAGCGATGGCCTTGAAGTCATAGGTATGCTTAGCGACCTCGAGGGAGTCCTTCTCGGTGAGCGAACGATTCTCCAGCGAGTCCATCGTCCAGTTCTTCGTGAAGAAGGGAAGGAACTTCCTAGGCACATTCGTGCTGTCGAGCTTACGTTCGCTTCTACTGAGGTACTCAGCTCTACGCTCAGGAGTGTAGATCAGATCAAAGCCCTGGCGCTGCCCTACACTGTCTCGACCAGAGAGCTCTTCACGATAGGCCTGCCCAAGCATACCGAGGGCACGGTTATGGTAGCGCTGATCGTAGCTCCCAGCCTTAGCTGCATTAGCCTCCAGATAACGCTTCTCCATGATCTGGTGCCAGCGCTGATAGGCCAGCTGCTGTCCGAACTGACGAAGGTAAGCCTGATAATAATTACGCTGTAGGTTGCCCATGAAGCTACTATGCTTCTTCGTCTTGAAGTAGGTGCTGTCGTACTTCGAGGGATCTACGATCGAGGCTTCGAACTTCTTCAGCTCTTCCTGCTCCTTATCCTGAGCACTCTTGAAGTCCTTACCTCGGAGTACTACTGGAGGAAGGCGGAAGGCGGTATCGCCCGTCGTAAGCTCTGGAGACAAGACGATCTGATAGCGTTCGTCCATCATAGCCTGGGGCACGGTGACGAGGAAGGTCAGATTGACTCGGCCCTTACGCAGGGTGGAGATCTTCACACGAGGACGCTCTGCCGTGACAGTGACCGCTTCGATCGTGTGCGTCTTGATCCCGTCGTCCTTAGGCTTAGCATCCTCACGCTTCTCACGCTTGAGGGTATCGATCTTCTGCGAATAGGTGACGATCTCCGAGAGCATCCCAGCACGACCTGCCTTCTCCTCCTTATCCGTTGGGAGGTAGGCATGAGGGCGAGCAGAAGTAAAGAAGATTCTCTTAGTTAAAGGTTGCCCACAAGAGGCTAAAGCAAGGCACACCAAAGCAACGAGTGCGCCGAAGGTATATCGAGACATCTGTGATAGCAATCAATTTTAGAATAAGTAAACGAGTCGCACTCCGACACGTGAGGGAAGAGCAAGGAAACGGCTCCGATCTCGGCCAACAACCTTAGTCGCAGAAGCTCGTAGGTCATAACGTGTCCATACACCAGCAAGACCGGCCTCGGCCTCTAGATTCCAATGCGGAGCAAGTTCGTACGAGTAACCCACAGAGGCTCCAGCCCCGACAAGGAAGCCCTCAGAATAATAGGGTGAGTAGATATCGCCTCCGTAGCGATACAGCATCCCAAGCGCATGCATAGAGAGGAAGAGTCCTCGGTTGTAGGTACCTCGGAACCAATAGCGCAGAGCAGGAGCAAGGGAGACGAGCTCAGTATGCGCTACACTTCCCCATCTCATTCGATTGTTGAAGCTAAGCGAGCGTTCACGCATCCCATAGATCGATTCTATGATTCCGACAGGCATCTGGAGCTTGAAGAGGGCAGGTCGTGCCGAGAAGGATAATTGTAGAGAAACCGACTTGGAGAGCGCTACCGAGGGCTCTAAATTAATCGTACCCGTCAGTAGCGAAGGGATGTTCGTACTGAGGGCATAGTTTTGCGCTTGCAGCCCAAATATCGAGGCAAAAAAAGCCACGACACCCAAGAGGGCTATTCGTTTTGTCATATGATAATTCTGTATATGAATGGTTGAGAAGCCTTGCCTAGTTAGATAAACGTTTGATTATCCATTTAGATAAACGCTTAATCAGTCAAATAATTGGCAAAACGGCACAAAGGTACGTAATTATCTATTTTTCATACCTCTGCTAATCCAACAAGCAAGGCTGAAGCCCAACAATACGCCCCTCCGCTAAGAGGCAAATCTCCAGCTGTGAGGCGTTTTCTTTTCTACTTGTCTCCCCCCAAAGCCCCCCCTCGAATAAATTTGACGATCTGCACATGAAGCCACCATGCATCAGCCCTAAGCAGGGTAAAAGAACAGCTCGGAGCGAGAGCAATTCTCGCCCCTTCGGAGTACGCTTCCAGAAGGGGTGTCGGACGACCTACGGTAGGTCGCCGAAAAAACCTACTGTGGGTCGCCCGACCGACCTACCGTGGGTCGCATCGACGACCTACCGTAGGTTTTATTTGCCCTCCCTCCGAGGTCGGATATAATGGCTCGGAGCTGAGCCTTTAGAATCTCGGTGCTCTTTTAGTAAATCGCCGATGGGCAGTGCATTTACTCTATGAGGCTTTCGACCGCAGCTATTTGATCGTAGCGATGGAGGCTGATTATCTGAGAGTCGTAGCCTTATCCCCCAGTCCCAGCTAAATGAGACTTCTATTTCGTTGGACAGTACCAGCATTCTTCCTCCTCTCATCCTCCTCCAATAAGGCACAAAAAAGGTGGGCATAGTGACCCCGAACGGATCACTATGCCCACGCACTAACAAACAAACCTAGGTAGCCTTACAGATTCAGACCAACGGTCAGAAGGAAGGAAGGCTTACCATCAGTATAGGTAGGAGCAAGATAGGAGGCATCTACTGCCAGCGGCTTGAAGCGTAGACCAAGACCTGCGCTGAAGCCCTTGACTCCGTTGGTGTCATGCTGGTAACCAGCACGCAGAGCGAACATCTGATGATAGAGATACTCCCCACCGAAGTGTAGCGCTGCAGAAGACGAATTGGTAGGATAGAAGAAGTAGTCTAGGCCTGCACCGAGAGAGAGGTGATGCTCCCCTTCGACTCCGTAGCCGATCTCACCACCGAGACCTGCGTAGGCGGGAGGGTATGCCATCTTACTACGGGAGCTCTGCTTGTAGCCTGGGCCGAGGTTGTCGACCTTAGCACCGAGAATGAAGTCAACCCCAGTGGACGAAGGCTCTTCACTGCTACGGACGAAGGCACCCCCACCGAAGGTAACGGCCGAACTTGCACTCCCTTGGTCCGTATAGATATAGCTCCCCTTGGCATAGATCGAGAAGATACCGAAGCGGTAAGCATAGCCCAGATCAGCCGTGTAGTCATAGAGATTACGGCTCTTCTTGGCATGCTCGTTCTTATCAATCGGAGTGAACTTCAGACCTCCGAAGTAGCGAATTCCTCCGAAGAAGGCGTGCGGTCCTACTCGTAGCCCCAGACTGGCATTATAGAGATTCAGCGATCCCTCTAGCCCCTCGATCTTCCCGAAGGTGCGGAGGCCTCCCGAGACGGAGAAACTCGTATTCTGGTAGAGCAGAGAGGTCGGGTTCGTATAGAGATGATCTACATCAGTCTCCCCATAGTGATTTCCCCCGAGGGCCGCTGTGCGAGCACTCGTAGCATACTCGAGGATGGGGAGCGAACGTGTAGCCTTGACCGTCTTCTGAGCATGGGCTGCAGACGTACCTAGTGCTACGGCGAGCAGTAGGATAGATGCTTTCTTATTCATGAGTCAGATGCGTTAGTTTTTGACGAAAGCCTTGGTGTACGTGCCCCGAGGTGACTTGATACTGAGAGAGTAAGTCCCTGGTGCGAGGTTCTTGACCTGTAGCTTGATGCGACCTACACCCTTGACAGTGTGATCACGGTCGTAGACCTTAGCACCGGTAAGGCTACGGATCTGTACATTGGCCGAAGCTATTTCGGGGTTAAGGACGATATTCAGCTCTGTCGTCGCAGGGATAGGATAGACAGAGTAGACGAGATCTGAAGGCTTCGTTACCACTCGAACGGGCACTGAAGTCTGGACAGGCGTGCTGATACCATCGGAGACTTCGACCTGTACCTGCGTGGTACCCGGCTTATTTCCCAGGATAGAGAGAACACCCTCAGAGCTGACGGAAGCGATAGCAACAGAGCGGTCAGCTGAGCTCGCCTTGTAGGTGAGCGTCACACCCTCACTCTTCTCTAGAGCAGAAGCAACATCAACCAAAGTAGTCATCTCTACTCCTACGATGTGACTTCCCAGAGAAGCGATGAAGGCAGGAGCCTTATATGTGTAGACTTCGAAGGGTACAGACAGTTCGGTCTTAGCACCGAGTGCGTCGATAGCCGTGATCTTGATCTCATGGACACCAATAGGTGCTACTGCACGCAGGGTGAAGTTGATCTTATCCCCAGAGATCTGATGGCTTACACCTCGTGTTTCGCCACCGACGATGACACTGACCTTCTGGTTGTCGGGGTCAGAGAAGGTAACAGAGAAGGTCTGCTTACCAAGCGAAGAGACACGGATCTTGTCCTTCGTCGAGAGGGTTAGGACGGGAGGATTGTTCTTCTTCGTCTTGAACTCTGCACGCGTTAGACCAGAGGTGAGATCCCAGCGGTCAAGCGCTTCGACTGCTATATAGTAGGTAGTATTCTCCTTCAGCGCAGCCAGAGGGAGGAACATCTTCGTACCAACAGCATAACCACGAGCATTGAGCTTGGTGTAGAGAGCATCCTGCTTATTGGCATCGGTGATGGGCTGCTCGGAGAGATAGACTCGGTATTCTACGGGAGTACCATCATCTTCGTCGGCGACAGCTATCCAAGAGATATTCGCCGTGACAAAGTCAATGTCATCAGCACTGATCTTAGTGATCTTGGCAGGAGCCTTGCCCTTATTCTCAGCGAAGATAGCGGAGGCATCCACATAACCACGACCCATACGACCCTTGAAGCCCGTAAGCGCATCGATATTCTGGGGCTTTAGAGCTCCGAGAAGACGCTGTTCACACTCCTTGTTGGTGAAGCCTTGCTTCCCGAAGTGAGAGACGATGAGGGCTGCGACCCCAGAGACATGAGGACAAGCCATCGAAGTCCCCTGCATGTAACCATAGTCCTGCCCAGTGATCTCCTTAGCAAGTGTGCTGAGGACTTCTCCCTGAGCAAAGTACTGGTCACCACCAGGAGCGGTGATGTCGACCCAAGTACCACGGTTGGTGTACCAAGCGCCCTTCCAGTCGGGAGCCATCGATGATACAGCGATGACGGGGTCATAAGCACCAGGGAGCGAATAGTATTCACGGCCGTCATTCCCAGAGGCGAAGATGACTACCCCACCCTTCATTGGGGAGTTGGGGAGCTGCTTACCATCGTTGTCACAGCCTGCGTACTTGATGAAGTAGTCGATAGCGGCCTTGAGGCTCTGAGGGATCGTCTTGACCTGAGCTTCGTAAGGATACCCCCAAGAGTTCTGGCTGATGACAGCGCCATTGTTAGCGCTATAGACAAGGGCACGAGTCGAGTTACCGTTCTCGTTCTTACCCCCGAAGATCTGAGCGCTCATCAAGCGAACACCAGAGTTTGCTGTACCATCACCACCAGCGACACCACCGACACCGATGCCGTTGTTGTTGCGTGCAGCTACGGTACCAGCTACGTGCGTCCCGTGTGAGACATTGTCAGGGTAAATCTTCCCATCGTTGTGGATGAAGTTGAAGCCGTAGATATCATCGATAGCACCGTTGCCATCATCGTCTACTCCCTTCTGACCGTTGAGTTCCTTCTCATTGATGTAGAGGTTATCCTTGAGGTCGGGGTGGCTGGTATCGATCCCCCCGTCGGTGATGGCGACAATGACATTGGGCTTACCCGTCTCCTTCTTCCAAGCTTCGAAGAGGCCTATGTCAGCACCAGCGACGCTTCTGGAGAACTTCCCCGTATTGTTGTAATGCCACTGATCTGGGAGCAAGGGGTCATTGAATGGAGCTGCAGGATCGCCAGCAGGGCGAGCATCACTCACCCCTACGGGCTTAGCATCTGGTAGTGAGAGTTGATATACGGGCTCGGTATATTCAACTTCTGGTGCAGCAAGTAGGGTCTGCATAGCAGCACGTAGATCCTGCTGCTTGTCGAAGCGAACGATGTACCAGAGGTCAAGTCCTTCGCGACGCATACGCTTCTCGAAGCGAGGGTCAATGGGGAAGAGGGGTTCCATAGACTCGGAGCCGATGCTCTGAAGCGAGCGGGCGAGCTGCGAGGGCAGCGCCTGCATCGTAGCTGTACCAGAGTCAAATGCTCGGAGGCTTGGCTTGGCATTCTTCTGAATGCGCATATAGAGGACCCCAGCTTCTGCGCCCTGCGTGGAGAGAAGAGATGGAGCGGAAGGGGTCGCACCGTTGACCTCTGCACGCTGATCTTCGCCACGAGGGGTCACTTCATCGAAATCTTTCTGACAAGACGAGACAGCAAAGACCGAGAGAAGTGACAGGGTCAGTATGGATCTTTTCATTGTTCGTAGTATGAAGAGGTTATTGTTACTTCGGTTGCACCCTTGGGGAGATACTCTCTGGAAGGGGGAACCTTGGTAGAAGAGACACTACACCTTAAGCTTACTTAAGGAGAGGCTCGGGATAATGGGCGTCTGAGTGTGTCAGGCGGGCCATCGGAGACTAGAGGGACTAATCCAACCAGCGCTCAGATTGGGAACAAAAGATACTAAGGTAGACGAAGTGTCGTCTTGTGTAGGTGTTCGAAGAGCTTGTTGTCCGTTGTTCTTTTCTTGAATATCCTGCGAGGGAAGTGTGTGCGTCAAACTGTGGTCATATTCCACCTTGCCCAAAGAGTGGGGCTGAACTCCTGCTATCCGTCCGTGTGTCCGTTAGGAATAGCTTGTCATCCTGGGGCTCAAGAACCTCCACTCCAAAGCAAAGGTAAAATATCTCAGCAATAATCCCTAATACCTCCCCCATCTTCCGCTCTGATACACCACGACTGCAGGGGTGTACCCTCAAGAGACAGCCCAGCTGTGGAGCGGATTTTTGCTCCTGGGGCTTCCTGTCGCAGCCTATCAAAAAGAGGGAAATTCATCGGGGAATTGGGGCATCACACTTCGGAGCCTTGCCCAGCGAAAGTACTACACGATCTTTGAGGCACAGCGCCCCGCTTAAAGCTTACTCCCAGAAGGGCTGTTTTGGGACCTACGGTAGGTCGCTTTGAAAACCTACTGTGGGTCGTCCCTCCGACCTACGGTAGGTCGCAAGTGCGACCTACCGTAGGTTTTATTTGGAGGCTTGACTACCCCTTACCCGAAGCGGTCAGAGACGACGCTTCAAGCTCAGGGAATATAGCCTAACGAACGTGATGGGCTGAGGAGGTCTTAGCGACGACTCTGAAGCTGAGGAAATCTCTGCAGACGGCCACTGATTGCCTCGATGATGCGGGCACGGCGATCGAGGAGATTTAGCTTCTCGCCAGCCTGCTGTGTACGAATTCCATTCCCTACTGGCAGATCTACGAGGAAGGTCTGGATCTCTAGGATGGGCTTACCATTGAGCTGAGCTGCATGCAGGATGTAAGCAGCCTTCTCCGCACCATTGTAGTAGGCCATGAAGCCACCATTCAGCTCACGGAGGAAGGTGTAGCCATTATCCGCAAGGAGCTTATTCATTTCTTGGGTTACATAGGAGCGACCAAGAGCATCCGTCCAGAAGCCCAGCGTAACATCTGCAAAGATGGCTTGGGTCGTGAAGACCTCATCAACGAAGGGGTCATCAGCTGGGATATCTTCACTAGGCTGGACGAAGAAGTAACCACGGTGTGACTCACCATCCAGCGAACCCTTGGCGATATAGCGCTGGTAGTCGGCACGATTGGCACGAGGATCCTTCACATCAAGTTCACCCTTCCATTCCTGCTCCTTCTTAGCGACCTCCTCCTTCTTATAGCCATGGATCTGACGACTGCGATCACTGTTCATAGCCAAGAGTTGCTTCATAGGCAGATGGTCAAAAGTCTTATAAGCTCGAGGCTGACGAGGCTGATAGACCGTCTCTAGAAGGGCTTCACCTGACGAATCGAAGGCGACGTTGAGGTTCAGAGGGAGGGTATTGTGCTCATAGACATCCTGCCCTTCATTGCTCAGCTTATCAGACTTCTGATAGCCACAAGCCTGCAGGTAGGCGACAAACGTAGGATTGTTCTTCACGAACTTATCATCCAAGCACAGCTGCATAGCGGCTTGGAACCCCTTGCTACGCTCGTGCTCAAACTCGTACTCGATAAGTGGGAAGATCTTATTCTGGGTCGTAAAGCGGAAAAGAGCTGCGCTCCCACGCTGGAAGCTACGGATCAATTCCCCCTGACGCGAACGCTCGAAGCGAATCACCTCGACGAGATTAGCGGGGAACTGCTGCAGGGGCAGGATGTACTGGTTAGCACCATCCTGTACGACCTCGAGCTCCTTGACCTGCGTCCCAGCTGTGATCGTGATCTTCACCGAACGGGAAGTTTCCCCTTCATTGCGCTCTGCTGCTAGGGTGAAGCTGGACTTCGTCACATCGGAGAGCGTAAGCCATGGGGCATCTGCCGCAAGCTCGACCTTCACCGAAGTATTGCTCTCAAAGACGACCTTCTTCGTCCCACCTTCGATGGGGAAGGAGACACGATCTAGATCCATATTGAGGATGACATCGGCAGCTGACTGACGTACAGTGACCCGCTTCTGGAGCCCTCCGGCATTGACTACGATCGCCCCTAGACGATCACGACCAAGGTCATTGGCTTCTGCACGAACCTTGAGGGTATTCCCCTCTAGGGTGAGGGTCAGCCAAGTCGCTTCTTGGGGAGATACAGCAGACCAACTATCCTTATTAGTCTGTACGGTGATGGTCTGCTCCGAGGCCTCCTTAGCGAAGGTCAGAGTCTGAGTCGACAGGTCCAGAGTAGCTTCCTCGACATCGCTCTGCTGCTGGCAAGCAGGCAGGATGAAGAGAAGAGCTAAGAGGGACAGGGCGTAGGTGATTTTCTTACTCATGTACTCTTAGTTGTTAGTGGATTGATAAAAGAACTATAGGGATCATATAGTTAAGCTATCTTCTCTGGAAGTCTAGCTTCCGAGAGTGTGCATCAAGCTGGCGAAGGAAGGCCACACGCTTACGCTGCGAAGCCGAGTAGTTGAGAAGTTCTCTGACCGAGTTTCCTCCATCATCGATCTCGGTATAGTAGGCTTGGACATCGAGGACGGGCTTCTCCTTGTAGAAGAAGAGACGTAGCGTATAGGCCATATTCTTCGCACGATTAGCGAAGGCATGGCTGGCATTAGCCGTCTGGCCCATGTACTCATAGCCTTGGGAGGCGAAGAGCTTCAAGATCTCATCGGTGAGATGATAGTGACCATCGATCTCATCATACCAGAGTCCTAGGTCGATCTGAGGGAAGTAGCCAAGGACAGCATTGACGACATTGAGATAGGGATCATCCAGCTGTGTGGGGGTGACGATGTAGAAGTACCCACGGACAAGCTCTCCTTGGAACGGAGTCTTCGGTGTGAAGAAGTCGTAGAGCTCGGGGGTATGCTCATCGCGGACACTTCCCTGCTCCTGCTCGAACTTGCGGACATCCTCCATCTTCTTCCCCATGATATCTAGCTCACGGCTCCCGAGGAAGTCGAGCTGACGCAAAAGAGGCAATTCGCTGAAGGTCGGGTAGCTCTTCTTCTGCATAGGATTGTAGGCGAACTCCACCTTGGCTCCATCGGAGAATAGAGTGACTAGTAGCTGTAGGGGCAGCTTCGAATTGCCATAGAGCGTATAGACTTGGTCGGGAGAAGAGGTCTGCTTCTCGAAACCATAGACAGCCACAGCCTCATCGAAGTCCTTGTTCCCCTTGACTAGAGATTGGTCCGTGTAGACCAAGGTAGCGACAGAGAAGCCTGGGCTCGTAGCAGAGGTGTACTGGTACTGGATGAAGGGTACGACCTTACTCTTGGTGAGGAAGCGATAATAGGGATACTCGGACTTAGTCTCTTCCTTAGCATAGAGCAGCACATGCCCTCGATCCCGCTCATAGCTGATGAGCTCATAGAGACCCTTAGGGAAGTCCATAGCGGGGAAGACGTAGGGACTCAGCCCCTCCTGCATCACCTCGACTTCACGGACGAGCGTGCCGCTCGTTAGGATCACCTTGACGGAGCGAGGAGCTTTCTGCGTGTTGGGCTGAGCGACGAGCGTGAAGCTCGCTTTAGTCAGCTTCTCTACCTTGATCCAGTCTACGGACTGAGCTAGCTCGACCTTCACCTCCTCGGTGTTGCTCTGGAAGGCAACTTCCGTCGTCCCACCCTCCGAGGATAGGAAGACATTAGCCTTGGTATCCAAGACAATATCTGCCGCTGTCTGACGGACTGTGATTCGCTTCTGCTGCTCGCCTGCATGGATCATGATCGATCCGATACGCTCCTGCCCCTGCTCATTCAGCTTGGCTCGGACACGTAGGGTATTGCCCTCTTGAGTGAGGCTAAGCCAAGTCGCCTCCTGCGGCGATAGGGCTGTCCAATGATCCTTATTCGTCTGCACGGTGAGGGTTTGCTCAGAGGCATCTCGTGCAAAAGTCAGGGTCTCCACCGAGACCTCTAGTGTTGTCTCCTCGACATCGCTATTCTTCTGGCAGGAGGAGCAGGCTAGGAGACAAACAAACAGCCCCAAGAGGCATGTATATATGTACTTCATCGTATTTCAAGCTATCTAGAGGAACTAGCGGCGGCGTGGTAGGCGCACCCGATGACGAGTCAGGGCATCCAGTCGACGGAGGTCTTCACTCCGCTGACGAACGAAAGCCTTATAGTTGAGGAGCTGAGGAGCTGAGCTATCAGCACTCTTGACATTCGCATAGATCGACTGGATCTCGAGTAGCTGCGAATCTCCTTCGTCGGCGACACTCAACACATAAGCTTGACGCTTATCCTTGTTGTAGAAGGCTTGCCCACCACTCTTGAGTTTCCCGAGGTAGGGGTAGCCTGCGCTGGTGAAGAGCTCATAGACTTCACGCGTGAGGTAGTAGTTCCCATCGATCTGATCCTGCCAGTAACCTAAGCCTAGGTCATCATAGAAGGCGATCACGCCGATGCAGACATCGACATAGGGGTCGTTCTTGGGAATGCCCTTCTCTTCGGAGGGAACGATATAGAGGTAAGCTCGGACGCTCTCACCATCGAAGCTCTTCTGTACATCGAAGATATCGTAGCTCTCGGGAGTTCCTTCGGCACGGGTACTCTGTAGCCCATCCTCTGCTTGACGTATCTCCTGACGCATCTTCCCTGGGATCTTAAGCTCTCTATTGCCCATGTAGGGTGTCTGCTGGGTCATCGGCACCTTATCGAAGCTCTTGTAGGGCTTAGGCTGGGTAGGTGTGTAGACGAACTGAAGCTTAGAGCCTCCAGTGAAGTGAGAGACGAGGAGCTGAACGGGAACCTTGGAGTTGGAGTAGAGCACATTGCGATCGTCTCCCTTGGTGCGTGTGAAGCCGTAGTCAGCTAGATAAGCCTCGAAGTCTGCGTTGTCCTTCGTAAGCGTTTGATCTAAGCACAGGAGGGTCACCAGAGAGAAGCCTGGGCTTAGAGGAGTGCTGAACTCATACTGGATGAAGGGGAAGACCTTGCTCTTGGTGATAAAGCGATAGTTCGAGGGTTCTTCCTCGGCTCCCTCCTCCGTCTTGAGGAGGATATTGCCCCGAGACTGCTCGTAGCGGATGACCGTATAGAGGTCAGAGGGGAAGTCAAGCAAGGGCATGACATAGGGGCTATTCCCTTCTTGCTCCACGTCGATCTCCTTGATCGTGGTGCCTAGGGTAAGATTGACCTTAGCGGTGCGCTTGGTCTTCTCGGTGTTTTTCTTGGCGACTAAGGTGAAGCTGCTAGATGTGCGTTCTTCGATGGAGAGCCAATCCGAAGGGACGGCTAGCTCGATCTCTACCTTAGTGACATTGCTCTTGAAGGCAACGAGTTTTGTACCTCCCTCTGCTGTGAAGACGACCTTCCCCTCGGCCTCAAGAGAAGCTTCCGCCCCACTCTGTCGAACGGAGATACGTCTCTGCAAGCCTCCTGCATTGACGATGATTGAGGTCGTTCGGTCTTGACCTTGAGGATTGGCGGGGACCTTTACTTTGAGCGTATTGCCTTCTTGAGTAAGACCGATCCAAGAGTCTTCTTGGACGGAGAAGGCACTCCATGAGTCTTTGTTGGTGGAGACTGTGACCGTCTGTACAGCTCCTTCTTTGGAGAAGGTCAGAGCCTGAGTGGAAAGTTCTAGTGTAGCTTCTTCCACATCAGCGTTGTCCTTACAAGCAGGTAGGATGAGCAGAAGAGCTAAGCAACTAAGGAGGTACTTAATTTTTAGTCTCATAGGTTGAGAAAATGCGTTTGATAGGGTATTAAGAGGGTACAGCGCTGCACTCTCTGGATGAATAGGTGTTCTCTCGCTACAAGATCCTATGATCTACGAGCGAGTGGAGATAAGTGGGGGTAAGACCAGACATCGCTACTTCCCTAGAGGGAGGTAGGGTGATGCCACCGAGATGGTATGCGTGGTGTTGCCGCCGAGATCGTGGCGTGGTGTGTGGCCGGTATGAGCGTCTACAATGGAAGAAGGTGGGAAGAGAGCTTCCAAAGCTCTTTAGGTACGTGAAAGGGGGGCCAACCCGAGTCTACGTAGGTGACGGATCACCAAGAGCTTCAGCAGCCCCAAGGCATGTCTGAATCTATCTGTCCGATCATATGTGTATGTTCCTATATCTGATGCCATGCCCTTGTGGGGCAGGACCATGGATCAAAGGTAGAGAATAGTTCGATAAAAATACAAGTCGAGCGCATAAAAATTTGATCGCACAGCCCTAAAAGGCTGAATATCAGCAATGCTTTTCCTCCCAAGATGAATACATTCACGAGTCCCCCTAGAAGAAGGGCTAATCTCGAGGGGAGCTTTCCCTCATCCATCAGCCCACCCCCAAGCGAAGGCTTTGCCTGAAAAACAGGCTTACTTTACCCCTCCGGAGCAAGCTCTCTGAGCGGGGCAAAAAGAAAACCACGGTAGGTCGCCTCGACGACCCACCGTGGGTCGGTACGACGACCTACAGTAGGTTTTTCTTGCGACCCACAGTAGGTCGTTTTTAGGGTACACCAAAAGCCCTATTCTAAGCGGGCTAGAGCGATGTCTTAGAGCGCAGGTCTCAGCCCCAGAAGATGGATGCTACGTAGTGCTAACGTTCCTCGTCCCTCCCCCTCCCTCTTACCCCCTAGGGATGTAGGCCGACCTTAGAGAAATTACCCCAAAGCCTCAGCCTCAGCTCGAAGAAATCATCTCACCCCATCCCCTCTCGGCACCTGTCCCACAGATACGACGATAGGGAGCCCGAGCAACGCTCAAGCTCCCTATCGAGTAAGAGAGACTAGCTAGTGACTAGCGAAGAGGAGTATTGACGAGGCGACCTTCGAGCTTGTGAAGGGCAGCCTGCTTAGCATTGTAAGCCTTGATGGTCTTTCCGTAGTTAGCAAGCGTAGAGATCGAGACGCTGCTACCAGTATCGACATCTTCGTAGAAGGCTTGGATCTCGAAGACTTCTTGCTTCGTTTCCCTATCCTTGACGACACGGATGACATAGGCCATCTTCTTATCCTTGTTGTAGAAGGCCTGTGCACCACCACTGAGAGCTCCGAAGTAGGGGAAGTCATTATCCGTAAAGAGCTTGACTACTTCCTTCGTCAGAGTTCTACGACCGAGCGCATCTGTCCAGAAGCCAAGAGAGATATTCTTGTACATGGCCTGTACATTGTGTACGACATCGACGTAGGGGTCATCGGCAGGGATCTTCTTGTCAGGAACTACGTAGAAGTAGCCACGAGCATATTCGTCTTCGAATGCCTTCGTGATCTTATAGTTTTCGTAGTTCTTCTGCTTGTAAGTATCATTGAGCGTAGAGCCCCAACCCTTTTCGATCTCATGGATTTCAGCACGCTTCTTCCCTTCGATCTTCAGGTCACGGTCACCCATGTACTGAGTCTGGTTCTGCATGGGGAGCTTCGTGAAGGTAGGATAAGGCTTATCCTGGATAGGATCATAAGAAGTGACGATCGCAGCAGCACCATCCTTGAAGGCGACACGGATCAGCAGAGGCAGGTTAGGATTACGATAGAGGACCGTCTGACCGTCCTTGTCGAAGCCAGCCTTCTCGAAGCCATGTTCCTTGAGGAAGGCATCGAAGTCAGCATTGTTCTTGACGAGCGATTCGTCTTCACACATGGTGGCAGCAGATGCAAAGCCCTTAGCTTGTTCGCTGGAGAACTCATACTGGATGAAGGTCATCACCTTGCTCTTGGTAAGGAAGCGATAGAGTGACGTGTTGAAGAGGCCATCGGGGATCTTGATCAGCGTATGACCACGGCTCTGTTCGTAGCGAAGGACTTCGGAGAGCGATACGGGGAACTTGAGCAGAGGTAGGATGTACTGAATAGTACCTTCCTGAACTACTTCGATTTCCTTGATCATAGTCCCTACGGTCAGATTGACCTTGACCGAACGACGATGAGCCTGTGTGCTTTCCTTGGCGACAAGGACAAAGCTGTTAGCCGTGACCTTCTCGATGGTGAGCCAGTCTACATCAGCACCTAGCTCTACCTTGACATCGCCACCATTGCTGGTAAAGGCGACCTTCTTAGAGCCCCCATCGACGGGGAAATAGATGCTTGTTTCTTCGGGCTCGATGACTGCATCAGCAGCGGTCTGCTTGACAGAGATACGCTTCTGAAGACCGCCAGCATTGACGATAATAGAGCCTACACGGTCGCGACCGACGGTATTAGCTGCTACTTTGACCTTGAGGCTATTGCCCGACTGTTCGGTGGTAAGCCAAGCTTCCTGCGTGGAGAAGGCGGACCAGTTATCCTTATTCGTAGTCACAGTGACTGTCTGCTCAGAAGCATCCTTGGCAAAGGCCAGTGCCTGGGAAGAGAGTTCTAGGGTTGCTTCCTCGACTTCGTCGTTGTTCTTACATGCGGGTAAGAACAGAAGGAGAGCAAAGAATCCGAGCAGATACTTGATATTTAGTCTCATAATTCTTTCTTGCGTTTAAAAGATGGGAAGAGGAGGATAGCTCAAAGAGCACCTCCACAAGTGTGCGTGTGTGTGCGGGAATCCACATCCTAGAGCCCTAAAGCCAGACTAGGAGGGAGCATGAGACGTATGTGTGAGGAGAGAGGACACATAGGGACTATGTTGCCTCGACTCGTGTGTGGTGTTATCTGGTTGGTGTCACCAGAATGGTGTTGCGCTGTGTGTGGCCATGAGCTAAATTAATTGGAAGGGGAAGGACTTCCAAAGCTCTCTAGACGTAGCAGGGGGGCCGACCCGACACTACGCAGGTGGGATGACGCACCTAGAGCTTCAGCAGCCCGTAAGCATATTTGATCTGACTTTTCTATTCATATCTCTTTGTTCCTATCAGTCAAGGACTACTACCTCAACTACGAATCAAAGGTAGAGAATAGTTTTGTAAATGCAATAGCCGTCAAAAAAATCATCAAACGAACAAGCAAAGATCCTGCCTCATAGCTGTAGCACCACCGAGCAATCCCAGCACGAGATAGCCCAGCTCTCCCAAGCCCTATCATGCCCTGATCTAAAAGGCCTAATAGAGGGTCCAAAGAAAACCTACTGTGGGTCGTCTTACCGAC
>NZ_CALHVI010000057.1 GCF_938039215.1 uncultured Porphyromonas sp. | reverse complement strand
GACGACCCACAGTAGGTTTTTTCAGCGACCCACAGTAGGTTTCTCCCGAAGGGCAAAAAGGGCACTATAATAGAAGCACTTAGCTCCCCAACTTTTTCACCTCTTCCTACACCCTTAGAAGCACTCGCCCACCGTAGCAGGAGACTAATATACACCCCTGATACAGCTAGTATAGATTTATACTATATTTGCGTCAAACTCGGGTCATTAAGATCCGTGATATCAATAACAAAAACACCACAGACAGAGATGAGACTAAAGACAACCTTTTTATCCATCTTCTCGGCACTCTTCTTGGGCACAACCCTTGGGCTTGCACCTCAAGCTAAGGCTCAAGCTCCAGGCGGAATGCCTCCCCTGCCCATCGATACAGCGGTGCGTATCGGTAAGCTCCCTAATGGCCTTACCTACTTCATCCGCCACAACGAAGAGCCAAAGGGTCGAGCTGAATTCTACATCGCTCAGAAGGTCGGATCCATGCAGGAAGAGGAGAGCCAGCGAGGCCTCGCACACTTCCTTGAACACATTGCCTTCAACGGAACGAAGAACTTCCCCGGCAAGGGAATCATCAACTTCCTCGAAAGTATCGGGGCTAGCTTCGGGGGCAATATCAACGCTTATACCAGCTTCGACAAGACGGTCTACACCCTGATGAAGATCCCCGTCCCCCGTCAGAGCATCATCGATAGCTGTATCCTCGTACTCCACGACTGGAGTAGCTTCATCAGCCTCGAGGACAAGGAGATCGATGCCGAACGTGGGGTCATCGAAGAAGAATGGCGCCGCAGCAACAACGGCGACATGCGCAACATGGAGAAGCTCCTCGAACTCGCCTTCCCTGGCAACAAGTACGGGCTTCGCCTCCCCATCGGGACCATGGACATCGTCCGCAACTTCCCCTATCAGGTACTGCGTGACTACTACAAGAAGTGGTACCGCCCAGACCTGCAGGCTCTGATCATCGTCGGTGATGTCGATGTCAACTATGTAGAAGCTCAGATCAAGAAGACCTTCGCTGACATCCCTGCTCCCGTCGGTGCTGCTGAGCGCGTCTACGTACCCGTCGAAGACAACGATAAGCCCATCGTAGGTATCGTAGCAGACAAGGAAGCTACCCGCAACTCCGTGATCATCTCCTTCAAGAGCGATGTCACTCCTGCTGCTGCTCGTGCCTCGATCATGGGCCCCCTCGAAGACTACGTCCAGTCGATCCTGACCTCGATGATCGCCCAGCGCTTCAATGACATCGTCAAGAAGCCTAATGCACCCTTCATCAACGCCTCCGTTGAGTTCGGCCCCTACCTCATTGCGAAGACCAAGGACGCTGCTACCTACGGAGCTGACTTCAAGGAAGGTCAGTGGGACGCAGCCCTCAAGGGTCTAGTCGCTGAGATCGTCCGTATCAAGAAGTACGGCTTCACTGCAGCCGAATTTGACCGTGCTAAGAAGGAATTCCTCGTCTCGGTAAAGAACACCTTCAACGAGCGCAACAAGCGCACCAGCGAGGCTTGGGCTAATGTCTATGTAGACTACTTCGAAGATGGTGGCTACCTCCTCGACATCCCCACCTACTACGAGCTGAACCAGGGTCTTGCAGAGCAGTTCCCTCTGGAGCAGATC
This sequence comes from uncultured Porphyromonas sp., assembly GCF_938039215.1. Taxonomy (GTDB): domain Bacteria; phylum Bacteroidota; class Bacteroidia; order Bacteroidales; family Porphyromonadaceae; genus Porphyromonas. The sequence goes on along the minus strand of NZ_CALHVI010000057.1, from coordinate 4,693 downwards.
AATGCCGCTGCCCAGCAGTTTGACCTCAACAAGAATGTCTTCATCGGTCTGACCAGCGTCGAGAAGCCCGAAGTCAAGCTCCCCTCCGTCGAAGAGCTCACCAAGAAGTACGAAGAGTACCTCAAGCAAGAAGTCGAAGCTCCTAAGAACGAGGTCAGCAACGAGAAGCTCATCGACAAGCTCCCTGCTAAGGGTAAGATCGTCAAGGAGCAGAAGAACGCTCAGTTCGGCACCACCGTCTGGACCCTCTCCAACGGCACGAAGGTCTATCTGAAGAAGACCGACTACATGGAGGATGAGATCCTACTGAGCGGTCAGCGTCATGGCGGGTACTACAACCTCTCCAAGGCTACTCCCCTCGATCTGAAGATCCTGAACTCTGTGCCCCAGGTCGGTGGTCTCGGCAAGTTCGACGAGTCTGCCCTTGAGAAGGCTCTGACAGGTCGTCTTGCTTCCCTCTCCACGAGCGTCTCCGGTATCGAAGACAACGTATCAGGGAGCACGACGAAGGAAGACCTCGAGACCATGCTCCAGCTGCTTTACCTCAACTTCACTGGTATTCGCACCGACAAGGAAGCCTTCCAGGCATGGCAGGAGCGTACCATCAGCTCGATCGAAGCACGCAAGGCTAATCCCCTTTCCTTCCTCGCTGACTCACTATCTCGCTACCTCTATCCCAACACGCCTGAGCGCTATCCTCTGACCATCGATGAGGTCAAGAATGTGAACTATGAAAAGGTAGTTCAGCTCTTCCGTAGCCGCTTCGCTAATGCTCGTGGCTTCAACTTCTACTTCGTAGGGAACATTGACGAAGCTCAGCTCCGTCCACTCGTAGAGCAGTACATCGCTTCACTGCCCGCTCTGAAGACCTACACGGACAAGGCTCAGACAAGCCGCGTCCCTCTCGAACGTCTGGGTACCAACCACAAGGAGTATAGCTCCGCTATGGCTACCCCTATGGGTATCGTGATCGACGCACTCTCCACCCCCAGCACCTACAGCCAGCAGGAGCTACTCACGGGCGCTGTCCTAGAGTCGATCCTTGATCAGCTCTACACGAAGACCATCCGTGAAGATGCTGGTGGTGCTTACAGCGTAGGTGTACAGTCCGAAGTGGAGCGCTATCCTAGCGTACGCAGCTCGATCAGCGTACAGTTCCAGACCGACCCAGCGAAGGCAGCTGCGATGAATGAGCTCGTCTTCAAGGGCCTTGATGGTATCGTCAAGGATGGTCCTTCGGCTGAGTACTTCGACAAGGCTGTCAAGAACCTCAAGAAGGCGCACGGCGAGAACCTCCGCAAGAATAAGTACTGGCTTGCTCAGATCGAGCGCTTCTTCAGTCAGGGCTTCGACTTCGTGACCAACTACGACAAGGTGCTTGACTCCGTCACCCCTCAGTCCGTCCAGGCACTTACCAAGAAGCTCTACGACTCTAAGGATCGCACGACTATCCTCTTCCGCTCCACGGAAGTGAAGGATAAGCAGTAAGCACTGCCTCCCTCCCCCTATATATCATACAAGCCGTGCCTCTCCCGCTGGAGAAGCACGGCTTGTATCTTGTAAGGCATTTGAACAAAACTACCGATGTGAGTTTTATCTTTGCAGTGAAGTTCACTCAACCTCATAGTTAGATTAAGTACAATGAAGAAAATCATCCTAAGCCTAACGCTCGCTGCCGTGGGTCTCTTCTCCACTACAGCCTGCACCGCTCAGGCTACAGGGAGCTCCTCCGACACCAATGCGCGTAGCGAAGCTGCAGCTCCTGCCGCCGAAGGAGAAAGCCCCGTCAAGCATATTGATGCCGCCTATATGCGTGCGCACATCTGGGATTATAAGGAAGAGCCCTCGAAGTTCGTCTTCAAGGGAAGTCGCCCTGCCATCATCGACTTCTATGCCGACTGGTGTGGTCCCTGCCGAAGCCTTGGCCCCAAGCTCGAAGCAGTAGCTAAGAAGTACGCTGGTAAGATCGATGTCTACAAGGTCAATGTAGACAAGGAGTCTGGTCTGGCAAATACCTTCGGAGTGAAGAGCATCCCCATGGTCCTCTTCATCCCTATGCAGGGCATCCCCATCCAGACCGTCGGTGATCTCTCCCCCCAGCAGATCGAAGAAGCCATCGCTCAGATCTACCCTGCTAAGAAGTAAGAACACTTAGTGAAGAAGTAGAGCTACTTCTTCTACATCCATACAAGCATCGAGGCCCGGCCTCTACTCCTCTAGAGTAGAAGCCGGGCCTCAGCTGTATTAGTCCCGTGGGAGGAAGACTACTTCTTCTCGGGGAAGGGGATGAGGTCAAAGCCTGTGTAAGGACGAAGAGCCTCGGGGATGCGGATACCTTCGGGAGTCTGATGATTCTCTAGAAGGGCAGCGACGATACGAGGTAGAGCGAGAGCACTACCATTGAGCGTGTGCACCAGCTGTACACCCTGCTCCGTGTCACGATAGCGGCAGTGCAGACGGTTAGCCTGATAGCTCTCGAAGTTCGACACCGAACTTACTTCGAGCCAGCGCTTCTGTGCAGCAGAGAAGACTTCGAAGTCATAGGTCAGAGCACTCGTGAAGCTCATATCTCCACCGCTCAGACGCAGGATGCGCCAAGGCAGTTCAAGCTTTGTGACAAGCGTCTCTACATAAGCGACCATCTCATCGAGGCGCTGATAGCTACGCTCGGGCTTGTCGATGCAGACGATCTCGACCTTATCGAACTGATGGAGGCGGTTGAGCCCACGCACGTCCTTACCATACGAGCCAGCCTCACGACGGAAGCAAGCAGAGTAAGCCGTATTGCGTACAGGTAGATCCTTCTCATCGAGGATCACATCTCGGTAGAGGTTAGTCACGGGCACTTCGGCCGTAGGGATGAGGTAGAGGTTATCCAGACCGATGTGGTACATCTGCCCCTCCTTGTCGGGGAGCTGACCGGTACCGTAACCCGAATCTTCATTGACGACGTAGGGAGGCTGTACCTCGAGGTAGCCAGCTTCACGAGCGTTGTCTAGGAAGAAGTTCACCAGCGCACGCTGGAGTCTTGCTCCATAGCCCTTGTAGACAGGGAAGCCCGCACCCGAGATCTTCACCCCGAGCTCGAAGTCAATGAGGTCATAGATCTTGGCTAGCTCCCAGTGAGGAAGAGCTTCGTCGCCTAGTTCGGGAGTGATACCGCCCGTCTTGACACAGACGTTATCCTCAGCCGTAGCGCCCTCGGGGACGATGTCGGCGGGAAGATTGGGGACGGAGAGGAGGATCTCACGGATCTTGCTTTCGGCTTCACCCTTCTTCTCCTCAAGGTTTTTGCTTAGTTCTTTGAGGGAAGCTACCTGAGCACGGATAGCCTCGGCCTGCTCCTTAGCTCCCTGCTTCATCAGTTCGCCGATCTCCTTAGCGATGGCCTTCTGACGAGCGAGCGAAGCATCGAGCTCCTGCTGGGCATTGCGTCGGATCTCATCGAGTCCGAGCACCTCCTGGATGACTTCACGAGCCTCAAAGTGCTTCTTGCGAAGGCGCTCGATGACGCTCTCCGCATTCTCCCTGATTTGCTTTAGTGTAAGCATATTGGTTGGTATAAATAAAGAGAGGTCGCTCCCTCAGGGACTGTAAAGACCCTTCTGGAGCAACCTCCTATGGATACTGACGTGTGCTCCGTCTTAGGCTTCTGCCGCGATGGAGACGTACGAGCGGTCGTTCTTCTTGCGGGTGAAGACTACCTTTCCGTCGATCAGTGCATAGAGCGTGTGATCCTTACCGATCCCTACGCCTGCACCTGGGTGATGCTGAGTACCACGCTGGCGGACGATGATGTTACCTGCCTTAGCGTGCTGACCACCGAAGAGCTTTACTCCGAGTCGCTTACTTTCTGATTCGCGTCCGTTCTTGGAGCTACCTACACCTTTTTTATGTGCCATTGTCTTATTTCTAAACTAATGCGGTGATACGATTAAGCTACGATTTCCTTGACGAGGACTTCGCTGAACTGCTGGCGATGACCGTTGAGCTTGCGGTAGCCCTTACGACGCTTCTTGTGGAAGACGAGGACCTTATCCCCCTTCACGAGTGGGCTGATGACCTCGCATACGACCTTAGCACCTGCTACCTGAGGAGTACCGACGGTGATGACACCATCCTTGTCCACGAGGAGGACCTTGTCGAATTCTACTACTGCTCCGCTCTCAGCCCCCTTGATGTGGTGGACGAAGAGACGACGGCCCTGCTCTACGTTGAACTGCTGGCCCTGAATGTCTACGATAACGTACATTACGCTGTATAACTAAAAAAGTTAGCCCCGTAGGGTGTCACCCGCTTTCTCCTTAGATGAAGGGGTGTGCTTCTTCTCCTACCCTACATAGGAAATTCGTCTGCAAAGGTACGAAAATATCTAATACGCTCACCACCGCCCATGCTAATTCATGACAATCATGCGGAGAAGCCTAAAGAGCTGACCTGCAGTAGGCCTGCATCTTCGCCACCAGATCTTCGACCGCTGCACACCGAGGATAGGAGCTACCGCACCGAGGAGGCTAAAGCCCTACTTCTTCTCTGCGGCAAAAAGGCTTTCTACCTTCAGAAAAAGAGGGCATATTCCACCCCTAGAAACCAGCAAGCTCAAGCCCCCCAGAAAGAGACCCACGGTAGGTCGCCAATAAAACCTACTGTGGGTCGCATCGACGACCTACCGTGGGTCGTCAAGGCGACCTAC
>NZ_CALHVI010000056.1 GCF_938039215.1 uncultured Porphyromonas sp. | reverse complement strand
TCCTGATGTATTTGTTCCCTTGGGTGCTCCGCATAGAGGGGGAAGCTCTGCTTACTGCCTAAGGCTTACCATTAAGAATTACTGGGTAGAGGAAGTGAGGCGGAGGATAGCCCTCTATGACTCAAGTAAGATTGAGTTTGAGGCAGAGTGGATGACGTATTGTCTTTTAGAGGGGCTTGATCCTTTTGAGCTGTACACTCTGGAGGATGATGAGGGTGGCAAAAAGATAGACGTTCGGATATTCAGAGAAGCAGTAGATCTTGACTTGTATGCGAGTGAAAGGTGGAGTGCTTGGGCTCGACACTTTGAGTCAACTGACGAAGAGCATTGGTCAAGGCTACAAGAGTATCGGATGCAAGTCTACGAGCGAGCTAAGGTATTTGGCTGTGAGCAGGTGCTTTATTTTGCAGACCAAGGGCCGACAGAGCTGATCTATGATGATATGGATAAGGGGGCGGAGGAGCTACTGGCTTATGTCCATACTCGTCGGTACTTGGATGATAGTTCTTGGATTGACTCACTTGAGAAGCAAGAGATTTGGCGACGAGATGGGCTGCATATCCAGTATGCCGATTACTTCAAGGGGAATATCCCTTGGCGAGAAGGCGTATGGATCGAGGTTGTGTTTGATGACTTCAGTGATCTGAGAGCAGCCGAAATACCCGACGTATTAGAAGGATAGTTATTCGCTATGTGAAAAAAGCCGAGGGGCAGGAGAACGATCTTCTCTTGCCCCTCGGGCTTTATTGGGGGAATGTGCTGGGGTGAATCCCAGTGTGAAGGAGGCTTCACCGACCTATTGGTAACTCGGAGCCTTCTCCAGTAGAGACTCACCAGAGGCACACGTACTACTTCTCTTGACTTGTCTTCGTGATGAAGACCAAGCTATCTGCTGGCACTCGAGCTTTGAACCATTGTTGGAGCTTGGCTTGCTCTGGAGCAGGAAGGGCTTTGCCTGCCTCCATCCCCAAGAGAACGGCGACGTAGCGTGCAGTGCTCGTCGTATCTGTCTGCACTTCGACGACGGGGGAGAGGCTGAGGGTACGGATGTTGGGGAAGAGTACGGCGAGCTCGGAGCGCAGTTCGCGAGCATACTCCTCGTAGAGGCCGTATTCGGAGAGGCGCTCTGCTAGAGCGGAGTTCTCCGTCGATAGTTCGAGGAGCTTCTGATGGTCGCTTGCTTGGGTCGAGGTATGCTGTTCGAGCTGGATACTTCGTGCAAGAAGGCTGTCGGACTGCACGCCTTGGATGACATTTAGCTGGAAGCCCGAGAGCCCATAGCTGGCCAGTCGCCCTTCGGCTACTCGCTGTAGGGAGTCGGAGATCTCACGGCCGACGGCCACGATACGGAGCGTCCCGCCCTGGCGGTCAGCCGAAGAGGTGAGGATCTGCGTGCCCGACTGGGAGAGTTCGCTAGTGACGAAGCGGTGGACATTATTCTCGAAGATGCTCGTGCGGATGATATTCACCGTCATCACGACTGCAGGAGCGATGGTCGCTATCACCACTACCGAGAGGATTCTCTTAGCCTTCTTGGCCCGCTCAGCGGTGAGGAAGCTGTGCGCTGGGAACTTCATCATCCTCACGCCTATCGCAGTGGCGAGGCTGATAAATACCGTGTTGATGAAGAAGAGATAGATGGCGCCGAGGAAGAAACGTAGACTCCCCGAGGCGATCCCATAGCCAGCGGTGCAGAGTGGAGGCATCAGGGCGGTGGCGATAGCGACACCTGGCAGGACATTGCCACTCTTACCGCCTCGGGTCGAGAGGGCGATGATCCCCGCCGCTCCCCCGAAGAAGGCGATCAGCACGTCGAAGATCGTCGGCGAAGTACGTGCCAGGAGCTCCGACTGTGCGTCCCCGAGCGGGCTGATCAGGAAGTAAATCGTAGCCGTCAGGACGCTGATGACGGTGGCGATACTGAAGTTCTTCGCAGCTCTCTTCAGGAGATCGAGGTCATAGATCCCCACAGCCAGGCCCATGCCTATGATGGGGCCCATCAGCGGGGATATGAGCATCGCTCCGATGATCACCGCAGTGGAATTGACATTCAGCCCCAGTGAGGCTATGAAGATCGCCGTGATCAGGATCCATAGATTGGCACCACGGAAGGAGATGCCCTTCGTGATCTCGGAGACGATATATTGCTTCTCCTCGAGGTCAGGGCGGATGTTGAAGTAGATGCGTACGGGTCTAAGGATATTCATAGGATAAGAAGGGTTGGAGCTAAGGCAAGGAAGGAGAAGCTAGCGGTCATTCGCCTTCGATCCTTAGCGCAAGAGCGAGTTAGTTGGCTTGTGATCGGTGGAGCTTGTAGCCAAGGAGGTTGAGACCAAGAGCTATACCGAGGCGATAGAGGGCGTAGAGCGTACGGCCATAGAGCTGAAAGGCAAGAGGCGTCGACGGCTCAGCCCGCTCGTGCATCAAGGCACTGTAGGCTTGCTCCGTGGCACGGCGGAGGAAGGCGGTATAGCGCTTGGCTTCGTCGCTTTCCTTACGCAGGCCGATCGCTTCCTCTAGGACGTACTCGTCTAGCTCGTCCCAGCCTCGGGCATCACGTATCTGCTGGTAGAGTTCGCCAGCAGGGATCGCTCCGTACTGCTCCCAGTCGCTGTCCCAGAGTGCCGCCATCGCCATCCCAACAAAGGCTATCCAGCCTAGAGATACGAGAGGATACTTCTCGAAGTCGGGGACGGCATCTGCTAGGTAGGCCTTGGCTAGCTCGGGGAAGAGCTCTGTGAGGTCATCTGTCTCTAGGAGTTGCTTGCCTAATAGGCCTTCTTCTTCGGCTAGATGTAGGAGTAGGGCTTCTAGAGCTTGGGTATATTGTCCGAGATTTTCTGCTTCGTTCATGCTGGGATTGGTGCTTGAGTTATAGGGGGATGAGCGTTGCGCTGCAGGGGCAAAGTAAGTATTACTTCCGATAGGTCTTCCTCTCGATCAAAGAGTATCGAACGAAGGAGTAAAATTCATTGGAAGTAATGAAGGTATACTAGTGATAAATACCTTGGAAGGACTGCGGTAGTCGAAGGCTTTCTAGTCTTATAATGAAGTCGAGGTGCTACTCTTATCTAGGGAGTAGCACCTCGTATGTTCTCTGAGTGTAGGTCTACGCCCCTAGAGTGAGAAGGAGGCTTGACCGATGAGATTGCCGTCCGCAAAGATCTTGACCCGATAGGTGCCACTCTGTAGGCTTTCTTCTACGGGCCAGTACATTGTGATCGGGGTGTCCTCGCCGTTGTACTCGATCTCTCGGCGGATGGAGTAGGGGATCTGCTTGCCCTCGAAGGCAAAGGTCCCTCCTCCAGGCTTGACGAGAAGCTCTTCGTTGGGCTGGGTGATACGGCAGTAGAAGGTCTTCTCACCAACTGCTGCAGTGACATTCTTCGCTACGGTGAAGTGGATCTGTAGATTGACTGTCTTCTCGAGCTTCTTGCTGAGCTTACCTCGCTTGTCGATCGGAGTGATGGAGATGCGTGTCGCATCCAACTTGGCTGCGAGCTTTACTCGGTCGGTGAGCTGAGCCTTCTCGTTGGAGAGCTGTTGTGCTTCGCCTGCAGCACGTGCATAGTTAGCTCGTACTTCAGTATTTTCCTGACGTAGGCGGTCATTGGCGGACTGGAGCGAGTCGATCTGTATGACGTAGTTCTTTAGGACATTGCGGAGGGTAGCGACTTCCTGTGTGAGCTGACCGATGCGCTTGGCGCTGGTAGCCTTATTGCTGCTGAGTTCTTTTTGCAGTTGCTCTACCTTCGCCCGCTCGGAGAGAAGCTGACTGATCAGAGAGTCCGTAGCAAGGGAGATCTTCTGTTCGCCGAGGCCTTGAGATAGCTTTTGGTACTGTATATCATACTCGGAGGCGAGCTTCTGAAGCTCCTCCTGCATGATCTCCTTCTGCTCGTTGGTGAAGATGTCCTTCTCCTCTTGGAGTTGGGCTCGCTCATTGCGGAGGACGAAGACGAAGCCAACGACTAGAGCAAGGATGATGGCCACAGAGGCTATGACGACGTGCTTGACTTTCATTGATGCTAAAGACTATTTTCTCGGAGTAAATGGAGCGAAGCCCTTCCCATCCCAAGTGGAAGATAGGGTGGGGAGTAGGGCGATGAGTTCGGCGAGCTCGTGGCTGGCCTTATCCTCTTCGGTCAGTAGGAGCGAAGGTGAGACTATGAGGCTATCGGTCGTCCCTTCAGCCCAAGAGAGCTGGTAGTGCAGTGGGTGAAGAAGCTCTCGCAGACGATAGCCCTGTGAGGTCTCGGGAAGCTTGATGCTCTTGAGGAAGTCCTCTGCTTGGGGGAGTGTAAGGATCTTGGCCTTGATCTCCTGTCCCTCTTGGTCGAGGAAGGTGATGCGAGCATCCTCCTGAGGTCGGGTGACACGCTCAATGACCGAGGTTAGCGACGAGCCATTAAGTAGAGGTAGGAGTCGAAGCTCCCAAGTGCCGACTTTACTAGTCTTGAGCTTGAGCATGCGGTCAGAGAAGGCTACGAGCTCTGCATCCAGCTCGAGATCAAGAGGCAGGATGAGGGTCGTATCTTGGCTCAGTAGACTGATGACTCTTTGTCGGCGCTCTTCGTCTAAGATGCTTGTCTTCCCGAAAGCCTCTAGTAGGGTACTGCTAGGCTTTGTGCTCTGAGCTTCTCCCCTCGAGAGGACGGAGAGGAAGACTAGTATGAGAAGGGCGAACTGCTGTAATCGCTTCATCTGAGAAGAGAGGGGGGATGAGGAATGAGGATTAGAGGGCTGCACGTAGGCGCACGAGACGCTCAAGGAGTCCCTCGAAGAGATCCAAGGGGAGCATGTTCGCTCCATCGCTCTTAGCGGAGGAGGGATCGGGGTGGGTCTCGAAGAAGAGCCCGTCAGCTCCCACAGCTACTGCTGCCTTGGCGATGGTCTCGATGAGTGCAGGCTTACCGCCCGTGACACCGCTGGCTCGGTTGGGGCGCTGTAGTGAGTGGGTGACATCCATCACAGCGGGGAACCCCGTAGCACGTAGGGCGGGGATATTTGTGAAGTCAACGACAAGGTCTGAGTAGCCGAAGCTATTACCTCGTTCGGTGAGGATCACTTGATCATTCCCACACTCGGTGACCTTGTGCGCTGCGTGCTCCATACCCGAAGCGGAGAGGAATTGCCCTTTCTTGATATTCACGATCTTCCCCGTGCGAGCAGCTGCAGCGATGAGATCGGTCTGTCGGCAGAGGAAGGCAGGTATCTGTAGTACATCTACATATTCGGCAGCCATCGCAGCTTCGTGGGTCTCATGGATGTCTGTCACTACGGGGATATCGAAGGTCTCCCGCACACGGCGCAGGACACGTAGAGCTCGCTCATCGCCGATGCCCGTGAAGCTATCCACTCGAGAGCGGTTGGCTTTGCGGTACGAACCCTTGAAGATGTAGGGGATACCTAGGCGTGTAGTCATCTCTAGGACACGCTCTGCGATGAAGAGCGGAGTCTCTTCATCTTCGATAGCACAAGGCCCAGCCATGAGGAAGAAGTTGGGGCCTGCGGTAAGGTCTTTATACTGGATCATATAGTTGCTTGATCTTGTGCTCGCTGCTCTTCCCATGCTTGGAGGTAGGCAAGAGCTTGGCTAAGCTGCTCTTCTTTGGGGCGGAGCCCATCTATATAATGTAAGGTGAAGCCTCGTCGCTCCATCCCTCTGAACCACGTCATCTGTCGCTTGGCGAACTGATGGATCGCTGTCTCAAGGGAGGTGAAGAGCTCCTCTCGGGTGAGCTGACCGAGGAGGTGCTGCGTGACGAACTTGTACTCCAGCCCGTAGTAGATCAGATCTTCGGGCGAGATCCCTGAGTCGAGTAGACGCTCGACTTCGCCGATCATATCCTCACGCTCGAGTCGCTCGTGAAGGCGTGCCGTGATCCGAGCTCTTCGCTCCTCTCGAGGTAGCTCGATGCAGAGGATCAAGCTATCAATGGGAGGATACTCGGAGTATTCGATCCCAGCCTCACGCTGTGAGTGGATATAGTCGGCGATCTCGATGGCTCGTATCGCTCGCTGAGGAGAGTCGAGGTCTGTCTGATTGTGCAGCGGACCATAGAGTGCTAGTCGCTGGCGGAGCTCCTCGATGCTAAGCCCCTGAAGCGATGCTCTCAGGGCAGGATTCGGAGCTACATCGGGCAGATGATAGCCACGGAGAACCGCCTCGGCATAGAGCCCCGTACCTCCGCAGAGGATCGGGTAACTCACGCCTCGGTTCTTGATCTCGGCATAGGCCTGATGGAAGGCATGCTGCCAAGCGAAGAGATTGTACTTCGTCCCAGCTGGGACGATATTGATCAGATGGAAGGGGATCTGCTTCCCTTCGTATTCATATTCTCTGAGGTCCTTGCCCGTGCCTATATCCATGCCTTGGTAGACCTGGCGGGAGTCCGCACTAAGGATCACTCCGCCTAGACCATGAGCTAGGCGGACAGCAAGGGAAGTCTTGCCCGAGGCGGTAGGACCTAGGAGGGTGATCATCCGCGATCCTTGAGGATCACGTCATGAGCTCCCCCTTCGACGATGGAGGTGCTAGAGACGAGGGTGATCTTCGCCTTCTGCTGGAGCTCTGCGATCGTGATAGACCCACAGCTACACATGGTAGCCTTCATCTTGCCAAGAGTCTGGGCAAGATTGTCCTTGAGCTTACCAGCGTAGGGGACATAGCTGTCTACACCCTCTTCGAACTTCATGCCCTCGGTGCCACCGCTGTCGTAGCGCTGCCAGTTCTGAGCTCGGTTCGAGCCTTCACCCCAGTACTCCTTGACGATGTTGTTACCGATCTTCAGCTTGCGGGTAGGTGACTCATCGAAGCGAGCGAAGTAGCGTCCCATCATGAGGAAGTCAGCCCCCATGGCTAGAGCGAGGGTCATGTGGTAGTCGTGCACCAGACCACCATCGCTACAGATGGGGATGTAGATACCTGTCTCTTCGAAGTACTTGTCACGAGCATGGGCCACATCGATGATCGCAGTCGCCTGCCCACGACCGATCCCCTTCTGCTCACGGGTGATACAGATCGATCCTCCACCGATGCCGACTTTGATGAAGTCAGCACCAGCTTCGGCTAGGTAGCGGAAGCCTTCTTCGTCGACGACATTACCTGCCCCGACGAGTACCTTGTCTCCGTACTTCTCACGGATCCAGCGTAGGGTATCATACTGCCATTCGGAGTAGCCGTCGGAGGAGTCGATACAGAGGACATCGGCTCCAGCTTCGACAAGTGCGGGGACACGCTCTGCGAAGTCACGGGTATTGATACCAGCTCCGACGAGGAGTTCCTTAGTCTCCTTGTTGGAGAGCTCTACGGGATTATCCTTGTGCGCATCGTAGTCCTTGCGGAAGACGAGGTAGACGAGATGATCCTCTTCGTCAATGATGGGGAGGGTATTGAGCTTGTGCTCCCAGATGATGTTGTTGGCTTCCTTGAGGGAGATGCCGAGGCGACCCACCTTGAGCTTAGAGAAGGGTGTCATGAAGTCCTGCACCAGAGCATCCTCTGGGGTAGTGCCTAGACGATAGTCACGGCTGGTGACGATCCCTAGTAAGCGTCCATTGGGCGAACCATCTTCGGTGACCCCGATGGTGGAGTGACCCGTCTCAGCACGTAGGCGAAGGACATCACGCAGGGTAGCATCTGGGCGGATATTGGAGTCGCTGGATACGAAGCCGGCCTTGAACTTCTTCACTCGGCGCACCATCTCAGCTTGCTCGGCGATGGGCTGAGAGCCGAAGATGAAGGAGAGCCCCCCATTACGAGCAAGTTCGATAGCCAGTGTATCGTTGGATACCGACTGCATGATCGCAGAGACAAAGGGGATATTGAGGCTAATGCGAGCCTGCTCTCCACGGGCAAAGCGCACCAGCGGGGTAGTCAGAGTGACATTCTGTGGGGTGCACTGACGTGTCGTGAGCCCCGGGATAAGGAGGTACTCCCCAAATGTGCGGGAGACTTCGTTGACGAATATAGCCATAGCTCTTTGCTAAATAAAGGATAGGGTGATACGTAGCATCTGTGGGTAGGGACGGACTACTTGAGGTGATGGAGAAGATGCCCCATGCGCTCCTTCTTGGTCTTCATGTAGAAGGCGTTGAACTCGTTGGGCTGGATCTCCAGAGGGACGCTCTCGACGACCTCGATACCGTAGGCTTCGAGACCGACGCGCTTGATCGGATTGTTGGACATGAGGCGCATCTGCTGTACTCCTAGTTCACGGAGGATCTGAGCACCGACTCCGTAGTCACGCTCATCAGCTGCATGGCCGAGATGGAGGTTCGCCTCGACGGTGTCTAGCCCCTCTTCCTGGAGCTTGTAGGCGCGCATCTTCTCCATGAGTCCGATCCCACGGCCTTCTTGGTTGAGGTAGACGATGACACCACGGCCTTCGGCTTCGATGAGTTCCATTGCCTTGTGTAGCTGTTCGCCGCATTCGCAGCGCTTAGAGCCGAAGATGTCGCCCGTGGCACAGCTAGAGTGCACACGCACGAGGACGGGAGAGCCGTCAGAGATGTCGCCCTTGAAGAGGGCGATGTGCTCGAGGCCGTTGCTCTTCTGCTTGAAGGGGATGAGACGGAACTGTCCCCATGCCGTGGGCATAGAGACCTCTTCACCTCGCTCGACGATACTCTCGGTGCGTAGGCGGTAGGCGATGAGGTCCTTGATGGTGATGATCTTGAGTCCAAAGCGCTGGGCTACTTCCCAGAGCTGAGGTAGGCGAGCCATCGTCCCATCTTCGTTGATGATCTCGATGAGTGCTGCCGCAGGCTGGAGTCCTGATAGGCGAGCCAGATCGACTGCAGCTTCGGTGTGTCCAGCACGGCGAAGGACCCCCTTGCTACGAGCTCTCAGTGGGCATACATGACCTGGGCGAGCCAGATCTCCTGGGGTGATCGTGGGGTCAGCTAGGGCAAGGATCGTCTGGGCGCGGTCGTACATAGATACCCCCGTGGTGCAGCCATTGCCTAGGCGGTCTACGGTGACGGTGAAGGGGGTCTCGTGTACCGATGTATTGTTCGGTACCTGCATCTCGAGCTCAAGCTCACGAGCACGCTCTTCAGTGATGGGAGCGCAGAGGACACCTCGGCCGTAGCGCATCATGAAGTTTACCTTTTCAGGGGTGACCTTTTCGGCCGCGATGATGAAGTCACCTTCGTTCTCACGGTCCTCGTCATCCACGACGATCAGGAACTCTCCACGTCGGAAGTCTTCGAGAGCTTCTTCGATCGTGTTCAGCTTAATTTCACTCATTGTCATTCTATTGTATGGCTACCTCCTCGGGTATGTCCGAAGGGATAGTTGGTGTAGTGGATAATTTGTATTCGGTTGTATTTGTTTTTGCGATTGAGCCTTGGCGGGCGACTTCGACCTCTCGGGCGATCTGCTTCAGTACGCTCTGGGTGGTCTTGAGGTCAGCCTTCAGGTGGGATCGTACCCGACCGAAGAAGAGGGTCAAGGGCACCGAGAGCGGTAGCACAAGGGCAAAGATAAGACCTCTGCGCTCCTGATGAGGAAGGAGGGGCGAGATCCTCGTCGGTAGCAGAGGAAGGTCCCCGAGTTTGCTGGTGAGGATACGGGCGGAGGTGTGACGAAGGCTCTCTGTGAGTTCGTCGAGCTCCTTGCTCAGTGCGAGAAGATCATCTTGATAGCGTCCATAGCGCCAGATGCGCCAGATGGGTTGAGCAAGCAAGGGGCTGCTTAGTAGAGCCTCGGTGTGCTCCTGAGCCAGAGCCACGGAGCGAGCCCCAGAGGTATAGTCAGCCTCCTCGATGACGAGCTCTTGGTACTTGACCTTGCGCACCCCACGGAAGCCGAAGAGCTTGCGGAAGAAGATGACGTAGGCTTCTATGTTGAGCGCCGAAGAGTCTTGGTTGGCCTTGTAGGCAAGGAAGATCCCTACGGGGAAGAGCATGATATTGCTGAGCCACATCCCGAGCCAGATGGGGATGGTCTCATTGCGCAGCATGTTCGTCCCGAAGGAGTCGATGATGAAGTAGACGACGAAGAAGAAGATCGAGATGATGATCGGCATCCCTATCCCCCCACGTCGGACGATCGCTCCGAGGCTAGCTCCGATGAGGCAGAAGATGATACAAGATACGGGGTAGGTGAACTTGCGGTGCCACTCCTGATGGAAGGTGCGGTACGAGTAGAAGGCATTCTCATCCGAAGCACTGTAGATACGAGCTTCGTCTTGGATGCGTTCGGCTTTGTCTAGTGCCATCTCGATGGCTTGTAGACTGTCTCGGAGCGAGAGGGTGAGGACTTCCTTGGCTTCCTCCGCCTTGGGGTGGCGATACTTCTGCTCCAGCTGGGCGATGCGAGCTTCTTGGGAAGCAAGGGCACTACTATCCTCATAGGCATAGGGCATGCTCTGGTAGTGTCCTGTGATGATCCCCGTTTGGACAACACGTGCATAGCTGTAGCGTGTGCTGTCGAGGATGGGGATCATCGAGTCGATGGAGACTTGGAGCTGATGGAGGTTCTTCCCGACGTACATTGACCCGAGCTCTTGCTCGTCCTGCATCTTGATATTCGTGTCGAAGGGGATGAAGGTCTCGCTGTAGTCGAAGCGAGGGAGCATGTAGGGGACGGGATCGGTAGAGGTATTGTAGGTCTGCGACTGCAGGTTCTCGAAGCTCTGTCCCTTGTAGAGCTTGAGGACAAGGAACTTCTTGCTCTTGTCCATCACCAGACGGCCCGAGTCTGCTCGGATGATGCGAGGGTTGAGGTAGCCTCGGCTCATGTCGTAGACCATCAGACGCTTGAGTAGACCGCTCTCGGGGTCACGCTCCTTGGCATAGAGGCTATAGCCAGGGATCCCCGTATAGAAGATGCCTGGGGAGATCTCCATCTCGGGGGTGGCGAACCTGGCCGATATGACGAGTGACCACATGCGCACCTGCGCTCGGATCATCAAGTCATTCTGGAAATAAAAAAGCCCGCATGCCATCCCGATGACAAGCAGGACGATGGGGCTAATGATGCGATAGAGGCGGATGCCGGAAGCCTTGAGGGCCAGAAGTTCCAGACGCTCCCCGAGGTTGCCCAGCGTCATCAGCGACGCAAGTAGAACCCCCAGAGGTAGGGCCATGGGGACAAATGAAAGTGCAGCATAGAAGATGATCTGCAGGAGCATGAAGCCACTCAGACCCTTCCCGACGAGCTCGTCAATGTAGCGCCAAAGGAACTGCATCACCACGACGAACCAGCACACGGCAAAGCTCATCACGAAGAGCGGGATGAAATTCCGGAGGATGTACTTATCTACGATCTTAAACACGTCTACTACCGCCAATTTATTAACCGCAAAGATACATTTTTTAGCCCGATTATGCTTGGTCTAACTCTTGACCTTCGTAGTGATGGCTGAAGCGACCTACGGTAGATCGCCTTGACGACCCACGGTAGGTCGTCGAGGCGACCCACAGTGGGTCGTGATGACGACCTACCGTAGGTTTTTTGAGCCCCCTTTGTAACCCGCTTGGATAAAGGGTTTGCGGAGGGCCTTGATTTGGGGAAAATAGATTGGCGGAAAATGTCTGTCAAGATCCTTGAGGATGGGATGGCGCTTGGCCCTCGAGAAGAATGCTCTTGATGAAGGAGGATTTGCCCTCGTTTGGCTCTCTGGGTGAGGACGGAAGGGGTGGTAAGAGAGTGGGGCTTGGGGTGCGTCGGGCATCAATCTTTTTGTACCTTTGTATTTAGTGTGTCTGAGTCTTGCACCATGCGCTACTCAGATCTTTTCGCACGGCTCCTGCGGGGGCTTGGTACATAATAATAGAATACGACAAGAATAGATATTGATGGGAAAGAACAATCTGATCTTTGGGATGCATCCGCTCATAGAAGCCCTCGAGGCTGGACGTGAGATCGACAAGATCCTACTCAAGCGAGGCCTTCGCAGTGGCGAGGTGAGCCGTATCATGGCACTTGCCGAGGAGCGTATGATCCCGATACAGTTCGTCCCCGAAGAGCGTCTGATGCGCTTGACACGCAAGCAGCATCAGGGGGTCATCGCCTTCATCAGCGAGATCGAATATACTTCACTTGAGCAGCTGATCCCCCTCCTCTATGAGCAGGGTCGCTCGCCCTTCTTCGTCCTGCTGGATGGACTGACGGATGTGCGTAACTTCGGTGCTATAGCTCGTACCGCTGAATGTGCTGGGGTCGATGCCCTCATTATCCCCGAGCGAGGGAGTGTCTCGGTGACGGCTGACGCTGTGAAGACTTCAGCGGGTGCACTTCATCGTATCCCTGTCTGCCGTGTCTCTTCGATCGGAGCGGCTGTGTCTATCCTGCAGGAGAATGGCGTGCGTATCGTCGCTGCTTCGGAGAAGGCTAGCGATGTCTACACGCAGAGCACGCTGACGCTCCCTCTCGGCCTTGTGCTCGGGGCTGAAGACCACGGAGTCTCCTCGGAGGTCCTTCGTCGGGCAGACCAGATCGTACGCATCCCTCAGGCGGGAGCTATTGGTTCGCTCAATGTCTCTGTCGCTGGCGGTGTCCTCATCTACGAAGTCGTCCGTCAGGAGAGCCTACTCGAGCACTAGGCTCCTACTACTACAAGCATCATACTCCACTAAATACATACTACCACTATTATGCTCACGAAGATATACCCAGATGCCCCTGATTACAGGCAGCTCTCCCTACTGGTGGACGAACTGCGTGATGGGGCTGTCTTCATCTATCCCACGTCCTCTGGCTATGCCTACTGCTGTGATGCTCTCCACCAGAGAGCGATCGAGGAGATTTGTCGCCTCAAGCAGATAGATCCCAAGAAGAAGGCACTCTCCATCGCTTGTGCTTCACTTAGCCAAGTCTCCGAGTACTGCAAGATGAATGACCGAGCCTTCAAGTTCATCAAGGATCACGAAGTCAACTATACCTTCATCCTGCCCGCCTCGGGAGCTCTGCCCAAGATCTTCAAGCAGCGTAAGGAAGTGGGGGTGCGTCTGGCACAGCACCCGATAGGTAAGCTCCTCGCAGAGCACCTAGGCAATCCGCTCATCACCTCTTCACTCCCCCTAGAGAATGACGAAGAGCCTGAGTACTGCACGAATCCGGAGCTCATCGATGAGCGCTTCGGGCATGGTGTCCGTACCATCCTAGATGCAGGGGATATCCCACTTGCCCCCTCGACGATCGTTGATTGTACAGAGGAGCCCTTTGAAGTCCTGCGCTATGGGCATGGTCGCCTAGAGGATGAAGAGCCCCTACTCAAGAAAGACTAAGACCAATCAGTATAGCATCATTATGCCGAAAGAAATAGACCTAATCGCCTATTATACCGATGAGGATGTCGAGGAGCCTCGCCTCCGAGAGAAAACCCTGCGTAATTGGATCCGTGAGGTAGCAGCTGACTACGACCGCCAGGTGGGTGAGCTCTGCTATCAGTTCTGCGGAGATGAACGCATCCTGCAGACGAACCAAGACTTCCTCGATCATGACTACTACACAGATATCATCACCTTCGACGAAAGTGAAGGGGAGGTCATCTCTGGAGATATGCTCATCAGCCTCGATACCGTGCGGAGCAATGCCGAGCTCCTGGGCACTGAGTACGAAGAGGAGCTTCATCGTGTGATCATCCATGGAGTCCTGCACCTCTGCGGGCTCAAGGATAAGACCCCCGAGGATGAGCTCCAGATGCGTCAAGCCGAGGACAAGGCACTACGTAGACTTCACGAACTCGTCGGCGAGGGTGAGCCTCTCTTTGACTGATCTCTTACCCCTGTCAAGTGCTACCACATCGACCTGATCTACCTTGTCCTAAAGCCCTCTGTGCGGTATATTCCACAGAAAAGCCCTTTCTTTGTGGTACCATTGACTAGCTAACCACTAAGTGAATTTAATCATCGATCAGGGGAACACAGTCTGCAAAGTGGCTGTTGCGGATGGAGGTGAGCTCATCGCTCACTACTCATTCCCGCAGGTTTCCCTCCGAGAAGCTGGGCGCATCCTAGCTGACCATCCAGCTCTGGATGCTGCGATCTACAGCTCTGTCGCTAGTGTAGACAAGACATTGCTTAGCCTGCTCACAGAGCAGCTCTCCACCGTCTGCACGGTGGATGAGCGTGTCGCTGTACCCGTCCAAGTCGCCTATGACCGCTCCCGCCTCGGGAGTGACCGTATAGCGGCCGTCGTGGGAGCCTATTCTTTAGCTCCCCAAGGAGTACCCCTCCTAGTCATCGACCTAGGGACGGCGATCACCTTTGAGTATGTATCCCCATCTGGGGAATATATGGGGGGGAATATCTCCCCTGGACTATACACGCGGCTCAAGGCGCTGAATCACTTCACCTCCCGCCTCCCGCTCATCCAAGATCTGGAGCAGCAGGAGCGAGCCTTCGGACAGACTACCATCGAGGCGATCTCTATAGGAGTGCTCAGAGGAGTCATCCATGAGATCCAAGGCTATATCGAGGAGATCAAAGCCAAAGACCCAGAGGCGATGATCTTCGTCACTGGTGGTGATGCCTCAGTCATCGAGCATGCCCTGCCTCAGGATGTGCGTGTGGAGCCCGACCTCGTCCTCTATGGACTGAACAAGATACTGGAGTACAACAAATGATACAATGGAATAAGATCCTCGGCCGTGTCCTCTCTGTGGGGGTACTCGCTGGACTAACGACAGGTAGCCTCGTCGCTCAGAACAACTCTGACCGATCTCCCTACAGCCGCTTCGGATACGGGTCACTCGGTCTGCGACAGACAGCCACCACCCGTGCCCTTGGTGGGCTAGGTGCAGGCCTAAGAGATGGGCTCATCGTCAATCCTGCCAACCCAGCCTCCTATACCGCAGTGGACTCCATGACCTTCATCATGGATCTGGCTGTTTCTCTCCGAGGTTCCTTCCTCGAAGAAGGGAAGCAGAAGGATAGCCGTGTGCTCGGTAATATCGACTATGCGACCATTCTCTTCCCCATCAGCCATCATCTGGCGGTGAGTGCAGGGATTATGCCTTTCTCTACCGTGGGCTACCGCTTCGGTAGCGAAGAGAAGCTCAAGGGAGATAGTCAGAAGACCTATCAGAGAGCTTACTCCGGACAAGGGAGCTTCAATGACCTCTATCTCGGTGTCGGTGCACGTATCGGCAACGTCTCCCTAGGGGCAAATGCTTCGTATGTCTTCGGCTATACGCTCCATGAACGTCAGGTCGTACTCGGTACTGAGGGTGCTTCCAATCCCTTCTACCGCACACAGCTACAGCTCAAGGGCTTCAAGGCTGACTTCGGGCTGCAGTATCAGCTGAACTTCGATAAGAAGAAGGCACAGGGACTGACCTTCGGGCTGACCTTTTCCCCAGAGATGAAGCTACGCTCGGAGCTTATTAATCAGCACTTCCTTAGTGCAGAGAACTCTAGAAGACTCGTGCCCGAATCCTCTGATACGATCTCCTCCCGCACGCTCCATCATGTGCCACTGAGCATCTCCTTCGGGACGACTTACCGACACAACGAATCCTTCCTCGTCGGCTACAATGTCTCCTACATGCGGTGGAGCAAGGCCGATGGACTCATCCAAGATGGAGCTGCCCCTCGCGACCTCTATCGCATAGGGCTGGGTGCCGAATGGATCCCCGATACACGTGGTCGTAGCCTCTTCTCTCGCTCACGTTATCGCTTCGGACTCAGTGGAGCTAACTCCTACATGCTTGTCCCTACTGTGGGGAGCGGGCGTGCAGGCTACAATGAATTAACTGCATCTTTCGGGGTAGGGATACCTCTGGTAGATCGCCGATCGCTCGTCAATATCACCGTAGACTATAAGTATCTTCGACCCCAAGTCTCTAGCATGATCAAGGAACATGCACTGGGATTCACCGTGGGGATCCTCTTCAATGAGAACTGGTTCAGAAAGGCTCGTATCAACTAGCCCCATGACCAGCTCATCCTACAGTCTACGCACTTAAGTACGAGCTAATCCATTTATTACACTAAAGAAAAGAGACAATGAAACTGAACAGAATGATCCTAGTAGCAGCACTCGGACTTCTCTCGACGGCTGCTTATGCCCAGACCGGTAGAGCTACAGGTACTCCTTTTGGCTCAGGAGAAGACAGCATCCGCTGCCGCCAAAGTATCAGCCTACTGACGAGCTTTGGGAGAACAGGGAACTATGCCGATGCTTATGAGCCTTGGCAGAGAGCCTACAATGATTGCCCAGCCGCTTCTAAGAACATATACATCATCGGTGCTAAGATCCTCCACTGGAAGCATGCTCAAGCTAAGACTCCAGCAGATAAGAAGAAGATCCTTGAGCGACTGATGAAGCTCTATGATGATCGTGTCACCTACTTCGGTGATGACGCTAAGGTCGGTACTCCTCAGATCATCGCAGACAAGATCGAAGACTACAAGAACTTGGCTGGTGATGCTGCAGACTTCACCGAAGTCTACAAGTGGGCCAAGCCCGTCGTCGAGCGCTACAAGGAGCAGACTCCTATCCAGGTCCTCTACTACTATGCCTTCAGCTCTCGCCTCATCGCATCTAAGGATGAGTCTAAGATCGACCAGTATATCAATGAATATACGCAGGCTGCTGAATACGCTGATGCTGTCCTAGCTGCAGCGGAGACGGATGATGCTAAGAAGGTCATCGAGACTTACAAGAATCAGATGGATGGCGAGTTCGCACAGAGTGGTCTCGCTAGCTGTGACAAGCTGGAGCAGACCTACACGGTTGAGAAGATCGATCAGCATAAGACGGATAAGAGCTACCTGCAGACGGTGCTCGCTCTCTTCCAGCGTGCTGGATGCTCATGTGCTTCCTCTTCACGTGCTGGTCGCTACCTCTTCGATATGGAACCTTCAGTCACCGCTGCTATGGGTATCGCTGGTGAAGCTATCCGTGAGAAGCGCTACACGGAGGCTACGGAGTTCCTCAATAAGGCCATTGATCTGGCACAGAACTCTTCCGACCGACTCAAGTGCTACGAAGCACTCTTCCAGATCGCACAGGTTCAGCGCAACAGCAGCGCAGCTATCACCTATGGGAACAAGATCCTAGCTGAGAACCCCCGCAACGGTAAGGTGCTCATCTATCTGGCTGAGCTCTCTGCTGGTAACGCTACACGCTACTATCAGGATGACAAGATCATGCAGCGCTGCTACTACTATCTCGTCATCAACAAGCTCCGCCATGCAGCTAGCGTCGACCCCTCTGTCGCTGCTCAGGCTAACCGTGCTATTGCGAACTACTCTCGCTACCTCCCCTCTGCTCAGGAGATCTTCATGCACCCCAGCATCAAGCGTGGTGCTACGGTCAGCTTCGGTGGCGAAAGTGTCGTCATCCCTTAATCACCCCACGACATCTCTATATGTCTGATCTCCCTTCGCACTTGAGTGCAGGAGCGAGGGGAAAAGCCCTCCGCAGTCAGGACGCTTCGTCTTGGCTGCGGAGGTCTTTCCTTTCCTGCGCCTCCCACTACGGGATGTATGCTCTCCTAGGCATTCTACTCCTCGGACTCTCCTCGTGTGAGCAGAAGAAAGTCGAGGTCAAGAACCTGGCGGTCAATCCCGATTCGCTCTATACGGCTCGTACGCTCCAGCTCAATACGCTCATCTCAGATTCGGGGATGATTCGCTATCGTATGACAGCTCCCGAGCTTCTGATCTATGAGCGCCCCGAGCGTAATGAGTGGGTCTTCCCTAAGGGACTACTTCTCCGTCCCTACGATGTCAAGCAGGGAAGTCAGGTCTTCATCAAGGCTGACTCTGCCATCCGTCGCCCAGACAAGGAGGAATGGGAACTCATCGGCCACGTCCAAGTACAGGGCCCCGATGGGCAACGACTGAAGACTCGTCAGCTCTTCTGGCTTCGTGATGAACGTCGTCTCTACTCCAACGATACGACCTACTTCTTCACTCAGGGAAAAGAGCTCAGAGGTTCTCACTTCAATGCTAAGGATGACCTCAGTTGGTACGAGATCTATGACAATAAGGGGGCTTTCGATTATGATGAAGATAAGCTCTCTACTCCCGCTACACCTACCTCGCCTTCTCCGGCTACCTCGCCTCAGACGAAGCCGGATACGATTTTGAAGAGGACTCCTGCTCGCTAGTCTTGTCCTCCACGTGCTCGCTTCACGATGATCTACTTCTATATACTTCTTAGTCTTATTGCCTCGGCCTTCTTCTCTGGGATGGAGATTGCTTTCTTGTCTTCGGATAAGCTTCGTCTGGAGCTGGACCGAAATCGAGGAGGGCTCTCTGCTAAGATCCTTGGTGTCCTCTATGCCCGTCCTGATCAATTCATCACGACGATGCTGCTGGGCAATAATGTAGCCCTTGTCATCTATGGGCTCTTGATGGCTATCCTCATGGAGCCTTGGCTTAGGCTTCTCCTAGGAGAGAGTGACGTGCTTATCCTGCTGGTGCAGTCAGTGCTGAGTACGCTCCTCATCCTCTTTGTCGGGGAGTTCCTTCCGAAGGTGACTTTTCGTGCCAATCCGAACCGTACGATGCACTTCTTTTCGGGGCTCCTCTTCTTGATCTATGTGCTCCTCTATCCTTTTGCTTGGTTCATTGGGTTGGTGACGCGAGCGCTCCTCTTCACGGCGGGGCAGCGCACCAAGAGCGTAGCTATACGCCCTCAGCTCTCCTCTGTGGATCTGGAGTACTATCTGACGCATAGCTCGGACGATGGTCAAGCTTCGGGTCTTGAGACAGAGGTGAAGATCATTCAGAATGCTATTTCCTTCTCCGAACTTCAGGTACGTGACTGCATGATCCCACGCAATGAGATCGTCGGAGCAAGTTATGACTCTACGCTGGAGCATCTCGAGGCACTCTTTGTACGTACGGGGCTCTCCAAGCTCATCATCTACAAGGAGAATATCGATGAAGTCGTAGGCTATATTCACTCGAGTGAGATGTTTCGAGGGAAGGACTGGCAGCGTCGTATCGTCCCCGGGCTCTTTGTCCCGGAGAGCATGCCCGCCAGCACACTGATGAGACTTCTCATGCAGCGCAAGAAGAGTATCGCTGTTGTGATCGATGAACTTGGGGGTACAGCAGGTATGGTCACGCTAGAGGATATTGTCGAAGAGCTCTTCGGGGATATTGAAGACGAGCATGACCATCAGAAGCGTGTAGCGAAGAAGCTTGATGATCGTACCTTCATTTTTAGCGGGCGTATGGAGATCGATGATATCAATGATAAGTTCGGTCTAGCCCTTCCTGAAGATGAGGACTTCATGACGATCGCTGGCTTCATCCTTGACCATTATCCCAGCATCCCCTCGCAGGGACAAGTGCTGGAGATCGGGGATCTTCGCTTTGAGATCCTTCGGAGCACTTCGACAAAGATCGTCCTCGTGAAGATGTCTCTCCCCGAAGAGTAGGTTACCGCCCTCCCTCATGGAGTAGGAGAATTAGCTTCCCTACATTAAGGTTCAAACTTATTACCTGTAACCGCCTTTGGTTACAGGTAATTTTTTGTCTTTCAGCTGGAGAAGAGAGTTTGTACGCTACTCAAGGTAGGGGTATAATCCTCCCTATAGTGTAGCCCTGCAAACCAGTATCTCTGCCAGGCTGATGGTCTGTTGTTGGGAGTAAGCTTGCTACTCTTGAACTTCTTCTAGGTCGCTGTGGAGTGGTGGCTTTTCCTCAGCCTCGCTCCTCTCTTGTTCTAGGGTGGAGACTCCCGCCTCCTTACTAAGCTCTCCCGCCTTTTTCTCTAGGGGCTTTGCTTCAGTCTCCTCCCTATTAGGCGAGCTGGAGTCCTCGTCCTTTGCCTGACCTAACTTATCAAACCCATCCATGATTGGGCTTAGCTGTTCGCATGTTACCCCGCTATTCTTGATGTCATTAGTTAATGCATAGACGGCAATATATCCTAGGAAGGCTTGAAGGACGCTGTTATCTATGCTTTCGGAGAAGAGGTGCTGTTCAGTTTCAAAGAATACTAGGTTGGAGCTTAGGAGATAAGCTAGGTAGAGGAAACTCACGACACAATTGAAGGCTTGGGGCTGAGTTATGCATACAGCTAGTCTCTTCATGTAGTACTGACTCTGATGGTCTCCAGTGTCATTGCAGAGTGGATTGAGCCTAAGTAGATGCTCTGTGGCTCTAGGGAAAAGAATGGGTAGCGTAGAGGTGACGAGAAGGGTCAGGAATATCAGAGTCTCTTCCTTGATGATTCCCGCTAGATAGAGGCAGAGGAAGCACAGCCCAGACAGACAGAGGTAGGCTAGGAGAAGCAGTATGTAGCTGACGAATATGATCAAGCCCGGTAGAATGAATCGGGTAATGAGTATCACTGGTAAGGTGAGGTAGTCGATGAATGGATGTATCTGTTTTTTCTGGTAGATCTGGGCATATAGACTAATTCCTAGGTAGATAGTGATGAGCGTAATAGCTACATATGCTTGGAATAGGAATAGGTATATATAGGCTGCTGAGACGCACACAGCGACAACCAAGGAGCTGCTAAGCTCTATAAAGAGTCGCTCCTTTTCATTCAGACCAATCCCCTTGATAAGATGCCCGATGGCTCCGAGATTTACGCACTCCTTCCGCTCGGAATTTTTAGCTTCACCTCCATGGGGGAGTAGCTCTAGATGCTCTTTCCCCTCACTGATGTGACTAGCACAAGTATACTCAAGTATTACGCCATTGGATAATAGGATGAGGATGTATCTATTCCTGTACTTGTAGCCCTTAGGTATATAGACCTTTCGTTTGACTTCAAATGTCTTTATGGGGTAGTCCTTTAAGATCTTGCTTACTTGATAGTCAAGGTCATCTTTGAAGGCTTGGAGTATACTTGCCCGCTCATGTCTTCTGAAACGGTAGAGAAAGAAGATGATTCCTAGAGTAACAGGGATGAGTATAAGGATGTGTTCCCCCTTTGTGTATCTCAAATCAAGGACAAGAGCTCCGAGTAGTAGTATTATAGAGCCTAAACTAATGCCTAGTGCCCAGAAGCTCAATTGGGGGAGCATGACACAGAGATTTCCTGCATCGTTTCTCCATGACTTGCTTGGTTTCATGTCTTCTCTGTTTTGATGTGCTCTCGTTCGTTTATCCTTGGTCAAATAGGGTAGGCCCCTGTATGACCAGTTTTCCCGTCTGGGCAAATATATGCGTTTGCCTCGTAATTTGGGCCTGTGGAGCTAGGGCTGTAGGTATGACTTTTTCTGATGATTTCCCTCTATCCTGTAGAGAGCAAAGTAGGGGAGAACTGTCGGAGGAGAAATCGCCATTCAATTAGTTTATTGCCCTAGAGAGAACCCCTCTGTTGATGGGCATCCGTATGACCCATTACGATCGACTCTAGGAAGAGCCCAAATAAAACCTACCGTGGGTCGTCGATGCGACCCACGGTAGGTCGGTGAGACGACCCACAGTGGGTTTTAAAGGCGACCTACCGTAGGTCGTTTTTAGGGGTGTCGTAGATCCTGCAGGAAAGGGGCTGTACATGCTACTTCTTCCGAGCCCATCTTTTGCTTTTCGTAGAGGGGCTGTTAAGGTCAATTTTAAGGGGTATTTAGCCCCCTTCTTGAGGGCTTTTTTATCCCTCTCTACTAGGCGGAGATGAGGGCTGGAATTACTTGTTTTTTTGCCTTGGCTTTACACTCTTTGTCGTATGGATAAATTGCTTATCTTTGCTTCCGCACGGGTGAAGAGCTCTTCTCCCACTGCATCGTAGACAAAGCAAATACAATCAGATATGGATGCAAAGATTCAAGAACTGACCGAGAAGATCTACAAAGAGGGGGTCCAACAAGGCCAAGCTGAAGCTGATCGCCTCGTCGCCGAGGCCGAAGCAAAAGCCAAGAAGATCGAAGCAGAGGCTGCAAGCCGAGCTGACGAGATCGTCAAGACCGCCGAACGTCGCGCTAGCGAACTCAAGAAAAACACCGAATCGGAGCTGCGGCTCTACACCTCCCAACTCATCGACTCACTGAAGAGCAGCATCGCTGATCAGATCCAGGGCGAAGTAGCTCGAGCTAATGTCCAGGCGCTTACTGCTGATCAGGCCTTCATCCAGAAGTTCATCCTCAAGCTAGCAGAAGGCTTCGACCTCAATCGTGGGATCGAGATCTCTACGGCTGATGCAGAAGGCCTTCGCTCTTACTTCGCTGCTAATGCTAAGGCTCTGCTGGAGCGTGGCGTGTCGATCCGCTCTGTAGCAGGCAAACCTACCGACTTCACGATCGCTCCACAAGATGGGAGCTTCAAGGTTCAGTTCGGCGAATCCGAGTTTATCGAACTATTTAAGAGTTTCCTCCGTCCAGAGATGACCAAGATGCTCTTCTAGTCCTGAACAGATTAGTACATAATGTAGAGCACACATGGCTAAGTATTACGCTCTGGTATCAGGCCTGCCGAATGTCACGGTGGATACCCCCAAGCCTCCTTTCTCTACAGAGGCTTTCTATGAAGAGCTGTTACCCATCTTGACCAAGAGAGATCGCTCCTATCTGGAGATCCTCCGCATGGAGCCCCTCAACAAGGAACTCCTCAGCTGGATCGCCGAAGGACACCTCACTCCAGTAGAAACGGAGGAGGAATCTCAGGAACCTTCTTACGGGCCCGTAGAGACTGAGCCCAGCAGAGACGAGCTCTTTGTGAGCCTTCTCCAGCGAGTTGCTAAAGCAGCAGCTGCAGGCAAGAAGTGCCCTCGCGTCCGAGAGCTCCCTGCATACATCGTGCGCTTTGTCTACGATCTCTTCTTCCGCAAGGCTGTGGCCGAAGACTTCGCCGAAGAGGCCGACGTGCGCCCCTCTCGCTTTGAAGAGATCGGATCAGATCGTTTGCTCCTCGAGGATCTACTCACGGGCTATTACTACGACTCCGTCGGAGCTGTGGGGAGTGCCTTCCTCAGCGAATGGTTCAGCTTGAACAAGAATATCCGCAATATCCTCGCCGTCTTCACTTGTTGCAGACTGGGCTGGGATGCTTCGAGATACATCGTCGGTCAGGGTGAAGTGGAGCAGAATCTCCTGCACTCCAAGGCTAAGGACTTCGACCTCGGTGAGCTTCTCCCTTATCTTCCTAAAGTCCTTCAGATCGCCGAAGAGCGGGACATCGCTCGTCGTGAGCGTCTGATCGACCTGCTGAAGTGGCAGTGGATGGATGACTGGACCTTCGTCCGCATCTTCGACATCGACAATGTGCTCTGCTACTATCTCCGTCTCTCCATCCTCGAGCGCTGGTCGCAGCTGGATGAGAAGACTGGGGAGGCCACCTTCCGTAAGATCGTCCTCTCGCTCAAGGGCGAGAGTGCCAACGTCCTACAGGAATTCAAGAAGGCTCAGAAGCGCTAATTCCTCCTCTCCTCACTAAGAATACACAGAATTCAACCGAATACGCATGCCCTTCACCTAGTCTGGGTCTGCGCTAAATAACAAGGGATACATGGCAACAAAAGGTAGTGTAAAAGGTATCGTCGCCAACCTCGTGACTATCGAGGCAGACGGCCCTGTCGCTCAGAATGAGATATGCTATATCACCGTCGGAGGAGTCCCTCTGATGAGTGAGGTCATCAGAGTCAGTGGTAAGAATGCCTATGCTCAGGTCTTCGAATCCACGCGTGGGATGCGCATCGGTGACCCCGTGACCTTCGAAGGGCACATGCTCGAGGTCACGCTTGGTCCAGGGATGCTGTCTAAGAACTATGACGGACTCCAGAATGACCTCGACAAGATGGAAGGGGTCTTCCTCAGCCGAGGCACCTATACCTACCCGCTTGATGGAGACAAGCTCTGGGACTTCAAGCCCCTTGCTCAGGTCGGTGATCGTGTCACCGCTGGCTCTTGGCTTGGTCAGGTAGAGGAGAACTTCCAGCCCATCAAGATCATGGTCCCCTTCTCTATGGATGGGATCTACACCATCAAGAGCCTCGAAGGCGAGGGGAAGTACACCGTCAAGGATACCATTGCGATCCTCCTCGACCAAGACGGACAGGAGCATGCCATCACCATGAAGCAGAAGTGGCCAGTCAAGCGCCCGATCACCTGCTATGCCGATAAGCCACGCCCACACAAGCTCCTAGAGACGGGGGTACGTATGATCGATACGATGAACCCCATCGTCGAGGGTGGTACGGGCTTCATCCCTGGTCCCTTCGGTACGGGGAAGACGGTCCTCCAGCATGCGATCAGTAAGCAGGCTGAGGCTGATATCGTGATCATCGCTGCTTGTGGTGAGCGTGCTAATGAGGTCGTGGAAGTCTTCAAGGAATTCCCTGAACTCCTTGACCCCAATACCGGTCGCCCTCTGATGGAGCGTACGATCATCATCGCTAATACCTCCAACATGCCTGTGGCAGCTCGTGAAGCTTCGGTCTATACGGCGATGACTATCGCTGAGTACTACCGTAGCATGGGTCTCAAGGTACTGCTGATGGCTGACTCTACTTCTCGTTGGGCTCAGGCTCTGCGTGAGATGTCTAACCGTCTCGAGGAACTCCCAGGCCCCGATGCCTTCCCTATGGACCTCTCTGCCATCGTGGCGAACTTCTACGCTCGTGCAGGCTTCGTCCATCTGAAGAATGGTGCTACTGGATCGGTCACCTTCATCGGGACGGTATCTCCTGCAGGGGGTAACCTCAAGGAGCCTGTCACTGAGAACACCAAGAAGGTAGCTCGTTGCTTCTATGCTTTAGAGCAGGAGCGTGCCGACCGTAAGCGCTACCCAGCGGTCAATCCAATCGATAGCTATTCGAAGTATCTGGAGTATCCAGAGTTCCAAGACTACGTCAGCGATCATATCGGATCAGGCTGGATCGACAAGGTCAATCAGATGAAGCAGTGGCTCATCCGAGGTAAGGAGATCGCTGAGCAGATCAACATCCTCGGGGACGATGGTGTGCCCTTGGACTACCACGTCACCTTCTGGAAGTCCGAACTCATCGACTTCATCATCTGTCAGCAGGATGCCTTCGACCCGATCGACTGCAACTGCTCACTGAAGCGTCAGGAATACATGGTCAGTCGTGTGATGCAGGTCTGCTGCATGAACTTCTCCTTCGAGGGCTTCGTCGAAGTGTCGGAGTACTTCAAGGAGCTGATCAATGTCTTCAAGCAGATGAACTACTCTGAGTTCGACAGCGAAGAGTTCCGTCGCCAAGAAGCTAGAGCGGAAGAATTGATTTCCCAACGAGCTAAAAACTAAAGAGCGCTATGGCAGCAAAAGCATTCCAAAAGATTTATACCAAGATCGAGAATATCACCAAGGCTACTTGTATGCTCCGCGCTACGGGTGTGGGCAACGAGGAGCTGGCTACGATCAATGGGCGTCTAGCTCAGGTCGTGCGTATCATGGACGAAGAAGTCACTCTGCAGGTCTTCGGCGGTACGGAAGGTATCCCCACGGATGCGGAAGTGATCTTCCTAGGCAAGGCTCCTTCGCTTCAGGTGGGTGACCAGCTCGTCGGTCGCTTCTTCAATGCCTACGGTGAACCCATCGATGGCGGTCCTGCTATCTCGGGTAAGGAAGTAGAGATCGGTGGTCCTTCGGTGAACCCCGTTCGCCGTGAGCAGCCCTCTGAACTCATCGCTACCGGTATCGCAGGTATTGACCTCAATAATACCCTTGTGACGGGGCAGAAGATCCCCTTCTTCGCAGACCCTGACCAGCCCTTCAATGAAGTGATGGCGATGGTAGCTCTTCGTGCTAAGAGCGATAAGATCATCCTCGGGGGGATGGGTATGACCAACGACGACTACCTCTTCTTCAAGAATACCTTCAGCAATGCAGGTGCGCTTGACCGTATCGTCAGCTTCATCAATACGACGGAGGACCCTTCTGTTGAGCGTCTTCTGATCCCAGATATGGCACTCGCTGCTGCGGAGTACTTCTCCGTGGAGAAGAAGGAGAAGGTGCTGGTCCTCTT
Source organism: uncultured Porphyromonas sp. (assembly GCF_938039215.1). Classification (GTDB taxonomy): domain Bacteria; phylum Bacteroidota; class Bacteroidia; order Bacteroidales; family Porphyromonadaceae; genus Porphyromonas. The sequence continues at coordinate 180,247 of NZ_CALHVI010000056.1, read as the reverse complement.
GACCGACATGACGAACTATGCCGATGCTCTGGCGATCGTGTCGAATCGTATGGACCAGATCCCTTCTAAGGACTCTATGCCAGGTTCGCTTTACTCTGACCTAGCTAAGATCTATGAGAAGGCAGTGCAGTTCCCAGACGGAGGATCGATCACGATCATCGCTGTGACGACACTCTCTGGGGGAGATATCACGCATGCCGTACCTGACAACACGGGGTATATCACCGAAGGGCAGCTCTATCTGCGTCGTGACTCGAGTGTGGGTAAGGTCATCATCGACCCCTTCCGTTCGCTCTCTCGTCTCAAGCAGCTTGTCATCGGTAAGAAGACTCGTGAGGATCATCCACAGGTGATGAATGCCGCTGTCCGTCTCTTCTCCGATGCCGCAGGTGCACAGACGAAGATGGAGAATGGTTTCGACCTAACCGACTACGATGAGCGCACCCTTCGCTTTGCAGCTGACTATTCGCGTGAGCTCCTAGCTATCGACGTTAATGTCGATATCGAAGGGATGCTTGACACCGCATGGGGCCTCTTCGGTAAGTACTTCCGACCTGCTGAAGTCAACATCAAGCAGCAACTCGTCGATAAATATTGGCCTGAGGCCTAAGAGCCTAGCACGACACCACCGCTCCTCAGGAAGAATCGCTCTTGAGGTGTGGCAAAGCTAGGAGAGCCCAATAGTATAGAGAATGAACCCAAGCATATTCCTTTTCCTCTGCTCCTCATTTGCAGATGTAGCTCCTCTATTTGAGCAAGCATGCCCAATAGAACTACAGGGGAAGGTCGTCACCTTCATCCCCACGGCTAGTACTCCAGAGTCCTACAAGGAGTATGTAAAGCTGGGGCAAGAGAGTCTGGAGGAACTGGGGCTAAAGGTCGCACCTCTTGATGTCGCTACGGCTTCATCGGAGGAGATCAGAAGTACGCTCTCAGAGGGTGATCTGATCTACGTCTCAGGAGGTAATACCTTTTATCTCCTTCAGGAGCTGAAGCGCAAGGGCGCTGATAAGCTTATCCAGGAAGAGATTGAGGGTGGTAAGCCTTACATCGGGGAGTCTGCTGGGGCGATGATACTTGCTCCGAGTATCGAGTATGTCCGGCTCATGGATGAGACTCATGTGGCATCCGAGTTGGCATCCTTCGCAGCTCTAGGGCTAATCTCTAGATATCCACTGCCTCACTATAGGAGTTTTCCCTTCGAAGAAGTAGGAGAGAAGGTCCTCGCTACATACGGCGATAAACTTCCTCTCGTACCGATCACGAATGATCAAGCGATCATAGTGCGAGGGAGTGAACTCACTATCGTGACTAAGGAATAAATAGGTAGCCATCAAATGACTTATGGCGATACGATTTCAATACAATAAGACCTCGCTACAGCAGCAGGAGAAGGCGCTGAAGATGCGTCTGCGCACCTTGCCTACGATTAAGAGTAAGGAGAGCGCCCTCAGACAGCAGGTCAAGCAGACCAAGCGAGAGGTCGAGGAGCTCGAGGCTAAACTCGAGGCCGAACTCCGAGGCTATCAGGGCATGGTCAGTCTATGGGATGAGTTCGATCCTTCGCTCATCACAGTGGATCGAGTAGACCTCTCAATGAAGAAGGTTGCTGGTGTCCTGCTCCCCGTGCTGGATGGTATCCACTACGAGGTACGCCCCTTCAGTATCTTCAATGCTCCCTCTTGGTATGCCGAGGGGATTGAGCTCTTGAAGACGCTTGCCACTACAGGGATTGAGGCGGAGTTCCTTCGTCTGAAGATGGAGTTCCTAGAGCATGCTCGTAAGAAGACCACCCAGAAGGTGAACCTCTTCGAGAAGGTGCAGATCCCAGGCTATCAAGATGCTATCCGCAAGATCAAGCGATTCATCGAGGACGAAGAGAGTCTCTCGAAGGCATCGCAGAAGATCATGCGTACCAATATCGAGAAGCGTAAAAGCAAAGAAGAGGAGGTAGCCCAATGATTCAGCCAATGAATAAATATGCCTTCTTGGTCTTCCATGGAGACTATGAAGGTTTCCTCCTGCGCCTCAGAGAGCTAGGAGTCGTCCACGTCCGAGAGCAGAAGTCTACGAAGGAGGTCGAGGAGCTACAAGCTCTGCAGGCTGAGCGTATGCACATCGTGGCTCTTCGCAAGGAGCTTCGCCCCTATGAAGGACCCGCCTCTGAGTCGGGACAGCAAGTACAGCTACCCACAGAGGTAGATGGACGCGCACTCATCAGTCAGATTGAGGAGCAGCTAGAGGCAAGACATCGTCTTGTCGACCGTATCACGACGCTACGGGTAGAGGCCGATGAGGTTCGCCCTTGGGGTGTCTTTGACGACAGTACGTTTACTCGCCTTGAAGAGGTCGGCTACACGCTGGACTTCTATGCCCTCCCCGTATCTCAGTTTACGGAAAGCTTCCGTGCTATGCATGATGTCGTACCTATCGAGGTCGTCAGTGGTCGTCAGTACTTCGTCTTGCTTCGCTCCCTAGATACGACGCTTCATCTTCCCGAAGCTGAAGCTATCCGTCGCCCTCAGCGCAGTGTCGATCGTGTAGAGCAGGAGCTGGAAGAAGTGCAGGCTTCCTTAGACCAAGCTACCGAGCAACTGCGGGCAAGTTTCCCAGAGTGGCAAGCTCAGCTTCAAGCCTACGATACTGATCTGGAGAATCACTTGACCTTCGGGACAGTGCGTCTGCAGGCTGATCGCCTAGCAGAGGAGAAGCTCCTTCTCTTGGAAGGCTTCGTCCCTACCGATCATGCTAAGGCCTTTGAGGAGGAGCTCGGCAAGGGGGGCTATTACTTCAAGCAGGTGGACTTCGATCCAGAGACGGAGCGTGTGCCCATCCAGCTGAAGAATAATGCCTTCACCAAGTGCTTTGAGTTCATCACGGGTCTCTTCTCGCTACCTAACTATCAGGAGCTAGACCAGACGGTACTCATCGCCCCCTTCTTCATGCTCTTCTTCGGGATGTGCTTTGGGGATGCGGGCTATGGACTGGTGCTCTTCGCCGTATCGACCTTCGTGCGATTGAAGAATCGAGGAGGGGACAATTCGATCGTAGGGCTTATCCAGTGGCTCGGAGGTGGAGCATTTGTTGTCGGAATGCTCATGGGGGGGATCTTCGGGATCGAACTGCCCTGGGCTCACAACAAGGAATACCTCTTCAATCAGGATAATCTGATGACGATCTCTGTCGTCATTGGTCTGGTGCAGATCCTGCTCGGTAAGGCTGTCGGAGCATACAAGACAGGTAAGCAGAAGGGATGGAAGCACTCACTTGCTGGCTATGCTTGGGTACTCCTTCTGGTAGCTGTCGGGCTGATCTATGCTCTACCGATGATGCAGTTCACACTGCCAGAGCCTGTGACCTACCTCCTCTATGGTGTAGCAGGACTTTCGGTCCTAGTCGCCTTCTTCTACAATAGCCCAGGGAAGAATCCTTTCTTCAACCTCGGTGCAGGTCTGTGGAAGACCTATGAGACTGCTTCGGGGCTTCTCGGAGACTCACTCTCCTATATCCGACTCTTCGCCATCGGGCTGACGGGGGGGATCCTAGGGAGCGTCTTCAATCAGCTCGCTATGTCTTGTCTCCCCGCCTCGGGGAGTGATGCTGGGATCGGTAGCTACATCATGGGCTGGATCCTTGCACTCATCATCCTCGTCTTCGGGCACGGGATCAACTTCGGTATCGCTATGATCGGTGCCTTCGTTCACCCGCTACGTCTGACGTTCGTAGAGTACTACAAGAATAGTGAGTTTGAGGGTGGAGGTAAGCCCTACACTCCTTTCAAGCGTAAGTAAAAAACAAACCAAATAATTCCATTTAACTCAAGTAAAGATTATGAATGAGATGTTGTCTTTCCTCGGCATTGTGCTGATGGTTGGTCTGACGGGTATCGGTAGTAGCGTAGGTGTGACGATCTGCGGTAATGCTGCCGTCGGTGCTATGAAGAAGAACCCTGATGCCCTCGGGCAGTACATCGGTCTGGCAGCTCTGCCAAGCTCACAGGGGCTCTATGGTTTCGTTGGCTTCTTCATGGCTAAGGCTGCCCTTGATAAGCTGATCGCAGCAGGTCCCATCACTACCTTTGCCGCTTGGGCTATCCTCGGGGCAGGGATCATCCTCGGTGTCGTCGGTGCTTACTCTTCGATCCGTCAGGCTCAGGTCTGTGCCAATGGTATTCAGGCGATTGGTAATGGGGAGAATGTCTTCAGCACCACCATGGTCATGGCGGTCTTCCCTGAGCTCTATGCTATCCTTGCTCTCCTGGTGACGATCCTCATCGTAGGTTCTTTCTAAGAGTATAGGATCCTATCCATCCACTAGATCTAAGGGCTGTCTCTCCTCTTGAGGTGAGATGGCCCTTAGCTGTTATCTCTAGCGATCTTCTTATCTCGATGCAGATACGTCTCAGTACTCCCGAGGATCTCTCGGGGATCATGGCTTTACTTGACGGGGCTCGCTCCTTCATGATCCGTCAAGGAAATAGTGCTCAGTGGCCTGTCGGCTATCCTTCGCAGGAGCAGATCCTCAGGGATATAGCCTCGGGGCATAGCTATGTCTGTGAGGAGGAAGGGCTTGATAGGCTGGTAGGGACTTTCTACTTCGCTCAGGAGGAAGAGCCCACCTATCAGCATATCGAAGGAGCTTGGCTAGATGAGACTCCCTACGGGGTAGTCCATCGCCTTGCTTCGGATGGTCGGGTGAAGGGTATGGCTGACCGAGTACTGGCTTGGGTATCGGCTCGCTGTACGAACCTACGCATTGATACCCACGAGGCAAATCAGACCATGCTGAGCTTCCTCGAGCGGAATGGCTTCACGCACTGTGGTACGATCTACGTCTCCGATGGTTCACCACGACTTGCCTTCCAGAAGCATCTCGCTTAGTCTAAAATACCAATGACAGCGCCACCTAGGGGATCTCCCTAGGTGGCGCTGTCGTGTATATAGAAAGAGGATGAAGGCCTAAAGGCCGAGGAGGTAGCTAGCTCGTGCTTTCCCTTCGGAGTAAGTGAAGAGATCAAGGAAGCGTCCTCGTGCCGACTGGTCGGAGAGCTTTGGAGCGATGAGCTCTAGGGCACTGAGACGATCCTCATCGGTAGAGAAATAGGTACGCAAGAGCTGCATGCCTTGGTCCGTCGTTAGCTGATGATAGCGGAGCTCGGTGCGGAGGAGGTTGAGGCGACCTTCGACAGAAGGTTCGGTACGTAGCTGGATAAGCAGAGGCTGGAACCACGTAGAGTGCTCGGTCATTTGGCCGATGCGATCCCTTGTTTGATTCATCTGCTCATCGATACGTCGACCGATCTCCCCAACTTGCTCTTGGATGCTACCTCCTCCTCGGGAGAAGGAGCGCCCATAGGAGCCTCGATCCTGAGAGAAGCCGAGGATGCGTCGAGCTTGCTCCTTGGCGTGCATGAAGTCGAAGAGTTCAATGAGGCGATAAGCATTGTAGCCATCACGCAGGTGGGGAGCGATGGCTTCGAGGACTTCGAGACGCTCCTTGTCCCAAGTGAAGAGCTTCAGCAGGCGACTTGTCTGCTGTACGGTGAAGGTATTGAGCTGGGCAGCATCACGGATATAGCGGAGCTTATCCTTGGTGAAGGTCTGACGTTCGATGCCTCGGATGAATTCCTCGAAGTCCTCTTGCTGTGGCAGGGTACCTCCGTAGCGAGGATCATATTGGCGAGGCATGGGCGGAGCATAGGTCTCGATGATGCGCCGAGCCTCCTCCCTAGTGCTCATGAAGTCGAAGAGCTCGATGAGGCGATAAGCATTGTAGCTGTCTCTGAGGCGGGGGGTGAGGATGCGTAGCACATGGAGTCGCTGATCGTCTGTGGAGAAGATACGGACGAGTCGAGCGACTTGATCCGTGGAGAAGTAGCTACGGCGAGCCACATCTTCGATGAACTGGATCTGCTCCCTCGTGTAGATCAGACTACGCACATCCTGATAGAACTCCTCGAAAGCACGAGCTTCGGCCTCCTGCTCATACCGATCTCGGTAGCCACGTCCCGGATAGTACTCAGGGCGAGGAGCGGGGTACTGCTCAGGGATTCGATCGGGGATGACGACGGGAGGTGGAGGCGTAGGAGTAGAGGGAGTAGGGTAGGGGATGGTAGCTGGCTGCTGGGGGGCTGTCTCTTTGCTGTCGAACTTCGAGACACGACCATCCTCGAAGGTCACATTGACCGCAAGGACAGCCTCCGAGAGCTGGTCTTGGAATCGATATTCCCATACTTCTCGGTTATTCTCTTGGACATTCTTATTGCGAGGCTGACCTAGGATCGCTACGATTTGGCTTTTGGTCATCCCTCGGTCGATCTGACTGACCGATTGGCGTGCCTTGCCCAGCCCGCACGAGGCGAGCGTGACGATGCAGATAGAGGCCGCAAGCCCTGTCGTTATCTTCATAATAGATATAGGGGGATGTATGATGGTGAGGTGAGTGAGCTAAGTACTTAGCGAGAGAGCCCGAGCATACGACGAGCCTGCTCCTTAGCATCGAGGAAGGTGAAGCTGTCTATGATCTGGTAAGCATTGTATGGATCTCTCAGACGAGGAGCTATATGGGAGAGTACCTTGAGCTTCTCTTTGTCCCAAGTAAAGAGGTTCAGTAGACGGATGGTCTGCTTGGTCGTGAAGCGGTAGTCTCGAGCGACATCTTGGATATATTTGACCCGATCATCATCGAAGGGCTTACGACGTGCCGAGTTCAGTACATCCTTGAACCATTCCTCATTCTCCCGCTCACTCTGACGGTTGTCATAGGGATAGTCTCCCCGATCTCTAGGGTAGTTGGGATAGTTCGGGTAATTCGGATAATTCGGGTAGCTAGGGTAGTCGTTTCTGGAGCGTCTATACCTTTCATTGTCATAGGTGTTGAGTCGGATCACTCTTCCCGATGGGGAGAAGGTGACTAGGACAACCATCCCTCCAAGAGAGCCGTAGGTCTGGCGATATTCCCATTCTTCGGTACCATCTTCGGAGAAGCTCCGGAAGTCGGGTCGCCCAAGGAGCTCTTGTACCTGCCTTTGGTTCATCCCTCGCTCGATGCGGGCAATGGAATTGCTTGAGCGTCCAAACTCCTCGCTGATGCGAGCTATCTCGCAAGAGGGCAAGCCGAGGAGAAGAACTAGGCTCAGTAGTCCAATCTTTTTGTTCATATACTGTGCTTTATTTATCGGTAAAACGTTCGGGACGGGGATGAATATTATCCCTCCCTTCTTGAAGGCTAAATTTAGCACTTCTTCTGTAGACTTCCCCCCTGTCTTTGACTACCTCAATACCCTAGTTCTAGGAAGGCTCGATCTGATACCTATAGTGGGTCGCCAAAACGACCTACGGTAGGTCGTCGGAGCGACCCACAGTAGGTCGCAAGGACGACCCACTATAGGTTTTCGGAGTGACCTACCGTAGGGTGGTTTTTTACCCCCTTGAGTACTTTCTTTTTTCAGCTAAGATCTTTCTCTAGAATACCCTAACAGAAGACGGAGTGTGCTATCTTAATTTTTTAAGGTTTCTCCTCAATAATTGACTATCTTTGAGCCGTGTAATCAACCTCAAGAGAGGGCCAAACATCACCACAATGAAAAGTGTACTAACTACTACTCGGATGGCCGCTCTGGCCTTCGGCCTAGCCGTATCTACTCCTCTTCTCTCTCATGCTCAGCCTGGCTACCAGCCAACCAAAGAAAATCTAGAAGCTCGGAAGACCTTCCGTGATCGTGGCTTCGGGATCTTCCTGCACTGGGGGCTCTATAGCATGTTCGCTCAGGGCGAATGGTATATGACCAATGCCAACCTGAACCACGCAGAGTATGCTAAATCTGCAGCTGCCTTCTATCCTGCAGAGTTTGATGCGGCCAAGTGGGTATCAGCGATCAAGGCTTCGGGTGCAGGCTATCTGACGATCACTTCCCGTCACCACGAGGGTTTCTCTCTCTGGGACACCAAGCATAGTGACTACAATATCGTGAAGGCTACACCCTTCAAGCGTGATATCCTCGCCGAGCTCCGTGACGAATGTCGCAAGCAGGGCTTAGGTTTCCATATCTACTATTCGCTCCTCGACTGGACGCGTGATGACTACTATCCCATCGGACGTACGGGCCGTGGCACAGGGCGTACTACGCATGGCGAGTGGAAGACCTATGATGCCTTCATGAATGCTCAGCTCAAGGAACTCGTCCAGGACTATGGTGCTGAGGCTATCTGGTTCGATGGCGAATGGGACCAGGATGAGAATCCTGGCTTCGACTGGCACTATGACAAGATGTATGCAGGCATTCATGCCCTGAATCCTGCTTGCCTCATCGGGAACAATCACCACGGCGAAGTGCATGAGGGTGAAGACTTCCAGATGTTCGAGCGCGACGTGCCTGGTGCTAATACCGCAGGTCTCTCGGGGCAGTCGATCAGTAAGCTCCCCATCGAGACTTGCCAGACGATGAACGGCATGTGGGGCTACAAGATCATTGACCAGAACTATAAGTCCGATACGACCCTCATCCGTCTGCTCGTCGAGACAGCAGGGCGCAATGCCAACCTGCTCTTGAATATCGGCCCTGAGGCTTCGGGTGTCCTCCCTGCTACAGCTATTGATCGCCTTGAGAAGATCGGTCGCTGGATGAAGACCAACAGGGTGACGGTCAAGGATGGGGTACGCGAAGGGTGCATCCCTCCTCAGGAATGGGGTGTCACGACGCAGAAGGGCAAGACGCTCTACCTGCACATCCTCTCTTGGAAGAGCCGCATGCTCTCCCTGCCGCTTACACAGAAGGTCAAGAGTGTCGTAGCCTTCGAGTCTCGTAAGTCGATCCCCTTCCACCAGACCAAGGCAGGCCTGACACTGACCTTCGATAAGGCTCCTTCGGAAGCCAACGCTATTGACTACATCGTCGAAGTAACGCTCAAGTAATCACCTATGGAATACCGCATAGAGAACTGTGCAGGTAGTGCCGAAAGCGCCCGTCGAGCTCAGCTCGGCGGGGCTTATCGTATAGAGCTCTGCGCAGGACTACCCGAGGGAGGTACCACCCCCTCATACGGAGAGATCGTCGCTGCACGCCGTGCTGTCGATATCAAGCTCAATGTGATCATCCGCCCCCGAGCAGGGGACTTCCTCTACACACCTATTGAGGTTGAAGCCATGCTTGAGGACATCAAGATGGCTCGTCAGCTCGGTGTCGATGGTATCGTAGTCGGCTGTCTGACTCCCGACGGTGAGGTAGATAAGCCCCTCCTTCGTCGCTTCGTCGAGGCTTCGGGAGATCTCCCCGTGACTTTCCATAGAGCTATCGATGTGTGCCGTGATCCTTCGGCAGCTCTTGAGGATATCATCAAGGCGGGCTGTGCCCGTGTCCTTACCTCTGGGGGCAAGGCTACGGCGCTTGAAGGGGCAGAGGTCATCGCTCAGCTGGTCAAGCAGGCAGGAGATAGGATCATCATCATGCCTGGAGCAGGTGTGACCCCCGAGAATATCGCTGAGCTTGCCCGTATCACTGGAGCGAAGGAATTCCACTTCACAGGCCGAGTACCCGAGCCCAGCCCCATGCGCTACCGTCATGAAGGGGTCTCCATGGGCGGGACGGTGACCATCGACGAATATGCCTACCTTTTCACAGATCCTATCAAGATCTCTGGAGCCCTTGAAGCACTAGCTTCCTTAGACGAACACTAACAACACTATACATCCTATGACTTTACGTATCCTCACGCTGGCTCTAGCGCTCTCATCGGGGACGCTGACAGCCTCTTATGCTCAGCACAAGGTGGCTAAGACGACCATCCACGAGAGCCAGCTTCAGCAAGACTTCCTCCGTAAGAAGAAGGCCTTCCCTCGGGGAGATCTCTTCCGTATCTTCGACTCCTCCCTCTCTGCCGAGGAGCGTGATGCACTGACGTTCCTCTATACCTACATGCCGACCAATGACCTCATTGATCGGGATGGAGCCTACTTCCTAGAGAATGTCCGTAGCTCCTTGAAGGCTCGCCAAGAGCTGCCTTGGGGTAAGATCGTCCCCGATCGTGAGTGGCGCCACTTCGTCCTCCCGATCCGTGTCAATAATGAGGCGCTGGATGCTTCTCGCCCCTTCCTCTACAATGCGCTGAAGGATCGTGTCAAGGGACTCTCCCTTGAGCAAGCAGTCCTCGAGGTCAATCACTGGTGCCACGAGCACGTGGTCTATACCCCAAGTGACTCCCGTACCTCTTCACCTCTAGCTACCCTGCGTACAGCTTACGGTCGTTGTGGCGAAGAGTCTACGCTCCTAGTCGCTGCCCTCCGTGCTGTCGGCATCCCTGCCCGTCAGGTCTATACTCCTCGCTGGGCTCATACGGATGACAATCACGCTTGGGTAGAAGCTTGGATCAATGGTAAGTGGGCATTCCTCGGAGCTTGTGAGCCTGAGCCTGTGCTCAATCTGGCTTGGTTCAATGCCCCCGTGTCCCGTGCGATGCTCGTACATACGAAGGCCTTTGGTCGCTATGATGGACCCGAGGAGATCATCGATCGTACTCCTACCTATACGGAGATCAATGTGATCGACAACTACGCCCATACGGGTCGAGTAGATGTGTCTGTCGTCGATGCTTCGGGTCGTCCTCTGGTCGGTGTCCCTGTCGAGTTCAAGGTCTACAACTATGGAGAATTCTATACCGTAGCGACCAAGACCACCGACTCTAAGGGCAGTACCTTCCTCACCGCAGGTCAGGGGGATATGCTCGTCTATGCGAGTAAGCCCGATGCTAAGGGTGCTTATCGCTTTGGCTTCCAGAAGGTGACTTTTGGCAAGGATAAGAAGGTACGCCTTCAGCTGAAGTACCGTCCGACGGACAAGATCAACGAAGACCTCCTCATCACTCCTCCCCGTGAGGATGCTAAGTATCCCGAGGTCACCGATGCTCAGCGTGCAGAGAATAACCGCCGTATGGCTCTCGAAGACTCTATCCGTGGGCGCTACGTGGCTACCTTCCTCGACAAGCAGTTCGAGAATCTTGATGCACGAGGCAACTGGAAGGCCGTCCGTACCTTCGTCGAAGAGTCCAAGGATCAGGAGGCTGCTAAGTCTCTCCTCCGTGCGATCTCTGCTAAGGACCTCCGTGATGTGCCCCTAGAGGTACTCCGTGATCATCTAGACAATACGGAGCCCCTGCCCCAGTTCGCTTCGGATAAGGAGCTATCGATGCGCTATATCTTCAATCCTCGTGTAGCTAACGAACCCCTCGTCCCCTACAAGAAGTATTTCCGTGAGGCTGTCCCCGCTGACCTTCAGCGTAGCTTCAAGTCCTCACTCGAAGCCCTTCGTCAGTGGTGTCAGAAGGAGATCAGCCTCGATAAGGACTATAATCCGCTGGATTATCCCATTGAGCCCATCGGTGTGTGGAAGGCACGCAAGGCAGATAGCTACTCACGTGGCATCTTCTTCGTCTCGATGGCTCGTGCTATGGGCTGGCCCGCTCGTATCGATGGGGTCACGGGCAAGGTGCAGGCTTATCTTGATGGTCGCTGGCAGGATATTCTCCTTGATGTAGCTCGTCCCGCAGCTGCAGCTCCACAGGGTACGCTTCGCCTAAGTTATCAGGACAATGGTATCATCGACAATCCTAAGTACTACTATCAGTTCACTATCTCTAAGTTCGACAAGAAGGGTCAGCTTCAGAAGCTCTCCTATGACGAAGGGGATAATGGACTGGAGCAAGGTACCTCATGGGCGAAGACCTTCAAGGACGGAGCACCTATGGACGCTGGACACTATATGCTTGTCACGGGTTCGCGTCTAGCCAGTGGTAGTGTGCTGGTGAATATGCGCTCCTTCGATATCCGCTCAGGTAAGACGACGGACGAAGAGCTGGTCATGCGTCGTGATACGACGGCTGTAGCTGTCCTCGGTAGCTTCGATGCAGAGAACCGCTTTGCTTACCTTGGTGAAGCGAAGGACCTGACTAAGGCAGAGCAGTTCGTCGCACCCGAGGAGAAGGAGCAATCTGTCCTCACCACTACGGGGCGTGGCTACTACATCCTCGGGGTGCTTGGTGCAGGCGAAGAGCCTACGAACCATGCTCTGAAGGATATCATCGCAGAGCGGGAGACCTTCGACCATTGGGATCGTAGCCTTGTCCTGCTCTTCAAGGATAAGACGAGCCAGAGCCGCTATCGCCCCGAGGACTTCGTAGGGCTGCCTACGAAGACGGTCTTCGGTCGTGATGAATCGGGTAAGATCCTCAGCGAACTTGTCTCTTCGCTCAAGCTCCGTGCAGGCAATCTCCCTGTCTTCATCATCGCTGATACCTTCAATCGTGTAGTCTTCTACTCCCAAGGGTACACTATCGGTCTCGGTCGTCAGCTACATCAGGTGATCACTGCGCTTGAGAAGGAGCAGTGCACCGCACCAACGCAGACGTGTACCGCTCCCTAGGCTATCAAAAGCTACTGGACTGACTAAGAGAAGAGGAGCAAGGCAATTCAGTTTGCCTAGCTCCTCTTCCTTTTCATTGGGAGGTCTTCTGTTTATCTGCTTCTCTGGGTAGTTCGGAAGCCTTTTAGTGGGCATGCTTTCAGGATAGAAGGAAGGTGGAGTTTCAGAGTTTGAGTGTGAAAAGCGTTTATATTGTCTTTGTCGCCTAGAAGGGTGATTAATCACCAGTGTGCTTGTTTGTTTATAAATGTTATTTTTCTTTCCTTTGTACCAATTTTATCGTAGATAAGGTTGCAGTACAACTTCTTCCCTTTGTTGCTGTCCTAGGAAGAGACACAATTAGTGTCTCCCTTTTACACTCTGTATAGAATTAGGAAGAAGTGTACACACTCCCCTCGGGCTATGGCATCGGTCTAGATGCTTGTGCCTCATTATTCATAGTATGCTATCGGAGGTAATGCCAGTAGCTCTTGTATCGTAGATTTTTGTACTAGTGGCTCCTTCGGCTAAGGCTCTTATAAGGCTCTTAAGCTGGGAGCGTCAGTAGTGAAACATATTAGTAATATTAAACTCAGAAAATGAATTTCAAGAAGATGCTGTTGCCCTTGTTTGGGGCATTCGCTCTGATCGGATGTAGCAAGGAATCCGTAGAGCCTCGTGAACCTCTTCACTCGGAATCTGATCCCGTAACTATTTCGCTCTCACTTGAAGGCTCTGCTGAGGGCGCTCAATCACTGCGTGCAGTGAGCTTTGACACGAACCACGATGCTCCTCGCACGACGAATGATGCTCTCTCAAGCTGGAAGACGCACTGCTTCCTAAGCAATGAGGCTGGTACGAAGAAGGCTTATGCCGAGATCGACTGGGACGCTACGATCGTTGACGGCAAGGTCAAGCTCAAGATGCAGGGGCATACGCTGACTCTGAAGCCGATTGGCTCTGCATCCGAAGATCTAGCCGAAGAAAACAAGCCTGTCGCAGGTGAGCGTTGGACGATCACAGGTATCACCGGTGGTGGTAAGCTCAATGCTGACAGAACGCAGGTTGACTTCTCTTCTGATGAAGCGCTTGACAAGGATCTCAAGCCCTATCAGGTACGTATGCCTTTCACCTTCGATAAGGTATCCTTCACTGTCGCTGCTGAAGTAGGCGAAGCTGCTCCTAAGGTCTCTGTAGACTTCAAGCCTCAGGGTACGCTTCTAAATATCAAGGTAAGCAACAAGACGAGACAGGCAAGACACGCCATTGACGTGGACGATTCGGATCTAAAGGTCTTCTCTAACGCTCTCTCTAACGCTGGTTACTACGACTATTCTACTGGCGAAACTAAGTGGGTCTTCACCCATGAAGCAGCTGAAGAGGAGACGATCAGCCGCTCTGTATCTGTAGCTGTGGATGCTACACAGAACTACCTGCTGTGGGGTATGCCTCGTCCTGAGTCTGCTAAGCCTGCTGAAGGTTTCCGCTCGGAGATCTCTCTCGGTGACTTCCACATCTTCGCTGCAGGGTCTAATGCTGACGCTCCTAAGGTTCGTACTCAGGGCTATGCTACAGCTAAGGCTTATCACTTGGGTATCGATGTCAATCGCTGGATGATGCCTATCGAGCACCTTGTCACCACTGGTGCTCCTGATCATCGTGTGAAGATCGTTAGTGGTCCTACGTCCAATCTTACTCAGATCGACCCTGTCGCCACTACTGCTACTGATCCCGTCTATTATACATTCGACGAAGCTATCAATGCTCTGAATAAGGGGATCCTACTTGATGGTCGTAAGTACCGTATGTTCACCTCTGGCGAGCTAGCAAGTCTCTTCCCTGGTGACAATCTTAAGGATAGTGACAGAATCCACATTGGGCGATATTCTCTGAAGGATACAGGTGTTAAGCAGGTTGAAGCGGAGGAATTCACCTTTGTGGGCGAGTCTAAGCCAAGAAGAGCAACAGCTACCTACAAGGCAGATGGCACTCATACGATATATGCATCTCGCTTCGAGAACCTCCCTGGTCGTCACTGTGCTTATCGCTATCAGTTCTCTGGTCAGTACCTCACCATCACGTGTCGTTATCTAGGTAATCAGGCTGTCCCTGCGATTAGTGAAATTGCTACGGATAACTACTGGGATAACAACAATGCTGAGGATATCAAGGCCTCCTTCCGTATGCTAGGTCGTAAGGATTATGCTTCTGGTCCAGTCAGAATGTTTGGTGACTATGGCTTCATCTGGAACTCTACGGAGATTCCTGCTCGGGTTAGTGGAACTCCTACTTCTATCTATGGACGTGGGGTCAACTTCGAGCCTATAACGTCTCGTGAGCAACTGGGTATTCCTACGGGGAAGATTGATGGTGTTTCATATAACTATAAGAGCTGGCCTTGTCTGATTTCCCTTACTCCCCGTCGATAAGGGTAAATAACTCGAGACCATCCTAAGCACCAATCGCTGGCAGGGCCAGCTATGCAGTCGCAGGTGATGGATCATACAACTGCGAGAGGAGCAGGGCAATTCAGTTTGCCATGCTCCTCTTCTTTTTGTCCTTGACCTCTGTCGGTGTATCCTCTCGTGAGCTTGTAGAGAGGGAGCCACCGACGCTCTATTTATGAGGGTAGCTCTCGTTCGTAGTAGGCTGTCTGCCTCTTGGGGAAAGAGTAGAGCCTCTCGTATGCTCTGCTGAGGTGGGGGATTTCATAGCCATGTAGCGATAGGGGCGAGGGAAGAGTCGTATCTTTGTGCCCCAAAGACTATGATGAAGTACCTCCACTCTCTACAAGCCTACCTCTCGGAGCAGTCCTCGACCTTGGGACAGCTCTTTCGCATAGGTACCCCCATTATCCTAGGCCAGCTGGGGATCATATTCGTGAACTTCGCCGATACGATCATGATCGGTAAGTATCATACGGATGCGCTTGCTGCAGCCTCCTTCGTGAATAATATCTATGCACTCTTCTTCATCCTCGGGCTGGGCTTCTCTTATGGCCTCACTCCGCTCATAGCGAAGGCACATGCCCGCTCAGATGCTACCCGTCTGGGGCGACTACTCCGTCATAGTACTCAGCTCAATCTCCTGATCACTCTTGGGCTCCTATTGTCCCTCCTCGGGATCTATGCGGGGATGGATCTTTTCCGTGTGCCCGAGTCGCTCGTCCCCCTTATTCGGCCTTATTTCTTCCTACAGCTTACCTCGCTGGTCATCTTCATGGCTTCGGCTGGGATGAAACAGTTCTTCGATGGGATAGGGCGAACGATGGTGCCCATGTGGATCATCCTTAGTTCTAATCTCCTCAATATCCTCGGGAACTACCTTCTGATCTTTGGGAAGTGGGGCTGCCCCGAGTTGGGACTCTTCGGGGCGGGACTCTCTACGCTCCTCTCCCGTATCTATATGCTCGTGGCACTCTGGGTCGTGCTCCATGCCAGCCGAAGTCTACGTGCCGTCTATCGAGCTTGTCTGGAGCGTCGCTTCCTGCCAGCTTACTTCGGTCGTCTTTTCCGCCTAGGTCTCCCGATCGGGATACAGACAGGGGTAGAAGCTGGGGCATGGACCTTCGCCGTCATCATCGTTACACCCCTCGGGGAATATCCCTTAGCTGTCCATCAGATCGTCTGCACGCTCACCAATCTGGGCTTCCTCGTCTACTATGGCATCGGAGCTGCGACGACGATCCTCGTGAGTGCCGCCCATAGTCGGGGAGACCAAGGGGAGATCCGCCGAGTTGTGCGAAGTGGATTGCTTCTAGCCGAACTCGCTGCCTTCGTCGTGCTCCTTGGGATCATCCTCACCCGAGACTCCCTAGGGTATATCTTCAGTGACGATGCAGAGATCATCTTGATGACGGCCCTTGCTGTGGTGCCGATGGCGCTCTACCAGCCTGCCGATGCTCTGCAGGTCATCTATAGCAATGCCTTGAGAGGTATGGAGGATGTGAAGCCCATGGCACTCTATGCCTGTATGGTTCACCTAGGTCTAGCTCCTTGCCTGAGTACGCTCTTTGGCTTCGGCCTTGGTCTGGATGGTGGAGCGATCCAGCTCACGGCGATCTGGTCAGCCTTCCCGATCAGCCTGCTTGTGCTAGGGCTCCTCTTGAGAGGACGCTTCAGGCGGATCGTTGCTCGCCTCGCTTAGCCGAAGTTTTACTACCCATTCATGGGTCGCGACGGGAACCCATGAATGGGGTATTCCTGCGACCCATGAATGGGTCACCCGAGGGAGCCATGTATGGGGTAGGAGCGTCTTCACCACGTTGAGCCCCCGTCTTCGATAGCTCCACTCCGTGAGGAACGGGCTCATCAGCCAAGCCGACAATATCATTATCTTTGTAGAAAGTAATCATATACGACAGATGCAGCACCCATTATCCATCTATAATACGCTCCATCGCAAGAAGGAGCAGTTCATCCCGCTCCAAGCCCCCCATGTGGGACTCTATGTCTGTGGCCCTACGGTCTATGGAGATGCACACCTAGGGCATGCCCGCCCAGCGATCACCTTTGATATCCTCTTCCGCTACCTCATGCACTTGGGGTACAAGGTGCGCTATGTGCGTAATATCACCGATGTAGGTCACCTCGAGCATGATGCCGACGAAGGCGAAGACAAGATCGCTAAGAAGGCCCGTCTGGAGCAGCTGGAGCCGATGGAAGTCGTCCAGTACTACCTCACCCGCTACCATCAAGCTATGGATAAGCTCGGTGTACTACCTCCGAGCATCGAGCCCATGGCCTCGGGGCACATCATCGAGCAGATAGCGCTCACCCAGCAGATCCTCGATGCAGGCCTAGCGTACGAGAGTGGTGGGTCGGTCTACTTCGATGTAGAGAAGTACGACAAGAGCTTCAACTACGGCGAACTCAGCGGCCGTCGTATCGAGGACATGCTCTCCAATACTCGAGAGCTCGACGGGCAGAGTGAGAAGCGAGGCCCGCTGGACTTTGCTCTCTGGAAGAAGGCACAGCCTGAGCACATCATGCGCTGGCCTAGCCCTTGGGGCGAAGGCTTCCCTGGCTGGCATGCCGAATGTACGGCGATGGGTCGTAAGTACCTCGGGGAGCAGTTCGACATCCACGGAGGTGGCATGGACCTCGTCTTCCCCCACCATGAGTGTGAGATCGCACAAGCGAAGGCCTCGCAGGGGGGTGAAGCGATGGTGCACTACTGGATGCACAACAATATGATCACCATCAACGGGCAGAAGATGGGTAAGTCACTGGGGAACTTCATCACGCTGGATGAATTCTTCACGGGTGAGAATAAGCAGCTGGATCAGGCTTACAGCCCGATGACCATCCGCTTCTTCATCCTCAGCGCTCACTACCGTGGTACGGTAGACTTCAGCAACGAGGCTCTGAAGGCAGCTGAGAAGGGGCTCCAGCGTCTCCTCGATGCCGATGCCCTCCTCGACGGCCTCCAGCCTTCGTCCGAGACCAGCCTCCCTGAGGCTCGTGGACTGAAGGAACGTGCCTATGCCGCCCTCAATGACGACCTAAATACGCCGATCGTCATCGCAGAGCTCTTCGATGCTACCCGCATCATCAATTCTGTCCATCACAAGCAGGCCACCATCACGGCCGAAGATCTAGAGGAGCTACGCACGAGCTACCGTCTCTTCCTGCATGACCTGCTGGGCCTCAGAGACGAGCGCCTCAGCGAAGGAGCTTCGAGCGATGCCTTCAAGGGGGCTATTGACCTCCTGCTCTCCCTCCGTCAGGAGGCTAAGAGCCGTAAGGACTGGGCTACCTCAGACAAGATCCGAGACGAACTCACCGCCCTCGGCTTCGTGATCAAGGATACGAAGGAGGGCACCGAATGGTCGCTAGCCTAGAGCCCTATGCGCTATAGCTTCATCATCCCTGTCTACAACCGCCCTGATGAGATCAGAGAGCTCCTAGAGAGCCTCACTCAGCAGGAGGTCTTCGACTATGAGGTCGTCATCGTGGAGGATGGCTCTCAGATCAGTAGCGAGCAGGTAGTGGAGAGCTTCCGCTCTCAGCTCCCGGCCCTGCGCTATATCGCCGTACCCAATGGAGGACCATCGAAGGCACGCAACCTAGGAGCACGAGAGGCTTCTGGGGAGTATCTCCTCATCCTCGACTCCGATGTGGTCCTTCCCTCGGGCTATCTGACGGCTGTAGACAAGTATCTGGAGCGCTATCCAGTAGATGCCTTCGGTGGACCTGATGCCGCTTCGGATGACTTCTCTCCCGTGCAGAAGGCGATCAACTATGCGATGACTTCGCCCCTGACTACGGGCGGGATCCGTGGGGGTAGTGCCGATGGGATGGAGAAGTTCAAGCCCCGTAGCTTCAACCTCGGGTGCCGTCGCTCGGTCTACCTTCAGCTCGGGGGCTTCGACGAAGGGATGCGCTTCGGTGAGGATATAGACTTCAGCCTGCGCCTTCTGGAGCAAGGCCATAGCACAGCACTCATCTCTGAGGCCTTCGTCTACCACAAGCGTAGGGTAGACTTCAAGAAGTTCTTCAAGCAGGTGCACAACTCAGGGATCGCTCGTATCCACCTCGAGACACGACACCCAGGGAGCACCCGACTAGTACATCTCCTACCTGCTCTCTTCACGATCGCTTCGGTGGTAGCCCTGCTTGTTAGGATCGGACATGTAGGCTTGCTTTTGCTCGCAGTCATCTTCTTTGTCGATGCTTACCACCGAGCAGGTCGCTCGCTCAGTGTAGCTCTGCTGGCTCCAGTAGCCTGCTTCATCCAGCTCTGGGGCTATGGCTCAGGCTTCCTCAGAGCTTGGTGGGGGAAGTACGTGCTACGTAGAAGGGAGTTCATCGCCTTCAAGGATAATTTCTATGAGTAGGGGATCGGATCGCACCATACATCTCCTTAGCCTCTTCCTAGTGCTTCTTGTAGCCTTCGCCTCTTGCCGGCCGAAGGTGCAGACGACATCCCTCGGGGAGGTCGTCATCCCTAATCATCTTACCTCTGCTCGAGAGCGACAGAGCTACCTCATCGATCACTATTGGGATCGTGAGGAGGCTCAGCCTACGACCTCGGATAGCCTCCTTGCCCACAAGGTCAAGGACTTCTGTGGCCTGATCCAAGGAGCTCCTACCGCTCAGGTGCGTCGTAGCCTCCTACGCTCTCTGGAAGCCTTCGGAGATGAAGGCTTAACTCTTGCTCTCTCTACCTACCGAGATCAGCTCTTCCGCCCCGAGAGCCCGCTCTATGATGAGCGTCTCTATAGCTTCATCCTCGACTGGGAGCGGAAATCCATGAAGATCGACTCTGCCCGACGGGTAGAGGCTCTGCTCGCTCTCGTACGGCTCCAGCACAATCGGGTAGGCTCTACCGCTCAAGACTTCCGCTTCTATACGAACGATACGAGCCTCATGAGACTCTCCGAGGTCAAGGCTCCCTATACGCTCCTGCTTCTACAGGTTGATTCGGATCGACATGAGCGTACGTGGGCTTCCGAACTCAAAGCTGATAAGGCACTCCAAGGACTGATCCAGAAGCGTACTCTTCAGCCCCTGGTGATCTATACGGGTCAGATGAGACCCGACTCCCTCCAGCGTAGCCTCTTTGCTGGGGCTATCCTTGGCCCAGACTCTGCAGGGCTCATCGCTGTGCAGCGTCGCTATGACCTCTCCCGAGGCAGTGTACTCTATTTACTTGATCAGAAGAAAACCGTCCTCCTTAGGAATACCACCATACCTAAGGTGGCCTCTTACCTGAACATCTATGAAAAGCAAACGACTCCTAAACGAACTCCTTGATTACATCGAGCTTTTTGAGCAGTCCTTCCCTGATGAAGAGGAGCTCAGTCTGAAGAGCTTCCTCGTCTTCGTCCAGAGCATGCAGGAGGGAGAGCACGCGCTTAGATCTTCCTCCCCAGATGCTCCTGCTGCTCCACGTCCTTCGCGTAGTCCTCGGGAGGTATCCATTGCCCGCCACCTCAGCCTCCTACATCGCTACTCCAAGGGCTATATCAAGCGAGCACTTTTCGCCTCGCAGCATCTGCAAAGCGAGGAAGAGTACTCCTATCTCGCTAGCCTATTCAGCGGAGAACCCCATTCCAAGACCGAACTCAATAGCCTCAACGCTATGGAGAAGACCTCTGGTGCAGAAGTCATCCGTAGGCTTGTAGCTAAGGGGTTGGTCGAAGAGCGTCCTGATGAACGAGATCGAAGGAGTGTGCTCGTCTCCATCACGCCGAGTGGACGTGCTGAGCTGATGAAGGTCTTCCCCCAGCTGCACACGGCGGCTCAGCTGATCTCCGCCCCACTGGCGGAGCGACAGCAGGCGACCCTCGACTTCCTGCTGCACTATCTCTGTGACGCTCTCTCTACGCTCCCTGTGGCTAAGAATGATACAGACCTAGGCGAACTGCTTCGCCACTTCAAGCCAGACTCCTCCCAGCATCATCGCCCCGAGATCTAGGGTAAGTACTTGCCCCGAGGTCTTATACGTTGCTAAGAATGACTATCTTTGCCTACCTATGTTACTCCTAGAGCTATTCTTTACCCTAGCCAAGGGAATACTTATCGGGATCTTGGTATCGGCTCCTATGGGTCCTACTGGTCTACTCTGTCTGAGAGAGACGACACGTGGCAGACGCCGTGATGGCATGCTCGTAGGGCTTGGGGCAACGCTTAGTGACCTAGTCTACGGGCTCATCGCTTACTGGGGCGTGGGGATCGTGCTGAACCTGCTGGATCAGTATAGTAGCTCCCTTCGCCTAGGAGGAAGTATCCTCATCCTTGGCTTCTGTGTCATCCTGCTGACGCGTCATGTCTCGCCAGCAGACGACGAGGAGCCAGCTCCTTCGCACCGACTCAAGTCCGCCTACAGTGTGAAGAAGGTCTCGGGAGCATTTGCTCTCACCCTCTCCAATCCCTTCATCATCCTGCTCTTCCTCCCCCTCTATGCTCGACTAGAGTTCGTGCGAGCTGTGAAGCTTCAGTTCATCGAGTTCTTTGTCGCCATGGCAGGTATCGGTATTGGTTGCATGCTCTGGTGGACCATCTTGACCTACATCGTCAAGAAGCTCTCTGCACGCTTTGGGATGAAGAGCTTGGAGTGGATCAATAGATCCGTTGCTCTGGTACTCATCGTCCTCGCCCTAGTCGGCATCTACTCTTCGATCTTCGAGTAGATCTATACCCCTTACCTTATTCATCAGACTTAGCTCATGAAGCAAGCATATATCCCCCGCATCGAGCGGAATGGACACCCCCTTTCCTCCTTCACCTCTGTACTCAGAGAGCAGGGTGAGCCTCTCTATATCGATACGCTCAACTGGCGTAAGGACTTCCCTCATCGCCCGCTTGTCGCTGCCTATCTAGGCTACGATGCGGATGCCCTCTATGTCACCTATGTCGTAGATGGTGAGGACCTCCGTACGCTCTCCTCAGGGGATGGCCACTATGTCCATGAGGATAGCTGTGTCGAGCTCTTCATGCAGCGTGGAATAGGGGAGTCCTACATCAATTTTGAATTCAATGCGGCGGGAGTCTGCTATGCTGCCCACCATCAGTCGCCCTCGGAGAGTACGCTCTTGAGTGCAGAGGAGTTTGCCAGCATTGAGCGATGGGCGACGCACCTCGGAGAGCAGGGGCTAGAGCAGACGGGACACTACAGCTGGGTGCTCACCGCCGCTCTCCCTTGGACCACGATGGGCTATCCCGAAGGATCGCTTCCCGAGAAGCTATGGGCAAATCTCTACAAGTGTGGGGACAAGACGGCTCACCCTCACTTCCTCAGCTGGGCACCGATCGAAGAGGAGAAGCCCGCCTTCCATCGTCCACAGTTCTTCGGCGAACTGATCCTACACCCTTAGCCTTCACCTGACAGCTATGCGGCCTCGTCTGCCACTAGTCTTTACCTCCCTCGTCTTAGCGCTCTTCGTCACCCTCCCCCTAAGGGCTCAAGGTTTGACACCGAGGGATGAGGTACGCCGAGACTCTCTTGATCAGCTACGGAAGGAGTTGGTGCGAGCTAATGAGGCACTTCCCAAGTATGGGATCCCCCAGATAGATCGCCTCTTCCGCTATGAGCCACAAGATCCCTACAACAATAATCGAGGCTACGACTTCCTCCATGCAATAGCCGAGAGTCGGGCACGCAACCGAGCTTCCTCAGAGGGCTCTCAAGGAGGACCTCTTTCCACACTGCTGTATCTAGCGGTGGGGAAAGACTTTGATCTAGGGAAGTGGCAGATAGGTGTCGATGGCTTGATCTATATGCTCCCCGAGTCCAATCCGATCGACGGGCAGTGGCTCGGCTATGAGGTCCAGTTCGTTCGTCATCTCGGGACGGGACGCAATGTGCGCTGGCGCTCATCGAATAACTATACCCTTGGCAGTCGCCATTGGTACACGGAGAATCACCTGCTCCTCTATTATGCTCCTCAGCTCAATGGCCTCTTCCTCCTCTCCGCTGGACATACCTCTCGAGAGACGGCTCATCTGACCCCCGAAGAGATCTATCGAGGCTACTTCGGCTCGCTGCTAGGAGCTAATAGCCCCATAAGAGACTATGTCAAGGACTTCGCCCTGCTACGCAATCGGATCAGCTTAGGGCAAAGCATCGATCTCTCGACCTCCCTCCTCTATGAGGATCGTAAGCCACAGGCTTCCCTGCCCCTAGAGCATCACCGAGCACTCATTGCTTCGGGGCAACTCCTTTGGGCTCCCTCCTTCCTCAATGCTACGGAGTCAGGTATTCCCATCCCCATAGGCTTCCGTCGTGAGCTTGGGCTTGTCTACAAGCAAGCGATTGATCCTCGCTCCTCGAGTACGGAGGGCATCCCCTATAGTCGCTATCAGCAGCTAGAGGCCTTCCTGCGTGGGACGATCCTCTTCGACCGAGACAATAAGCTTGATATCAAGCTCCTTGCTGGTACCTTCCTCAGCCAGCAGAAGCTCTCTCAGAGCGATGAGAAGTTCTTCCCTACGCTCTCCCTCCTAGGGAGGGTGCCCCTCCGAGATGGTTGGGCAACTCTATCGCCCTTCTTCACCGGAGGAGATGGCTGGACGACTCAGGAGCTTCACTTCAACTCCAATAACCTCCTCCTCTCTCGTACCAAGGGTATTGGTGAATTCTTCCGCATGGATGAAGCGATCCATGCTCGTAATTTGCTCACTAGGGATGGGCGTGCCTTCAGCGAACTAGGTTATTCTCTAGGCTGGGGAGATATGGCTCGCTTTGGGCTGTTTGCTGGCTGTGACTGGACGAACTCCCGAGCGCACGTAGCTTTCCGTCTGAGCCTCCCTGTCCTTTGCCTTGCCTCTGGCTGGAGCGAGCGACGCTAACTAGCCGTCCCCTCAGAGGTAGCTAGCCATTATCACTTAGGGCTTACTGTTCTCACCTAGGGCTTTCCATTCTCAGGTAGGGAATGAATTAGCTCATTGCTCCCTCTTTCTTTCCCTAGGTTCTTCGAGATCAGATACCTCGGTCAGGTGCCCCTATTTAGATACAAAATAAGCTCCCCCTCATCTCTCTAGGATGAGGGGGAGCTTGTTTATTTGGAGTTGGTCTACCGGACCTAAGCCCCCAGGGCCTATGCCATGTAGAGGGAGGGGACTAATCCTTGAAGACGTGTGGGCGGACGATAGCTCCACCACGTTCCACAGCTTCGATGTTCATCGGGATGAGGCTGTGGTGGCGAGGGGGAAGGGACTTCTCTAGTCCACGGCGGATACTATCGATGGCGATCATGGGGCGCAGCTTGAGGAGAGCCCCCAAGATGAGCATGTTGAACACCTTAGCATTCCCCATGGCCATAGCTTCGTCCATCGCTGGGATCTCGTAGTATTCGATATCGTCTCTGCGAGGGATGCTGTGGATCCCGTTGGTGTCGAAGAGGAGGATGCCACCGGGCTTGACTCGTGGGCAGAACTTGTCGAGCGAAGGCTGGTTGAGAGCGATCACGACATCATAGTTCTGCACGAGGGGGGAGCTGACAGCAGTGTCGCTGATGATCACGGTGACATTGGAGGTACCACCACGCTGCTCAGGCCCGTAGGATGGCATCCAGCTGACTTCTTTGTCCTCCATCAGCCCAGAGTAGGCTAAGATCTTACCCATGGAGAGTACACCTTGCCCTCCGAAGCCTGCGATTACTAGTTCGTAAGTCATCTCTAGTCGTGTATGAGGATTAGATATTCTTGATGTCACCGAGTGGATACTCTGCGAACATGTGCTCAGCCATCCACTTATTAGCAGCGTCGGGGCTTAGCTTCCATCCCGTGTTACAGGTGGAGACGATCTCGACGACAGAGGTCCCCTTGCGGTCGAGCGAATTCTGGAAGGCCTTGCGTAGTGCCTTCTTCGCCTTCATCACTGCCGCCATGGTGTGTACCGCTTGTCGGGTGACATAGCATGTACCATCGAGGAGTGCAAGGAGGTTGGAGATCTTCAGGGGATAACCATTGAGTTCGCTATTACGACCCTGAGGAGAGGTAGCTGTCTTCATGCCGAGGAGCGTGGTGGGAGCCATCTGTCCCCCAGTCATGCCGTAGATCCCGTTGTTGATGAAGACGATGACGATGTTCTCTCCACGGTTACAAGCGTGGATGGTCTCAGCTGTACCGATGGCAGCGAGGTCACCATCCCCTTGGTAGGTGAAGACCATCTTCTCAGGGTTCAGACGCTTGATGGCGGTGGCTAGAGCTGGTGCACGACCATGGGCCGCTTCCTGCCAATCGATGTCGATGAACTTGTAGGCGAAGACCGCACAGCCCACAGGGGCTACACCGATGGTCGACTCCTCGAGGCCCATTTCTTCGATGACCTCAGAGACGAGCTTGTGCACGACTCCGTGGCTACAGCCTGGGCAATAGTGCATTTGCACATCATTCATCAGCTGAGGCTTGGCATAGACCAAGTTCTCAGGTGTGATCTTATCTTGGATATTGATCTGTTCGTCCATTATAGTAGAGCGCTTGGGAGCTTAGCTCTTACGAGAGAAGAGCATCTGCTTGATGTAGTAGATGATGCGAATGACTATCGCCGCTATACCTAGGCTCTGGAAGAGTAGGGGATAGGTAGACCGACAGAGGAAGAAGGTCACGATCGAGGCAATAGCCAGGACGAAGAACCATAGTTGCAGAGCAAAGTCTATGCGGTCTGCTTTGGGGCGACGGGCATTCTGATCCATATTACTTGTTGATGAGGAGCTTCTTGAGGTTGTCGAGGATCTCATTGGGGGAGAAGAGCATCCCACCCATACGACCGTAGTGCTCTACGGGTACTCGGCCATTGACGGTGAGGCGTACGTCCTCGACCATCTGTCCTGCGTTGAGCTCGGGGACGAGGAAGCCCTTGACATGGCTGCAGAGTGCATCGATCTCCTTCTTGGGGAAGGGCCACAGCGTGATCGGACGAAGGAGTCCGACACGAAGACCTTCCTCACGAGCAAGCTCTACTGCCTTCTGACAGATACGAGAGGACGAGCCGAAGGCCACCAGCACGTAGTCTGCATCTTCGGTCTGGGTCATCTCTACACGGACCTCATTCTCTTCGATGAGCTTGTACTTGGCTTGGAAGCGTTCGTTGTTGTGCTCCATGACCGAGGACTCCAGCTCAAGGGAGGTGATGATGTTGGGAGCACGCTTCCCCTTACGGCCTAGGGTAGCCCAAGGGCACTGCTCACGGATCTCGTCGTCGGTACGGCGAGGTGTGAACTCTGGGAGGCGAACCTTCTCCATCATCTGGCCGATGATCCCGTCAGCGAGGATGATGGCAGGGTTGCGGTACTTGAAGGCGAGCTCGAAGCCTAGAGGCACGAAGTCAGCCATCTCCTGTACGGAGTTAGGAGCAAGGGTGATGAGGCGGTAGTCTCCGTGACCTCCGCCCTTGACGGTCTGGAAGTAGTCTGCTTGGCTAGGCTGGATCGTCCCAAGCCCAGGGCCACCTCGCATGACGTTCACCAGCAGACAGGGGAGCTCTGCACCAGCTAGGTAGCTGATCCCTTCTTGCTTGAGGCTCATACCGGGGGAGGAGGAGGAGGTCATGACGCGCTTGCCACAGCCAGCGCCGCCGTAGACCATGTTGATCGCAGCTACCTCACTCTCAGCCTGCAGGACGACCATCCCCGTGGTATCCCATGGATGCTCAGCGGTGAGGGTCTCTAAGACTTCTGATTGGGGAGTGATGGGGTAGCCGAAGTATCCATCCGTACCCGAGCGGATAGCGGACAGAGCGAGGGCTTCGTTGCCCTTGAGTAGTTTGATTTCTTCTGCCATGATGGTGTTTGCGTGTTTAAGTGATGGGGTGAATAAGAGTTAGTCTTTCCATCGATAGACGGAGATGCACCCATCGGGGCAGACGGTGCCACAAGCTGTACACCCGATACAGTCTGTGAAGTTCTTCAGGCGGGCATAGTGGTAGCCCTTGTCATTGACATCCTCTGGATGAAGCTCGATGACGTGTGTCGGGCAGGCGACGACGCAGAGATCGCAGCCCTTGCACCGATCGACGTTGACCACTATAGTCCCTCTTGTCTTGGCCATAGCTTTAAGTAATAATCGATTTAAGTTGCTTCTGTGTGCACATACTCCGTGTGGGTAGACCTGTGCAAGTCCATTAATTGGGGACTCAGAGGGATCGTGGGATCTGCAGACTGAGGAGCCTCAGGTGTGTAGTAAGCCGTTTGAATGAGCTAGTTGAGCAGTGATATAATCTCCTTGCCGGTGTGAGGCTCTCCCCACCACAATGTCAGTCCGTAGGCGCTGGCACAGGGAAGGGGTGCTAAGAGCAGAGACCTCTCTACCCACAGAAGTATACCACAAAGTAAGAGAAAAAACGAGAGAAAAGCAATGATTTTACCCTAAGAGAACACAATGATTCCTGCATGGTCATAGGGCTTCTGCGTATCGGTCAAGCCAGCTCGGAGGTCTGCCTTTTGGATGGATGTTTTAGATGGCTGTGTTTCAGCCCTAACCAGACGCTCAGATAGAGCCCCAGCGTAGGGGTAAAATAAAACCTACTGTGGGTCGCCTTTGCGACCTACGGTAGGTCGTCTCACCGATCCACAGTAGGTCGTTCATGCGACCTACCGTAGGTCGTTTTGGAGGGTCTTGTCAGAGCTTATTTGCCAAGGGTGAAATAGCCTTCGCACGTACAGCTGTCCTTCGGCTGATGTGGGATGAGGAAACTACTTGATAATCAATCTTTACTATAAAGAATAGAAGCAAGGATGCCCTCTCGAGAAAGAGCCTTCATCGATCGTCTCCCTCTTAGGGATCTATCTCCTGATTATCATGTGTCAGTCCAGCCGTTCACAGCCCTCGCTAGATGGGTGGTTTTTAGTATCTTTGGGTGCAAATTGCTATTCTGACTCGTACATAAGATTAAGATAACTACGTGGCAAGTCAAGTCTCCACCTCTATTTCACGCTACCTGCGCACCTCTGGCCCTATCTTCGGGGTGATCATCCTCTTCGTCTTCTTAGCCTTGGCTTATTTTGCCCCTGCGGTCTTCGAGGGGCGAGAGCTCTTCCAGCAAGATGTCGCTGGAGCTAGTGGCAATGCTTCGGATGTCTATAAGTATATGGAGTCCTCAGGGGAATTCTCCTACTGGACGAATAGCCTCTTCGGAGGAATGCCCATGTACCAGATCGCTCCCTCATACCCTTCGGTAGGGATTATCCGAGGGATCCAAGATGTGCTGACGCTTCAGTGGCCCTTCTGCCTCTTGCCCGGCTATAGCTGGCTTCTCTTTGCGATGCTCGGGGGCTTCTACCTCTTCATGCGAGCTCTCCGAGTGGACCGCCTTCCCTCGGTCCTCGGGGCGATCATGTGGACGTTCTCCAGCTACTTCATCATCCTGATCACGGCTGGGCATATCTGGAAGCTCATGACGCTGGCCTTCATCCCTCCGACCATCGCTGGGATCATCCATTCGTATCGTGGTCGCTATCTCTTAGGGGGAGCACTGACAGCACTCTTTGCGGCCCTGCAGATCCTGTCGAACCACGTGCAGATGAGCTATTACTTCGCCTTCCTCATTGTCTTCATTATCCTCGGATATTTCGTCGAAGCCCTTCGTGAGAAGAAGCTCCGCACCTTCCTCCTCGCCTCAGCTGTCACACTCTTCTCTGGGCTCATAGCTCTTGGGATCAATAGCTCCAATCTCTACCATACCTATGAGTACGGGCAGGAGACTATTCGTGGCGGGAGTGAACTGACTCCTCTTCCAGCCGCCGATGGGCAGAAGCAGGTCGAAGCTAACGCCAAGGGGCTGGATAAGGAATACATCACGGCTTGGAGCTATGGCAAGGCCGAGACCTTCACGCTCCTCGTGCCCAACCTCTATGGGGGAGCCTCTGAGTACCTAGCTGATGACCCCGAAGTCCTCGAAGATGTACCCGCAGAGTACAAGGAGATCATCGGTGGTATGAACCACTATTGGGGCGATCAGCCTTTCACAGCGGGACCCGTCTACGTGGGTGCCTTTGTGCTCTTCCTCTTCATTCTCGGTGTGATGAAGGTCCAAGGCCCTCTGAAGTGGGCGCTCCTTGGGGGGACGATCTTCTCGATCGCCCTAGCTTGGGGACACAATATGATGTGGCTCTCCGATCTCTTCATCGACCACGTACCGCTGTATAATAAGTTCCGCACGGTCTCCTCAATCCTCGTCGTGGCGGAGTTCACTATCCCTGCCCTTGCTGTCTTAGCTCTGGTGCAGTTCGTCCGAGAGCCCAAGACGATCCTTCAGGATAAGGTCGCTCTCTACGTTAGTCTCGGTCTGACTCTCCTGCCTTGCCTGGTGCTGTGGCTCTTCCCTCAGTCCATCCTTGCGCTGATGAGTGGACAGGAGCAGGAGATGTTCCGCCAAGCGATGGGACGCAGCCAGCTCCCCGTCGCAGCGATCATGGCTAGTCTGAAGGAAGTGCGTGCTGGGATCGTCGCAGCAGATGCCCTTCGCTCTGCTGGGATCATCCTACTCTCCCTCATCCCTTGCTATCTCTATGCCCAAGATAAGATCAAGAAGGCTCCGCTCTTCGCTCTGCTTGGTCTCATCACTCTGGCAGACCTCTGGCTGGTAGATAAGCGGTACCTCAACGATGACCTCTTCATCCCTAAAGAGAGTGTCGAGGCGCAGGCTCGCCCCGTGACTCCCGTCGATAAGGCGATCGCCCAAGATACCGATCCTCACTATCGAGTGATGAACCTAGCGATCAATAGCTTCAATGATGCGACGACCAGTGCTAACCACCGCAGTGTCGGGGGCTATCACGCAGCTAAGCTTCGTCGCTACCAAGACCTCATCGAGCGTCAGCTTGCACAGAATAATCCAGAGGTCTACAACATGCTCGATACACGCTACTTCATCTTCTTGGATAAGGAGCGTGGACTGATGTACCAAGAGAATGCCGATGCCTTCGGTCCAGCTTGGTTCGTAGATACCATTCAGTGGGTCGCTTCAGCAGACGAAGAGATGGCTGCACTTGATACGACAGCGCTTCGCCATACTGCACTTGTTGATAAGCGCTTCAGCTCCGAACTTCAGGGCTACAAGGCTGCTTCTAGATCCCTAGCGGCAGTAGATAGTCTCTCTGCACCCGCTGGGCAGGCTTCCATCAAGCTCCTCTCCTATACCCCCAGCATGGCGAAGTACCAAGTCTCGACCGATGAACCCCGTCTCTTGGTCTTCTCTGAGATCTATTATCCCCACGGCTGGCATCTGATGCTCGACGGCAAGCAGGAGCTCCCGATCGTGCGAGCCAACTATGTCCTTCGAGCCGCCTACATCCCTCAGGGAACTCATGAGCTGACTATGACCTTCGATCCAGCTTCGATCCATCGTACCGAGCTCATCGCTAAGATCAGTACAGGACTTCTCGTCCTCCTCCTTCTGGCCTCCGCCCTCCTGCCTCTACTGAGACGAGGGAGGAAGGACGCTGGATCCGAACCAGTACATAACTAATCCTTCATTATATCTCAATCAGAAATGTCTAAGCACGTAATTGCAGTTGCCCTCGCTTCGGCAGCTGTCCTCCTGGCCGGTAGTAGCTGTAGCCAGAAGCTTCGTCCCATGACGGCAGACCTGGTCAAGGCTGAGCCCCAGCCTCTCGAAGTAGTAGGTGGGAAAGTCCCCGTGGCTGTCCACCTCACCTTCCCAGCGAAGTGGTTCCCCAAGAATGCCGTCCTCACCGTCGTCCCCATCCTCCGCTACCAAGGTGGCGAGAAGTGGGCTGCTGGTACGACTTTCCAGGGTGAGAAGGTCTATGGTAATGACCGCATCGTCTACTATACCAATGGCTCGAATGCTACGGTGAACTTCTCCCTGCCCTATGTCCCTGCGATGGCTAAGAGTGAACTCTACCTCAACTTCAAGGGAAAGCAGGGTAGCCGTGAGGTCAAGCTCCCCGAACTGAAGGTCGCTGATGGTGTCATCGCTACCGAAGCTCTTGCTACGCTGGCAGGTGTGTCGCCCGTCATCGCTCCTGATGGCTTCCAGCGTATCGTCAAGGAGGCTTATGATGCTAACATCATGTTCCTCATCCAGCAGTCCAACGTTCGTACCTCTGAGCTCAACAAGGATGAAGTCCAGGAGTGGAAGTACACCGTGCAGAATGCTAAGGAAACTCCTAATCAGGAAGTCTCCGTAGAAGTGCAGGCTTATGCTTCTCCCGATGGTGGTAAGGAGCTGAATGAGAAGCTCAGTGCTTCACGTGAGAAGAATACCACGGCTAAGCTCAAGAGCGACTTCAAGAAGCAGAAGATGTCGGATGTCGAGATCGATGCTCACTATACTGCTCAGGACTGGGAAGGCTTCAAGCAGCTCGTCGAGCAGAGCAACTTCCAAGACAAGGATCTCGTGCTTCGTGTCCTAAGCATGTATCCAGACCCCGAGCAGCGTGAGCATGAGATCCGCAATATCTCTGCCGTCTTCAGCAAGCTCGCTGACGAAGTCCTGCCTAAGCTCCGTCGCTCTCGCCTCATCGCTAACGTGAAGATCATCGGTAAGAGCGATGCTGAGATCCAGGAAACGCTAGCCAAGTACCCCAGCGCACTGACCGTCGAAGAGCTACTCTACGCTGCTACTCTCACGGATGATGCTGCGCAGAAGGAGAGCATCTACAAGCTCACGATGCAGAAGTATCCTAAGGACTACCGCTCGTTCAACAATGTCGGTTCACTCTGCCTACAGCGTGGTGACTATGAGTCTGCTCATGTGTGGTTCGATCGTGCTCTCAAGCTGAAGGACAATGCTGAAGCTAAGGTAAACCTTGGTCTCCTTGCCCTCAAGGATGGTGATCTGTCGAAGGCTACTTCGCTCATGGCTGAAGGGAGCGCTCTCCCAGGTGTCGGCGATGCACTCGGCTACCTCTACCTGCGTCAGGGTGACTATGCCAAGGCTGAGACGGCTTATGGCGATGTCACGACCAACAATGCTGCTGTAGCTCAGATCCTCAACCGCAACTACAGCAAGGCTGTGAAGACCCTCGAAGCTATTGCTAAGCCCGATGCTACGACGGACTATCTTCGTGCTATCGTCGCTGCTCGTATGGGTGATGCTTCGCTTGCTATCGCTTCACTCCAGAAGGCTCTGCAGAAGGATCCAAGCCTCGCATCCCGTATCGACTATGACCTCGAGTTTGCTCGCCTACGTGGGATGAGAGACTTCACGCAGCTCCTCCGCATGCACTAGTCTAATCTCCCTATATACGAAGGCACTGGGCCGACTACCTCCATCGTGAGGTAGTCGGCCCAGTGCCTTTGTGTAGAAGTCTGAGGCTTCGTGTGGTTAGCCTTAGACTGCTGTCCCCCTTACTTGGCTCTTAGACCATTGAGGAAGGCAGAGGCAGGCATAGCCTTCTTCCCAGCTGGCTGTAGTACCTTGATCTCTAGTCGCCCTTCAGAGGTCTGGATCTCTAGGCTATGCTTGCCTGCGATGATCTGTCCAAGAGGATGCTCTACAGAGGGCAGTTTATCAGAGAGCACAGCTGTCTCTAGGATCTTGAAGGTCATAGGCTCCTGCCCTTCAAACGAGAGCGTACACCAAGCAGCAGGGTAGGGGGAGAGCCCACGTACTTGGTTGTGGAGCTCACGTGCGGGACGATCCCAATGGAGCTCGGTATTCTCCTTGGTGAGCTTGGGGGCAGAGGTCGGAGTGATGTCGTAGCTCGTCTGAGGCTGAGCCTTGGGCTCCTCATCTTGGAGGAAGAGGTCGACGGTAGCAAGGAGCGTCTTAGCCCCAAGTAGCATCAGTTCGTCGTGGATCTTGCCTACATTATCTTCGGGTGCAATAGGAAGTCGGGCCTGAAGGAGTATGTCTCCCGTATCCAGCTCGTGCTTCAGGCGGAAGGTCGTCACACCTGTCTCGGTCTCTCCTCGGATGATCGCCCAGTGGATGGGAGCTGCCCCTCTATAGCGGGGAAGGAGTGAGCCGTGGAGGTTGATCGTCCCTAGGCGAGGCAGAGACCAGACGACCTCGGGAAGCATGCGGAAGGCTACGACGATCCCGAGATCGGGGCGTAGCTCTTCGAGGCGATGCACGAAGGCTTCATCCTTGAGTCGCTCGGGCTGAAGCACCTCTAGCCCCTGGCTAAGAGCGTAGGTCTTGATCTTGCTTGCTTGGAGCTTCTGCCCACGTCCTGCGGGCTTGTCGGGCATGGTGACTACAGCGACGACATTATAGCCTCCTTCGACGAGGCTCTGGAGCGAAGGGAGAGCGAAGTCTGCCGTCGCCATATAGATGATACGTAGTTCGTCTTTTTTCATTGCTTGAAGGTCTCTATTTAGACGGGGCAAAGCTACGAAGAATTAGCCTATTGCCTATAATCTCTTCGTTGTTAGCCCGTGTATCTAGTTGCTTGCCTCTGTATAAAAAAAAGATGAGGGCTACCCAGTCATGACTGGATAGCCCTCGTTAGCTGCTTGTATGCTGTCGAGCAGATCTAGCTCTTCTTACTGATGAAGATGTGGGCGATGTAGCCAACGATCACAAGTGCAAGCCCTGTGCCTAGGTAGATATTAGCCTGTTCAACTTGATCAGTAAAGTAAGTGAAGAGCTGAAGAAGAGCTCCGATAAGCATCACGATGACACCGATATACTGCTTCATAATGTCTCTAAGTACTATGTTTATGTGTATGTTCTCTATGTGCAAAGTACGTAATAATTCCGTACATGACGAAACGCTTACGAGAAAAGCTCCTGAATGCCCCGAAGATGAGTGCGGAGACTTCAGGAGCTTTTCATTGACTTAGCGTATTGAGGAGGAGGTTAGTCCTCTCTCTCTTGGTTGGTTAGCGAGGGCGACGCTCTGGACGTGGACGACGCTCTGGTTCCTTGTAGCCTTCGGGCTTGGGGAGGAGGGCACGACGGCTGAGCTTGAACTTACCCGTCTTCTGGTCGATGTCGATGAGCTTGATCTCGACTTCCTGACCTTCCTGCAGGTCGGTGTCTTCGATCTTTTCGTAGCGCTTCCAGTCGATCTCAGAGATGTGAAGGAGACCATCCTTACCTGGGAGGAATTCTACGAAGCAACCGTAAGGCATGACCGAAGAGATCTTACCCAGATAGACTTCACCTACCTCAGGCATAGCGACGATGCCCTTGATCAGGCCGACAGCGGTGTCGATAGCATCCTTGTTCGAAGCGCTGATCTCGACGACACCCATACCATCGACTTCTTCGATGCTGATAGAGGCACCGCTCTTCTCCTGCATACCTTGGATGATCTTACCACCAGGGCCGATGACAGCACCGATGAATTCCTTACCGATACGTAGGGTGACGATACGTGGAGCGTGTGGCTTGAGGTCATCACGAGTCTCGGGCTGAGCTTCGAGGATCTTACCGAGGATGTGGAGACGACCTTCACGAGCCTGAGCAAGTGCACGCTCTAGGATCTCGTAGCTAAGACCATCTACCTTGATGTCCATCTGTGTAGCAGTGATCCCGTCAGCGGTACCCGTGACCTTGAAGTCCATATCTCCGAGGTGGTCTTCGTCACCAAGGATGTCGGAGAGGATAGCGTAGTTCGTACCCTTGTTTTCGGAGATCAGACCCATGGCGATACCTGATACAGGCTTCTGGATGGGCACCCCAGCATCACGCAGAGCGAGCGTACCAGCGCAGACCGTAGCCATCGAGGATGAGCCATTAGACTCAAGGATGTCAGAGACGACACGGATGACATAAGGGTAGTCTGCGGGGAGCATGCGCTTGAGGGCACGGTGGGCAAGGTTCCCGTGACCGATCTCACGACGGCCGACACCACGCTGTGGACGAGCTTCGCCGGTGGAGAAAGGAGGGAAGTTATAGTGGAGGAGGAAACGCTCCTTACCATAGTTCAGGACATCGTCGACGAGCTTCTCATCGCTCTTCGTACCGAGGGTGACGGTTGTCAGAGACTGAGTCTCACCACGGGTGAAGACAGCCGAACCGTGAGGCCCTGGGAGGTAATCCGTTTCGATCCAGATAGGACGGATCTCGGTGGTCTTACGACCGTCGAGGCGCTTACCTTCGTCAAGGATAGCACGGCGCATAGCTTCCTTCTCTACATCGTGGTAGTAGCGAGCGATCAGCGGAGCCTTGGTCTCTAGTTCTTCTTCGGTGAACTTCGTCTTATACTCTTCGACGATCGCTTCGAAGGCTTCTGCACGAGCGTGCTTGTCCGTGCCGGAGGTAGCTACAGCATAAGCCTTAGCGTAGCAGGCTTCGTGTACATCCTTGCGAAGATCTTCGTCGTTCTCTTCGTGGCAATAGGTACGCTTGACGAGCTTACCGACAGCTTCAGAGAGTTCGAGCTGAGCCTGGCACTGTACCTTGATCGCTTCGTGAGCTACCTTGATGGCTTCTAGCATTTCAGCTTCCTGCACTTCCTGCATTTCCCCTTCGACCATCATGATGTTGTCGAGGGTAGCGCCGACCATCAGTTCGATGTCGGCTCTCTTGAGCTGTTCGAAGGTAGGGTTGATGACGAACTCGCCATCAACACGTGCTACACGCACTTCGCTGATAGGTCCGTTGAAGGGGATATCTGAGACAGCCAGAGCAGCCGAAGCAGCAAGACCCGCTAGAGCATCGGGCATATCGACACCATCCGTCGAGAAGAGCAGGACGTTGACGAAGACCTCTGCGTGGTAGTCATCGGGGAAGAGGGGACGTAGAGCACGGTCTACGAGGCGGCAGGTCAGGATCTCATAGTCCGAAGCCTTGCCTTCGCGGCGGGTAAATCCACCAGGGAAGCGCCCGAATGAGGCATACTTCTCCTTGTATTCTACTTGTAGGGGCATGAAGTCTACCCCAGGGTTTGCATCCT
This sequence comes from uncultured Porphyromonas sp., assembly GCF_938039215.1. GTDB lineage: Bacteria > Bacteroidota > Bacteroidia > Bacteroidales > Porphyromonadaceae > Porphyromonas. Next base: position 144,596 of record NZ_CALHVI010000056.1, on the reverse strand, counting down.
TAGCGGCACAGACGGTGGCCAGAAGGACGGTGTTTCCCATGCGTACTTCTACCGATCCGTCGGCTTGCTTGGCAAGCTTGCCTGTCTCGATGACGATCTCTCTTCCATCGGGCAGTGTGATGGTCTTGCTAATTGGCTGTAGCATTTCTTCTTTAATTGATTGATAAGTCCTTTTAAAATCGGCACAAAGGTAGTTAAATTAAACGAGCTACTCGTGCTCGAGCTGTAAGCAGCTGGAGTAAAGGCTTAGGCTAGGAGCCTTATGAGCGGGACAGAAGGAGAGATGGAGCAGCTAAGTATTCGTCGGATGAGGAGATAGGCTGAGACGGATCTCCCTCTGTATAAGCACTCTGATGACGAGCCTTCCCAGCTCTTAGATGAGACCTATGGTAAGGCGCAAAAAAACCTACTGTGGGTCGCTCATGCGACCCACAGTAGGTTTGCTCGACGACCTACAGTAGGTTTTTTCGGCGACCTACGGTAGGGTTCTTTTTTCTCTTCGCTAGGAGAGCTGAAGAATTACTCTTCGTCCTTGGTGGCGAATTCCATCAGATAGGCCTTGATGAAGTCATCGATGTCCCCATCCATCACAGCTCCGACATTGGAGGTCTGGTAGCCCGTGCGGTGGTCCTTCACACGACGGTCATCGAAGACATAGCTTCGTATCTGTGCGCCCCATTCGATCTTCTTCTTGCCTGCTTCGACTTCGGCTTGTGCTCGCCGTCTTCGCTCTAGCTCCTTGTCGTAGAGCTGGGAGCGAAGTAGTCGCATGGCATTCTCACGATTGTCGGTCTGGGAGCGTGTCTCGGTGTTCTCGATGATGATCTCCTCCTCGACACCCGTCTCAGGGTCCTTGTACTTATAGCGAAGACGAACACCCGTCTCGACCTTATTGACGTTCTGCCCACCGGCACCGCTGGAGCGGAAGGTGTCCCAACTGATATTCGCAGGATTGACCTCCACCTCGATGGTGTCATCGACGAGTGGTACGACGAAGACAGAGGCAAAGCTCGTCATGCGCTTCCCTTGCGCATTGTAGGGCGAGATACGCACAAGGCGATGCACGCCCGTCTCACTCTTGAGGAAGCCATAAGCTTGATCTCCCTCGACCTGCATGGTCATGGTCTTGATCCCTGCTTCTTCACCATCTTGCCAGTTGGTGATGGTGGTCTTGTAGCCTTGCTTGTCGCAATAGCGAGCGTACATGCGGGCAAGCATCGAGGCCCAGTCTTGGCTCTCTGTGCCGCCTGCACCTGCATTGATCTTGAGGACGGCACCGAGGGAGTCTTCTTCGGCACGGAGCATGTTCTTGAGCTCCACTTCCTCAAAGAGGGTGATGGCACGGGCATAAGCCTCATCAACTTCCTCTTCGCTGGTGATCCCCTCCTTGAAGTATTCTAGGGCAAGAGCAACTTCTTCGGTGAGGCGATCGGCTTCGTCGTAGTAGGCGATCCACTTACGAAGATCCTTGACCTTGCGCATCTGAGCCTCTGCCCGCTCGCGATCTTCCCAGAAGGCGGGATCAGCGGTGCGTAGCTCTTCTTCCTCTAGTTGGATACGTCGGCTATCGACGTCAAAGGTACCTCCCCAGCGCAGACTTGCGCTCCAGTAGGCTACCTAACTGGTCTGTCGTTATCATATACGATATATGAGTGGGTGAAAATAATAGTCGGTATTGGGATGAGGACGGGGGCTTAGCTACCCTTCTCCTCGAGCTCTAATTGGCGAAGGGTTAGTTCGTCCATCTCGTCGATGAGCTGACCGATACGCTCGGAGGCTTGGATAAGTGCATCATGGGCAAGCGTACCCGTGCTAAGCTGCTCTTCGAGCTCTGCCTTCTCTCGCTCCAGCTCAGGGATGCGGGAGAGGATGCCCTCCAGTTCCTTCTTCTCGGCATAGGAGAGGCGTGCAGGACGACTTGCAGAGGAGCGTGGGGTAGGTGCGGGCTCACTGGCCTTGCGCTTAGCCTGCTCTTGCTCGGCACGCTCCCGTTCCTCGGCTTCACGCACTTCTCTATAGAGGGTGTAGCTACCGGGGAAGTCTCGTACCTTGCCCTCGCCCTCGAAGCAGAAGAGATGCTCCGTGACCTTGTCCATGAAGAAGCGGTCATGCGATACGATCAGCACACAGCCTGCGAACTCTGAGAGGTATTCCTCAAGGGCTTGCAGGGTGAGGATGTCTAGATCGTTGGTAGGCTCGTCGAGGATGAGGAAGTTCGGACTCGTGACTAAGATCGTGCAGAGGTAGAGTCGTCTGAGCTCACCGCCGCTGAGCTTCTCCACGGGTGTGTACTGTCGCTCGGGAGGGAAGAGGAAGCGGGTGAGGATCTGGCTGGCAGAGATACGCTCGACGTTAGAGCCCTGAGGGAGGACGAAGTCGTCTGCGATGTCTTGGACGATGTCGATGACACGCTTCTTCGGGTCGAAGTCGGGTGCTGTCTGGCTGTAGTAGCCGAAGCGTACTGTCGAGCCGATGTCAAAGCTCCCACTGTCGGGAGCTACTTCACCGAGGAGCATGCGGAGGAAGGTGGTCTTCCCGACCCCATTCTCTCCGATGATCCCGACCTTGTCATGTCGGGCGAAGATATAGTTGAAGTCCTCGAGGATGACCTTGTCGCCAAAGCGCTTGCTGACGTGCTTTGCTTCGAAGATCTTCTTCCCGATGTAGCCGCCTTTCGCTCCGCCGAGGTCTACCTGCTCGATGCGCTGGCGAGCCTCAGTCTTCTTCTCTAGCTCGTGGAAGGCATCAATGCGGTACTGTGCTTTCGTCCCACGGGCTTGAGGCTGACGGCGCATCCATTCGAGTTCTCGGCGATAGAGGTTGAGGGCACGCTCACGAGCTTGGTCTTCTGCTTCGTGGCGCTCTTGACGCTTAGCGAGGTAATAGTCGTAATTACCCCGATAGCGGTAGGCTTGCCCTCCGTCGATCTCTAGGATCTCATTGCATACTCGGTCGAGGAAGTAGCGGTCATGGGTGATGAGAAGTAGCCCCATCGTCGAGCGAGCAAGGTAGCCCTCGAGCCACTCGATACTCTTGAGGTCAAGATGGTTGGTAGGCTCATCGAGGAAGAGCAGATCAGGCTGTGAGATCAAGGTGCTCGCCAAAGCAATGCGCTTGCGTTCACCGCCAGAGAGGCGCGTGATCGGACGATGGTGATCTTGGATGCCTAGAGCACCGAGGATCTCCTTGGCACGCTGCTCATACGACCATCCGCCCTGTGCCTCCATCTCGGGGAGGAGACGCTCCATGCCTTCGTGATCTCCCTTCTCTACAGCTTGCTCCCACTGAAGGGTAAGCTGAGCGACGGGATCAAAGCGATTGAAGCAGGCTTCGAGGATGGTCCCCTCTTCGGGAAGGTCGGGTAGCTGGGGGAGGTAGGCTCGGCGAATATCTCGCTCATAGATGACGCTACCACTATCGGCTTCTTCTTGGCTGAGGAGGATCTTGAGTAGGGTAGACTTCCCCGAACCATTGGGGGCGATGAGTCCGATCTTCTGTCCTCGCTCGATGCCAAAGGTGATGTCGCTGAAGAGCAGACGATCCCCGTAGCTCTTGGCGAGCTGATCTACTTGGAGCATGTAGTGGGAGGCTATTCTAGGGAGCTAGGAGTCGTGGGGATGTCCTGCCAATGTTCCTTCACTTCGGGCAAGCGTCCTGCACCGAGGTAGCGAGAGGAGAAGTACTGGCTATCCTTGAGACTTTCGATGACGATCCCACGGCTATTGCTACTGTGGATCATCTTGATATTGCCGTCTTCGTTGCTGATGACTAGGGCTACGTGACCGACACGGCTTGCGCTACGATTGCGCCCCTTGAAGAAGAGCAGGTCTCCTGGTTGGGGATCACTGATGCGGTCGGCATAGACAGAGAGCCCACCAGAGGAGCGAGGGATCTTGATCCCTTCGAGGGAATAGATGTAGCTGACGAAGCCAGAGCAGTCAAGTGGCCACTTTGCTACTCCAGAGGTGCGATAGCGCAGACCAAGGAGTTCCTGTCCATGGTCCACGACGGACTTGATGACGGAGGGGGTGGACTCTGCGACTTCCATACGCTCGTAGGTGTAGCCATTGCCACCGCTACGACGGCGGGAAGTATGTCTTGAGTGCGCACGGCGATGCTTGCTGGAGCTCTTTCGGCTCGTAGCTCGCTTATGCTTAGATGTCTTAGGTGCGGGGGCTGGTGCGGGGGCAGCGAGATCGACTTCAAGGGAGGTGAAGTCTTGGGCTACGGTGTGTATCTCTGAGGCGAGGACTTCTGAGTCGGTAGTACTTCGTCTCGTGGCGTCGAGTGGGAGGCTAATGAGGGTAGCTAGGGCGACTACAGCGAGTGTAGTGTAGGAATTCTTGAGTCTATTCATCCTGTCTCTTTGGGGGTTAGGCAGGCTATCTTCCCCGAGTGGGAAGGACCTTAGAGCGACGGGGTGGGATGGTGCACTCAGGCGTATCATCCTCCCTGCTCCCTATAGGTAAAGACCTACAAGCAGAAAACGCTTCTGCCCACAAAGATAGTACAATTGGCTCTTATAGACCTCCTTCCTCCTTCGTATTCCTATATAATAAGCATCCCCTAGAGGCGCTCTTAGTGAGGCTCTAGGGGATGCTTGGGTAATGGAAGGGAAGTGCTATCGGCACTTGCTGATGATGATCGAGAAGTAGGGGAAGGTTCGTCCTTGGATCTCGTTGGGGTCGGAGGTGACAAATTCCTTCGGCATCCCGACGAACTCGAAGTAGTGCCACCTTCGCTCGGGGTATCGCTGGATGGCCTCTTTGATCTCCGCCTCACAGAGCGAACCCTTCATCACGACGATGGTGTGGGGACTCTGCCAAGCTCGGCTCCACTCCTCTTCGGTGGCTGAGCCTGGGATGACCGTGCACTGCTCCTCGAGCTGGACGAGCTGTCCTCCCAGCAGGCTATTGCAGGCGATGAAGGCAGGGACACCACAGAGCTGATGGGTCGTGAAGCCTTGTGCCTCGATGTGCTCGCCTATGTAGGCGGAGGAAGAGTAGAAGCCACAGTCCCCTTCGGCGACGATCACCAAGAGGGCCTCGGGTTCGGCCTCTTGGCGACGGACTACCTCATCAGCTACTAGAGTATAAGCCTCGAGTGCTCCGTCCCGATCCTTGCTCATCGGTAGGTCATAGAGCTGTATTTGCTCCTCACGGATCCCGAGTGAACGCATCATCTCGGCGGCCTTGGAGGTATGCCTGCCTTTGCTCGTCGTGGGGACGGGGGTATAGATGCGATCAGCTCTCTGGAGCGTATGTAGTGCCTTGAGGGTGATGAGCTCGGGATCACCAGGGCCGAGGGATACGAAGTAGATCATAGGGTAGGGTTGTAGGGGTTACTTGTAGCTCAACCATCGCCAGAGCTCCTTGAGGGAAGGCTTCTTGCCGTACATCAAGATCCCCGTGCGGTAAATCTTGCCAGCGAGGGCGCTCATGGCGAAGGCTGATAGATAGAGGACGACAAGGCTCAGAAGCTCCTGCCAGAGGGGGACATCGAAGGGGAGGCGCACCATCATCACCACGGGGGAGGTCAAGGGGATGACCGAAGCCCAGAAGGCAAGTGTCCCATCGGGATTGCTCGCACTACCGATACCTGCATACATAGCGACGACGAGCAGGAGTACTAGAGGGAGCATCATCTGCTGGATCTCCTCATCCGACGAGGCCATAGCTCCCATCGCAGCTAGGATCGAAGCAAAGAAGAAGTAGCCTCCGATGAAGAAGAGGACGAAGAAGATGAGGATCTCTACGAAGTCGACCCCGTGGAGCGTGGAGAAGATGAGCTGGATCATACCGAGGTCGCCCATGGGGCTTCCTGCAAGCTGGGCGCTAGCTCCCTCGGGGAGGAAGAACTGCTCAGCTATGCGTAGTCCGGAGAGGACGAGTACGAACCAGATCGTGATCTGGATGAGACCCGCCAGACCGATACCGATGATCTTACCCATCATCAAGTCACGTGGACGGACGGAGGAGACGATGACCTCGACGATACGATTCTTTTTCTCCTCCTGCACGCTCTGTAGGACCCACCCCCCATAGGTGAGGATGAATATATAGCTGAGGAAAGTGAGGCCCATCCCGATGAGCGATGCGATCTCGCTGGAGGAGGTGTCGAGATCCCCGTCCTCGTTCCACTTGTAGGTAGGCACATGGAGCTGGACTTGGCTCTGCTGTATCGCCTCCTGTAGCTGAGGGATGTCGTAGGAGCGTATCTTCTCCTCGGTGAGGTAGCGAGAGAGCACCTCATTGATATGCGCCTCAAGCCCCTTGGGTAGCTGCTTGAAGGAGAAGAGGCTCACGGCGGAGGGATCCTTGCTGAGATCATCTCGGATCTCCAGGACGGCAGTGATCTCCTCTTGGATGCCCTGACTTTTGAGGGAGTCAAGGGGGACTGTTGATCGCACGAAGCTATAGCCTTCGCTGTCGTGGAAGAGCTCAGCATAGCGACCCGTGTGGTCAAGGATAGCTACATGCTGCCTGTCTTCTCCGATCTGGGAGAGGAAGATAGGCAGGAGCGAGATCCCGATCATCAGAAGGGGCAGGGCGAAGGTCATTACCCAGAAGGAGCGCTTGCGGATGCGCGTGAGGAATTCGCGCTGGATGACCAGTGGTAGCTTATTCATGGCGGAGCGAAGGATCTTGGACAGTATGGAGGAAAATGTCGTGCATCGATGGGTATTCCTGCTCGATGCTCTGCAGCTGGAGCGAGGAGGGGAGCTGGTGGATGACCGAGTAGAGTGTCTCCTCGGGGCTCAGCTGGAGGCGAAGGGTGCCGCCATGCTCCGTCTCGGAGTGCTCTAGGATCTGGAGGCCATGGAGGAGGTCGAGGTCGATCGCCCCGTCATAGACGAGACGGGCGGTGTGCGCTCCGTGGGCACGACGGATCGCCTCGGTCTGCCCCGATAGTACGACCTCGGAGTGATGGATGAGGGCGATGTCGTCACAGAGCTCCTCGACGCTCTGCATGTTGTGTGTCGAGAGGATGAGGGTCGTCCCTTGGGCTTTGAGCTCGAGGATCTCTCGCTTGAGGAGCTCGGCATTGACGGGGTCAAAGCCACTGAAGGGTTCGTCGAAGATGAGGAGCTTGGGCTCGTGGAGTACCGTCGTGATGAACTGCACCTTCTGCTGCATCCCCTTGGAGAGCTCCTCGACACGCTTCTTCCACCACGGCATGATCTCTAGACGCTCGAACCACTGCCGTACACGGCACTCGGCCTCCGCCTTGCTAAGCCCCTTGAGGCGGGCAAGGTAGACGGCCTGCTCGCCTACCATCATCTTGGGGTAGAGCCCTCGCTCCTCGGGGAGATAGCCGATACTACTGAGGTCGCTCTCGGTGATCGGATGACCCTCGAGACGCACTTCCCCCGAGTCGGGAGCTGTGATGCGGTTGATGATGCGGATGAGGGAACTTTTCCCTGCGCCGTTGGGACCTAAGAGCCCGAAGATACGTCCCTGATGAGCCTGCAGTGATACTCCGTTGAGGGCGGTGTGACCACTGTATCGCTTGGTGACGTTGTCTACTTCTAAGTAAGCCATACGGATGGTTGATGAGGGGCGAGAAGCGCCCTGCAGTGGGGCTACTCGCCTAGGAATAGTGTGTCGCAAAGATACGCAAAAGAGTAGGGAAAAGGATGCCCCATACATGCCTCGCCAAGGTGACCCATTCATGGGTCGCTCGAGTACCCCATGAATGGGTCACCTTGGCGAGCCATGAATGGGTACCTAGCGGGGAAGAAATCCATGCCCACTCGGTGTGCAAAAGTTACGGGGTCGGCTTCTATCGGGAGCCGACCCCGTGAAGAGTAGGAGTGCTCAGCAAACTCTTTGCTTCACTTCATCCTAAAAGATGAAGGAGAGGAGCTGGTACATAATAGCTCCGCTGATGTAGCCTGCGAGAGCAAGTAGGCTGAAGCGCTTGAGATAATAGCCGAAGCTGATCCCTTCGAGTCCCATCACCGTGACCCCCGTAGCCGAACCGATGATCAAGAGGCTACCGCCCGTGACGGCGCAGTAGGCGAGGAAGACCCAGAAGGAGCCATTGACGATGAAGGGGGTGATCGCTCCCGTCGTGTCGAGGGGGTACATCCCGAGGACGGCTGCTACAAGGGCGACGTTGTCCAGCATGGAGGAGAGGACACCGATGAGTAGGGCTAGGATCCCCGTGTCGGGTATGAGCTTGGAGACATGACCTGCTGCCACTAGGAGCTGCCCGCCCTCGATAAGTGCCGCTACCGACATCAAGATACCGAGGAAGTAGAAGACCGTCGTCAGGTCGGAGTGGTTGAGGAACTCAGCCATCCTGAGGCTAGAGGCTTCACGCAGGCGCTTCTTGTGCTGAGAGAACATCAGTTCGGTGTAGATCCAGACCATCACCAGACCGAAGATGACCCCCATGAAGGCGGGGACATCGAAGAAGGTCTGCCAGATAGGTACGAGCATCAGTGAAGCAATCCCCATCCCGAGGACGATGAAGCGAGCATGCCAGGGTAGGATGCTTGTCAGTTCGTCCTCCTCGACATCCGAAGGCTTACGGAGCTTAGCGCCCTTCTTGAAGAGGAAGAAGTGTGCCAGCAGGGTAGGCACGAGCATATTGAAGAAGGCGGGGATGACCAGGTGGAAGATCTGGTAGTAGGGAGTGATGCGACTGCTGTTCCACAGGAGCAGGGTCGTGACATCCCCGATAGGAGACCAGGAGCCCCCAGCATTACAAGCGATGATGCTGAGGCAGGCATACTTCATTCGGTCAGTCTGGTCTGGTACGAGTCGGCGGAGGACAGCGATGATGACGATGGCGGCAGCAAGGTTGTCGAGGAAGGCCGAGAAGAAGAACGAGGCCAGGGCAACACGCCACAGGAGCTGTCGCTTATTGTCCGTCACTACGATCTCTGCTACGGACTTGAAGCCCCCATAGTTATCGATGGTATTGACGAGCACCATCGAGCAGAGGACGAAGAAGAGCGTGCTGGATACGTCCCCGAGGTGATGGTTGAGCTTGAAGGCTAGATAGTCCGAGGCCTCAAGATTGTCGGGACTGACTTGTGAGGCGGCTTTGAGCCACGTCTGGAAGCCCTCTGTGACTAAGGCGAGGTTCGTGTCGATGAGCAGGATTGACCAGAGCAGTACGCACATCAGCAGGGCTGTAGCGGTCTTGTTGATCTTGATCTGCTCCTCGAAGGCGATCCCGAGTATGCCCAGCACGAAGATCACAGGCATGAGATAGTACCAAAACATAAAGCTGTACGATTAGAACGAGTGAAAGTAGATAGTGGGAAGACTATAAGTAGATCTCTAGTGCTGTCCCTGCATGGAGCGAGATGGGACTGAGCTTAGAGGTAGGAGCTCCGAAGGCGGTGACCTGAGACGGAGCAGGGAAATAATCGGCTCCCAGCGGGAGACGTAGACCTATGCGACGAGTGAAACGCCAGTGGGGAGCGACCTCTAGACCTAGACCCAGCGAGGTGCGAGGGAGGCTTAGCTCGGCCTCCGTGGCGGGAGAGGAGCTCTGGGTGCCCTTCCCAAGAGCGAGGCGTAGTGCACCATGAGCGGAGACGTTCAAGTGGAAGCCCTGCCAGAGCTGGAAGTCACGTCCAGCACCGAGGCTTAGCTGTAGGGTACGCTCGTCTAGGCTCGTGCGGGAGGGCTTCTCAGCTCGCTCCGCCTTGTAGAGGGAGAGCGCTAGAGCACCCTTCAGATGGAGAGGCCATCCCTCGGGGGTATATTCGAGCCCGATCCCTGCGTGTCGTCCTTGGAGGAGCCACACATCATTGCTCCGCACACGACTTGTGCTGAGGGTGATCGGTACATACAGACGCAGGCCATGTGGCGCTTCATCAAGATGGGAGTGCGTCTTGCGCTGTGTCCGCCCGAAGAGACGATCGGATACCCAGTAGCCGAGATGACCACAGAGGATCCCAAGACCTGCCCCCGTGACGACATCACCGACCCAATGACGATTGTTGAGGAGACGACCTACACCCGCTAGTGAGGCAGCTCCATAGCTTACCGCTGGAAGCCATGGGTAGCGCTCGGCATACTCTAGGTTGAGGAGCGTAGCGGAGGCAAAGGCCATCGTCGTGTGCCCCGAGGGGAAGGAGTTGCGAGACGAACCATCGGGTCGCTCGATGCGTGCCGTGTACTTGATCGCAGAGGTGATCGCTAGCACGGAGGCAGAGGCTACTGCGTCCGCCGTAAGCATCTGCCAAGGGGACTCGGTGATACCCTGTATGCCCCCGAAGCGCATACCGATCTGGACGGCGAGAGGGGCGAACTGAAGGTAGTCGTCGTAGTGGTTCCTGAAGTGGGGAGCATACCCAAAGCGGAGCTCTCTGATGGTCTCGTTCTGTAGATTCTGAAGGAGTCCTATCCCGATGAGTGGCGAGGCTTCGAGGAGCCCTTGGGTGAGTGCCCTATTTGCTTGCTTCGTAGGAGAGAGAGGTTGGGGTGCGGGGAGAGTATCGCTACTCGTCTGCCCCAGCAGTTCGGAGGGCAGGATGAGAAGCAGGCCGAGGAGAAGGGTGAAGAGTTCTTTCATCAGAGAGCTTAAAAACGACCAAGCGAGAGTACCTGCCAATGCTCTTGGTCACCGGGCTGTAGATCATGGGTGACCATGAGGATCGTAGTCTCGGGGCGGACGACGGTGCTTAGGAGCTCTTCGAAGCTCTCTTTGTAGGATCTATCGAGGAAGCTTAGGGGCTCATCGAGGATCAGTAGTTCGGGGTCTGAGGCTAGAGCACGAGCCAGTAGCGTGCGCTGTAGCTGGCCCCCGCTGAGTCGCCCGATGGGCTGGCTCAGGAGCTGGTCGATGCCCGTAGCTTCGGCTAGATGCTGGACCTTCTCCTTGCGCTCGGTGGAAGCCTTGAGCTGATGAGGTAGCCCCGAATCGATGACTTCGTAGACGTGGATAGGGAAATGACGGTCGATCTGGTTGATCTGTGGAAGGTAGCTCGTCACGAGCTCATTAGTTAGCTCGCCGTGGGTGTCATAGCATCGGAGCTGGCCCGAGCGTAGGGGGATGAGCCCGAGGAGCGTGCGCATGAGCGTCGTCTTCCCACAGCCATTAGGTCCGGTGATCGCCCAGTGCTCTCCTCGGTGGATCTCCCAGTCGAGGTGATCGAGGACGACCTTGTCGGGGTAGCCGATGGTGGCATTCAGAAGTTGTATGATCTGCTGCATGGTTTTGGAGTGGGTGGTGCTAGTGCGCTTGGGAAGCTCCTCTTAGAGCCTCAGCGATGAGGAGGAGTTGCTTCTCCCAGTCGCCATCCAGAGGGTTGATGGTGACGGTCTTTGCTCCGAGCTCCGAGGCAATGCTCTTGATGAGCTTGGAGTCGAACTCTTGCTGGATGAAGACCACACGCACACCGCTCTCCTGAGCTCGGCGGATGATGCGCTCGATGTGCTGGGGTGTCGGATCCTTGCCATCCTCCTCGACGACGAGTTGCTCCAGCCCCCACTCGTCAGCGAACTCGCTCAGTGAGGGATGATAGATCACGAAGGCTCGGCTGGGAAGGTCGGTAAGTAGCTCCTTCAGCTTCCCTTCAAGCTCCGAGAGACGCTGCTCCATGAGACCATAGCGATGGGCATAGTGTGCCGAGTGCGTGCTGTCTAGTCTCGCCAGCGAAGTGTAGATCTCCTTGCTCATCCCTCTCAGACCACGGAGGCTCGTCCAGTAGTGAGGATCATGAACCTCGCCCTCGGAGACCGTGGCGTGGTTGTGCGAATGACCTGGCAGACCCCGATCGAGGCGTACCAGCTGGAGCTGAGGCTGTGTGCTCTGGATACGCTCGATCCAGCTACGCTCGAAGCCTAGATCCCCCATATAGAAGTAGGCACGACTTGAGGCAAGCGCCTGCATCGCCTGTGGGGTAGGCTCGTAGTTCTCGGGATTATTGCCCTGCGGGAGCAGGGTCGTCACCGAGACGAGGCTATCTCCTATGGAGGCGATCATGCTCGCCGCAGGAGCGATCGTGGTGCTCAGGGGTAGAGCGCCTTGATCTCCTCCCTGCTCTCGGCAGGCTGTGCCAAGGAGGAGACTAGCGAGGATGAATATAGAGCTGAGCGAGCGTGCTAAGGGTCGAAGTATCATTCGATCGATAAACTTGTAGGATGCTCTGGGGCTGAGGACTTCCTCAGACGGGAGAAGAGGCGTACCCCTTCACCTATCCAGAGTACGGGACTCGTGAGTAAGAGTAGGATGAGCCAATAGCTAAGGGGGAGAGACTCGATCTGGAAAAAATCGTAAGCAAAGGTAGTGATAACGATCTGCCCCAAGAGTATGACTCCCGAAATCATGAGGAAGTTCTTCGCTCGCCCGAGGGAGGCGAAGGCACTGCGTCCTGAGTGGTAGGCTTTGGCATTGCCCATGTTCCACAGCTGGAGGAAGACGAAGCTCGTGAAGAAGACCGAGAGCTCCCGACCCGAGAGTTCGTCTCCAGAGAGCCAACACATCGTCTCGAGGTCATAGCTATGGAGGAAGGATAGCAGTCCGAAGAGTCCCACGACGAAGAGTAGGCCGATGCCTAGGATCTGCCTCCCTAGTGCGGGGCTGATGATCCCTGCTGTGGGCTTCCGTGGAGGCTCCTGCATGAGGTGGGGGCTCGGTGGTAGTGAGGCAAGCGCCAGAGAGGCGAAGGTGTCCATGATCAGATTGACCCAGAGCATCTGTGTCACTGTGAGGGGCGACTCCTTGCCGAGGAAGGCTCCGATGAGGACCGTCAGGCAGGCCACGACATTGATCGTCATCTGGAAGAGGATGAAGCGCTGGATGTTGAGGTACAGCGATCGCCCCCAGAGGACGGCCCGCACGATGCTAGCAAATGAGCTGTCGAGGATGGTGATGTCGCTTGCCTCCTTCGCTACGGCTGTCCCATCACCCATCGAGAGCCCGACATGGGCACGGCTAAGGGCGGGGGCATCGTTCGTCCCATCGCCCGTCACGGCTACGACCTCACCCTGCTGCTGGAGCAAGCGAACGAGACGCTCCTTGTCCATAGGACGGGCTCGGGATAGGATCTTTAGTCTAGAGATACGCTCCAGTGCCTCTTCGTCGGAGAGGGCTGCGAATTGGCTTCCCGTCAGGATCTCCTCATCCGAAGTGTTGGTATCCCACAGCCCGATCTGCCGAGCGATCTCCTTAGCTGTGCCCGAGGTGTCTCCCGTGATGATCTTGACGGTGATCCCTGCCCTCTGGCAGAGACGGATGGCTTCGGGTACTTCCGTGCGGACGGGGTCCATGATCCCGAAGATACCGATGAGCTGGAGACCTCCCTCTAATAGGGTGGGGATGTCGCTCAGGTCACTCCCCTCATCGAGCTCTCGATAGGCGAGGGCAAGGGTGCGCATAGCTCGGCTCTGGTAGGTGGAGAATTGCGCCTCGTAGCGAGCTAGCTTGTCGGGGGAGAGGGAGCAATGAGCAAAGAGGATCTCGGGGGCACCCTTGATGTAGAGGATCTGCTTCCCCGATCGTACCCGTGAGACGACTACGGTCGCCATGTACTTGCGCTCCGTGGCAAAGGGAAGTTGGGAGAGGATGGGGGCGGCCTCTCGGTGCTCTAGGTAGTCAATCCCACGCTCCGTGAGCCACAGCAGGAGAGCTCCCTCGGTAGGATTGCCCAGCACCTCGGGATGCTGTGGGTCTTGGTCGTTGATGAAGGCCGTGGTATTAGAGGCGATGGCTTCATGCAGGAGCGATAGAGCCCCGTCCTCATCTTCCTCGGAGAAGAAGTCCTCCACACGCATCCGATTCTCGGTGAGCGTCCCCGTCTTGTCGGTGCAGATGACGGTGACAGCCCCCATCGTCTCACAGGCGTGCATGCGACGAACGAGGTTATTACTCCGCATCATACTTCGCATGCTGTAGGCTAGGCTCAGGCTGACGCTCATCGGCAGGCCTTCGGGTACGGCTACGACGATGACCGTGACGGCGAGCATGATCTTGCTGAGGTAGAAGGAGAGGATCGCATCCCAAGAGCCGGAGAAGCCCCCTTCGTGGGCATAGACGAGCGTGCTCCCAAGGAGAATGAGCAGGGCTAATAGATAGCTCACCCGAGTGATGAGCTGTGAGAGTCGCCCGAGCTGACGATTCAGCGGAGTCTCGACCGAACTATCTATCTGTATTCCCTCGAAGATCTTCCCTTGCTCTGTGGCATCGCCCACGCGGTCGATACGGCAGACTGCATGTCCCTCGAGGATGGTCGTCCCTCGGCAGATATAGTCAGTAGGGTAGGTAGCTTCGGGGTCTTGGTCTTCGCTACGGGTGCTCTTGGTAGTCATCGGTTCGCCCGTCAAGCTCGACTCGTCCACGCTGAGGGCTATGGCTTCGAGGAGCTGGGCATCAGCAGGGATCTCTTCGCCCGTCTCGAGGAAGAGAATATCTCCGACGACGAGCTCCCGCTTAGGGATGCGGATGATGTCTCCATCCCGCAGTACCTTGTAGGGGGTCTCTTCGCTGACTTGGCTTAGGAGAGCAAACTCCCGTTCGCTCTTGAGCTCGAAGTAGAAGGCAATGCCCGTAGAGAGTATGATCGCAAGGAAGACACCGATGGGCTCGAAGAAGCCTGCCCCCGTCGTGTCTTCGTGGGTCACGAAGTACTGGTAGGAGGCAGCTAGGAGGGAGAGCCCCATAGCGATGATGAGGATCACGATGATGGGGTCGGAGAGCTTCTCGAGGAAGAGCTTCCAGCGTGAGGGGCGAGGGCGAGGGCTGAGCTCATTGGCTCCGAACTGCCTACGGCTCTCTTCGACTTCGGTGCTTGTGAGGCCTTTGTATTTCGTGTGATGCTTGCTCATTGGGGTGAATGACACTTCTCCAGTAGCCTGCCTTTTCTCAAGGGAAGACTAGGGATATTCACCTGCAAAAATAGATGAAGCGATCTGAATCTGCCTCACCCATTCCTATACGTTCGCTCTGACTGCCTGCGACGGCCCTCCGAACGCATCCAAATGAAACCTACTGTGGGTCGGCGTACCGACCCACGGTAGGTCGTCGAGACGACCCACAGTAGGTTTTTTCGGCGACCTACCGTAGGTCGTTTTTAGCCCCCTCCGTACGGCGCATAGAGAGAGGTGGGAGAAGGCTTCTATTTGACCTAGGATGGATGCAAGAAAACCCCATGCTCCGAGAGTCAGCCCTCATGCGCAGGGGCTCAGGCTGGAGTTCACCCTGAGCAGGAGCATCGCTACCGCTGGTCGCTCTCTTGAGGGTACGCTCTTTCAATTATTATACATCAGCTCTACTTTCTCCCTAGGGTAGTGGACAAATCTTGGTATCTTTGCCTTACATTTAGGTGCCTGATCTGGGGGGCGTTTCTCGCATGGCAGAGCACCGATGCCTTTATTAGCATATGAATAGCGATAGCATTGTCATCATCCCGACATACAATGAGCGTGAGAACATCGCTCAGATGATCGATACCGTCATGGGGCTACCTCAGCCCTTCCACCTCCTGATCGTCGACGACGGCTCTCCTGATGGGACTGCCTCCATCGTCCGAGACAAGCAGCGAGAGTATCCCGAGGAGGTTCATCTACTTGAGCGCTCGGGGAAACAGGGACTGGGTACGGCCTACATCGCAGGCTTCCAGTGGGCACTCGAGCGTGACTACGAGTATATCTTCGAGATGGACTGCGACTTCAGCCACCCACCTATGAAGCTCCTTGAGCTCTACAAGGCGTGTGCTAAGGATGGGGCAGATGTCTCGATCGGCTCTCGCTATATCCGAGAGGGCGGTGTGAAGAACTGGCCGATGGATCGCATCATGATGAGCCGTGGGGCTTCGCTCTACGTACGCCTCATCACCTTCATGCCCGTGATGGACCCCACAGCAGGCTTCGTCTGCTACCGTCGCCGTGTGCTGGAGAGCATGGTCTTGTCTGAAGTGCACTTCAAGGGCTATGCCTTCCAGATCGAGATGAAGTACACGGCCTATTGCCTTGGCTTCAAGATCAAGGAGATCCCCATCATCTTCGAAGACCGAGTCCTAGGTACGTCGAAGATGAATACTTCGATATTCAAAGAAGCCTTCCTTGGGGTCATGAAGCTCCGCTATTGGCACTGCTTCAAGGGCTTCCCTAAGGGCCAACGCAACCACACCGCTTAACTATCTCCCCAGATGAACTCCCAAGTACTCAAGAGAGGGCTATTCCTCTCGGGGCTACTCTTCGCATCGGTCACAGCCTCCGCTCAGACCGTCACGAGTGAGACGCTCTCTCGCCTCATCGAGATGCCCCTGAAGAATATCTTCGTCGAGTATCCCAATAAGACGAGCCACGTCGTCCTCGATAGCCTCGATGTGCGACACTCCTCTCCCAGAGAGCTGCATCCCGCCTTCTATGGCTCCTACGACTGGCATAGCTCGGTACATAGCCATTGGATGCTCTCCGAGGTGCTCTTCTCCTATCCTCAGCTCTCCTCTCGGGAGGCGATCATCCAGGCCTTCGACCAGCACTTCACCGAGGAGAATATGCGTGGTGAAGTGGCCTACTTCGATAGGAAGCATTCGGGCAACTATGAGCGTACCTACGGCTGGGCTTGGCTCCTCAAACTCTCCGAGCAGCTGCACCTCCTCGCCACCGAGAGCCCTGATCAAGAGCTTCGTAGCAAGGCCTCGGTTTGGCTCAAGCACGTAGATATCCTCTCGAATAAGATCGTCGAGAAATGGAAGGCTTACCTTCCCAAGATGACCTACCCCAACCGCATCGGGACGCACTCCAATTCGGCCTTTGCTCTAGGCTTTGCCCTAGACTATGCCCGTGCTCGTGGCGATCAAGAGCTGGAGCAAGCGCTTATCGAAAGAGCCCGTCAGCTCCACCTCGGAGATAAGAAAGCTCCTGCTGAATGGGAGCCCAATGCTACAGACTTCTTCTCTCCGACGCTCATGGTGGCAGACCTCATGACTCGAGTACTCCCTCAGCGAGAGTATGTACGCTGGCTAGCCACCTACTTCACACCTGCTGGGATCACTCGCCTCTGTGAGAAGCCCGTAGTGAGTGACCTCACCGACTACACGATCGTACATCTGGTGGGGCTATCCTTCACCCGTGCTTGGTCCATGGCTCGTATCTCGGGTTACCTCCCCAAGGGACATCCCCTGAAGGCACGCTTTGCACGTGTGGCAAGTGAGATGTATGCCGAAGGGATGAGTCAGATCTTCCGCTCAGACTACGGGGGTGACCATTGGTTGGCTTCCTTCGCTCGCTACGCTGAGGAGGTGCTGAAGGCTAACCACCTGAAGTATTAGTTCTGCCCGTCCTACGATGCGTATCGGCAAGATCATAGCGCAGTGGTTCCATGAGGTGGGAGTGTGGCTCAATCGCCACAGCAACTTCCGTATGGGGCTCATCATCCTCTCCATCCTCATCATTGTCATCTCCCTCGTCGCTTCCGATAGGCTCATCAATAAGATGGCTGAAGAGGAGCGTGTGAACATGGAGATCTGGGCGAATGCTACCCAGGCTACCAGCACCAATGATATCTCCACGACGCTCATCTATCTCTCACGCATCCTCGAGTCGAACCCCTCCATCCCTACCATCATCACCGACCAAGAGGGACGCATCATCAGCTTTAGGAATATCGACCTGCCGAAGAAGGATGCAGAAGCCTATCTCTATCAGAAGCTAGCCTCCTTCCGCAACGGCTATCCTCCCATCGTGATGGAGGGCTTAGCCGAACCGCAGTACCTCTATTATTCCGATAGCCATGTCCTGCGTCAGCTCCATCTCTTCCCCTACATCCAGCTCTTTGTCTTCCTCCTCTTCCTCGGGGTGGCTATCGTGGCTCTGGTGAGTCTCAAGAAGTCCGACCAGAACCGTATATGGGAAGGCTTGGCACGAGAGACAGCGCACCAGCTGGGTACTCCTACCTCTTCGCTTATGGCTTGGAAGGAGTATCTGGAGAGTATGGGTACAGAGGAGTTCATCACCAGCGAGATGGAGAAGGATATTGAGCGACTCGGGGTCATCGCCGACCGCTTCCAGAAGATCGGATCTGCTCCGAACCTCAAACCTAAAGATCTGCAGCGGGTGCTTGATAAGGCCGTTCGCTATATGCAACCTCGCATATCGGAGCAGATCAAGCTTATCCTCCCTCCTATACAAGAAGAAGCCATTGTCGTACGACTTAGTGAACCCCTGATGGCATGGGTCTTTGAGAACCTAATCAAGAATGCTGTCGATGCCATGTCGGGCAAGGGAGAGATCACCTTCTCCTATTTGCTCAAGGAGCAGTGGGTCTATGTCGATATCACCGATACGGGGAAGGGGATCCCTAAGGGGAAGCAAAAGGCTATCTTCCGCCCAGGTGTCACTACCCGTCAGCGAGGCTGGGGACTAGGTCTCTCACTGGCTCGACGGATCGTAGAGCAATACCACGGAGGGCGTATCTATGTCAAGCATTCTGAAGTAGGTGTAGGGACTACCTTCCGTATCGAACTGAAGCGGGAGTTTGAATAGCCTATATACCCGATACCATCCATCACGAAGAGAAGACTATGGCAGAGCAACTGCACCTCCAAGCGACCTCCCGAGTAGAGCGCTACCGCGAGCTCTATCCCCAACTAAAGAGTCTCACGAGTCGAGAGACCAACCTCATCGCTAATCTTGCCAATACAGCGGCAGCACTCCGCCAAGCCTTTGGCTTCTTCTGGGTAGGCTTCTACCTTGTGGAGGGAGAAGAGCTGGTGCTAGGACCTTTCCAAGGTGATATCGCTTGTACACGCATCGCTCGGGGACGAGGGGTATGTGGTACGAGCTGGCAGACGGGGAAGACCCTTGTCGTCCCCGATGTAGATGCCTTCCCAGGGCATATCGCTTGTTCCTCCTCTTCTCGCTCGGAGATCGTCGTCCCCTTGAGGAATACCGAGGGAGAGATCGTGGGTGTCCTCGATATAGATAGTGATCAGCTCTCGGACTTCACGGAGGAGGTCGATCGCCCTGCGCTAGAGCAGATCGCCGAGCTCCTTGCGCCTCTATTCTCTAGATGAAGCAGTGAGGACCTCTTCATCCCTTAGACTCTCCTACCGAGAGCAAACAGCACCCCTCCACCTTCGCTGGACGCTCCCTCCCTCCAAGAGCCTCTGGGCAAGAGCCCTCCTCCTCGATGCTCTTCGAGGTAAGCTCCCACCCTTAGCCTTTGCCGAAGGTACCCCACAAGATATCTTAGCGCTACATGCCGCCCTCCTTGCCTGCCAAGGGGGGGCGGAGGAGGTCTGTGTGTCGGAGTCGGGTACGGCGATGCGCTTCGTCTGTGCTTACCTCTCTGTCACGACCCAGCGCCCCGTGAGGCTCTTCGGTACGGGTCGCCAGCATGAGCGACCCATAGCCCCGCTGGTGGAGGCGCTATGGAGCCAAGGGGCTAAGATCACCTATCTAGACCATGCAGGCTATCCCCCGCTACTTATCGAGCCCAGTACCTTGTCTTGGCAGGGCTGTGAGCTGGATGCCTCTGCCAGTTCGCAGTATCTGAGCGCTCTTCTTCTCCTTGCCCCCCTGCTCCCCGTAGGCTTCGAGGTCGATACTCGGCGCTATGGCCTCGCCTCTCGTCCCTATGCTCTAATGACAAAAGCCCTGCTCCAAGAGCAAGGCTTTGTGTGGGAAGAAGAGCCTAGTGGTCTCTTCTGCTACCGAGGTAAGAGGGGGGAGGATAGCCAAGGCACATCTACCCTTGATCGAGGCTATGAAGCCGACTGGAGTGGAGCATCCTATGCCTATGCCTGGCTCTCGCTCCTTCCTCTGGGCTCGACTATGGAGCTCCCAGGCTTGTGCTATCCTTCGCTACAAGGGGATGCAGGCTATCTCGTGTCCTTCTTCAAGGAACTTGGGGTGAAGACCCTACCTAACGAACGGGGCGTACTCCTCCAGCGGATCGAGAATGTAGATCCTACAGTTCCCTTCACTGCCTCCATGCACGAGTGCCCCGACTTAGTGCCAGCTCTGGTCACTGCTCTTGTAGGGCAGGGAAGACCCTTCACCCTCACGGGCGTAGCACATCTACGTATCAAGGAGTCGGATCGCTTAGAGGCTCTGCGGGCAGAGCTAGCTAAGCTCGGTGTAGAGCTTACCCTTGGGGAAGACTCGATCTCATGGGATGCTCACCCTCGGATAAGGCCGATGGAATGCCCTCCGATCCTCGCTACCCATGGAGACCACCGTATAGCGATGGCGCTCTCCGTCCTCACGATACCTGCGGGGACTGTGCTCCTGGAGCATCCCGAGGTTGTGAGCAAGAGCTTCCCTCGCTACTGGGAGGAGCTTACCCCTTTCTTGATAGTAGAGGAGAACTAGCCTTCGCTCTGGAGCGTCAGGTTGTAGCTCGTAGGCGAGGTACGCTCACAGGTGAAGTGCTTGCCTAGCAACCCTTCCTTGCGAACATAGGCTAGAGCAGCGATGAGGTAGTACTCACGTAGCTTCTCTGCGGAGACACGAATCGTCTCCCAAGCCTCGTGTACAGCATCGAGGGTCAATGCTACCTCGAGGCGGAAGTGGATGGGGTCTTCGGGAGAGACAGCTGAGAGTGTGTATTCTAGGTAGTTCCCCTTCTCCCAAGACTCCATCATCAGGATGCTCGTCACCTGCGTATAGAGCGCATAGGCATCTTCGCCGGCGAAGACGATCTCGGGGTAAGACATGGTATAGCCTTGGTTGTGATAGAATCGTGCCCAAGGGAAGTGAGGGGTTAGACGGTCAAGGGATAAGCGTCCCGTGGCGGGGAGCTGTGCATGGTCTAGGGTGGCCATAAAAGAATGATGAGGTAAACGAATCAAAAAGGATAAGAAAGCGAAGAGAGCGTGACCTAAGCGAGGATGCCTGGGGTCACGCTCTTCTTGTTATTTGTGCTCTGTGTCGCTCGGCTTAGGGAGCATCAGGAGCGAACATGGGGTCCCAAGCGGGGAGCTGTACGGGCTTCGTCTTCAAGAGGTCAAGCACCTTCTGCGTAGTGTACTTCTTATTCACTACGAGACGGAAGGTGTAGGCATCGAACCACGCATCAGTCATGATGATATGGCCCTTGACCCCCGACTTCTCACCCCAGCTATTCTCTACCTTCCACTTCACGGGCTTACCCGAGGCATCGAGGTCGACAGCCTTGAGGGTCATGGCGTGCGTCGAGCCACTATCGAAGGTCTGGATGCGCTCAGCCTTGTCCATATCGAAGGGATAGCCGAGGAGCGAAGCGTAGTCATAGTTGTCCAGCGCTGCGATGCCCTTAGAGCTGTTCAGCTCACGACCTACGTCGCAAGAGTAGTACATCATCGTATTGTCCTTGAGCGAAGCGATAGCCATCTGCTTGATCTCGTCCATGGGAAGATTGACGTAGGTCCAGTTCTTGCCATCGTAAGCATGACGGTCGTACTCGATCTCATAGACCTTGTAGAAGGGACGAGAGGGGTCATTCATCAGCATGACGAACTGATCACGTAGGTCTACGCCGACAAAGCGCTCGTAGAAGGACTGAGGCGTATAGGTCTCGGTGGAGATCGCCTTGCCATCCTTATCCTTCAGGGTGTAGGAGAAGGAGGTCGGGGGCACGCCGAGGTTGAGGCTCAGGAGACGATAGACCTGCTTGAGGCAAGTCTCTTTGTACTTGCGGAGCTGGGTGAGGGACTCTCCCTTAGCAGCCGCCTTGCGGATCTTGATCCCCGACTGGCGTAGCGTGCGCGCGATCATCTTGCCCATCAGCTTCGTGTCATTGCTCGAGTGGGTCTCGGGCATCACTTCGGCGGGGACGACACCATACTTGATGAGGTTGTCCGAGATACCGGTGAACTGACCTCCGTCACCAATAGGATTCTGGAAGAGCCATACTACCTTCTTGTCATCGACAGCGAGCTTGCGTGTCTCGATGATCCCTTCGAGGAAGAGGTTCGCCTTCTCTAGCTGGTCCCAGAAGAAGGAATAGTTCTGCGAGAAGAAGAAGGTACCTGACTTCTCCCGAGTCATCAGCTGAGCACGAAGGACATTGAGTCCCGTGAAGAGCCAGCAGCGTCCACTCTGCTTCTGGTCGGTGATCCCTGAGCTCTGGACTTCTACCGAGAAGGTGTCGTCGATGGTCTGAGGACGCTGGTTGTTGACGAAGAAGTCACGCATACCCTGGACGGCGATGGCGTTGTGTAGGGCCTTCTCCGTAGGAGTGGTAGGTTCACTGCGGCGAAGCTCTTCGAGGAACTTAGGCGTGATAGCCCCGTCCTTCGAGCTCTGAGCGTAGAGCCCCGAGGATAGCCCTCCGAAGAGGAGGCTGAGGGCTAAGGAGGTCGTTAGGATGGATCGCATAGCGTGTAGGTGATAGGTGAGGAGAATTATGGGTTCTGCTCCTTGTCGAACCAAGAAGCGTACATCTGATAGTTGTTGGCAATACGTTCGTTGAGCTCCTTGCTCTGCTCAGGGGATACCTTCTTGATGAACTTAGCAGGCACCCCCGCCCATAGGCTATAGGGCTCGATGACCGTCTTGGCTAGGACCACCGATCCCGCGGCTACGATAGCTCCTTCGCCTACCAGAGCATCATCCATGACGGTCGAACCCATGCCGATGAGGGCGTAGTCACGGATATGGCAGCCGTGGAGGGTGACATTGTGCCCGACGGAGACATTGTCCCCGATCTCGATGGTCGACTTCTGGTAGAGGGTGTGCAGGACAGAGCCGTCCTGGATATTGACATTATTGCCGATGCGGATGGAGTTGACATCTCCACGGAGGACGGTGTTGAACCACACGCTGCAGCCCTTCCCTAGGACGACATCACCGACGACGGTTGCATTGACGGCGAGGAAGCAGTCCTCTCCGATCTGAGGCTCGATGCCTCGTACTGTCTGTATGAAAGCCATTAGAATCTTGGATTGTTAGTATGTACAAAGTTAACCATTCCTTGACGTAATCGGGTAGTTTACATCAGAGCTGATGCAGATTGTTGGGAGGGCTTCTAAGACGAAGACTGTCGGAAGGGGAGACTTCCTCTTCGGAGCGAACTTCTGCTGTCGCCTGTGGGGGATGGAGAGCTGGTATCATGGAGTGGTGCCGAGAAGGCACATTCTATCCGAGCCAGAGGCTTTTAGCCAAGTGGGAGGAATGCACCATGGCTTGGTGTGTGCTGTAGCATAGTAATAAAAAGTAACCTATGTTAGGTCCCTTTTGCGACCCATTATGGGTCATGGTTGTCACCCATCATGGGTCGCCCTTGTTACCCATCATGGGTCGCTGTTGTTACCCATCATGGGTCATTCTTATGCCCTATAA
The DNA here is from genome assembly GCF_938039215.1 of uncultured Porphyromonas sp. Lineage (GTDB taxonomy): Bacteria > Bacteroidota > Bacteroidia > Bacteroidales > Porphyromonadaceae > Porphyromonas. The sequence continues at coordinate 121,365 of NZ_CALHVI010000056.1, read as the reverse complement.
TAGGTCTTTCGGATAACTAGAGGACTAACTCCTTGTTCCTTATGGTAGTCCTCTCCATTCCTGATACATCGGTCTAGGTCACTTACTATATAATGAATAGCCCACCATGATCCTCGGATCATGGTGGGCTACCTTCGTATGGAGAGCTTCGCTAGCGACTAGCTTCGCCCAGATAAGTGACTGGAGGTCCTACCAGTTACCTCCATCTTGAGGATTCACGATATTACCCTCGATAGAGAAGCTTATGAGTAAATCCTTGGAGCGGTGAAATTCCAAGTATTCAACTTCGGGTGCTTGGTATAGCTCCTGCTTATCGATCACTTCCATGTTCGTGTGTATTTAGATGGATGTCTAATTGCTTTTCAGGAGGCAGATCGTTGTTCCTCGTAGGACAGCAGTCATGGTCTGAGGCCTAGGGGTGTTGTATTGCATACGGACACCATCAAGTGGCATGAACTGGTTGCCTTGTTGTGCTCGAGCTTCGAGCCATCCCTTACCTGTAAGTGGAGCGTAGATGGCAAATCTGCGTACGAAAGGACCGACTTGGTCTCGGTACATGGCTGTCGCTCCATTTTCGAGTTCGATCGCATCCTGTAGCTGATAGTTCGTGTAATCCTGATCTGCTAGAGTCTGGATGGCTACAAGACGTGGTGCTTTCTGGGTAGACGTGGGGGGCGCAACCTTTACGCCACCTGCTCCGAACCCATGGAGTTGGATCGCTCCTATTTTCTGCTTAGCTCCAGACTTATTCTGGATCTTAGCCATGAAGAAGACTCCAGCGAGTGTGAACTTGAGGTCCATAGCTGAGGCATCAGACTTGCTACCTGCGAGCTTCTTCAGATCATTCCCCTCGCTGACTAGGATGACTTCCTTATTCAGCTCTAGGTCAGACTGGCTGTAGGTATGGCTCCCACAAGTGAATGTAGCATCTTCAGCTCGTGTGCTCCCCGAGGGTAGCGTGAGCCCAATGTAGATGGATAGTTTGTTGTACGTCTTGCCGGGTGCTGCATTTACGCGGCCATGCGTAGTGAGTCGCTTCCCTGATCGCAGGTCCGTCCTTAGTGTGATGTTTGTGGCGATGTAGTCCCCAGTCCTATCATTGTAGATGTAGGCGACAGCTGGGACTGCTTCACCAGGGGTGAAATTAGCTTTGACACGATAGACACGACCATCTGCATCCCTTTCATTCTGCAGGTGGATGTAGCGCCCTTCGTTTTGTTCCTCTACCTTGCCTTCGATGTCTATCGTGATGGAAGTCTCCTCATTAGGATTCTTTCGGACGGGCTCTTTATCATCCGTTTTGCAGGAAGAGATTAATAATAGGGATGTGATAAGTAGAGGAATAGTGTTCTTAATCTTCATACTCTTCAAACTTAAATTGGGATAACTAGGTAAAACAAAAAGGACACCGAATGGAACAAAGGGCTCCAGTCAGCATCACCGTAATTCGATTAGACAAAAATAGGATCACTCATCGCCCCCAAGGGAGGGGGCATAGGAAGCCCTCCGATTAAGGAGTATCTGTCGGCACGGCCATCAGTGACGATCAGAACTCCCTGCCTTGAAATACTGCTGTAAAGCGCCTTCATCGTGAGCTTAGTGTTAGGGATGATCTTGACTTCTTTTTACGAAGGTATGTAATAAATATTGATGAAAAAAACAAATGAGAAGAGATAATAAGAGCCCCTACTTGCCGTTGCATAGCAATCGGGCAAGTAGGGGCTCTGCTCTCAGGGGAGGATAGCCTATCCGAAGATGCCTTAATGGGCGAGCATCTCTTCGGTGATGTTTGTGAACTTGTTGTCCTTGATATTGCGGTAGGCAACGGCAGCTCCATCCCAATAGGTGGGGAAGCCACCACGTACAGCACCGATGAAGATGAGGCGGATCTTGTGCCACCCAGCCTTGAGTGCTACGCTCTTGTCACGGCGGCTGAACTTAGCCACTTCACCACTATTATCCACGAGGAGCTTACCATCGATATAGAGTTGGTCTAGATCCGTAGAGAAGACGTAGACACCATCAGCAGGGATCTTCACATACCCTTCACCGATGACGGCCTTGGGCTTGATCTCATCCATGTGGTTCTTGACGACATCGGGGCGAAGATCCTGTGGACGCTTAGCTACACCCTCGGTCCAGTTCATCACACCGAATAGATCCGAAGCTTGGTAATAGTTCCCAATAGAGGTCTTAGTGCGAAGGCCAGGAGTCAGATTAGCTATCTCGACGGCAGGGGCAAAGGTCTGCTTCTCGAAGGTGATATCACGCACTGGGCTTGTCTTCCCCGAGGGGAGAATAGAAGCTACACGGATGACTTCACTCTTAGTGACCTTGAGTGGCTTCTTGTACGTCTCTGAGTGGAGGTTGGGGAGGCGACCGTCACGTGTATAGACGATGCGGATAGGACGACTGGAGGTGAGCTCCAGCTCTGTGCTGTCGGTGAAGGCGATGAAGTTCAGCGAAGCTACCGTCTTCTCATAGCTTTCCTTGGGATCTACGTTAGGTAGGGGTTGCTCAGGCTGAGGAATGTGGTAGTTAGCGCCATGCATGTCTAGGCGCACATACGCATTGTCTAGACGACGGGTGAAGTCCTTGAAGTCACGATGAGAGATGGGTGACCAGACGGCTTCGGCTAGAGCGATCTCACGAGGGAAGGCACGGTACTGCATGATCTCTGTAGTGTAGAGATATTCTGCCCAAAGGTTGGTCTGTGCTCCCTTGATGTGGTGGCGCTTGTCTGGGGCAATGGCCTCGGGGATGGGATTGTAGTTGTAGACCTTCTCCAGAGGAGCATAGCAGCAGATAGCTACGGGCTCGATCTTGGGGTCGCCTTGGTAATGGTCGATATATAGGCCTCCGCTACCAGGGGTCATGATCACATCATGTCCCATATTAGCCGACTGGATACCTCCATCTTCGCCACGCCAACTCATGACCGTAGCAGTGGGAGCAAGACCTCCCTCAAGGATTTCATCCCAGCCAATGAGCTTCTTGCCGTGAGCTGCGAGCATCTTCTCCGCACGACGGATGACGTAGCTCTGGAGCTCGTGTTCATCCTTGAGCCCTTCGGCCTTGATGCGCTTCTGACAGTTGGGGCATTCCTTCCAGCGGTCCTTGGGACATTCGTCCCCACCGATGTGGAAGTATTCGCCAGGGAAGAGGGGGACGACTTCGTTGAGCACATTCTGGATGAACTCGAAGGTCGATTCCTTACCTGCACAATAGACATCATCTTCGACCCCCCAGATATTACGCACGCTGTACTTGCGGCGATCGGGGAAGCAAGTGAGTTCGGGGTAAGAGGCGATAGCACCCATACCATGACCTGGCATCTCGATCTCAGGGATGATCGTCACGAAGCGATCCTGAGCATAGCGTACGATCTCACGAACCTGATCCTGCGTATAGAAGCCTCCATAGCGACTGCCATCCCCTTCGGTACGCCAAGCCCCGACCTCGGTAAGGCGAGGGTACTTCTTGATCTCGATGCGCCAGCCTTGGTCTTCGGTGAGGTGCCAGTGGAGCTTGTTGATCTTGAACATGGAGATGATGTCGATATGCTTCTTCATCTCCTCGACGGTGAGGAAGTGGCGACATACGTCGACCATCACCCCACGGTACTCGAAGGCGGGCTCGTCCTGAATGCTTAGGGCTGGGATTTCGTATAGACAGGCACCGAGGATCTGGTGTGAAGCCTCTACCTCGGCAGGGAGGAGCTGCATCAAGCTCTGGAAGCCCCAGAAGAGGGCCTTCGCTGTGCGACCGACGATCTCGATACCAAGCTTGGAGGAGTGGAGTGTATATCCTTCGTCGCCGAGGGCTAGCTTAGGATCGATGCGGACGAAGATACCTCTCTGCACTGCCTTGCTCCCCTGTACGGCTCGGAGGGTGAAGCCTGTGGAGCGGTTGATCTTCTCGGTGAAGAAGCGGGCGATCGTCAGAGCTGAATCTCCCGAGGCGATGACGGGGGTCGTAGCCACGAGAGCGAAGCCTGTCTCCTTGCGCAGTTTGAGCTGCTTAGGACGAGGGATGATGTTGATCCCCTCGTTGTATGAAGGGGTGAAGGTGGATACCTTGAAGGTAGCACTAGCGGACAGAGCTGTAGCCCCTCCGATACAGAGAGCTAGCGCACAGGCCATTCGTGTAAATAACTTCTTCATAAAGTCTATTGGATTGATGTGACAGATGCTGGTAGAGTTCTGAGTAAATAACTCTCAGATACAGCACATAATACAAATATATGGATAAAACAGATAGCCCGAGGCTCGCCCCAGCAGTCGATACTGCTTCGGGGCAAGAGCCTCGGGCTACTTATTTTACTCAGATTAGTGTGCTGACAGCACTAAGCTAACCGGATCAGTAGGGTCTACCAAGCGAAGATAGGATAGCCAGCCATCATCTCGTTGACCTCCTTGCGGACAGCAGCGATGACTGCTTCGTCTTCGGGGGCAGAGAGGACACGGTCGATGAGGGAGACGATGTACTCCATCTTGTCTTCCTTGACACCACGAGTGGTGATAGCAGGCGTACCGACACGAATACCAGAGGTCTGGAAAGCAGAGCGGCTATCGAAGGGCACCATGTTCTTATTGACCGTGATGTCTGCAGCTACAAGGGCCTTCTCTGCTACCTTCCCAGTCAGTTCGGGGAACTTACCACGTAGGTCGATGAGCATGCAGTGGTTGTCCGTACCGCCAGAGACGACTCCATAGCCACGGCGGACGAAGGCTTCGGCCATAGCCTGAGCGTTCTTCTTGACCTGAAGACCATATTCCTTGAAGGAAGGCTGTAGAGCTTCGTAGAAGGCAACAGCCTTAGCAGCGATGACGTGCTCTAGTGGACCGCCCTGCACCCCTGGGAAGACAGCAGAGTCGAGGAGGGCAGACATCTTCTTGATCTCGCCCTTAGGTGTAGTCTTACCCCAAGGATTGTCGAAGTCCTTACCCATGAGGATGATCCCCCCACGAGGACCACGAAGCGTCTTGTGCGTCGTCGAGGTGACGATGTGTGCATACTTCACGGGGTTCTCGAGGAGCCCAGCAGCGATCAGCCCAGCGGGGTGAGCCATATCGACGAGGAAGATAGCACCGATCTTGTCTGCGATCTCACGAATGCGCTTGTAGTCCCATTCGCGTGAGTAAGCGGAGCCCCCAGCGATGATGAGTTTGGGCTTGTGCTCTAGAGCACGCTGCTCCATCTGGTCATAGTCTACACGACCCGTATCCTCACGTACATTGTAGTCGATAGCGTGGTAGAGGATCCCTGAGCTATTGACAGCAGAGCCGTGGGAGAGGTGTCCCCCGTGAGCGAGGTTCAGCCCCATGAAGGTGTCGCCTGGGTTGAGGCAGGCTAGGAGCACGGCCATGTTTGCTTGGGCTCCAGAGTGGGGCTGTACGTTGGCCCACTCAGCACCGAAGAGCTGCTTGATGCGGTCGATAGCTAGTTGCTCGGACTTATCTACCACTTCGCAGCCACCATAGTAGCGCTTGCCAGGATAGCCTTCAGCATACTTATTGGTCATGCAGCTACCCATAGCCTTCATGACTTCTTCACTGACAAAGTTCTCAGAGGCAATGAGCTCAATCCCCTTGAGTTGTCGTTGGCGTTCCTCTTCAATCAGAGTGAAGATAGCGGAGTCGTTCATAGTTCTTTGCGATGTTATTATTTGGATGATATAGTTGAGTGTTGTACTCTCTTGTTTGAAGCTTGTGCTTAGTTTGTATGTCTATGAAGCAAAGATAGCAATACTCTCCAGATAAGCCTAGTTTTCTCAATATATCTCAAAAGAAGCTCAAAATAGGGCTCTTCTCTCAAGGAAGTGCAGGAGCGTGAGTCTTGTTTAATTTATTGGTAATTAGTTGTTTGTTTGAGTGGGGCTCTTTTGAATGAAGTGTGTGGATAGCCTTGCTTTGGAGTGCAATCAGGTCGGGTTATGAGTAGGAGGAATAACTTAAATATTTCAGTAAGCCCTTTTGCCTTGCCTATCTTCTCCGAGGCATCAAGTACCACTAGGATCGACGGCTTGGAAGAGGATCTCCGAAGAGGTCTCCTAACCTGAGTCTGGACTAGTTCTCCGAGCCCTTTCTGCGCCTCCTACTGAGGGGCATCTTCAAAACCTACTGTGGGTCGCATCGACGACCCACAGTAGGTCGTCGATGCGACCCACAGTGGGTTTCTAGAGCGACCTACGGTAGGTCGTCTTAGCTGCATCTTGGAGGGGGCTTGATAAGCACTCATTCTCGGGCTCGAGAAGAGCCCTTCTTGGTCAATCCGAAGGAGGGTAGTACTCTCTTCGGGAGATGGGCGTTTTTGGAGCTAAATAGCCGTCCTGAGTGTGAAAAACTCCTAAATAACTATCTTTGCCTAGAAAATTTGTTTAACTAGCTCAATAATCATCACAATGGGAAAATTCATTCAAGAGTTTAAGGACTTTGCGCTCAAGGGCAATGTAATGGATATGGCTGTCGGTATCATCATCGGCGGTGCTTTTGGTAAGATCGTCTCCTCGCTGGTTAACGACATCATCATGCCTCCTATCGGCCTCATCACGGGGAGCAGCTTCACGGATGCTAAGTTTGTCCTGCGTCCAGCTGAAGTAGATGCTGCTGGAGAGACGATCAAGGAAGCTATTGAGCTGAACTGGGGGAACTTCGTTCAGACCACCGTGGACTTCTTCATCATTGCCTTCTGTATCTTCCTGCTCATTAAGGGGATGAACTCCTTCCGTAAGAAGGAAGAAGCTAAGCCCGCTGAGCCCGCTCCAACGCCTGAGGATATCGAACTCCTTCGTGAGATCCGCGACGAGCTGAAGCGTCGTGGCTAGTCTCTAGACGGCATACGAAGTCTCTGCCCCTCAGGCCTTGACGGCAGAGAGGTAAATGAAAAAGCGCCACCCCAACGACTTGGGGTGGCGCTTTTCTATTTACGGAGATTAGTGGCGGAAGAGATGCTTGAACTCGTCGGCATAGAGGCGGGAGAGCCCCTTGCGATTGTCGATGGCTTCACCGACGACGATCATCGTCGTGAGGGTGAGCTTGTGCTCCTTGACGATCTTCGCCAGATCTCGTAGCTCTCCTCGGTAGATGCGCTGGTCAGGCCAAGTGAGATGATAGCATGCAGCCACGGGAGTCTCGGGAGGGTAATGCTCAAGGAGCTGCTGCTGGACATCATCCACGATACCTGCACTTAGGAAGATGCACATGGTGCTCTGCGAACGAGCAAGCAGGTGGAGCTTCTCCTTCTCGGGCATGGCTGTGCGTCCTTCCCCTCGGGTGAGGATGATCGTCTGGGTCTTCTCGGGGATGGTGAACTGTGACCGAAGTTCGGCTGCCGCAGCTTGGAAGGAGGAGATCCCCGGGGTGATGTGGTAGCTCATCCCATATTCGTCGAAGAAGGCCATCTGCTCCTGAATAGCCCCATAGATGCAGGGGTCACCCGTATGCAGGCGAGCTACCAGAAGCCCCTTGTCGTAGAATTCCTTCATCAGCTCAAACTGCTCCTCCAGATTCATATCCGCTGAGCTTCGTACCGTAGCCCCAGACTTAGCACATAGGGTCAGCGCCTTGGGCACGAGGCTACCGGCATAGAGGATGAGGTCAGCTACTTCTAGGAAGGCTCGTCCACGGATGGAGATGAGGTCGGGATCACCTGGGCCAGCTCCGATGATCTCGATGTGACCACGGCGCTCGGCACTGCGCTCAATTGCCAGAGCGAAGGTGAAGTCATTCCCTTGGTGCACCATGCCCTTCTGCTTGGGGAGGACAATGGATCCGAGTCCAGCTGCATAGCGGGAGGTGCTCTCAGCTACACCCCAGACCCCCGTGACTTCAAAGACCTTTTGCGAAGGACTGAGGACTTCTACATCCTTCAGTTCATCTGCTGTGTAGATCTGAGGAGTGAGGACGAGTCGCTGAGCTAGCTCATGGAGCAGAGGCTCATCCTTCTTTAGATCAATCGTGGTAAGCTTGCCAATGGCTTCGGGATAGAAGCCAAGGTGGCGGATCTCCGAGAAGATATGTTCGAGGATATCGGTAGGCTCGCATTGGTAGCGACAGCCAAGACCTAGAGCAAGGACACGGGGCACGAACTGGATGGTAGGTGTCTCTCCAGCATCAAAGCGTCGGGGAGATACGACGAGCACGAGAGCATAGTTCCCAAGGCGAGCCGTAAGTTCTTCTCTAGAATAGAAGACATCGACATGCTCCGCCTTGGTGCGCTCTAGCTCGAAGGTACCCTTGTCCTTAACCTCAAGGAGGAGGGCGGTACGCTCCTTATTCGTATAGCGAGCGATGGGTTGGTTGAGGCTGGGGGCATTCGTCTCTGTATGCCAGCCATAGCGACGGGAGAAGAGGTCAAGAGCCCAGAGACCAGTATTGTCGGTCTGTGTGCTGATGACGGCTTCTGCCCCAAGGAGGCTAGCGAGATCACGGGTGAGTTCGTTGGCTCCACCCACGTGCCCCGAGAGGACGGAGACGACGAAGCGCCCCGTGCTGTCAATGTTGATCACCGCTGGATCGGTGTACTTGTGCCCGATCAGTGGAGCGATGCTACGTACACAGATACCCATAGCACCGATGAAGATCCACCCATCGAAAGCGGTGAACTGCTCTGCTACGAACGACTGGATATGATCGATGTGCTCGACCCCTTCCCCAGGATGAGTGGAGAAGAGGCGAGCATCGGGATAGTTGGATAGGATAGGCTTAGCCGTCTGGATCCCTTGGGGTGAGACGGCAAGGATAGCAAGGGTCATAGAGGAGGTTTAGTCGTATGATAAGGGAGGGTTAGCAGCGAGCAAGGATGCGTGCCACAGCTTCGTGATCGATATCTAGATCTTCACCGAGGAGGGTGCCTCGCTCACGGAAGCGACGGACGATCTCTTCACGTAGGTCATCTCCGAAGCCACGCTCAGAGAAGCGGGTCTCTAGACCAAGCGAACGGAAGAAAGCTTCTGTCTTGTCGATGGCCTGAGTGATACGTTCGTCCTTACTGCCTTCGGTGAGTCCCCAGATACGAGAGGCGTACTGCAGGAGCTTGGAATGCTTCCCCTTATTAGCTTGCTCTCTGAGAAGGGCGGGTAGGACGATGACCAGTGTATGACCATGCGTTAGCCCCGTGAGAGCCGTGATCTCATGACCGATGCGATGAGTTGCCCAGTCTTGTGTTACGCCCATAGCGATGAAGCCATTGAGTGCCATCGTAGCTGAGAGCATGAAGGTGGCACGTGCGTCATAGTCTGCAGGCTGAGCCTTGATCTTGTCTGCCTCTTCGATGAGGGTGAGTAGGATGCCTTCTGCCCAGCGATCCATCAGAGGACTCTCCCCGACACGGGTGAGGTACTGCTCTACGACGTGGACGAAGCTATCGGCGATACCGCACGCTAGCTGGTAGTCGGGTAGGGAATAAGTATAGCTCGGATCAAGGATCGAGAAGCGTGGATATTCATTGTAGAAGCCGAACTTCTCATGCGTCGCTTCGCAGGAGATCACGGCTCCACGGTTCATCTCTGAGCCCGTAGCAGGGATCGTTAGTACCGTGCCTAGAGGTAGGGTCTGGACGCTTCGGTCGGCCCCTTGTAGTACGAGGTCCCAAGCGTCATGCTCCGAAGGAATGGCATTGACGATAAGCTTGCTGGCATCGAGGACACTCCCACCGCCCACAGCGAGGACGAAGGTGACCCCCTCCTGCTTCCCAAGGGCAATAGCCTTGCGGAGGGTCTCTACCTTGGGGTTAGGTTCGATGCCCCAGAACTCTACGGTCTGGAAGCCACTGAGCTGACTGATGACTGCTTCGTAGACTCCATTACGCTTGACGCTACCTCCGCCGAAGGTGAGGAGGATCTTAGCATCGGAGGGGAGGAGCTTGGGGAGCTCTAGGATGCTGTCTTTACCGAAGACGAGCTTGGTGGGATTATGGAAGGTGAAGTTGTTCATAGGGCTTTACTTGTCTGATAGACTTTACTTGTCTGAAGGGATACGATAGACTTGGCGGTGGATCTCCTGTTGGATGCGGAGGAAGTCTACTTCCTGCAGGGAACGATTAGCCAGTAAGTGTAGATCGACCCAAGGGAGGTCTCCTCCATAGGGTGGCTGGCGGTAGGCGAAGGGTTGTATGGTGAGTCCAAAGCGAGCATAGAAGCCTAAGCGCCGCTCCGCCATCGGTGAATAGCCCGCAGGTTCGGCTTCGAGGACGATGGGGTATTCATCATCGTAGAGCTTCCCGAGATGCTGGAGTACTTTAGTGCCGAGGCCTTGTCCTCTTCGCTTGGGATCAATGACAAGGTACTCGAAGTAATGTGACGAAGGTAGCTCCCAGCCTACGACGAAGCCCACGACCTCACTGTCGGCGAGGATGAGCTGAGCTACATGTTCGCAGCGCTCTAGACCGAAGAGCTGTGCCCACGGACGACGCTCTTCGGGAGGGAAGGCATCCTCATAGATCTGTCGTAGATGTGCTGGGGGCTCTTGCCCCCAAGGTATGGGGTATAGCTCGATGAAGGACATGGCGGATCAGCGGGAATAGCGACGAGGATAGCGTAAGAAGATCGAGAGTAGGGCACAGGAGCCCATGATGAAGGGGTAGTAGAGGTTCGGGATGATATCTATGGGAGAGACTCCTGCCAGCTTCGAGGCTAGAAGGAGCTGTGCCCCATAGGGGATGAGTCCCTGAATGAAGCAGGAGAAGGTATCGAGTATCGAGGCGGTCTTACGTGGATCAAGGCCGTACTTCTCGGTGATCTCACGAGAGACCTTCCCCGTGGTGAGGATGGCGATGGTGTTATTGGCGGTACAGAGGTTGGCGATGGAGACGAGGGCTGCAATGGTTAGTTCGGCACCACGCTTACCATTGATCCCTCGGGAGAGGTGACGAAGGAGATAGTTGATCCCGCCGTTGAAGCGGATGAGCTCCAGCATACCGCCCGCTAGGAGTGTGACGATGATCAGTTCGCCCATTCCCGTGATGCCCGAGCCAAGTGAACCCACCCAGTCCCATATGGGGAGTACCCCCGTACTGATACCGACGATGCCACAGGAGAGGATGCCGATCAGAAGCACGAGGAGCACATTGATCCCAGCGATAGCGCAGATGATGACCAGTAGGTAGGGGAGCATGAGGAGGAAGTCACCCGTCTGATGGTTGATCTCACTCGGTAAGTTGAGCCCTTGATAAAGGTAGATGCCCAGAGCGATGAGGGCAGCTGGCAGGACGATGAGGATATTGACTCTGAACTTATCTCGCATGCTACAACCCTGTGTACGGGTAGCAGCTATGGTAGTATCTGATATGAACGAAAGGTTGTCCCCGAAGAAGGCTCCCCCCGTGATCACCGCTGTGATGTAGGCTGCGGGTAGTCCGATACTCTCTCCTATACCTAGGGCAATGGGTACTAGAGCCACTACCGTCCCGACGCTTGTCCCGATGGAGAGTGAGATGAAGCAGGCAGCGATGAAGAGACCTGGGAGCAAGAAGCTCGAAGGGAGTAGACTCAGGATCACATTCACCGTAGCATCGATAGCACCCATGCTCTTAGCACCCGTAGCGAAGGCTCCTGCTAGGATGAAGATCCAGATCATCAAGAGGATGTTGTGATCCGCTGCGCCACGGGAGAACTGTCGTATGCGATCCTCGAGCTTCACACCACGGGTGATCCCAATTGCGAAGGCCGAAGCTACTGCAAAGGCAACAGTGATGGGCATGCGGTAGAAGTCCCCCGACACGATGGAGGTCACGAGGTAAGTCAGCAGGAAGACAAGGAGCGGGCTTAGACCAAACCAGCCCCAGACGCGAGGAGAGTAGGTAGAGGTTGCTTGCATCGCGTGGTAGAATAGAGGGTAAAAAGGATCTGAGTGAAGGCGCTGTACAAATCCCTTGCACAGTGGCGCAAAGGTACACAAACTATTCCGACCATCGGGGGCTAAGACAGACAGCCCCCACTATGCCGAGGCGATATAGTGGAGGCTGTCAGTCCCTCGTGCTGGAGAAGCCGAGGTGTGAGGTGGGTGCTAGTCAATAGCACTCATGATACCAAGGATGGCCTTGAGGGCATTGTCCTTGGTGTCCATCTTGAGATGAAGTTCGGTATCAATACCATTGGACGTGAAGGAGAGGCTCTGGAGCTTCCGGAGCTCCTTCATCCGATCTTCGCCGACGAACATCTGGATCATATCCTGAGTAGGAGAGGTGCTGAAGATCGTCTTGAAGTCTATGAGGAAGAAGGCATGCGTCCCCTTGAGCTGAGCATAGTCTCGGTGCTTGCTGAAGTCTTCGCTTACAGGCTGGAGGACTTCCTTCTTAGTCTTCTCGCTGATCGTGAAGTAGCTCACTCCATCACGATACCCGAAGTAGAGGGGTGGATAGAATGTTCTAGAGACAGCATAGCAGTGGTTGCCTTCGTCTACGAGCTTCGTCGAAGAATGTTCGCCACCTGCAGCTTCTTCCTTCTTTACGGCTTCGCTGATCTTGCGGAAGACGAGGTCTACTAGTGAAGCGTCCTTCGTCTGGAGGTAGGCCACAAATCCATAGTCATCCCCTGCAACATCAACCTTGGAGAAGGAGCAGGCTGACTCTCTACCTAGGGTCGTGACGATAGCTGCTAGGTCGATCCCTTCGGTCTTGATCTCTTCGAGGATCTTAGCGAATTCGGAGTTGGAGCTGTAGTGGTTGAGTACAGCTTGTAGGTCAATGTTAGCTCCTGCTGTCAGATAGGCTTGAGCGGGGAGGTACTTGGTGAGCGCTCCTGAGATCACATCTGGAGAGACCTTCTCTGAGAGCTCCTTTAGGTACTTGAGTTGATCCTTGTCTTCGGAGGTGTAGACCATTCTACCAGCGATCTCGCCCTTCTCGAAGGAAATGGAAGCGATGGCGCTGATCTTCTCCATGTCGATCTTGCCAAATCGTAGGTTCTTGCCTAGAGCTTGCAGGAGAGGAGGGGTAGAGACCCCGTCGTTCTGTGCTAGGCGAGCGGGGGAGAAGAAGATCCGGATATCTCCCTTCTGAGCCTCAAGCTCCTTGAAGGAGGCCGTACGGACGAAGCTCTTCTCTTCGCTCTGGGTCAGATACTCCTTGATGTGCTTCTTGGCATCAGCGATGCTCCCTTCGTCGGTGTAGAGGGCGATGAAGGCCTTTTTGTTGAAAGCACAGATGCTGATGTCGGCAGGGACTTCGTAGGTCGTGGTGTCTTGGAGCTCCTCGGGAAGGTCGGGATCTGGCTCATAGCGCTCAGTATGTGCTTCAGTAGAGTTGGGGCTGACGCTGAAGTAGATGCCATCTTCTTCCTTGATCTCGGGCTTAGACTCCTCATCGAAGCTGTGGAGCTTGGTGAGGAAGGTCTTGACATCGCCTTCGTCCTTGACTCGGGCCACCATGGCCCACTTGACTTCGGGTGCAGAGAAGCCATAGAGAGGACTGGATAGGTCGAGCCCAGTCTTGTCGGGTGAATCGAAAGTTTCCTTGTAGAACTTCTCCTCCTCGTCTGTGGAGCCCAAGCTAGAGTAGAGCTTCTCACGTAGATTTTTGTTTGCCTTGGAGTCAAAGTCAGCCTTCTTGATCAGGTCTTGAAGCTGGACAGAGACGACGAAGGAAGCATCGGAGGGGATCACACGTTGGTACTCCTTGTCCTTGCTACAGCTAGCGAGCCCGATCGTCAGGGCCAGGAGGCTGAGGAGATAGTGTTGGAATCGTTTCATAATGTGCTTATGTGTGTGATGTATGAAAAGGCCAGATGGGGTAGAGCTCGTACACTTAGTTTATGGAGTCTGGGTAGGGAGTGGATTGAGGCTACCTGCATCTAGATTACCGAGGTAAAGGTAGCTAATCTTTGACTATTTGAATAGCCCCCTCCCAAGCCGTCTCTCATAGCCCCTCAGAGCGACCCACGGTAGGTCGCCGAAAAAACCTACAGTAGGTCGTCGATGCGACCTACCGTGGGTCGTTGAGACGACCTACAGTAGGTTTTTTGAGGGGGTATTCTGGAGGCTTATTTAGCCCGCTGTAGAGCCTCGCTCGGTCGCCTATACTTTTCTTGGGGGTTGTCTGGGTGGACCCTAGGGCGAATGTAGCGATCAAAAAATGTATCTTTGTCGTGTAACTTGGGTGGGGTATTGAGCGTTATCAGCGTCTGCCCCTTAGGGATGCTCCATCCTACCAAGCCTTTACCGATCTATAAGACATTAAGCGAATAGTGGAAACAAAGTACATCTTCGTCACAGGGGGCGTAGTCTCCTCCTTGGGAAAGGGGATCGTGGCAGCCTCCCTTGGGAAACTCCTCCAAGCACGTGGCTACAGCGTCACGATTCAGAAGTTCGACCCCTACATCAACATCGACCCAGGCACGCTAAACCCCTACGAACATGGCGAATGCTATGTCACGGATGATGGTCACGAAGCCGACCTTGACCTCGGCCACTATGAGCGCTTCCTCGATATCGCTACTTCCCGAGCTAACAACATCACTACGGGACGCATCTACCAGAATGTCATCCGCAAGGAGCGCAAGGGCGACTACCTTGGCAAGACCGTGCAGGTCATCCCCCATATCACTGATGAGATCAAGCGCAATGTCAAGCTCCTTGGTCTGAAGAAGCAGTATGACTTCGTCATCACCGAGATCGGTGGTACCGTCGGGGATATTGAGTCCCTTCCCTTCCTAGAGAGCGTACGTCAGCTCAAGTGGGAGCTGGGGCAGAACTGCCTCTGCGTCCATCTGACTTATGTCCCCTATATCGCTGCTGCAGGTGAGGTGAAGACCAAGCCTACCCAGCACTCCGTCAAGCAGCTACAGGAGGTCGGTATCCAGCCCGATATCCTCGTCCTTCGCACGGAGCACAGCCTTAGCGCTGATATCCTTCGGAAGGTGGCGCTCTTCTGTAATGTCTCGGCAGAGTCCGTCGTGCAGAGTGTCGATGTCCCCACGATTTATCAAGTCCCCCTTGCTCTCGGCGAGCAGCACCTCGATGAGATCGTCCTCAAGAAGAGCGGACTGACTCCAGGGGCTGCACCTGAGCTGAAGCAGTGGAAGCACTTCCTTGCCCTTCGTGAAGAGGCTAAGGAAGAAGTGACGATCGCTCTGGTCGGTAAGTATGTCGAGCTGCAGGATGCCTACAAGTCCATCGACGAAGCCCTTCTGCAGGCCGCTACCTACAATGGGCGTAAGCTTCGCCTGATCTCTGTCCACAGCGAGAAGGTGAATGATGAGAATGTCGCTGAGCTCCTCGCTGGTGTCGATGGGGTAGTCGTCGCTCCAGGCTTTGGCTCTCGAGGGATCGATGGTAAGTTCGTCGCCCTCCGCTATACCCGTGAGCATGGGATCCCCACGCTGGGTATTTGCCTCGGGATGCAGTGCATGGTCATCGAGTTCGCCCGCAATGTACTGGGCTGGCATGATGCCCACACGACCGAGATCGATCCTACGACGACACACAAGGTCGTGGATCTGATGGAAGAGCAGAAGAGTATCTCCGATCTCGGAGGATCTATGCGTCTCGGAGGCTACGATTGTATCCTTCGCCCAGGGTCCAAGATCGCAGCTGCCTATGGCTCCGACTTCATTCGCGAACGCCATCGCCACCGCTTTGAGTTCAATAGCCAGTATCGGGAGAACTATGAGCAGGCAGGTATGGTCTGTGCGGGAGAGAATCCAGATACGGGGCTCGTCGAGACGGTTGAGCTTCGAGATCACCGCTGGTATGTGGGTGTCCAGTATCACCCCGAGTACCGCAGTACGGTGCTTCATCCCAGTCCTCTCTTCATGGCCTTCGTGAAGGAGGCAATTTCTTACGGCGGCGAGAACCGCCACTAACAGAAAGCCGTTATTTACTTATACGTAGCCTCTCAGACACCCATGATCGGTGTCAGCATGTAGAGGTATAGCATAGATTAATGGATAAGAATACGCTTATTGGTGCCTTGCTCATAGGTGCCGTCCTTATTGGGTTTACTTGGTTCAGCCAGCCTGATCCGACGCAGTCTCCAGCTTCTACTCCCGCAGATACGACACAGCTTGTCACCCAAGCTGCTGCTCCCGTAGCTCCCGCCGCTTCGGCCGATAGTGCTACTCTGGATAGTGCTGGAGCCCCCGTCCTCCCTCCTTACCTACAGTCAGCTGAAGAGCGCATCATCGAACTTAAGAACGAGAAGCTCTCTGTGAAGCTCTCCACTAAGGGCGGTGCTCCTGTGGAAGCTGTCCTAGCTGATTACCTCGATCAGTCGAAGAAGCCCGTGCACCTCTTCCGCAAGGGAGATGCGCGTCTTGACCTGCCCCTGCGCACTCTAGAGAATAGACTTGTCAGCACGGCAGATGCCAACTTCTCCGTCGTCGAGTCTACGGACTCCACGGCAGTCCTTCGTATGCAGATCGACGAGGTTGCTTATCTAGATTACGCTTACAAGCTACGCCCTTCGGACTATCGGGTAGACCTGACGATCCGTGGGCATGAGCTCCGTCGCTTCCTTCCCGTCAATATCACGCTACAGGATATCGAGTGGACGCAGCGCATCCCTCAGCAGGAGCAGTCTTGGAAGTTCGAGGGTCAGTACAGCGGTGTCTACTACCACTTCCCTCAGGGGGATGTCGACCGCCTAGAGACGACCGATGAAGCTAATGAGGATGTTCAGGAGACCCTCCGCTGGGTAGCCTTCAAGGATAAGTACTTCAGCTCAGCGCTCATCGCTCCTACGATGGGCTTCAAGGACAATAAGCTCAGCATCAAGGCAGAGAAGGAAGGCAGTGGCTACGTGCGTGACTGCTCCTTCAAGGGTACCTTCCCCATCTCCCTCAAGGAGACGGAGACCGTCCTGCCCTTCACCTTCTTCTTCGGCCCTAACGACTACGACCTCCTTCGTGGCTATGACGCAGGGGTAAGCAAGGAAGAAGCCCTTCACCTCGACCACCTCGTCTATCTGGGGATGAGTGTTTTCCGCTGGATCAACCAGTACCTCATCATCCCGATTGTCACCTTCCTCTCTGGCTTCCTCTCCAACTGGGGGATCATCATCCTACTGATGACCCTAGCGATCAAGATGCTCCTCTGGCCCTTCACCTACAAGAGCTACATGTCGCAGGCTAAGATGCGTGTCCTTCGCCCTCAGATCGAGGCGATCAACGCTAAGTACCCCGGCAAGGAGCAGGATCAGATGATGAAGCGCCAGACGGAGACGATGAACCTCTACCGCTCGGCTGGAGCCAGCCCCATGAGTGGCTGTCTGCCTATGCTCCTGCAGATGCCCTTCCTCATCGCCCTGTATATGTACTTCCCGACCTCGATCCTCCTTCGTGGTCAAGGCTTCCTCTGGGCAGAAGACCTCTCTACGTACGATGCCATCATCTCTTGGGACTTCAATATCCCCTTGATCTCGTCCTTCCTCGGCAATCACCTTAGCCTCTTCTGTGTGCTGATGACGGTAACGAACATCATCTACACGCGCTACACGATGAATCAGACTCCTTCGGGTGAAGGCATGGCTGGGATGAAGATGATGCCTTACATCATGGCGATCATGTTCTTCTTCATGTTCAACCAGAATGCTTCAGGTCTGAGCTACTACTACTTCGTATCTACGCTGATCACGATCATTCAGTATCTGGCTTTCCGCTGGATGCTCAACGAGGACAAGCTCCTCTCACAGCTTGAAGCGAATAAGCAGAAGCCCCGCAAGAAATCCAAGTGGATGCAGCGCCTCGAGGAAGCTCAGCGCCTCCAGCAGGAGCAGCAGCGTAAGGCTCAGAAGTAAGGTCGTCGCTAGAAGCAATCCGTAGCGAACTAACACGTACCCCTACAATGGAAGATGCGCATGTTTTCATGAGAAGATGCGCATCTTTCCTTTTTCCTCTCTAGCTCTTTCTATTATTCAGAATAAATGGAACCCCTCAAGCATGAATGTGGCGTAGCGATGATACGCCTGCGTAAGCCCCTCGCTTACTACCAAGAGAAGTATGGCACCTGGATGTACGGGCTCAACAAGCTCTACCTACTCATGGAGAAGCAGCACAACCGTGGTCAGGAAGGTGCTGGCCTAGCCGTCGTCAAGCTCCATAGTGCACCAGGCGACGAATATCTCTTCCGTGAGCGAGCTGAGGGTGCTTCGGCGATCCAAGAGATCTTCAATTCAGTCTACGCTTCCTTCGCCGACGTGCCTCAAGAGAAGCTTGCTGATGCCGCTTATGCTGAGCGCTACTTGCCCTTCGCTGGCTCTTGCCTCATGGGGCACCTGCGCTACAGTACCACGGGGCGCAGTGGCTTGACCTTCGTGCATCCGATGATCCGCCGTAGTAACTGGCGAGCCAAGTGCCTATCGATCTGTGGGAACTTCAACCTGACGAACGTCTCCAACGTCTTCGATGCCATCACATCCGTCGGACAGCATCCCCGCCACGTCTCCGACATGCACATCCTTCTGGAGCAACTCGGGCATCGCCTCGACCGTGAAGTAGAGCGTCTCTTCGTCGAGAGCCGTGAGCAAGGTCTCAAGGGGATGGATATCACCCACTACATCGAGGAGCGCATAGATCTATCGAACGTCTTGCGTCAGTGTGCCCCGCTTTGGGACGGAGGCTTCGTCATGTGTGGGGAGACGGGTAGTGGCGAGAGCTATGCGATGCGTGATCCTCATGGTATTCGTCCTGCCTTCTATTATATAGATGACGAAGTCGTCGTGCTTGCCTCGGAGCGTCCCGTGATCCAGACGGTGATGAATGTCCCCGCAGATCAGATCACCGAACTGCTTCCTGGACAAGCGCTCTTAGTCAATCGGGCTGCCGAGGTGCGCACCGAGCAGATCGTCGAGGCGAAGAAGAACGAGGCTTGTAGCTTCGAGCGCATCTACTTCTCTCGAGGCAGTGACGAAGACATCTATCGGGAGCGCAAGGCACTTGGGGAGCAGCTCACGCCTGCCATTCTTCGAGCTGTCGATGGCGACCTCGAGCACACGGTCTTCTCCTTCATCCCGAACACTGCCGAGGTGGCTTACTATGGCATGGTCGAAGGGATGGATAAGCACTTGACGGAGGAGAAGCTTCGTCGCCTTCAGTCCAAGGTCGAGCATTCGGAAGCCGAACTGCGGGAGATCCTCTCGGCGCACGTACGCACTGAGAAGGTCGCCATCAAGGACATCAAGCTCCGCACGTTCATCTCCGAGGGTAAGAGCCGCAATGAGCTCGCCGCCCACGTCTATGATATTACCTATGGCACAGTCGTGCCTGGCGTGGACAACCTCGTCGTCATCGATGACAGCATCGTGCGAGGGACGACGCTTCGCCAGAGCATCATCGGTATCCTCGACCGCCTTGGTCCGAAGAAGATCGTCATCGTCTCGAGCTGTCCGCAGGTGCGTTACCCCGACTACTACGGCATCGACATGAGCAAGATGAAGGAGTTCATTGCCTTCCGTGCCGCCATTGCATTGATCGAAGAGCGTGGGCTTAGGGGGATCCTCGAGGAGCAGTATCGGAAGGCGCTCGAGCTCCAAGCCGTGCCCCGAGATCAGCACGTGGAGAATGTGGTCAAGGCGATCTACGCACCCTTCACGCCCGAAGAGATTTCGCGCAAGATGGTTGAGCTTCTTCGTCCCGTGGGTACGGTGGCTGAGGTGGAACTCGTTTTCCAGAGTATCGAAGGGCTTCATCAGGCGATACCCCATCATCCTGGCGACTGGTACTTCAGTGGTGACTATCCGACGGCAGGGGGCTCTCACCTTGTGAACAAGGCCTTCATCGACTACATCGAGCAGGACTACCGCAAGTAGGCTTGTCTTCGCCTTTCCTACGACCTAACGAAGCGTCCCCGCTAAGCTCGTCAGAGTTTAGCGGGGACGCTTCGTTAGGGGATTAGGGGAGGAGGTTTAGATGCCTACGTGCCCGCCATTATCGGGGGCAGGTGAAGAGCCTTCGTTTTCGGTCGAGCCCTTTTTCTTTTTGCTCGCAGAGTTGTAGGGCACGTCAAGCGCTTGTTCGGCACGTTCGAGGCGAACGCCCTTGAGCGCAGTCTTGACCTTAACGCGAGGGGTGTAGATGACCTTGGCTTTGTCTACGAGTTCGACACCGACCTTTTCGGCTTTATCGACCCCGGTTCCCGTCTTAGCGGTGATGCTGGGTCGGAAGGTGCCGAGGTCTCCGCAGTCGACGCTTTTCCCGTCTTGGAGCAAGCGGATAAGGACCTTAGCGGAGCGGTCGAAGACGGCCTTAACGTCGGCGGAAGAGACGGTCGTTTCGTCGGATACGAGTTCGATGAACTCCTCGAATTTGACATCGGAATGGAGGTGAATTGCGGGATACCAGAGGGTCTTTTTGGCTCCCTTGGCGAATGTGGCTTTTCGCTCAACAGCTTTGATCTTGATCATGATTAGATAATTAGTTGGTTACTAATGCGTTTTACGGTACTTCGAAGGTAGTGAAATTTTCGTACGTAAGAAAAAATATTTTCGTACGTACGGAAATTTATTTTCTTACGTACGAAAATTTATTTGTGTACGTACAGAAATTTTTCTGCGTATGTGCGCAAGGAAATTTTCCTTCGAATGCAAGGAAATTTTCTTACCTGCGGAAGGGAATTTTTGTTCAAATAAATCGAGATTTTCTTGCCTGTGAAAATAAATCTTCTTGCCCCGAGAAGTTCTTTTTTTCTTCGCATCCCTTTTCTTTTTCGTGCGAATAACCTCCCTTCGGCTTGGCTGAAGCGCCTTCTTTCGGAGGGCATTCAGCACTGATTTTTTGCCCAGATTTGGAGAATTTGATAGGTAAGTAATATCTTTGCGGCGCAATCACCTATGTAAGGTAGTTGCAATTACCTTACATAGGTAATCGAAAATTTCCATCAAAAAGAGGCTTCTCCTTCCTTAATAAGAATATAGAACTATGATGACCCTTGAGATCAAAAGCAAGGTCTCTAAGCAAGGCCTGCGCGCTGGCAAGACACTCTACTATGCTTACCCCGCCAAGCGCGAGAAGCTCAATATACAGCAGGTGGTCGAGCAGATCAGCGGAATTTGCTCCCTCTCTCCCATCGACGTGGAGGCCGCCCTAAGAGCCTTCGCCGAAGTTGTATGCACGAGCTTCGAGCAAGGTGTCGGCGTCGACCTCGGCGAGATGGGCACCTTGATGCCCTTTGTCCAAGGAAAGCTGATGAATTCCCCCGAGGAAGTCACCGAGGCAAGCCTCCAGCCCGCCAAGATCATCATGCACCCGAAGAAGAATATCCGTCAAGCGCTCGGACGCATCGCCTGTCAGATCATGCGTGATGCCCCTGAGAATAATTAACCATTAGCCCTAATGTATTCGTTCCCTATGATACGCTCGAGACTGACAAGCCTCTTGCTCGTGGGGCTTACCGCCTTCACGATCCCTCTTGCGGCCCAGCAACGCCTCTCGCTCCAGCAGTGCCGAGACCTCGCCAAGGTCAATAGCCGTGCCCTCCAGCAGAAGGACGCCGAACGTGAAAGCGCTCACGCCCGCCGCCAAGAAGTCTTCACGAAGTTCTTCCCCCAGGTCGCAGCCCGTGGCCTCTACCTGCACATGCAGAAGGACTTCCACCTCATCGATTGGAATAAGCCCCTCGGATCGCTGAACTTCCTTATCCCCGACCGCCTGCGTTCGCTCGGGACCGTTGACCTCAAGAACGTCTGGGTCGGCAACGTCACCGCTATTCAGCCCCTCTTCCTCGGCGGGAAGATCACCACGGGCTACCAAATGGCAGGACTCGCCGAGAAGCTCCAAGGCGAACTGCGCCATACCACCGAGACCGAGATCGAAGCGAAGGTCGATGAGACCTATTGGCAGGTCGTCTCCCTCGACAGCAAGGTGCGCCTCCTTCACCAGCTCGTGAGCCTGCTGGAGCAGACGGTGAAGAATGTCGACGCTTCTATAGCCGCAGGGATGTCCACTAAGGCCGACGGCCTCTCCGTGCGCACCAAGCTTAGCGAAGCCGAGGTCAAGCTGAGTCAGGCGCAGAATGGCCTTGAGCTCTCCAAGATGCTCCTCGCTGACCTTTGTGGGCTCGAAGAAACTTCGGACTTCACCCTCACCGACGAAGGGGCGCTCGAGCTCGCCCTTCCCGCTCCCGCAGGTGACCTGCCCCGTGAGGACGAACTCTCCTCCGCCGTCGAGCGCCGAAGTGAAGTGCGCTCTCTGCGCCTCGTCGATAGCATCTACGGCAAGCGTGTTCGCCTTGAGTCGGCCGACCTTCTGCCCAAGCTCTATGGCTTCGCTAGCTATTCGACGACGAATCCGAATAGCTTCAACGGCCCGAAGAAGGAGTTCGCAGGGCAGTACTACCTCGGCTTGATGCTCGAGGTGCCTATCTCCGACCTCTTCTCGGGTAGCTTCAAGCGCCGACAAGCTAAGGCCGACCACCGAGTCAAGCAACTTGAGCTCGCCGAAGCCCGCTCCAAGATCACCCTGCAGATGAAGCAGGCTCTTCGCACTGCCTCCGATGCCCGCCGTGCTTACGCCACCGCCCTCAAGGCCGTCGAGATGGCACGGGAGAACATGCGCTATGCCGAGGTCGGCTACAAGGAAGGTGTCATCCCCTTGCTCAACTACACCATGGCGCAGACCGCTTGGATGAGCGCCCAAGACAGCCTCATCGACGCACAGATACGCGTCCTCCTCTCCGAAAGTAAACTGAAGAATATCCTCGCCCTATAAAACAATGAGTACAGAACAGACCAAACAGACTCGCCCCACAGAAGCCCCCGAGTCTACTCCCTCAGCTAAGAAAAGCATCATCCTTGGTGTTGGTATCGTCGTCCTTGCGATGGTGCTCCTTGCCCTCTCAGGCTTCGTCTTCTTCGGAGAGAAGGAGGACATCATCACGGGCCAAGTGGAGGTAGATGAGATACGAATCGCAGGGAAGGTCCCTGGGCGTATCACAGAGTTCCTCGTCGAGGAAGGACAGCAGGTGCACGCCGGCGATACACTCGTGCGTATCTATTCTCCCGAAGTACTTGCTAAGCTTGAGCAGGCTCAGGCAGCTAAGTCTGCCGCTCAGGCTCAGAGCCAGAAGGCACAGGCAGGTGCTCGTGCCGAACAGAAGGAGGGGGCCTATGAGCTCTGGCAGAAGGCTAAGGCAGGTCTAGAGGTCGCCGAGAAGACCTTCGCCCGTGCTGAGCACCTCTACAAGGAGGGTGTCCTCCCCGCTCAGAAGTTCGACGAAGCGACGGCTCAGCTGGGTGCTATGCGTGCTACCGAGCGTGCTGCTCGTAGCCAGTACGACATGGCGATGAATGGCGCTCAGCGAGAAGATAAGTGGGCTGCCCAAGCCCTCGTAGATCGAGCCTCAGGTGCGATCTCAGAGGTTGATGCTTATCTCAAGGAAGGTGCGCTCGTTGCTCCTATTGATGGCTTGATCGCAGAGATCTATCCGCACCGAGGTGAACTCGTCGGGACGGGTGCTCCGATCATGAGCATTGCCGACTACAGCGCTGTGCGTGTGCTCTTCGCTGTGCGTGAGGACAAGCTTGCAGGCCTTCGTCAGGGCTCTAAGCTTCGTGGTACTGTCCCTGCCCTTGGCAATAAGCCCATCGAACTAACGGTAACCAAGATGAAGGACATGGGTAGCTATGCCACGTGGAAGGCTACTAAGCCTCGCGACCAGCATGACCTGCGTACCTTCGAGGTCACGACTCAGCCCGTGAAGCCCGTCGAAGGGCTGCTAGCTGGGATGACGATCATCTTAGATAAGGGGCAACTTTAGTATGCTTGAGACTCTGAAGGGAATAGGAGCAGTCGTGCGGCGTGAGGTGAGCTATCTCTTCACCCGTCCGATCTACCTCTTTGCGATCATCGGGGCTCCTCTTCTAGTGACCTTCCTCCTCCTCTATATGATGGGCAGTGGGCTGCCGACGAATATGCCCGTGGCTGTCGTGGATGAGGATCATACCTCTGCATCCCGTGCGCTCATTCGCAACCTGGATGTCTTCCAGAACTCTGAGGTCACGCTCGTGACTACGAGCATGCCCGAAGCTCTGCAGGCGATGCGCCGAGGTCAGGTGTATGGGATCTTGCATATCCCCGAGGGGCTACTAGCAGAGGTAGGATCGGCACGTCAGCCCAAGCTCCACTATTATACGAATAGCGCCTACCTGATGGCAGGGAGCTTTGTCTTCCGTGATATGAAGATGATCTCCGAACTAGCCTCAGCAAAGGTTGGGCTACTGACGGGGCAAGCGAAAGGCAAGACTCAGGATGAGATCATGGCCACCGTGCAACCCATCGTCGTGCGCACCGAGGTGATGAGCAATCCGTGGCTGAACTACTCGGCTTATCTGACGACGACCATCCTTCCTGGGATCCTGCAGCTGATGGTCTTCCTCCTCACTTCGTACAGTATCGGGGTCGAGATCAAGCGTAGGACGGCCACCTCTTGGCTTCGTGTCGCTGAAGGATCGATGGTGAAGGCACTCATCGGTAAGCTCCTTCCTCAGACGATACTCTTCCTACTTGTGGGCTGGGGGATTCAAGGTATCCTCTATGGATGGATGGGCTATCCGCTCCAGTCGGGCTGGATGCCCATGGCTCTTGGTATGCTCTGCATGGTACTGGCAGCACAGGCTTTGGGGATCTTCTTCATTGCGCTGATCCCGATCCTAAGAATGGGGATGAGCTTAGGGAGTCTTCTCGGGATGCTCTCTTTCTCCATCTCGGGGATGAGTATTCCGGTGAACTCAATGATCGCTCCGATGCAGGCTTTAGCTTATATCTTCCCCTTGCGCTACTATTATCAGATCGGGATTAGCCAAGCCCTCCTAGGAGCTCCCTTTGCTGAGGCTGTCCCGTACTACATCGCCCTCTTGGCCTTCTGCTTCCTTCCGACCTTGACGCTCCCTCGGCTGAAGAAGTACCTCCTCAGTGTAGACTATATCGCTTGATGAACCTATGAATATCTTCCGATCTATCCGTCTTCGCTTGGGAGACCTGTGGCAAGTCTGTGTCTGGGAATTTCGTAGCATCTTCGCCGACAGCGGTTCTATTCTCTTCTTCATCGTCGTCCCCTTTATTTATCCCTTCCTCTACGCAGCGCTCTATGGGAATGAGGTCGTCCGTGAAGCTCCGCTTGTAGTCATTGATAGAAGCCATTCAGAGCTCTCTCGGGAATATGTCCGTCGCATCGATGCTTCTCCAGATGTCTCTGTCGTCGCTCGGGTAGCGAATGAGTCCGAGGCATACCGCCTCGTGGCCGAAGAACGAGCCTATGGGATCTTGATGATCCCCGAGGACTTTAGCCGTCAGATCCATGGGGATCAGCAGGCTCATGTCGATCTGCATACGACCTTCTCTGCAGCCATGTATTACAAGGCTTATGTCTTGACGGCGACAGAAGTGGCTCTGACGATGGGCCGTGAGATCGAAGGGAGAAGGCATCATGCAGCTTCGGAGCGAGCCACACGTATCTCTGTGCGCCCGATCGAAAGCGAATGGATCGCTCCCTACAATCCTCAAGGGGGCTTCCAAGGCTTCCTCTTGCCAGGGGTCTTGGTGCTGATCATCCAGCAGACGCTCCTCATCGGCATCTCGATGGCCTCGGGGACGCAACGGGAGCGAGGAGGCTTGGCTTCTCCTTTCCTTCTCATCGACGGGCACTACGCCAGCGTGATGCGTATGCTTCTAGGGAAGGCGCTGTGCTATCTCTTGATCTATACGCTCTCTTCGCTCTTCGTGTTGGTCATCGCTCCGTGGATC
Organism: uncultured Porphyromonas sp.; assembly: GCF_938039215.1. Taxonomy (GTDB): domain Bacteria; phylum Bacteroidota; class Bacteroidia; order Bacteroidales; family Porphyromonadaceae; genus Porphyromonas. Next base: position 95,696 of record NZ_CALHVI010000056.1, on the reverse strand, counting down.
TTTGGGCTACCTCAGCTGACGGATGCGCTTACCTATGGGCTGCTGCTCCTGCCTCTGCTCTTGGCCTCGGTCTTCTTCTCCTTCTTCTGGAGCTTGGTTACTCGTCATCGTGAGAAGGCTATGATCATCTGGGTCTTCACGTCCGTCCCCTTCCTCTTCCTCTCGGGACTCTCTTGGCCTCTGTCGGCGATGCCTGCGCCTCTGCGTGCGCTGGGTTATCTGATCCCCTCGACACCTGGAGTACAAGCCTTCGTCGCTGTAAGTAGCATGGGGGCACAGCTCCCCGATATCCTCCCTCAGTACTTCACGCTATGGGTGCAGGCGCTGATCTACTTCCTCGTCACAACCTTCGTTTATAGTCGCTTATTGCGCCGCTCCTAGGGGGAAGGACAAAGACTTCACGACAGAGGCTCGGAGCGTATGCTTCGGGCCTCTGTCGTTTATTTGCCTCCCTCCTCTTGCCCGTGCTTGCATCATAAGTTGATAATCCATATCTTGCACGCCGGTAATCACGGGAGTGCGACCGCACGGACCCGCATTCCTCAGCCCGAATACAAGCGACTAAACAGTCCCTTTCCCCTATGCAGCAGATCACCCTCTCCCAAGTCCTTCCCGAGGTCTTCCGTGAGCGCACCGACCTGATCTCTGAGGTCTGGTGCCAGGAGCTAAGCCTTGAGCGGGGCAAGCACTACCTTATCGAAGCTTCTTCTGGCGCTGGTAAGTCTTCCTTCTGTAGCTTTGTCTATGGTTGGCGAGGCGACTATTCGGGGCGCATTGCCTTTGACGGCGAGGATATTCGCAGGCTAAGCCCTCAGGCATGGAGCGCACTGCGGTGTCGCTCCTTGAGCTTCCTTTTTCAGGAGATGCGCCTCTTCGACGAGCTAACAGCCTGGGAGAATGTCTGGCTGAAGAATCAGCTCACCGGGCATAAGGACAAGAAGACGCTCGAAGGCTACTTCGAAGCGCTTGGCATAGCGGACAAGCTCCACAGCCCTGCACGACTGCTTTCTCTGGGGCAGCAGCAGCGAGTGGCAGCCATTCGCTCTCTTGCGCAGCCCTTCGACTTCCTGCTTTTGGATGAGCCCATCAGCCATCTTGACGAAGCGAATGCCGAGATCTTAGCCCGCCTCATCGCCGAGGAGGCCAAGGCGCAAGGGGCTTCCGTCCTAACGACTTCGGTAGGGAAGCATCTCCCGCTGGACTATTGTACCACCTATCAGCTCTAGCAAGCCATGATGAATAAGCTCGTGCTCCGTCTTCTGAGAAGGCATATCAGCCCGCTCCAATTCCTTGGGTTCTTCGTGGCTAACCTTGTTGGGGTGACGATCATCCTCGTAGGGTGCCAGTTCTACCAAGATGCCATGAGCGTCCTTGGGGCGAAGGACCGCTTCATGAAGGGGGATTACGTCATCCTCTCCAAGCAGGTACAGGGAGGGCTTCTCGGCTCGAAGGGGGCGAATAACTTCACTCCCCGCGAGATCGAAGCGCTCCAAGCGCAGAGCTTCGTGAAGAAGGTCGGACGGTTCACGCCGTCGAAGTTCCAAGTCTCCGCAGGCCTCAATCTGGGTATAGGGGTCTCTACCTACATGTTCTTCGAGGCGGTCCCCGAAGACTTCCTCGATGTGAAGGCGGAGGACTGGCGCTATGATCCTTCGGCGGACGAAGTTCCGATCATCATCCCTCGCAATTACCTTGGGCTCTACAATTCTGCTTTTGCCCAGAGCCAAGGGCTTCCTCTGATCTCGGAAGCGACGATGAGCAGCTTGCCACTTAGCCTTGATCTCTCGGGGGCGATGGAGGAGCTTCATTTACGGGGAAGGATCGTGGGCTTCTCGAACCGCCTCAACACGCTACTCGTTCCCCTTCCATTCCTTGAGGCGATGAACCGCCGGCTTGCCCCAGGCGAAGAGCCCACGTCCACGCGTCTGATCGTGGAGGTGACCAATCCGTCGGATCCGGCCATCGCTCTTTACCTCAAGGAGCACCACTACGAGAGCGAAGGCGAGCGCCTTGCCTCGGGCGAATCGATGTACTTCCTCCGCCTGCTCTCGATGGTGGTCTTGGCTGTGGGTGCGCTGATCTCGGTGCTTTCGATCTATCTTCTGCTTCTCTCGATCTACTTGCTTCTTCAGAAGAACACCCGCCAGCTGGAGAACCTCCTCCTGCTCGGCTACACACGGGCCCAACTGATCGCTCCTTACGTCTTCTTCACGGTCCTGATGGAAGTGCTCGTGCTCGTCCTTTCGCTCCTTTTGGTCACGTACGCACGTGGCTACTATGTCGGGGCTGCGGAGCGACTTCTCTCGGACGAAGTGGGTGGTACGATGCTTTACACGGGCCTCATTGGCCTAGGGATCTTCGCAGTGACGAGCCTCTGCAATGCCTTTGCGATCCGTCGCAAGATCCACAGCCTGCGTCTCTTTGCCCGCTAGGGCGAAGGCGCTTCTTCCCTTTCCCGCTCACACCTCTTCGCTCTCCAAGTCGCTTGCGAGGGCACAGCGATAAATTTTCGTGCGCATAGAAATTTCCTTGCGTGCGCATGAAAAATTTGGCGCTCCCGCAAGGCGGTAAATTTCCTTCCGCAAAGAAATTTATTTCCTTGCGGAAGAAAATATTTTTTCTTGCGGAAGGAAATTTATTTTCTTCCGCAAGGAAATTTTGCTCTCTCCGCAGGGCGATTTTTAGCCTTGCGGAAGGAGCTCGTTTTCCTTCAAAGCCTAGCCTCCCTGATCAGGCGATCGAGCCAGCAGAGAAGGCGCTGGCGTTGGTCGCTAGATACACGTAGCCCCCTCTTTCCCTGAGCGGAAAGAGGGGGCTACCCGTGCTTAGAGAGGAAGGAGAATGCCCTTCCTCGAAGAGCTTAGTCCAAAGCCTTGCGAAGCGCTTGGAGCTGCTGGCGGATCTGCCGAAGCTGATTCAGCGTGTCGCTGCGTAGCTCAAGGCTCGTCTGCTTGATGTTGAGCTGGCTGATCGCCCCTTCGATCGTCATCCCCTTCTCCCGTAGAAGATAGCGGATGGCTCGGAAGGTCTCGATGTCCTTCTCCGTGTATTGGCGCACCCCCTTGGGCGTGGTGTGCGGATCGATCTGCGGAAAGACACTCTCCCAATAACGGATGGTCGAAACGGGTTCGCCGAGCTGGTGGGCGACCTCCTTGATGCGGTGGAAGAGACGACGTGCCATAGCGGTAAGGCTGCCTTCGACTACTTCGCGCTGGGGATGTAGGTCTCCAGAAGCTTGACCTTGCCCTCGGGCACGAGCGTGAGCGAAGGATTCTCCGCAGGGACGAGCACGCTTTGACCCTGATGCAGCTTGACTTCGTGACCCGAAGCATCACGTAGGCTGACCTTGCCCTCCATGCAGATGTAGATCACGAAGCTATCCAGCGACGACCAGTCACGAGAGAGCGGTGCATCCAGATCCAGCAGGTTCGTCTCGAAGTAGCGGCAAGAGACCAGTTCGACGGGCTGGTCGAGGGCTGGCGTATAAGCCGTGCGGTAATCCTGCTCGAGGTGGTAATCGATAGCGTCCTTGGCAAGCTCGGTGTGGAGCTCGCGCTTGTTGCCCTCTGCGTCCGTACGATCGTAGTCGTAGATGCGGTAGGTGATGTTGGAGGTCTGCTGGATCTCGGCGATGAAGCAGCCTGCCCCGATGGCATGCACTCGACCCGCAGGAAGGAAGAAGACATCGCCAGGACGAACTTCGTACTCGGCAAGCGCTTCGACGATCGTACCCTCTTCGATGCGGCGCACGTAGTCTTCGGGAGAAGATTGGACGGCGAACCCACTGTAGAGCTTAGCCCCAGGGGTCGCACTGATCACGTACCACATCTCGGTCTTCCCGAAGGAATTGTGTCGTGCCAAGCCCAGAGCATCATCGGGATGCACCTGGATCGAAAGGTAATCACGTGCGTCGATGAACTTGATCAAGAGCGGGAAGCGACGACCGAAGCGCTCAAGGACGCTCTTCCCTACGAGCCGATCGCCATAGATCTGGATCAGTTCGTCAAGGCTCTTGCCTGCGAGCTCCCCTTCGGCAACCACGGAGTAATTATCATCAACATGGGAGATCTCCCAGCTTTCACCGATCTTCTTCTCGTCGGGCTCGAGACCCTTGAACGGACGGATGGCTTGACCGCCCCAGATGACCTCCTTGAGAAGAGGTTCGAAGGTCAGCGGATAAAGGCTTTGTATGGACATGCTAACGCTTAGTTATATGGATAATTAAATTCTTCGCAAAGGTAGTTATTTCGCCTCAGGAGCGGATGCTCTAGACAGCGGGCAGGTTCATGCCCGTGATCCGACGGTAGAGATCAAGTGCATAGATGTCCGTCATCCCAGAGATGTAGTCTAGCGAAGACTGGATCCGGCCGTAGACGGTCGGATGATTCATCTCGTACTGGCTACTTACGCGGCTGAGAAGCGTACGGCTGTATAGATGATCGGGATGCATCTGCGCTTCGATGAGCTGATCCAGCAGAGCCGAGAAGATCCGATGCCCTGCGAGCTCTACATCGACGACTTCTCGAGCGGAATAGATCTTGGCATAGGCAGTGCGGCTACATGCTTGGTAGGCAGAAAGCAATCGGGGCGAGAGATGCTGGATAAGGCTTCCCTCAAACGTGCCAGCCAGGATCGCTTCTTCGGCATCGAGGAAGAGCGAAGCAGCCTCCTCGACCAGCAGGTTAATCGCCTTGGAGCGCAGGTAGCCCATCCGTTCGTTGGGATCACCGATAGTATTGGCTACGTGCTGGATCTCACGGAGCTCTTCATCGGCGAAGAAGGCTTGGATCAACCCTTGTGCTTCGTCGTAGCTGAGGATGTGGAGCTTGCACGCATCCTCGATATCCATGATCTGGTAGCAAATATCATCCGCCGCTTCTACTAGGTAGACGAGCGGGTGGCGTGCGTAGCGCAGTGGGTCATCCCCAAGTTGCTTTAGGCCAAGCTCTGTGGCGACTTCGCGTATCGTCTCCTCTTCTGTGGCGAAGAAGCCAAACTTACTCTTCCCTTGAGCCGACAGACTACTATAAGGATACTTGATGATGCTGGCGATGGTGCTATAGGTGAGAGCAAAGCCCCCAGAGCGCCGCCCCTTGAACTGATGGGTCAGCAGACGGAACGCATTGGCATTCCCCTCGAAGAAGAGGAAGTCCTCCCAGCGTCCGCCTTCTTCTCGGACGAGCGCCTCCCAGCGCTGACCATTGCCTTCCTTGAAGTAGGCGCTGATGGCACGCTCACCGCTGTGTCCGAAGGGAGGATTGCCCATGTCGTGAGCAAGGCAGGCTGCACTGACGATCGCACTGATACCCGAGCGAAAAGGGATCTCTTGTGCCTTGGGGTAGCGTCCCGCTAGGCTGTCGCCGACGATATTCCCGAGGGAGCGCCCGAGGCAACTTACCTCGAGGCTATGGGTCAGACGGTTGTGAACGAAGATATTCCCTGGTAGAGGGAAGACCTGCGTCTTATTCTGCAGGCGACGAAAAGGAGGGGAGAAGACCAGACGGTCATAGTCCCGCTCGAAGTCGCTTCGTGCGAGTCCCTGCGCCTTGTGACGCTCTGTGGCATCAGCTCCGAGCCGTCGGTCGGAGAGTAATTGTTCCCAGTGCATGTCTTTGTGGATTGGATGAGGCGATCCGTGAGCTTCTTGGTGGGCTTCCCTAGAGAAGGGGGTAGCCCTCCGCTAACCGAACCAGCGAGAGAAGAGCGGTAGGAGGAGCGAGGTGATTAGCCCCATGATCCCGATGGCTAGCCCGCTGAGTGCCCCTTCGATGGCTCCCATCTGGATGGCAGCTGCCGTGCCGATACCATGAGAAGAAGCTCCAAGGGCAAGCCCCTTAGCAACGGGGCTCTTGATCTTCATCAGCTTCATGATCGGAGGGCCGATGATGCTCCCTAGGATCCCCGCACAGACGACGATCACCGCTGTGAGCCCTGGTATCCCCCCGTTGTTGCCCGCTAGCTCCATAGCAATAGGTGTAGTCACAGACTTAGGGGCAAGGGAGGCGATGAGGTCTTGCTTTACTCCAAGGAGATGTCCGATCCCGACGATCGAGGCAATACCTATGATCGCTCCGACTGTGATCGCCAAGACGATGGAGATGGCATTCTTCTTCAGGTGCGCTACCTGCTGATAGAGGATGTAGCCGAGGGAGACGACGGATGGCCCGAGCATGAAGTGGATCATACGGCTTCCCTGCTGGAAGGTAGTGTAGGGGATATGTAGCGTCATCAACACTACAATCAGCTCGATGATGGTGAAGAGGACGGGGTGAAGCAAGGGGAAGCGTACCCGTCGATAGATCTTGATATTGATGAGGTAGAGGCCGATGACGAACATGATCGTGAAGACCTCGCTCTGGAAGAAATGAGTGATCATCCTTTACGCCTCCTTTCCATTTGTTCCTGCACATAGGCCACCGAAGCGATGACTAGGATGGAGCTGACTACGACAGCTACGAGGATGACCCACCAGTTGGCGAGCACGATATCCATCTGAGCCATGAGCCCCACTCCTGCAGGGATGAAGAAGAGTCCCATATTGTCGGTGAATGCCTTGGCAGGGGTGTCGACGTGCTCTTCTTTGATGAGCTTCATCTGGAGGGCGAGGAAAAGCAAGATCATCCCGATGACACTGCCTGGGACGAATTCCCCGAGCAGGTACGAGATGAACTCCCCGAGCCAGAAGAAGAAGAAAATGAAGAATATCTTAATGAGCGTTTGCATAAGCGTACGGTATGATTGGGTGCTGATGCTCTTCTATTAGCTAGATGAGATCTCTAAGGAGAAGATCTGAGCGCTCCCGCAGTCCCGAGTAGGCTTGTGCTCGAGCTTGCCAAGCAGCGGCATGTGCACCCGTGAGCTTGAGGGGAAGGACTTCGCTCCCGTGGTGGTCGATGGTCTCTAGTAGTAGGCCGAGGGTGAGTCGGTCTGGGGCGATGTTGGGGTGGTAATAGCCTCCTTCGACTTCGTCACGACCGTAGTTCACCTCGATGATGATCCCCATGCGGAGCAGTTGCCCAAGGGCTTCCTGCGTCTGTCTCAGAGGAAGGTCGCAGACGGCAGCCAAGGTCTCTGCACGATAGGGCTCAGCATCCTCCGACGCATAGCGAGCAGTGATGCGAGCTACCAGTGCGATGAAGATCGTGTCGGCATAGCGACGAGAGAGGGGGCGAGAGGTAGGCGGGGAGGTGAAGTGCCATACATGCTGCATCGAGTAGGAGATCTGCGCTCCTAGGAGGACGATGATCCAAGAAAGCTGGATCCAGAGCAGGGCAAGCGGCACGGCAGCGAAGCTCCCATAGATGGCATTGTATCGGGAGATCCAGAGCACCCCATTGATGTAGAGGGCTTGGAAGATCTGGAAGGCGATCCCTGCGATCACTCCTGCCACCAGCGCTGGGATGAAGTGTACCCGTACATTAGGTACGGCGAAGTACAGTCCTGCGAAGGCGAGGATGATCAGCACATAGGGTACGAGCTCGAGGATCTGTGTTGTGAGGGTCGAGACGACTCCCAGCTCACCGAGGTAGGTATGGCTTAGGGTCGAGAGGAAGATCGTCGTACCACTGGATACCGTCAGAAGAAGGGGGAAGAGGATGAATGCTCCCAGATAGTTGATGATCCGTCGGGACCAAGAGCGAGGATAGGGTGCTTGCCAGAGTCGGTTGAAGGCATCTTCGATTGTGGAGATCAGCATCAAGACCGTGTAGAAGAGCACCACGAGCCCCACTCCGATGAAGAGTCCACCCTGTACCTGTGCTAGGTAGTTCTCTACGTAGGTAAAGGTCTTCTCAAACTCTACCTCATGTCCTGGTAAGGCATTGGTCAGAGCCTGACGCACGGTCTCCTGCAGGCCAAAGCCCTTGGCAATACCGATGATGACAGCTAGTATAGGTACAAGGGAGAGTACCGTGCTATAGGTAAGCGAGCTAGCCAGCGTACCTATCCCCTCATCGATATAGGCCGTGACCGTCATATAGAGGACGCGCAGGGTAGCCACTAGGATGCGGTACGGAGCAGAGAGGGTATCTCTGCTGAGTCGCCACATATCGAGTGTCACGAAGCGCCACGCTCCGAGGGTACGAGCTTCTATACGTCGTAGGATGCTGGACATAGTCTCTAGGGGCTAAGGAAGATACGAGAAAGAGAACTAGAAGCAGTGGAGCTATAAGCCGAGTTCTGTGCTCCCTAAGGGTCGCCCTCTAGGGAGTGTCTGTCATTTATCTAGGATAGTAGTCGCCTACTACCTCGTGCGGTCTACCCTCCGACATGGGGCGAGCAACCCTCGTAGCGTCGGTTTACATGACCTTGCAACCCATAGGATGTACGGCAGCATATATTGCTATACACTCCGGTGAGCTCTTACCTCACCTTTTCACCATCACCACGGGGGCTGTCGCTCCTGTGGCTGTCATTCTCTGTTACATCTACCTACCCTCACGGATAGCTTCCCGTTAGGAAGTATGGTGCTCTATGTTGCCCGGACGTTCCTCACCTCGCTCCCTAGAGGGGAGGAGGCGCGACAGACCGCCCCACTGCTCTAGACTCTTCTCTTATTTATGGATCTCTACACGCTGGGTGGGAGCCTGCGAAGCATTGCGCTGCTCGATCTGCTCGGCCACGTTGCGTGCGAGTGTGCGGAAGTAGATCCCCATCAGACTCTCTCGGTCTGTGGCGATCGGTTCTCCGCCGTCACCACGCTCACAGATGCTCTGGATGAGCGGTATTTGCCCCAGAAGGGGTATGTCAAGTTCCTCGGCAAGTTCCTTGCCACCATCACGACCGAAGATATAGTACCTATTCTGGGGAAGTTCGGCAGGAGTGAACCAAGCCATGTTCTCCACAAGGCCAATGATGGGTACCTGGACATGCTCGTCGAGGAACATCCCCACGCCCTTGATGGCATCTGCTAGGGCTACCTGCTGAGGGGTCGTGACGATGAGTGCCCCCGTGAGTCCAAGGGTCTGCACCAAGGTCAGGTGAATATCACTCGTCCCTGGAGGCAGGTCGATGAGCAGGTAATCCAGCTCGCCCCAATTAGTCTCGGTGAGGAGCTGCTTGAGGGCATTGCTTGCCATGCTTCCTCGCCAGAGCACGGGGCTCTCCTTATTAACGAAGAAGCCTATGGAGAGCATGCGTACACCGAAGCGCTCTACGGGAGCGATGAGCTCACGCCCGTCGACATCCTCAAGGATGGGGCGTGCATCCTCACAGCCAAACATCTTCGGCTGCGAAGGGCCGAAGATGTCAGCATCTAGGAGCCCGACCTTATATCCCTCTTGTGCGAGAGCGACGGCTAGATTGGCAGAGATGGTGCTCTTGCCCACACCTCCCTTACCCGAGAAGATCGCTAGCGTATTCTTCACCTTCGGTAGGAGGGGAAGGGCTTCTTGGGGCATTACTTCTGGGACTTTAGCACGGATATTCCCTTCGATCTCTACCTCGGAGCTGACGTAGGTCAATATAGCCTTTTCGGCAGCCTTGATGACTGACTTGATGAAGGGTGAATTAGGCTTGTCGAAGATCAACGAGAAGCTGACCTTCATGCCTTCGATACGGATATCATCCTCGACCATCCCTGCGGTGACGAGGTCTTGACCCGTACCAGGGTAGCGCACCTTCCTTAGGGCATCAAGGATGAGGTTAGGATATAGTGTGATGGCCATAGTTTGCCTATTGGACTCGACGAGAGCGGCTGAAGCTACGGTAGCTGTCGGGCTCGATCTCGATATCTGGTTCTACATAGCCTCCCTCGGGCACCTCGGGGATGAAGTGCAGGTACTTGATCGTCAGACCACGACTCAGCCACTGGCGCTCGTAGTAGGTCTTGATGCCAAGGATCTTGTCATCAAAGGCACCGTCGTAGAGGTCGTCCTTGTCGACGAGGATGGTCTGCTTGTTCAGCTCGACGAAGGCCTTCGTATAGGTGTAGAGGAAGGGGCTATCTGTCTTGAGATGGATAGAGCCTCCGGGGCGTAGTACCTCGAGGTAGCGAAGGAGGAAGCGTGATGAGGTCAGACGCTTGGTCACCTTCTTCATCTGGGGATCGGGGAAGGTGATCCATATCTCATCCACCTCGCCTGGAGCGAAGAAGCTCGTCAGCGACTCGATCTCTCCACGTAGGAAGGCCACGTTGGTCATCCCTGCTTCGTGGGAGGCCTTAGCCCCCGTCCAGATGCGGGCACCCTTGACATCTACCCCGATGAAGTTCTTCTCGGGGTAGAGCTCTCCGAGACCTACCGTGTATTCGCCCTTACCGCACCCTAGCTCGAGGACGATGGGATGATCATTGTGGAAGAATTCCTCTCGCCAGCGTCCCTTCAGAGGGAAGGACTCTTGCTGGAGGCGAGCAAAGGGATACTGGAAGACATGGGGGAAGGTCTCCATCTCGGCGAACTTCGCCAGCTTATTCTTTCCCACCGGCTAGCTTAGTCGAAGAGGTTGATGCTCTCGCAATACTCCAGCTCACCCTGTACGATGAAGCGGATCTGGTCGGGGTCGAACTTACCCACGCCATCCTTCTTAGCATTGCGCACGACATAGTCGACGAGTTCGTCCTCATCGACCTCGATAGGCTCCTCATCCGAGAGATCATCGTCGTCACTGATGTAGCCACGGCTCTCATAGTAGTCATAGATGAGGTCTACAAAGTAGACGATATCATCGTCACTGAGGAGCTCTTTGAGTTCTTGGGGGATATAGTTGCGGATGAAGGCCACGGAGGCGGCATCATCATATCCTAGGAGATCTTCTTCTGCCATAATACTTATATAGGGCCTACCCATTGGGGTATAGCCGTGATTCTTGTCACAAAGTTAATAAAAAGCCTCTTTGGGGCGCTTCGAGAGGGTCTCATAGGCTGAGGAAAAGGGGGCATCCAAAATCCTTTATACAACGGGGCTTTGGAGCCCCCCTTTAAAAACCTACTGTAGGTCGTCTTGGCGACCCACGGTAGGTCGTCGAGACGACCCACAGTAGGTCGCAGAGGCGATCCACCATAGGTCGCAAAAGGAGCTTCCCAAGGAGCTTCATTTCTTCCCCCTCATCAGTCTCGATCCGTAGCGCTGCGCTTGCCCTCGAGAAAGACCATCAGATAGGGGTGAACTCAGCCCTCTAGCACTTGCTTTGCACAAAAAGCGTATCTTTGTGCTACCTATCATTCATTTATTTAACAAAGAAGTATCACGACTATGAGCTATAATCTCTTAGCAGGTAAGAAGGGGATCATCTTCGGTGCCCTCAACGAACAGTCTATCGCTTGGCGTGTCGCTGAGCGTGCCGTCGAAGAAGGCGCAGAGATCATCCTGACCAACACCGCCATGGCTGCCCGTATGGGTCAGCTCAATGAGCTCGGCGAAAAGCTAGGTGCTAAGGTCGTCCTCGCTGACGCTACCAAGGAAGAAGAACTCGAAGTACTCTTCCAGGAAGCCATTAAGACCTTCGGTAAGGTGGACTTCGTCCTCCACTCCATCGGGATGAGCCCCAACGTGCGCAAGGGCCGTAGCTACGATGACCTTGACTACAAGATGCTCCAGACGACGTTCGACGTGTCTGCAGTTTCCTTCCACAAGATGCTCCAGGTAGCTAAGAAGCTTGACGCTATCGCAGAGGGTGGCTCTGTCGTAGCTCTGACTTACATCGCTGCTCAGCGTACCTTCGTAGGCTACAGCGATATGGCAGATGCTAAGAGCCTACTCGAATCGATCGCTCGTAGCTTCGGCTATATCTACGGCCGTGACAAGGGTGTCCGTATCAACACCGTCTCTCAGTCTCCTACGGTCACCACGGCCGGTAGCGGTGTCAAGGGTATGACCGACCTCCTTGACTTCGCCGAAGACCTCGCTCCTCTGGGCAACGCTGACGCTAACGACTGCGCAGACTACTGCATCACCCTCTTCAGCGATCTTACCCGTAAGATCACGATGCAGAACCTCTTCAACGACGGGGGCTTCAGCTCCATGGGTATGAGCGCTGCAGCTGTAGAAGCCTTCGCAGCGGGTCGTGCTGCTCGCCAGGAGAAGTAATCCCCTACGAGTCCGATCCTCTCTACCCGTACTCGCTCTCATCCTCACTAAGCAAGCTTCATGATACTTCGTACGGAGAACCTCGTCAAGCGCTATCGTGCTCGCACGGTCGTCAACCACGTCTCGATCCAAGTCGGACAAGGGGAGATCGTCGGTCTGCTCGGCCCGAATGGGGCGGGGAAGACCACGACGTTCTACATGACAGTAGGGCTGGTCGTCCCCAATGAGGGACGTATCTTCCTCGATGAGGAGGACATCACAAAGTACCCTGTCTACAAGCGTGCGAAGGCGGGCATCGGCTACCTAGCTCAGGAGGCTTCTATCTACCGAAGACTCAGCGTCGAGGACAATATCCTCTCGGTGCTTGAGCTCACGGATAGGACGAAGCAAGAGCAGGAGGAGCGCCTCGAGGAACTCATCGCAGAGTTCCGCCTGGAGAAGGTGCGTCGCAATGCGGGGAACCGTCTCTCGGGAGGTGAGCGCCGTCGTGCCGAGATCGCCCGATGCCTAGCGATCGACCCGAAGTTCATCATGCTGGACGAACCCTTCGCAGGGGTAGACCCGATCGCCGTGCAGGATATTCAGAGTATCGTCGCCCAGTTGCGCCACAAGAATATCGGCATTCTGATCACGGACCACAATGTCTATGAGACGCTCAGCATCACCGATAGAGCTTACTTGCTCTTTGAAGGGAAGGTTCTCTTCGAGGGCACGGCTGAGGAGCTTGCTGAGAACGAGATCGTCCGAGAGAAGTATCTAGGGAAGGACTTCCAGCTTCGTCGTCGTACCTTCGATGTCGGTACGCCTACGGGAGGGAAGTAAGCTCCAAGGCGAGTACAACCCACGTTATACAGATAGCCCCCACATCCTCTCACTAGAGGGTGTGGGGGCTATCCTTTTATGCTGGTGGGGCTCTTCGGTTAGTGTGACCTTGTTGTTAGCCTTATGCCGATGGAGCTCTTCTGTTGGTGCGAGTTGGTTGCTAGTCTTATGCCTAGGATCTCTCTAGCGACGAAGGAGCTTCTTACGTAGCGAGGCTACTGCTCCAGCGGGCACTTCGTAGCGATAAACAATGCCTACGAAGAGGAGGAGCAGGAGGGTATTGGCTAGAAGGACGAGGAGGACACTCTGTCCAGAAAGGACTTCCCTTGTTGCTAGCTGGACGGCATAGATACCTGCTGTGAGGAGGCTATACAGCCCTAGTCGCTTGAGATCATAGCTCACGGGATAGTAGCGCTGCCCGAGGAAGTAGGAGATGAGCATCACCCCTCCGTTGGCGACGACCGAAGCCCAAGCACAAGCCATGAACCCATAGCGAGGAGCAAGCCCTACGATCAAAGCCACGGTGAAGACACAGCCGATGATGGAGAGGATCGCTCCCCAATGCGTGCGGTCGGTTACCTTGTACCAGAGCGAGAGATTGAAGTAAACTCCGAACATTAGTTGCCCTGCCATGATCCATGGCACTACCGAGAGCCCAGGGTAGTAGGCAGGGGCAATGAGGAGCTTGAGCACATCGAGATAGCTCATCACCCCTAGGAAGATGAAGAGGGTGAAGAGCACATAGTAGGTCATGGCCGACGAGTAGGCACGGCGAGCAGCTTCTTCGCCCTTCTTCTTCTCGGCGAAGATGAAGGGGTCATAGGCATAGCGGAAGGCTTGGGTGAAGAGCACCATCACCACGGCCAGCTTGTAGCAAGCGCCGTAGATCCCGAGCTGTGCGTGGGCATAGTGAGGATCATCGAAAAGGAGCGGGAAGAGGATCTTATCTGCTTGGTTGTTGAAGTTCCCCGCCAGCCCGAGCAGAAGCATCGGTAGCGCATAGACGAGCATAGCCCGTAGCAGCTTCCCATCGAAGCGTCCTGTCGCCTTGCGAAGTGTGGGCAGAAGGAGGATCATCTGCAGGGCATTGCTCACCAGATTGATCCCGAAGATATACTGCAGGGCATGCTCTCTGGGGTGGAGCTCCGCAAGTAGAGGTATTCGCTCTCCTAGATAGGGAAGGACATAGAAGGCAAAGAGGGTCAGAGCTATCGTTGTCAAGACAAAGCTCATGCGCACAGCCATGAAGCGCCAAGGACGCTGCTCGTAGCGCAGATAGCCCAGCGGTATCGCCATGAAGGCATCACTTGCGACGATCAGCAGGAGGTAGATGAGTAGGTCTTGATGCTGGGTGACCTGTAGTCCCGAGGCCAAAGGCTCAAGGAAAAGCCAACCCAATAGCACAAAGACAAGGGAGCTCATCCCTAGTGACCAGAGAGTCGTCGAATAGACATCCTCGGGGCGGTCATGCTTGTTGGCGAAGCGGAAGAAGGCCGTCTCCATTCCATAGGTCAAGAGGATCATCAGGATCGCAGTCCAAGCATAGAGGTTGGTCATCTGCCCGAACTCCTCGGGGATGAGGATACGTACATATACGAAGGTCAAGAGCCAGTTGAGGAATCGACCGAACATGCTACTCAGTCCGTAGACGGCTGTGTCCTTGACGAGGGAGGTAAGGGTGCTACTCATACGCAGTCCTAGTGGGGATCGGATTAGTAATTCTCTTCATCGAAGAAGCCCGCAGCGAGGCGAGCACGAGGTGATCGGCCGAGGTGACTGTATGCTAGATCCGTCGCCTCTCGTCCTCGAGGGGTACGCTTGATGAAACCCTCCTTGATGAGGTAAGGCTCATAGACTTCCTCCACGGTCCCAGGGTCTTCCCCAAGGGCGGTGGCGATGGTCGTCAAGCCTACAGGGCCTCCTGCGAACTTGTCTATGATCACTCCTAGGAGCTTATTGTCGATGTAGTCGAGCCCGTAGCGGTCGATGTTCAGCGCCTCTAGGGCATAGCAAGCGATCGCCTTGTCGATACTCCCATTGCCCTTGACCTGAGCGAAGTCTCGTACCCGTCTCAAGAGGGCATTGGCGATACGTGGCGTACCTCGGCTGCGTGAGGCTACTTCGACGGCGGCACTAGTCTCGCAGGGGGTATTGAGGATGTCTGCCGAGCGGTGGACGATCCCAGCGAGGGTCTCGATGTCGTAGTACTCAAGGTGTAGATTGATCCCGAAGCGAGCTCTCAAGGGAGCAGTGAGCAGTCCACTGCGTGTCGTCGCTCCCACGAGGGTGAAGGGATTGAGGTCGATCTGTATGGAGCGAGCACTAGGCCCCTTGTCCAGCATGATGTCGATGCGATAGTCCTCCATAGCCGAGTAGAGGTATTCCTCTACGATCGGGCTCAGACGATGGATCTCATCGATGAAGAGGACATCATTGGGCTCGAGGGAGGTGAGTAGACCTGCGAGGTCTCCAGGCTTGTCTAGTACGGGCCCCGAGGTGACCTTGATACCTACTCCGAGTTCGGAGGCGATGATATGAGAGAGCGTCGTCTTCCCCAGCCCTGGAGGACCATAGAGTAGGACGTGGTCGAGGGCATCGGAGCGCATCTTCGCCGCCTGCACAAAGACCTTGAGATTCTCTACCGCTTTGTCTTGACCTCGGAAGCTCTCGAAGGAGAGGGGGCGAAGTGCACGGTCAATGTCTTGCTCCTCGGGGGAGAAGTTGGATTGATCACGGATATCGAAGGAGTCGAGACTCGGCATAGCTTAGGGATGTGAAGGCGAAAGGGAATTGATGAACGAGAAGAGCGTGCGGTAAGCCTCACGGTAGGCCGTCGTGTCGCTAGAGAGGAAGAGGTCGTGCAGGCCGTGCGGTATCCGATGGGCTTCGACCCGCTTACCTAGTCTGTGGCCGTAGCGCTGGATGTCCTCTACATCTAGTACTAAGTCGGCCTGGGCGCACTGCTCACTCCAGACGCCATGCGAGTGAAGGCTCTTATCCGAACTCATAAGTAAGACTGGCATCTGAAGGTGTAGCCCCTTCTGCACCCGCTTGTGTCCCCGACGGATGGCACGAAGCCAACCAAGACGGACGGGGTGTCCTAAGGCTTTCTTCCAAGACATATCATATTCCCAGAGGCCGTGGTATTGCTTCAGTAGAGATTGGTCGTAGACATGAGGCTTCTTGAGCGGGGGAAGGATGATGGTGCGGGGGAAGAGCCCGGCGACACTTGTCACTAGGGGAAGGAGGATCTTCTCCTGAGCTTTGGTGAGGTTGAAGTCGAAGAAAGGACTATTGAGGATCAAGGCTCGTATGCTGTCGCTATTCTTGGTGTCCTCGAGATAGAGCGACGTGATCAGCCCTCCCGTAGAGTGGGCCATGAAATAGATCTCCTTAGCACCCTCCGAGCGCATTTGCTTCACTGCTGCCGCAAGCTCTTCATAGTACTCCTTGAGGTCCTTGACTTCGAAGGGGTCTTGATGGGGCAGGATGGAGCGCCCGTATTTGCGGAGGTCCAGCGCATAGAAGTCCATGCCATGGGCTACGATGCTATCACCGAGGGCTGCTTGGAAGAAGTAATCATTGTAGCCATGCACGTAGAGCAGAGCCCGCTCAGAGCGCGTAGTGCGGTCTCGGCGAACGAGCGTAGCTACCACTTCCCCCGAATAGTCTGCTTGCATCGGGAGGGTCAGCTGGCTGTAGCCTGAGAGGATATCGGCTCGCCATTGAGCGGCGAGAGGTGCTCCCTCGAGGGCACAGCCGAGGAGCAGGATGAGGAGGATATATCGGAGCTGGATCTTCATAGTCGTTTGCTTCTATATCGTGAAATACAAAGATAACCAAATCAAGGCACACCGCTTGGGCACTTGCGGGCTTATTTAGCTCTTGGATTCGGGCTTGGGGGAGAAGCTCTCGTTGCTTTGGTATGCTGTCTTTAGGGTTTTCAGTGTCGAGGCTCCAGAGGCGCTACTGGTACCTCTCTCGACTTTGCAGTAGTGCCTCCAAGAAGTTTACAGTAGTGCCACTAGTTGGCTTTTGAGCGAGAGGCTTGAGGGGAAACCTTAATGCCTGCACAATCGCCCTTCTGTGTCGAGGAAAAAGGGAGGCTTGGGGCTCGAAACTGATTTGCCTTAGAGGGTCGAGGGAACTACCTTAATAGTAAGTAAGAACTACCTTAATAGTAAGTAAATAGCGGGCAAGCCCGAGTAGATAAGGATATTAAGGAAAAATCGGCTATTTTTGTGGGCACATTGTACCCTACAACGAAGGAAATAAGATACAATCAATTAAGTAATACAACACGATGCAAAACAAAGGATTTGTGACCTTCGTCACAGCGAGTTTGGCTTTGATCTGTGCGTTTTACCTCTCTTTCTCCCTCATTACGAATCACTACGATAGTAAGGCGGAGAAGATGGGCGAGGCTGCAGGTAAGGCTTATCTCGACTCCATGGCCAACGAGAAGGTGTTCCTCGGATACACCCTCAAGGAGGCTCGTAAGCAGCAGATCGGCCTTGGTCTAGACCTCAAGGGGGGGATGAACGTCATCCTCAAGCTCAACGCCGGTGACCTCGTCAAGGGACTTGCTGGTGATACCCAAGACCCTAACTTCCAGAAGGCCATTCAGGCTGCTTCGAAGAGTTCCTCTCAGGGAAACTACATTGACCAGTTTGTCGCCGAGTACAAGAAGCTCTCGCCAGGCATTAACCTTGCTCTGGTCTTCGGTTCGGGCGACCTGCGCGACCAGATCAATCCTTCCACCTCGGAAGCAAAGGTGATCGAACTCCTCAAGGAGAAGTACAACAGCGCCGTCGAAGCTTCGTTCAATGTCCTGAGTACACGTATCGACCGCTTCGGGGTCGTAGCTCCTAACCTCCAGCGCCTCGAGGGGCAAGGACGTATCCTCGTCGAGCTCCCTGGTGTGAAGGATCCCGAGCGTGTGCGTGAGCTTTTGCAGCGTAGCGCCAACCTCCAGTTCTGGCGTACCTATACCTTCGACGAAGTAGCAGGCGACCTGATGAGCCTGAGCGATCGTATCCTCGCTCTCGGTGCCCCCGAAGCTCGTCCTATCCCTGTCGCTACCGACTCAGTAGCCGCTCAGACGGATAGCGCTGCTAAGGACTCCGTCGTCGCTCCCGCTGTCGCAGCTCCTGCACAGAACCAGCTGGCTACTATCGACACCCTCGCTAAGTACCTCCAGCTCGGAGGCCGTGGTGGTGCTACCGTAGGGCTAGCTCAGGACCGTGACCGCAACAAGATCGACTCCCTCCTTGCTCTAGCTGTCGAGTACCACCTCCTGCCCGAGGACCTTACCCTCCTCTGGGGTGCTAAGCCCATCCAGGATCCTCAGACACGTAAGCTCACGAGCATCTACGAGCTCTATGCTATCCGTACTAACCGCTCCATGAAGCCTGACCTCTCGGGTGATGTAGTCACCTCCGCTAAGGCCGATGTCGATCACAATCGTATCGGTAGCGCAGAGCCTCAGGTCTCCATGTCGATGAATCAGGAAGGCGCTCAGATCTGGGCACGTCTTACCAAGGAGAGCATCGGCCGCTCTATCGCCATCGTCCTCGACGGTGTCGTCTACTCCGCTCCTAATGTAAACAACGAGATCACGGGCGGTAATTCGTCCATCACGGGGAACTTCACCATCGAAGAAGCGAACGACCTTGCCAACGTCCTCAACTCCGGTAAGATGGAGACGAGCGTCGTCATCGAACAGGAGAACGTCGTCGGGCCTACCCTCGGGAAGGCATCTATTCAGGCTGGGATCATCTCCTTCGCCATCGCCTTGGTCCTCCTGATGATCTACATGTGCCTGGCATACGGCTTCATCCCAGGGATGATCGCTAACCTCGCCCTCATCGTCAATAGCTTCTTCACGCTCGGTATTCTAGCTTCGTTCAATGCCGTACTTACCCTGTCGGGTATTGCGGGGCTTGTCCTGACGCTGGGTATGGCTGTCGACGCTAACGTCCTGATCAACGAACGTATCAAGGAAGAGCTTCGCCAAGGCAAGGGCATGACCCGTGCTATCGCTGACGGGTATGGCAATGCCTTCAGCGCTATCTTCGACTCGAACCTGACGACGATCATCACCGGTATCGTGCTCTTCTACTTCGGTGCAGGGCCTATCCGTGGGTTCGCTACGACGCTGATCATTGGTCTTATTGCCTCGTTCATCACGGCTGTCTTCCTCACTCGTATGGTCTTCGAAGCTCTGGACAAGCGCCACAAGCTCGACAAGGTGACCTACACGACGGCTATGACGAAGAACCTCCTCGTCAATCCTACGTACAACTTCCTCGGAGCAAGCGTGAAGGGTTACCTTCTGCCCGTTGCCCTCGTCGTAGCTGGCCTCGTAGGCTTCTTCACGGTAGGCCTTAATAATGGTATTGAGTTCTCGGGCGGTCGCAACTACATCATCAAGTTCGACCAGCAGGTAGACAACCAGAAGATCCGTGAGAAGCTCGCTCCTGTCCTCGACAATAAACTCGTCCTTACCGCCATCGGTACGGAAGGGGATCAGATCCGCGTCTCCACGAACTACCTCATCGACGACTCCAGCGAAAGCGTCGAAGAGCAGCTCAAGGATAAGCTCTACCAGGGTCTGAATAGCTTCTACAAGACGCAGCCTTCTAAGGCGGACTTCGACAGCTATATCGTCAGCTCGCAGAAGGTAAGCGCCAGCATGTCCAACGACATCAAGACGCAGGCTCTGATCGCCGTCGGTCTCTCGCTGCTCTTCATGGCGATCTACATCTTGATCCGCTTCCGCAACGTCGCCTTCTCCATCGGTGCCTTTGCTTCGGTGACGGTGACGACGCTGATGATCATTGCGATCTATGTCCTCCTCTGGAAGGTCATGCCCTTCACGATGGAAGTAGACCAGAACTTCATCGCAGCGCTTCTGGCGATCATCGGTTACGCCATCAATGACGTGGTGATCGTCTTCGACCGTATCCGCGAAGAGATTGGCAAGCATCCTCAGGCCGACCGTTTCCAGGTGATCAACGGCGCTCTGAACTCTACGCTCTCGCGTACGCTGAATACGTCCTTCACGACCTTCCTTGTGATGATCATCGTCTTCGCCTTCGGTGGGGCCACGATGCGCAGCTTCACCTTTGCGATCCTCTTGGGGGTTGTCTTCGGTACGTACTGTACGCTCTTCGTCGCTACGCCGATCGCTTACCAGATCGCCAAGCGTCGCCGTGAGCGTGCCGCCACGAAGTAAGCGCCACGCTTTCCCTTAAAGAAGGGCCCCGACTGATCCTTTCAGTCGGGGCCCTTCTTCCTTTCTCTAGGGGGAAAGTTCCCTCTCTCAAGCAAGGCAAGCTTTACTTCTTCCGAAGGCACGAAATTTCCTTCCGCACAGAAGAAAATTTCCTTCCGCAAGAAAATTTATTTCCTTGCGGAAGAAAAAATATTTTCTTGCGGAAGGAAATAAAGGCGCTTTCCGCACGGAAATTTTTCGCCTTCCGCAGGGCGTAAAATTTCCTTCCGCAAAGAAATAAATTTCCGCATATGCGAAAATATTTTTCCGTATATGCGGAAATAAATTTTCTTATATACGGAAATTTGACCCCTTCCAAACCCGCTGGGAATGCGGGGCGTAGGAAGGGGGTAGTTTGCCCCCTTCTCAAGGGCCTTCGACAGGGGGAGAAGGACGCTTTCGTGGACGGGGAAATCTGCCTACCTTCACGAAGCATTCTCCCAGATCGCTCGCCGAGGGAGAAGCCTCTTGCCTACCGAAAGGGGAGGGAAGAGCACCTAATGACTATCGATATGGAAGAGAAAAAGACCGCACTCATCACGGGCGCTTCGAGCGGCCTCGGAGAAGAATTTGCTCGCCTGCATGCCGCTGGCGGTGGCGACCTCATCTTGGTGGCTCGCCGAGAGGAACGGCTTTTGGCGCTGAAGGGAGAGCTGGAGCTTCGGCATGGTGTGCGGGTGTACGTCTTGGCCAAAGACCTTGCCCAGCCTTCGGCACCCAAGGAAGTCTTCGACGAAGTGCAGCGCCTTGGCCTCAACGTGGACTACCTCATCAACAATGCTGGGCTCGGAGGGCAGGGCACGCTCGCCGAACGATCCCTCGAAGCGGACAGCCAACTTCTTGCCGTCGACCTCCTTGCCTTGACCACGCTCACGAAGCTCTTCCTCCCCACCTTCGTCCAGAGGGGAAGCGGACGCATCCTCCTCATCTCATCCATCGCTTCGCTCGTGCCTGGCCCTTATCAAGCGACTTACTTCGCAGCGAAGGCCTATGTCACCTCGCTCGGCCTTGCCCTCGGCGAGGAACTGCGGGGAACGGGCGTGACGGCGACCGTTCTGCTGCCCGGGGGCATGAAGACGGGCTTCGAGGCAGCGGCGAAGCTCGAAGGAACGGCTCTAGCACGTCAGCTTACCCACAGCGCCCGACGGGTGGCGGGGCGGGGATACCAAGCCATGCTCCGAGGGCGAAGGAGCTTGATCGCTGGAGTGCCTCGGCTGGAGCGACTTTTGCTCTGTCTTGCGCCCTTGGCTCCGAAGGCCTTTGTCCTTCGCTACGTCGCCCGCCTCAATCGAAGGTAAGTCGCCTCGGCCTTGCTTAAACATAAAGAAGCCCCAGAGAACGAGCGTTCTCTGGGGCTTGTCGTTTGTGGTGAGGTAAAGGCTCGTTCTATCCCTTGAGGAGGAGCATCGCCCCGATGAGGAGGGCGAGGAAGAAGACATTGCGGGCCGTCTTGCCGAGGGTCTTATTCAGCTCCGCCCCTTCGGCGAACTGGAGGTGGCGGTGCGTAGCCGAGAAAAGGATGATGTAGGGAAGCATCAGGAGCATCCCCCAGAAGCTGTAGATCGGGTAAAGCAATCCCAGCGAAAGCAGCCCGCAGGTGAGGTAGAAGCGAGGAGCAAAGTCCCGACCCATCCGTACGATGAGCGTGCGCTTGCCTGCCTTGCGATCTTCCTCGGCGTCTCGGTAATTGTTGACGACGAGGATATTCACGCTGGAGAGCCCGATGGCGGTGGCTAGTTGCCAGAGCGTGGGGTCAGCGATCGTCCCCCTGAGGATGAAGAAGCTCGTCACGACCGGTACCCATCCGAAGAAGACCAGCACGGCTACATCTCCGAGCCCGTGGTAGGAGAGCGGATAGGGCCCGCCCGAATAGGCGAAGATACCCAGCCCAACGGCTAGACCCACGAGGAGTAGCCACCATGAGGAGAGGGCGATGAGCGTGAGCCCGCTTGCGAGGAAGAGGGCGAGGGAGAGGTAGAGCGCTCGGCGCACTTCGCCTTCGGTGAGGAGCCCCTTGGAGAGGGGGCGGAGCGGGCCTGTACGTTCGTCGGTGTCCGCCCCTTTCTTGAAGTCGATGAGGTCGTTGGCGATGTTGCTCCCGATCTGTGCACTGATGGCTACGACAAGCAGGAGTGCCGTCTTCAGCGGATCAATGCTCCCCAGCGATAGGGCGTAGAAGAGCGCTACGAGGACCGAACTTACCCCTGAGAGCAGAGTGCGGGGACGCGTCAGGCCAAGCCATAGCTGTGCCCGCGAGGGGGAGGAAGAGCGTGCCATCAGTTAGCCGTCTTGCCGCTAGTGCGGGAGAAGAGGTGGTCGCTCAGAGCAAGGAGCGTGCGACGCTTGTCGGAGGCCTCGACGAGGACAGTGAGGTTGTAGTCACTGCCCCCGTAGGAGATCATGTGCACGGGGATCTCGCTCAGAGCATTGAGGATCTGCGCTTCGAAGCCTACGTTGTCCCACTCCATGTCCCCTACGACGCAGACGATCGTCATATCGTGCTCGACGTCGATGGAGCCTAGGGAGAGGAGGCTCGCCCTAAGATCTTCGGGGAGGGTGCTTCGCTCGATGGTCAGCGAGATGGAGGCTTCGGTCGAAGCTACCATATCTATAGGGATGCAGTAGTGCTCGAAGAGGGAGAAGACCTTGCCCATGAAGCTCCAGTGCGAGAGCTGGTGATTGCTTCGGATGCGGATCATCGTGATGTTGTCCTTGGCAGCCACGGCCTTGATCATGTCCTTGTCCGTATCGAGGGAGATCAAGGTGCCTGGAGCTTCGGGAGCCATCGTGTTCAGTAGGCGCACGGGGATGTGTCTACGCTTGGCTGGCTGGATGCAGGTGGGGTGAAGGATCTTCGCCCCGAAGTACGCTAGCTCCGAAGCTTCTTCGAAGTGGAGACGGCGCACGGGCGATGTGGCATCGACGAAGCGTGGGTCATTGTTGTGCATGCCGTCGATGTCCGTCCAGATCTGGATCTCATTGACCTCGAGGGCAGCACCGATGAGGGTAGCGGTATAGTCGCTACCGCCTCGCTGGAGGTTGTCGATGTCGCCGAAGGCATTACGACAGATATAGCCCTCGGTGATGAAGAGCCGTGTGCCCTCGGGAGCTCGGTCGATGAGCTCCTTCAGATGGGCTTGGATATAGGCTTCGTCGGGCTCTGCCTGCTTGTCCGTGCGCATGTATTCGAGGGCGGGGAGGCCTACGGCTTCGATCCCTCGGTCGGCCAGATGACGGAGCATCATCGCCGTGCTCAGGAGTTCGCCTCGGGCTAGGATCTTCTTCTCATCGAAGAGGGTGAAGCTCTCAGCGTAGCAGATCTGCTCTAGGAAGAAGAAGGTCTCATTGACCAGCGTCCAAGCCTTGTCGTAGCTGTGCTTGTCGGGGAAGAGAAGTAGGGTCTCCTGCTCGTACTTCTTCTTGAGCTTGGTGAGGATAGTGAGGGCCTCATGGCGGTGGTGAGCCATGAGCTGGTGCCCGATCTCTACGAGGGCATTGGTCGTCCCTGCCATAGCAGAGAGGACGACGATCTTGACCTCGTCCGTGGCGGTGATGAGGTCAGCGACGTGGCGGATGCGTTCGGCGGAGGCTACGGAGGTGCCTCCAAACTTCATTACTTTCAATGGAGTAGGGGAGCTAGGTGAAGACTAGAGGATCGGGTGGGCTTAGAGCTCGGTCATCTCGACGCACCGTGCAGGGTAGCGCTCGAGGACGAGCCTATTGTGGGTAGCCATGATGACGGCTGTCCCTCGCTCCTTCGTCAGGCGGTGTAGGAGTTCGGCTATGGCGAGCCCGTTCTCGGCATCAAGGTTGCCCGTGGGCTCGTCGGCTAGGATGAGCTCGGGCTGACCGATGAGTGCTCGTGCGATGGCTACACGCTGCTGCTCACCGCCCGAGAGTTCGTGGGGATATTTGTAGCTCTTGGTCTCGAGCCCGACATCACGTAGTGCCTCTTCGATACGGCTGGATCGCTCGGAGCTACGGCTGACACCGAAGGCACGGAGCACGATATCTAGGTTGTCTTGGACAGTGAGGTCGGGTAGGAGCTGGAAGTTCTGGAAGACGATCCCCAGCCTGCGACGGAGCTTCGGGAGGTCTTTGCTTTTGATATGGGTCAGATCGAAGCCCAGCACGTGCGCCGAGCCTTGTGTCAGGGGAACTTCTGCGGAGATGGTCTTCAGGAGGGTACTCTTCCCTGAGCCAACGGGCCCCGTGAGGTAAACAAACTCACCAGCGGCGACCCTGAAGTTTACTTCCTCGAAGAGGATGTGCTCGTGGCGAGCTATCTGCACCTCCTTGAAGTCCAAGAGCCACTTATCTTCAGCCATAGATCTTTATATATAGGTTCATTTGTCTACAAAGATACGCAAAGAGCGCCATGCTGAGGCTATTATCAGTGCTGAATCATCATCCTCGGCAGGGTACACCCAAAGTCGAGCTTCGATAGGCTTGCACCCAAGGGGAAGAGGAGCAAGGTCGATAGGGGGTAACGTTTCTCCTTATCGCTACGGCGGTTGTCACTTAGACGGAGGCTAGTGATGAGGCTAGGTAGTCCCCTAAAGTTCCGCAAAGGAGCTCCCTCAGCTCCCCTTACTCCATGCGTCTACTAGGCAGAGCTGTCTATCCTTTCTCGCTCTACATAAAGGAGGGTAGGGAGGATGGGGCAAGAGTGTGCATGAGACAGATTTACTGCCCTTTCTCTTCACTAGGTGCTAAACGTATTACCTTTGAGTCATCTAACCCCTATAGTACTAGTACACTATGGATATCTCTACACTCGGAGAAGATCTTCTCAAAGTAGTCTTAAAAGAAGTCATACTCCGACTCAAGAATCATTATACCTCAGAGGTCGATAATGGCCTTGATAAAGCCTTTCAACTTGCTCTTGCTGATTGGTCTAAGCACACCCCCACCACTAGCGACAAACTCCGCCTATCGAAGGCATTGGAGGGGTATATCCAAAGCTCAACGAGCTACGAAGCTCTTGATCTGGATACCCGAGCATTCATCGACTGCTTTAAGAAAAGACTGAGTGAGCAACCCGCCGCACACCGCTACCTGATGACGCTCCGATCAGACATGCAGGCAATAAGCGAGGAACAGAATCTGCTCGAGCACCACAGAACTCAAGAGTCTGTGCTGGACTTAAAGAGTCGAATGGAGGAACTCAATATGGCTCCTCAGTATATCCGAGCACTCCTCAAAGAGCTTCCGCTAAAGCAAGGACTAGAGCCTACAGAGGTGGCACTTGAGGAGATGCTAGCCAATGGACGCATCCACTCGGAAGGTGCTAAGCGACTCGTCTTAGAATTTGTACGATTCCTCTTCGAGCATACTGACAAGATCTCCGAAGAAACGAAGCTACTAAGGGAGGCTGGAGATAGCTATCTTGCCGAGACCTTGGAGGAGATCAAAAGAGTACTGACAGGGGAGAGCGAGCAGAGTCTAACAGATGTCCACAAGAAGTATCAGGAACAGGTCCGACAGAACG
Source organism: uncultured Porphyromonas sp. (assembly GCF_938039215.1). Taxonomy (GTDB): domain Bacteria; phylum Bacteroidota; class Bacteroidia; order Bacteroidales; family Porphyromonadaceae; genus Porphyromonas. Next base: position 70,084 of record NZ_CALHVI010000056.1, on the reverse strand, counting down.
AAATTAGAGTCCTTAAGGAGCTGATTGAGGCGGCCCAGATCAAGTTCTCCTTTGGGGAGGCTCGAGACTTCTATGAGCGTCTGATTGAGCTCGCCCCAACCATGGGCCATCATTTCAAGTATGCATGCTTACTCCAAGACCTCAATGACTTTGATAAAGCTAGAAGCCACTACGAGGAGGTGCTACAGGAACTCCGAGAGCTGTCAAAGACGAATCCAGAGTCATACAAGCCACATGTAGCTGCAGTCCTAAATAATTTAGGGAATCTACTCAGAGACACCAATGAACTAGAGCAAGCCCAATCTTGCTACGAGGAGGCGCTACAGATCTACCGAAAGTTGTTCGAGCATAATCCAGAGGCATACAAGCCAGATGTGGCTATGGTCTTGAATAACTTAGGGGACTTACACCAGAAAACCAACGATCTCAAGCAAGCCCAATCTTGCCACGAGGATGCTCTCAAATTATGTCAAGAGTTGTCGGAGGAGAATCCAGAGGCATACAAGCCATATGTGGCTATGACCCTGAATGGCTTAGGAAATTTACATGTGAAAACCAGAGATCTCAAGCATGCTCAAACTTACTACGAGGCTGCGCTCAAAATATACCGAGACTTATCTGAGCATAATTCAGAGGGATACAAGCCATATTTAGCTGGGGCTCTCAATAACTTGGGAGGCTTACGTCAGAATACTCAGGATCTCAAGCAAGCTGAAACTTGCTACGAGGATGCTCTCACATTATATCGAGAGTTGTCCGAGCGGAATCCAGAGGTATACAAGCCATATTTAGCAGGGGTTCTGAATAACTTAGGGGGCTTACGCCAGGAGACCCAGGATCTCAAGCAAGCCCAAGCTTGCTATGCGGATGCGCTCAAATTATATAAAGAGTTGTCGGAGGAGAATCCAGAGGCGTATAAGCCAGATGTGGCAATGACCCTGAATGACTTAGGAACCTTACTCTGCGACGCCAAGGATCTTAAGCAAGCCCAATCTTGCTACACGGATGCGCTCAAATTATATAAAGATTTGTCAGATCAGCATCCAGAGGCATACAAGCCATATCTAGCTGGAACATTCAATAACTTAGGATGCTTACTCAGCGACGCCAACGATCTCAAGCAAGCCCAATCTTGTTGCGAGGAGGCGCTAGAGATATATCGAGAGTTGTCGGAGAAAAATCCAGAGGCATACAAGCCATATGTGGCTATGACCCTGAATAACGTAGGACGCTTACTCGAGCAGACCAATGATCTCAAGCAAGCCCAACCTTACTACATGACTGCGTTCAAATTATATAAAGAGTTGGCAGATCAAAATCCAGAAGCATACGACCCCAAGGTGGCAACGACCCTAAATAACCTTGTCAGCCTTTATGTAGGGCTAAAGAAGATAGAGGAGGCCGAGAAGGCTTACCAGGAGGCGCACGACATTTACAAAGACCTAGCTAGTCGTCATCCCAGAGCTTATGAAATCAACTATGCTAAAATACTAGTGATGGGCTTTGACTTGTTGGGTAAGCCGAAGGAGGATCTAGAGGAGGCGAAAGAGATCCTAGGTAAATACCCCGAGCATCCCAAGGTTCAAGAGCTATTGAGCCGTATAGCGCAACTTGACAAGAGGTGATGGGGAGATGGCTTTTAGCCCTCACCTTCGTTGTACATTGTTCCCCCTGAAGGCGTGGAGGGCTCAGCGGTGAGGGCGGGTAGGGATACTCGCCTTAAGGAGATACAGCGGGGCGGGAAGTCTCGCTGTATGATGGAGCAGACATCCCCCATACATGCCTCCCTCGGGTGACCCATGCATGGGTCGTCTCGGTACCCCATTCATGGGTCGGTCGAGGGACCCATGAATGGGTAGCTAGGGGAGGGTATTCATGACGAGAAAAAACTCTTCATGAGATCATGCTGTGGGATGACTAATACACGCTATCTTTGTGCTAGAAACATCTCTACATCTACGCTATGCCGACCATCAAACTACGGCGTCAACTCTTCCTTGATGCCCTCCTCATCGTCTTAGGCTCGTTCCTTCTGGCTACGGGCTATAGCCTCTTCTTAGCTCCAGCGCATATCAGCCCTGGGGGTGTCTACGGGCTAGCTCTGGTCATACGGGAGCTGGCTCGTCAGCTATTCGGCCTCGAGCTGGGGCTCGGGACGATCGCCATCGTCTTCAATATCCCGCTCTTCCTGCTCGCTGTGCGTGGGCTCGGGAAGCTCTCAGCGATCAAGACGATCGTCACCTTCATTCTGGTAGCCCTCTTCTCTGACCTCATCGAGACTTGGTCGGGAGGGAAGCCCCTCGTCGAAGAAGCTATCCTCTGTAGCTTCTACGGTGGGGCACTCCTCGGGGTAAGTGTCTGGATGATCTTCAGTGCTCAGAGTACTTGTGCTGGGACAGACACGCTGGCTCGGGTGCTCTCCCGTACCTTCAATACCAAGGTAGGGACGCTGATCATGCTCATCGACTCGCTGATCGTACTCCTCGGGCTCTGGGTCTTCCAAGACTGGCGCGTGCCTCTCTACTCCTGGATCGCCATCTTCGTCTACAGCAAGGTCGTCGATGCCCTACAGCCCCAGAACCCTCACAAGTCTGTCTTCATCATCTCGGACAAGATGGAGGAGCTCCGTGCTGTCCTAGTAGGGCAGATCGGAGTGCGTGGTACCTTCCTCCATGGTCAAGGTATGTATTCGGGTGCTCAGCGTGAAGTGCTCTTCATCATCATCGAACGTAAGCACTCGGCGGCGCTCAAGAAGCTCGTCACAGACGTAGACCCCAAGGCCTTCATCACGACGGCCGATGCGACCAACGACAGCATGCCCATCCATCCCTAATCACCTCTTACCTAGCTTAGCCCTATGAAGCGCTATTTCTTTGCCCTCCTGCTCCTCGTAGCACTAGCTCCCTTTGCTCAGGCTCAGAGCACCGACCGCCCTCAGATCCTCGTCGAGACGACGAAAGGGAATTTCATCATCGAGCTCTTCAATGAGACACCCATCCATCGAGATAGCTATCTGAAGCTCGTCCGTGAGCATGCCTTCGACGGGGTGCAGTTCCATCGGGTCATCAAGGACTTCATGATCCAGACGGGCAACCTCCAGACCAAGGACCTCAAGCGGGAGCAAGAGCTCCCCGATGATGCTCACGAAGAGACGCTCCAGGCCGAGCCCATGCCGAGCCTCTTCATCCACGAGCGAGGCTTCATCGGTGCTGCCCGTCAAGGGGATGACGAAAACCCCGAGAAGCGCTCTTCCTTCAGCCAATTCTATATCGTCACGGGGAAGTACTATACAGATATGGACCTCGACCAGATGGAGCAGGGGCGTGATTGGCGCTATACCCCCGAGCAACGCTCTGCCTACAAGCTCAAGGGCGGTGCTGCCCACCTCGATGGGGGCTATACGGTCTTCGGTCGTCTTCTGGATGGCTGGGGCACCATCGACAAGATCCAGCGGGTAGAGACCGACGATAATGATCGTCCGCTGAAGAATGTCATCATCAAGCGGATGCGTCTCTATACACCGAAGAAGTAACTCGAGATCATCACCTCCCCCGATTCACTCCGTAGCAAGGAAAGGGGAGGTGATGCTGTATCTACCCGTATTTAGTCTAGGGTTATTCGTATCTTTGCCCCAGATTGAACCACTACGTAAATAATGACAAGTCCTAAATAACTATGCAGGAGAAGATACTCATCCTTGACTTTGGTTCGCAGACGACTCAGCTCATCGGGCGACGACTTCGCGAACTAAATACCTACTGCGAGATCATCCCATACAACAAGCTCCCCGAGGATCTCTCGGGTGTGGCAGGGGTGATCCTCTCGGGTAGCCCGTACTCAGTCTATGATCAGGAGGCCTTCAAGGTCGATCTATCTTCCCTGAGAGGCAAGCTCCCTCTGCTGGGGATCTGCTACGGAGCTCAGAGCCTAGTTCATCAGGCGGGAGGTCGTGTAGAGCCCAGCGATAGCCGGGAGTATGGACGTGCTCACCTCTCCATCCGTCATGAGCATGATGCCCTGATGGAAGGGGTTAGCACCGGTAGCACGGTATGGATGTCGCATGGGGATACGATTACGGAGCTCCCCAAGGGCTTCCGTATCGTCGCTAGCACGGAGGATGTAGAGGCTGCTGCCTTCCGTATCGATGGGGAGAAGACGTGGGGCGTACAGTTCCACCCCGAGGCTTATCATTCCGAGGAGGGGCTCAAGATCCTGGGCAACTTCCTCACGGTGACGGGTATCCGTGGCAATTGGTCACCTGCCTCCTTCGTCGAGAGTACCGTAGCTGAGCTCAGAGAGCAGCTAGGAGATGACAAGGTCATCCTCGCTCTCTCGGGTGGGGTAGACTCCTCTGTGACGGCTGTCCTCCTACACAAGGCGATCGGTAAGAACCTGACTTGTATCTTCGTCGATCATGGTCTACTGCGTAAGAACGAGTATGAGAATGTCCTCCGTGACTACGAGCACCTAGGGCTCAACGTCATCGGTGTGAATGCTCGGGAGAAGTTCCTCACTGCACTCAAGGGGATTACTGACCCTGAGGAGAAGCGTAAGATCATCGGTCGAGGCTTCATCGAAGTCTTCGATGAGGAGGCACACAAGCTCACCGATATCAAGTGGCTCGGGCAGGGTACGATCTACCCTGATGTCATCGAGTCGCTCAGCATCACGGGTACGGTCATTAAGAGCCACCACAATGTAGGTGGGCTACCTGAGCGTATGAAGCTCCGTCTCGTCGAGCCTCTGCGCCTGCTCTTCAAGGACGAAGTGCGCCGTGTAGGTCTAGAGATGGGTATGCAGCCCCACCTCATCAAGCGTCAGCCCTTCCCAGGTCCAGGTCTGGGTATCCGTATCCTCGGAGAGATCACGGCTGAGAAGATCGAGATCCTCCAGAATGCCGATGATATCTACATGTCTATGATGCGTGAATGGGGGCTCTACGACGATGTATGGCAGGCAGGTACGATCCTCCTCCCTATTCGCTCTGTCGGAGTGATGGGCGATGAGCGTACCTACGACTATACGATCGCCCTACGTGCTGTCACCAGCACCGATGCGATGAGTGCAGACTGGGCACACCTCCCCTATGAGTTCCTAGCGAAGGTGTCCAACGAGATCATCAATAAGGTCAAGGGGGTGAACCGTGTCGTCTACGATATCTCCTCCAAGCCACCCAGCACGATCGAATGGGAGTAAGTCGCTCTCTGTGCACCCAAGACTACACATCACCTGCCTCAACTATCCGTAAGTAATCATCACCAAGCCATCACCTCCTGCCCCACTCTCGGGGTGCGAGGTGGTGGCTTATCCTCAACCAATAACTAAAAGAAGTGTCTCAACACCAGCCTGAGACGAAGAAGGTCACGACCCTTCGTCTGGCAGCTATGAAGGCCCAGCGTGAGCCGATCACGATGCTTACCGCCTATGACTATACGATGGCTCGTCTACTCGACGCAGCAGGTATAGATATCCTCCTCGTCGGAGACTCTGCCGCCAATGTGATGGCAGGGCACACCACGACTCTCCCCATCACCCTTGATCAGATGATCTACCACGGCTCCTGTGTCGTGCGTGGTGTCCAGAGAGCCTTCGTCATCGTCGACATGCCCTTCGGGAGCTATCAGATCAGCGAGGAGACAGCGCTCTCCTCGGCTGTTCGTATCATGAAGGAGACGGGAGCTGATGCTGTGAAGCTCGAAGGCGGAGCTCACCTCTTCTCCACCATCCAGCGTCTCGTAGCCTCTGGGATCCCCGTAGTGGGGCATCTGGGGCTAACGCCTCAGTCCGTCCATCAGCTCGGAGGCTACGGCCTGCAGGCTAAGGAAGGGGAGGCTGCTGACCGACTCTATGAAGAAGCCCTTGGCTTAGAGCAGTCGGGTTGCTGTGCCCTCGTCCTTGAGAAGGTGCCTGCCGAGGTGGCAGCTCGTGTAGCTCAAGCCCTTCATATCCCCGTCATCGGTATCGGAGCGGGCAGTGGGGTAGATGGTCAGGTCTTGGTCTCGCAGGATATGCTCGGGCTGGAGGATAGCTTCTCTCCCAAGTTCCTACGTCGCTTTGCCAAGCTAGGAGACCTCATCAAGGGAGCCGTCGGTGACTACATTACGGCCGTGAAGGAGCGTAGCTTCCCCTCAGAGAGTGAATCCTACTAATCCGAGGAGAGCCAAGCATCATGCAGTTTTCACAGATAGTAAACGTCAGTGAGTTCGTCAACTGGTGTGACTACCTAGGTACCCTTGCCTTTGCGATCAGTGGTATCCGACTAGCGGCGGGGAAGGGCTTCGACTGGTTCGGAGCCTACGTCATCGGCTTTGTCACCGCCGTAGGTGGAGGGACGATCCGTGACATCCTCCTTGACATCAAGCCCTTCTGGCTCGTACAGCCCTCCTATCTGATCATCACGGCTCTGGGGCTGATCTTCACGATCGTCTTCCGCCGTCAAGTCGTACGGCTCAATCACTCGCTCTTCTTCTTCGATGCCGTCGGCCTCGGGCTCTTCGTCGTGGTAGGGGTGGCGAAATCCTATGCTGCGGACTTCCCTTGGTGGGTAGCGATCATCATGGGTACGATCACGGGCTCCTTCGGAGGGCTCCTTCGTGACGTGCTGATCAATGAGACTCCGCTGATCTTCCGTACCGACTTCTATGCCTCGGCATGTGTCCTAGGGGCGGTCGTTTATGTCCTCTTGGGACGCTATACAGGGATGGCCATCGAATGGGTGCAGTTCATCTCCGCCATCTCGGTCTTTATCGCCCGAGTGCTCGCTGTCGTCCTACATATCCAGCTCCCTACGTTCAACCCCCAGTCCGTCCTCCGAAGTGAGGAAGAGAAGGGCGGTAGGTAAGTGTCACAGCGAATCCATTATCTTTGTGTATATACCTGTGGGAGTCTCATCCCTCACTTATAATCAAGTATGGCAAGTCAACGGTATCTCAAGAAGATCATTATCGCAGAGGTGATGCGCCTCTTCGACGAAGCTTTGATCATTCGTGCTGTCTCCAGTAGCGAAGCGATGGAGATGGAGATCGAGGATCTGATGGATGACCTCATGGTCTTCACAGATGACACCCTGCGTCGGGTAGATCACCCTGATGGCAAGGACAATCCTAAGCTCGTGAAGGCCTATTATCGAGGCCTGAGGAGCCACATCGCTACGGCCCTCATGAGTTTCTCAGAGCGTCTCGACCAGTTCGTCGAGGATCTCTAATCTCACCTATTTAATCAAGTAAAGCATTGCGTAGGAAAATAGCTCAGTGCCTGCTTCGTCTCTTGGGCTGGAAGATCATCCCTCGTCCCGAAGAGCGGCCTCAGGGGAGCATCATCTGTGTCGCCCCACATACGAGCAATCATGACTTCCCACTCGGGCTACTCTATTCGTGGGCTTCGGGCTTTCACTCGGGCTTCATGATGAAGAGTGAGTGGTTCTTCTTCCCCCTCGGCTCGATCTTCCGAGCTCTGGGAGGTATCCCCGTCAATCGTAAGGAGCGTAGTCAGACCGTAGAGCGCATCCAGCGTCTGCTTACCGAGAAGGGGCAGATGCACATTGCTATCACCCCTGAGGGAACACGCTCCCGTGGGGAGAAGTGGAAGAGCGGCTTCTATCACATCGCCGTGGCGGCAGGCCTTCCCATCGAGCTGGCCGTCATCGACTACAAGAAGAAGGAGCTAGGGATCTTCGAGGTCTTCCATCCTACGGGAGACCTGGAGCAGGATCTATCCACCATCCGTAGTCGCTACGACAGCTCTCAGGCCAAGTATCCTGAGAAGTTCACCCCCTAAGATCTATGAGTATGACCCATCCCGAGCCCCTACGTGTCAGAGCCGTGCAGTGTAGCATCGCATGGAATGATGTCGCTACGAACATGCAGCGCATAGAGCACATCGTCCAGACGCACGCTAGAGAAGCCGATCTCATCATCTTCCCTGAGACGATCACTACGGGCTTCTCTTCGGAGGCGGCTCTACTAGCAGATACAGAGCAGGGAGAGGTCTATCACTTCCTTCGGGGGCTAGCTGAGAAGTACAAGGTAGCCCTATCTGGGAGCTATCTGAGTCGGGTAGGTGAGGAGGTGCACAATCTCTTCTTCCTCTTCGAGCCCGATGGTCGGGTACAGCTCCAAGCTAAGCGCCATCTCTTCGCTCCAGGAGGGGAGAAGGAGTTTGTGTCCGCCGCTCGTTTGCGCAGTATCTTCACCTTTAGAGGCTGGCGCATCCTACCCGTCATCTGCTACGACATGCGCTTCCCCGTCTGGTGTCGCAATGTCTCCAATGAGTACGATATCCTCATCGCTGTAGCTAATTGGCCTCGCCCACGTAGGGAGGTCTTCCGCACCCTCCTCAGGGCTCGGGCTATGGAGAACCTTAGCTATGCCATCGGGGTCAATCGGGTCGGAGAAGATCCCCAGCACCTAGTCTATACGGGAGATTCGGCGATCGTCAATGCTCGGGGGATGACCCTAGCTGAAGCAGCCGAAGGTGCCGAGGAGGTGATCTCTGCTACCCTAGACTACGAGAGTCTCTATGACCTTCGGGAGAAGTTCCCCGTCTGGGTAGATGCCGATCCCTTCACACTACATCTCTAAGTCTCACCCATCTACTAAATAATCATCTCTATGAGCACAATCTCCACGCAAGAACGTGTCGCTGAAGCCCTCCTTAAAGTCAAGGCCGTGAAGCTCCAGCCTGAAGCTCCCTTCACTTGGGCTTCGGGATGGAAGTCCCCCATCTATTGTGACAATCGTGTCACGCTCTCTTATCCAGATGTGCGTACTCTGATCAAGACGGAGCTGGCGGAAGCTATCCGTCGTGAGTTCGACACACCCGATGTCATCGCTGGAGTCGCTACTGGAGCTATTGCTCAGGGGGCACTGGTGGCAGATCTTCTTGGTCTCCCCTTCGTCTACATCCGTCCCGTGGCTAAGGATCATGGTATGGGTAACCAGATCGAAGGAGAGCTCCCTGCTGGAAGTCGTGTCCTCGTCGTAGAAGATCTGATCTCTACGGGGGGGAGCAGTCTCAAGGCTGTAGATGCGATCCGCCGAGCTGGATGCACTGTCCTCGGGATGGTCGCAGTCTATACCCATGGGTTCCCCCAAGCTGAGGCTGCCTTCGATGAGGCTCAGGTTCGTCTCGTCACCCTCAGCCACTACGATGCAGTGATCCGTCAGGCACTCGCTACGGGCTATATCTCTGCAGATGATGAAGCGCTGCTGAAGGAGTGGCGTAAGTCTCCTGCTACGTGGACGGGCAAGAAGTAAGCCGTCCGATCATCATCCTTCACCTCTCTTATCCCTTTTCTACTCAATGAGTGACTATACCAGCTCGATCAAGTCCATTGCCGCCCCTCGTACCCGTGTCTATACCCGTCTCTCTGACCTCAGCGGTCTAGCCTCCGTGCAGGAGCGCCTCCCCGAAGAAGCTCGGGAGAAGATCACGATCGAGCCTATTGACCGAGATAGCTGTGCCTTCGTCATCCCAGGTGCGGGACGTATCGTCCTTCGCATCATCGAGCGTGAGCCCGAGGGGACGATCAAGCTAGCTACGGAGCAGTCGCCTATCGATCTCACTCTTTGGATCCAGCTTCTTGAACCTTCGTATGGTGATACACGTCTTCGCTTGACGCTAAGAGCGGATCTGAACTTCTTCATGCGTAAGATGATCGGGAGCAAGCTCAATGATGGCATTGAGAAGCTTGCAGAGATGCTTACGATGATCCCCTACAACGACTAGGGGCTCCTCGCCTAGGCTGAGGAAGCCCTTCACCCCTTAGTCCTCCTCGTCGCTCATGCGAAGGCTTCTCTCGGGCCTCCTCTTGCTCCTCATGCTTTCGGCCTGTGGAGCATCTACGGAGACACCCATACCCGCTGCTCCCGTGTACTATGAGGTAGCTCTTCAGCTCCCTCAGTACCGACCGCTCCAGAGCCCAGGAGGGATCGTCTTGATCCCACGATCGGAGTTCGAAGCGATGCGTGTTGGGGTACGAGGTCTAGCCCTCGTGCATGCCCTAGAGCGAGAGGAATACTATGCCTTTGATCTAGCCTGTCCCGTGGAGCCCTATCCCTGGGTCAGGCTAGAGCTTTCAGGGCTAGAGCTCCGCTGTCCGAAGTGTGCTAGCCACTTCGATATCCTCTCGGGTACGGGTAGGCCTACCTCGGGTATCGCTCGCAGTCCGCTTAGACGCTACCAAGCGGTACGACTCAAGGGGCAGGCGAAGCTCCTAGTCACTAACTAGCAACTCTCTTCCCTCATCCCTCCTGCCTTCATTCCATCCTCCTAAGGTCTCCTGCTATGGCATTCTCCTCTTGGCTTATCATAGCCTATGTCCTCACGGTCCTAGGGGTCATAGGGACCGTCCTTAGTGAGAATCGCAATCCTCTCAAGGCCTCTGCTTGGATCCTCATCGTCGGGCTTGTCCCCGTCTTTGGGATCATGGTGTATATCGTCTTCGGTCAGGATCAAAGGCGCTTGCATAGCATCAATAGGCGCTTCTACCAGCGACTGATGCGCAAGCCTCAACTCCTCTCCCTGCCCAAGCACCTGCAGAAGAAGCGTCAAGCCACCGAAGAGAACCAACGCCTCATCGAGCTCCTCCTAAATAATTCCGAGAGCCCCCTTCTACAGCTCCAGACCCTCGATATCTATGCTTGGGGGAAGGATATGTATGAGGCGCTCTTCCAAGATCTAGAGCAAGCCGAGGAGTACATCCATCTACAAGCCTACATCTTCGCTGCTGACGAAGTCCTAGATCGTCTGACGGAGATCCTCATCCGCAAGGCCGACGAAGGGGTCACGGTACGCATCATCTACGACCACCTAGGCTCCTACAATGTCCCCGCCTCCTACTGGAAGCGTATGCGCTCGGCGGGGATACAAGTCTATGCCTTCATGCGGGTAGCTTTCCCGCTTCTCTCTACGACGGTGAACTACCGCAATCACCGCAAGATCGTCGTCATCGATGGCTCTGTGGGCTATGTCGGGGGGATGAACTTCGCTCAGCGCTACCTCACAGGTACAGAGCTCGGGCTCTGGCGTGATACCCACTTCCGCTTGACGGGGGTAGCGGTGGCTGGCTTGCAAGGCTCCTTCCTCGTGGACTGGTATGCCGTCTCCCGCAAGGTCGTGAACATGGATCGCTACTTCGACCCTTCTGTCTTGCCCAATGAGTATTCCCCCTCGGTGCAGTTCGTACAGGGTGGTCCCATCAGCCACTGGCGCACCCTAGAGCAGGCCATCATCTATATGATCTCTCGAGCAAGTGAGCGTATCTGCATCCAGACCCCTTACTTCCTCCCCACGGAGAACCTCAATAATGCGATCGTGACTTCCGCCCTTGCTGGGGTAGAAGTGGAGCTCATGCTCCCAGAGCATACCGACTCACGTCTGACGACCTACGCTGCCAATTCATACCTCTCCCTGCTCCTCGAAGCTGGGGTGAAGATCTACCAGTACAGAGATGGCTTCCTGCACTCTAAGCTCCTCATGGTCGATGACCGCATTGCCTCGATCGGGTCGGCGAACATGGACTTCCGCAGCCTAGAGCATAACTTCGAGATCTCGGGCTTTATCTATGATCCAGGGATCACGAAGCGTCTGCGTAGCCTCTTTGATCAAGACAAGAGCGCTTGCCACCTACTCACCAGAGAGGAGTGGGAAGAGCGTGGTCACTTTGTGCGCTTCTCGGAGTCCGTGATGCGCCTCTTCGCTCCCTTGCTCTAGCACCCATTCATGCATCCCTAAGACGACCCATCATGGGTCGTCATCGTCACCTATAATGGGTCGTGCTTGCGACCCACTATAGGTTTTTTCTGCGACCTCCTGTAGGACGCTGGGAGGGCTATGTAGATGCTCCCTCTAATACAGCTGATACACCCTTGGCAGGGGGAATATAGAGGTCTCTTGGAGTCTATAGTGTGTAATCACTCTTTTCTATCCTATTGATCACTAGGTAAATACAAATGAATTTTGGCAGAAGTGTTCATTGTATGAAAAGTTTAGTACATTTGCAGTGTAATCAATATGTAATACACAAAACCCAACCGATATAATATGATTACTACAAAGCATCTTTCGTTTGGCTACAAGTCTGGGAAGTATGTCTTCCAGAACTTGGAGCTATCGCTCCCCAAGGGGAGTATCGTAGGGCTATTGGGACGTAATGGAGAAGGGAAGACCACGCTCCTAAAAAATCTCTATGGCCAGCTCTTCTCCAAGGAAGGGGAGGTGAATGTCCTTGGCTTTACCCCCAGAGAACGTAAGGTAGCCTTCCTGCAGCAGGTCTATATGCTTCCCGAAGAGATACACGTCCCTCAGATGACGATCCGTCGCTACTTCGATATCTCTGCCCCTTTCTACCCCACCTATGATGAGGCAGTCGCCCAAGAGCTTATCACGGCCTTCGGCCTTGACTGGAAGATGGATCTCAAGAAGATCTCTCAGGGGCAGAAGAAGAAGGCGCTCATTGCCTTCGCCCTTGCGCTGCGTGTGCCTCTGCTTCTGCTCGATGAGCCTACCAACGGGCTTGATATCCCATCGAAGGGTGAATTCCGTCGGGCTGTGGCTCGCTATCTCAACGAAGATCAGACGCTCGTGATCAGCACTCATCAGGTGCGTGACCTAGAGCAGCTCATCGACCGAGTAGTAATCCTCGAGCAGGGGAAGATCTACTGCAATGAGTCGATCGCTGATCTATCGGAGAAGCTCTACTTCGGTCCTATCTCCAGCGAAGATCAAGCTCGTGCTCTCTACAGCGAGCCCTCGATCGTCGGGACGGTCGGTATCCTCCCCGCTACGGGTGAGCCTACGGAGGACACCTTCAGCATGGAGCTCTTCTTCAACGCTGTCGTCAGCCAGCGGGATGCGCTCCTTCGTATCATCCACTCTTCGTCGAACTCTAATATCTAGCTCAGAAGATGAATACCGCTGCATTGCATAGATCTTCATGGGGGCGTGTCTTCCTCCTTACACGTGAAGGCTTCTTCAGTTCACTCAGACCCCTGCTGATCTTCCATCTGATCATGGCTGTGGCCCTCTTTGGTTTCCCCTTCATGATCCTGATCCTATCGACGGGCTTCGATATCGTAGAGGCCTTTAGTCGCCTCGCTAGTTCGTACAATGAGGGTGGGGTAGTCGCTCCCTACCTCTTCGGGACGACGATCTTCAGCTTGGTCTGGCTCAATAAGCTCGTGCACTTGGCTTCTCCAGGAGTCTATACGCAGCTCCCAGCCTCCGCAGGAGAGAAGTCTATCTCGATGGCCCTGCTCGTCATCGGTTACCACCTCATCGCTCTAGTCTCCTCGCTGGTGATTACGTTCATTCTATCGCTGGCAGTACCCATGGACTGGACGACCCTCTTACTCTGGGCCTTCGTAGCCCACGAGGCCTCCTGTGTGCCTACGATCTTCTATGTCATAGTCACACTCTTCGGTCTCCATATCTTCCTGCTGATGGCTTGGTGCATGATCCACTTCCGTAAGGCTCTCTTCGCCTTCTGCTGGTCTATCCTCATTGAGTTCGTGGCTTTCTTCCTCTTGGTATCGATCCTGAGTAAAATGGATATTGGGTCGCTCTTCGTGATGCTCAAGGATGTCAATAAAGAGGTTCTTTCTTATATCTTTGCAGGGATACTAGCTGCGATCGATGCCTTCCTCTGCTGGGCTATCTACTACCGTATCAAGACGATCCAACTTAAGTAAAAGACATGGCATATATCAATATAGGCTTCACGCACATCATCGACTATATCTGCGAAGGGATCCTTACAGGACGCTTCCCCGAAGGCGAACGAATACCTTCGGTGCGAGATATGGCAGTGCTGATGCAGGTAGCTCCCAATACCGTCGTCCACGCCTATGACAAGCTCTCACAGCGTGAGCTCATTCATACCCAGCGTGGGGTGGGGTACTACATCTCCCCTGGAGCTTATAAGTCGGTGATGGCTCAGCGACGTAAGCTCTTCCATGAGGAGACGGTCCCTCAGTTCAAGCGTGACGCACGCCTGCTGGGGATCACACCCGAGGAGCTCAGAGCACTGCTCGAACTCTAGGAAGATCCTCCATCCCTAGTCCTAACGAAAGAGCCCCTATCTCCCGAGTGGAGATAGGGGCTTTTTCGCTTCGATGCCTCATGCTGGTAGAGGCTGATAGCTATCCTGTCTTAGGTTAGGCTAAGGTCGAGGGCGGAGTCTCGATAGGCGCATAGTCCTTGGTTAGTAGTTCCCAGCTCAGTCGAAGCCAGATAAGTGTCGGGGCAAGAGCCTTGAGTGCATAGGGTAGGATATAGGCTTCACGCAGGCTACGGGGGAAGAGATCCGAAGGAGAAAGACTACTGAGGACAAAGGCGATGATCAGGAGCGCCAGATCCCAGCCCGATCTCTTCCACGGGCTCGTCGTGTACCATAGGGTTATACCTGCAAAGGGGATGATATAGGTGCTCGACTCACTTCCTGTGCTGAAGAGGACGACGAAGAGGAGCACCGAACTCAAGATCGCATAGCGGAAGGCGAGATGTCTATACTGTCCAATGCGCAGGTAGGGTAGAGCGAAGAGTACCATCCCTGGAAGGATAACCCAAAGATCGGAATAGTCTGCTAGACCCGTCATCTTACGGATCATACCCAGCAGGGAGATATTCTGCATGAGTGAGAAGGTATTGGCTCCGTTCTTGACACCGAGTCTACCGAACCACTCCACATACTGCCCGATGACATACTCTGGGCTACTGATGATCATGGGAGCTACGAAGCACACCACAGACCAGCCTATGAGGGCGAGGATGAAGCGTGGCTTACGCTTGACGAAGAAGAAGAAAGCAAGCCCCACGATCCCATAGAGCTTGACAAACGTCCCTAGGACGATGAGGAAGGCGGCGGTGATCTCCCGTCCTCGCTCGACAGCGGCAAACGTGCCGATGATGATCGCTGCGATAGCGATGTTGAACTGCTGCATCTGTAGTGCAGTCAGTAGTTCATGAGCACAGAACCAATAGAGGAAGATCTGTCGCCCCTCGGCAAGTGGTAGCTTGCGCACAGCATAGTACATCCCTAGTGCTAGGGCTACAAGCCATAGAAGGAGACCAAGAGCGTCAGGTACTAGGGCAAAGGGCGCAATGACGAGGCTGAAGACGGGCCCGTAGTAATTGTGGTCATTGTACTCCTGAGGATAGGGAGCATATAGCGATACCCCTTGGAGTGTATGCCAGAAGACACCTCGGAAGATGAGGAAGTTATTGTGTCGATGGGGAGCGATCTTCGTGAGCCCAGCTAGGAGTGCCACCAGTGTCCATAGCGCAAAGGTGGTGCGAGGGCTAGTGAAGAAAGGCTTACGGAAGAAGCTCTGGAGCTTGGTGCAAAGGTCTAGGAAAGGCTGAGCCTTAGTCATGATGCTTCAGGTGTGTGGCTATATGGTAGCGAGGACGATCCTTGACCTCGATGTAAATCTTCCCGATGTACTGACCGACGACCCCGAGGGAGAGTAGAAGCATACTGCCGATGAACCACAGAGACAGCATCAGCGAAGCCCAGCCTGGTACAGCCAGATGTTCGATATAGGAGATCAGCACATAGACAGCCATACAGATGCTGATGAGCAGGCAGAAGAAGCCCATCCCTACGATCCAGCTGATGGGGCGGGTCGTGAATGAGGTGATCCCATCGACAGCGAGGAAGAGGAGCTTGTGGTAGTTGTACTTTGATTCCCCAGCTACACGCTCTCGTATGATATCATCCACCGTAGTCGAAGGGTAGCCCAGCATCGGGATGATGCCTCGTAGATAGAGGTTACGCTCAGGGTATCTAGAGAGTGCCTCTAGCGCTCGCCGACTCATTAGACGGAAGTTGGTATGGTTGTAGACCATACGTATGCCCATCGACTGCTGTAGGCGGTAGAAGGCTTGTGCTGTGGTGCGCTTGAGGAAGGGATCTGCCTCACGTGACTTCTTGACCCCATAGACGATGTCGTAGCCTTCGAGGTAGCGATCGATCATCTCTTCGATAGCTGCTAGATCATCCTGGAGGTCGGCATCGATAGAGACTACGACATCAGCTTCGTCCTTCGCTGCCATGAGCCCCGCCATCACGGCTAGCTCACTACCTACATTGCCTGCTAGGCAGAGCCCATCGATGAAGGTATTCTCTTGGTGTAGCCCTTCGATCATCTCCCACGTGCGGTCACGACTTCCGTCATTGACATAGAGGACGTGACTCGTGGGGAGGATCTTATGGTTGGAGATAAGGTGCTCCAGAAGCTGCGTCAGCTCGCGGGCTGAATAAGCAAGGATCGCCTCCTCGTTGTAGCACGGGGAGACGATCACTAGTCTAGGTATGGGGTTAGAGGTCATGTGATGACTAAAGGAGAGAAAAAGGGGGATCTAAGTGGAATTACTTGATCGAGTAGGTAGCGCTGACGGTGATGCTAGCCGTCTTCATCTTAGAGGTGGTGTTGAAGGAGCCCCCCCAGCTGTAGTCTTCATCGCTATTGAGCCCGACGATCTGGAAGACACCCATGTTGGAGCGATCCAGCTTGCCTAGGCTACTCTTGCTACCCTCTGCGATGACACCAGCACGATTGTAGGCATCTTCGGAGGCTTCCTTGAGCATCTCGATCTTGAGATCGTTGAGCTTCGTGTAGTAGTAGCGAGGAGAGCCAGACTCGATCTCAATGCCCTTGTTGATGAGCTCAGAGATCTGACGAGAGACAGCTTCGATCGCATCGATGTTGTTGGAGGTGATCGTGACCGTCTGTGTCAGAGAGTAGCCCTTGAAGCGATAGAAGGTGCGCTCTACAGTCGAGTCATAGTAGCTCTCATTCTCACGGGAGATGCTGACACTGCTGTAGGAGATAGCGTCGCTAGGGATGTTCTTCCCATTGAGGAAGGCGGAGACAGCTTGCTGCTTTTCCTTGAGCTCAGAGTAGGCGCTAGGTAGGTTAGCTGATTCAGCAGTGAAGCTTGCAGACCAGACGATCAGGTCAGACTGGAAGTTGCGCTCGGCCTTACCTGTCACTGTGATCGTCTTGGCGCCTTTGCTACGGAAGTCTCTCAGCCCACCTGCGAGGATGAGGACAGAGGCTACTAGAGCTACAGCCGCTACTAGGCTGATGTACAGAGCTGACTTGTTGATGTTCATAGAAGTGATGTTTTATGTGTGAAAGGATTAGGAAATAATGTCTGCAAACTCAGAGTAAGTAATGAAGCTTGCTCCTTCACTCTTGAATGAGGTGATCCAGCGGTCTAATCGCTCGATCATCCCCCGTCCAGCGTGATTGCGTACGATGAAGGGGAGACCGAACTCGGGATGCTCATTCAGCTCGTAGAACTCCCACGGATGGAAGTAGGTCACGAGATAGCCATCGTGACGGAGCGTACGACGGCAGAGCCAGCGGTAAAGGAAGAAGGGGAGATTGTGGCAGGAGAGCCAGAAAAGGGGAAAGCGTACCCAAGGGGTTACCGAGGCTGGGATTTGTAATACCCCGTCCTGCATGAAATGGGTACGGGGTGTCCCTAGGTGCATGTAGCGCCCTGGGATGAAGGTGGGGTTGAGGGAAGTGTTGTAGGTGTAGCCTGCCTTAGCGACCTCTGCTTCGGAGACGGGCATCATACGAGCCATACGATAGCCTCTGATGGTCTGTCCTGTCTGAGCCTCTAGTGCATCCTTCGACTTCTTCAGGTCAGCGACCTCGAAGGAGGAATGGTAGAAGCCATGCGAAGCCAATTCGTGCCCCTCCGAGATGAGTCGCTGGATGACCTCTGGGGCACGCTGTGCAAAGTTCGCTGTGGAGAAGAATGTCGCACGTACCCCCTGAGCCTTGAGGACATCAAGGATCGCATGTGTACCCTCTACAGAGATACGTATCTGCTCCTCCATGGGAAGGTCTACCCCATGCTCACAGGGTACATCGAACTCCTCGATGTCGAAGCTCAGTAGGATATGCTGCTGTCGAGCTGTCATACTAGGTGAGGGTAGAGGGAGACGGAAGGGGGCTACTTGAAGAGGGTAGAGAGGCGACGGATAGACTGTTCGACGGGAGCACCTTCGTAGAGGATCTCGTAGATGGTGCGGCAGATGGGCATGTTCACTTGATAGCGAAGGTTGATCAAGTGGATGCACTTTGCGGCATAGTAGCCTTCTGCTACCATGTTCATCTCCATCTGTGCGGCACGTACGCTGTAGCCCTTACCGATCATATTCCCGAAGGTGCGGTTACGGCTGAAGCTGGAGTAAGCGGTGACGAGGAGGTCTCCGAGATAGACGGACTCGGTGACATCTCGACTGACGAGATGGACGGTGCTCACGAAGTTGCTCATCTCCGCAATAGCATTGGAGATGAGGACAGACTGGAAGTTGTCACCGAGGTTCAGCCCATGACAGATACCCGCTGCGATGGCGTAGATATTCTTCAGGACTGCAGAGTACTCGATGCCGACGACATCTCGGCTCACGGCGCAGTGGACGAAGTCATTGCTGAAGAGCTCTTCGCTGAGGACCTTAGCCTTCCCCATATCGAAGCACCCTACGGTGAGGTAGGATACACGATCCTTGGCGATCTCCTCGGCATGGCAAGGGCCAGCGATGACGGCGATTTGTCCGGGGCGTAGCTCCTTGTACTCCTGCAGGTAATCGGAGATCAGGACGTTCTCCTCGGGTACCATCCCCTTGATCGCATTGATGATGAGCTTCGGGCGGATGACGGAGTTACGGACACGCTTGAGGTAGTAGCGGATATAGGGGGACGGAGTCGCAAGGATCACGGTGTCGCACGAACGGAAGAAGTCATTGACATCCGAGTCGGTGAAGAACGTGATCTTCGACAAGTCGAAGGTGACAGAGGTAAGGTAGCTAGGATTATGTTTCAGGCGAGTGAACTCCTTGACATGATTCGTCGTGCGGAGCAACCAGTTGAGATGAGGCTGCTTCGTCAGGACGATCTTTGCCAGGGCTGTAGCCCAGCTTCCTCCGCCGAGGATACCTACACGTCCGGGGATGCTAGAGGTCTGTTCTGACATGATACTTTTCGTTGCTTTTAGGCAGTCTCTTGGGGGAGAGGCTGTCTAGGAGGAAGGGGAACTACTACCCCTAAGTTTCATTTGACCTCCCCGCAGCTCATGCACCCTCAGTGGCGCATGAGCTATGGGGTAGGGTTTAGTTGCTACCTTCGGTCCAAGCCGTGACAGTCTCGAGGCTGATAGGCTGGAGGTCAAGCTGGTACTTCTTCTTGATATCCTGTAGCTGCTGGAGGAGTCGTCCTGGCTTCTCCTCGGCTCTTACAGCATCGAGGGTCAGATAACCAGCCTTGTGAAGTACGGGTACCCATTCTTCTGGGATGCCAGCAGAGACGAAGACTTCCTTCTTGTCTCGTGGGGCTACCTTCTCGGGGCGCATCTGAGGAAAGAGGAGTACTTCTTGGATGCTTTCCTGACCCGTCAGGAGCATCACGAGGCGGTCCATCCCGATACCCATCCCACTGGTGGGGGGCATGCCATACTCGAGGGCACGTAGGAAGTCGTGGTCGATGAACATCGCTTCATCGTCTCCCTTCTCACTGAGACGAAGCTGATCTTCGAAGCGTGCACGCTGGTCGATGGGGTCATTGAGCTCAGAGTAAGCATTAGCTATTTCCTTACCATTGACCATGAGCTCGAAGCGCTCGGTAAGGCGAGGGTTGGTACGGTGCTCCTTCGTTAGAGGAGACATCTCCTTAGGATAGTCGGTGATGAAGGTAGGCTGGATATAGGTGCCTTCGCACTTCTCGCCGAAGATCTCATCGATCATCTTACCTACACCCATCGTCTCATCGGCCTCGATGCCGAGCTGCTTGCAGGTAGCACGTAGCTCCTCTTCGTTCATCTGGCTGATGTCGATACCCGTGTGTTCCTTGATGGCATCGAGCATCGTGATACGCTTGAATGGAGCCTTGAAGTCGATCTCCTTGTCACCGACACGTACCTTAGTAGTACCGAGTACTTGGAGGCAGATGAACTCAAGTAGCTGCTCCGTGAAGGCCATCATCCAGTTGTAGTCCTTGTAGGAGACATAGATCTCCATAGCGGTGAACTCTGGGTTGTGCGTGCGGTCCATCCCTTCGTTACGGAAGTTACGGCTGAACTCGTACACACCCTCGAAGCCTCCGACAATGAGACGCTTCAGGTAGAGCTCATTGGCGATACGCAGGTAGAGGGGGATATCTAGAGCGTTGTGGTGGGTGATGAAGGGGCGAGCTGCTGCTCCACCAGGGATGGGCTGCAGGACGGGGGTATCTACCTCGATGTAGCCTCGCTCATTGAAGAACTGGCGCATGGCGTTGAAGATCTTCGTACGCTTGAGGAAGATCTCCTTGACGTGGCTATTGACTACGAGGTCTACATAGCGCTGACGGAAGCGGAGCTCGGGGTCGGTGAAGCTGTCGAAGGTCTGCCCATCCTTCTCCTTGACTACGGGAAGAGGGCGAAGAGCCTTCGAAAGGAATGTAAGTGAGTGAGCATGTACGGAGATCTCGCCCATCTTGGTACGGAAGACTTCCCCTTCGATGCCGATGAAGTCCCCGATGTCCATGAGCTTCTTCACCACGCTATTGTAGAGCTCCTTGTCCTCGGTGGGGCAGAGCTCATCTCGGGTGATGTAGATCTGGATACGTCCGGTAGAGTCTTGTAGCTCTAGGAAGGATGCTTTACCCATGATGCGGCGTCCCATGACACGCCCTGCTACGCGGACGTGGCGACGAGGAGCGTCATCCTGGAAGGTATCTAGGATCTCTTGGGCATAAGCCGTGACTTCGTACTCGTCTGCGGGGTAGGGATTGATGCCTAGGGCACGGAGCTCCTCCAGGCTACGGCGACGGAAGATCTCCTGTTCGCTCAGCTCTAAGATATTCATGCTATACTATAATGCTGTCTGTCTATTTACACTAATGTACACAAAGATACGGCATTTCTACGATAGGTAGGGTAGGAGGCTTATCCCGCTTGGACTCTAAGGACGGGGCTGGGGGTGTCCTAAGGAACAGGCCTAGCTGGCAGGAGATAGATTGGGCTCGTAGCTCCATGCCTATAATAAGGAGAAAAGGGAAGATGCTCACCCGAGGAGGTGAGCATCTTCCCTTTTACTATTAAGTGGCGCTGATAAGCGGAGCTTTATCGAGCGATAAGGAGGTAGTAGTTCTTCTTGCCTCGCTGGACGAGGAGGTAGCGATCGGCGATGAGCTGAGCTGTGGTGACCAGATCATCGGGAGAAGCAACCTTCTCCTTGTCGATGCTGAGGCCTCCAGCGGCGACGAGCTTACGAAGTTCCCCCTTGGAGGGTAGGACAGCTGCCTCTTCCGTTAGGAGGTCGACGACCTTGACACCAGACTCAAGCTTCTCCTTGGAGATCTCGAACTGAGGTACACCCTCGAAGACGGCTAGGAGCGTAGCCTCATCCAGCGACTGGAGCTGCTCCTTCGTCCCCTGACCAAAGAGGATGCCAGAGGCCGCTACTGCTGCCTCATAGTTGTCTCGACCATGGACGAGGACGGTGATCTCTTCGGCGAGGCGCTTCTGCAGAGGACGGAGGTGTGGCGCTGCGGCCTGCTCTTCCTCTAGGCGAGCGATCTCCTCCTGGGTGAGGGTGGTGAAGATCTTGGTGTAGCGAGCTGCGTCAGCGTCATTGACGTTGAGCCAGAACTGATAGAAGGCGTAGGGGCTGGTGCGTGCTGGGTCGAGCCAGACGTTGCCACTCTCGGTCTTACCGAACTTACCTCCGTCAGCCTTGGTGATCAGTGGGCAGACCAGAGCATAAGCTTCGCCTCCCTCCATACGGCGGATGAGTTCGGTGCCGGTGGTGATGTTGCCCCACTGGTCGGACCCCCCCATCTGCAGGCGGCAGCCGTAGTTGCGGTAGAGGTATAGATAATCGTAGCCTTGGAGGAGCTGATAGCTGAATTCAGTGAAGGACATCCCGTTGGAGTTCTCCCCGTTGAGACGCTTCTTGACCGAATCCTTCGCCATCATATAGTTGACGGTGATGTGCTTACCGATGTCACGGATGAAGCCTAAGAAGCTATAGTCCTTCATCCAATCATAGTTGTTTACGAGGACCGCAGCATTGGGAGCATCGCTCTCGAAGTCTAGGAACTTAGAGAGCTGCTTCTTGATGCACTCCTGATTGTGACGTAGAGTGGCTTCGTCGAGTAGATTGCGCTCGGCAGACTTCATTGATGGGTCTCCGATCATCCCCGTGGCTCCGCCGATGAGGGCGATGGGACGGTGACCAGCGAGCTGGAAGTGACGAAGCATCATCACCCCTACGAGGTGCCCAATGTGCAGTGAGTCCGCCGTGGGGTCGATCCCTAGATAAGCCGAAGAGCGCTCCTTCTGTAGCTGCTCTTCTGTGCCTGGGATCATGTCGTGGATCATCCCACGCCAGCGCAGCTCTTCAATAAAATTGGTCATTTCTTTTCCTTGAGCTAGATGATTATCTATAGTAAAAACACTGCAAAGGTAGTGAAACAATGTAGAAGAGCCCAGCTCTAGAGTCAAGGAGCGTCGGATGATGGTGCCTCACATTTCTGTGGAGGCTTCCTCTGGTATCATCTTCGCTTCTAGGGGATCTTTGCAGGGAGAAGTTAGAGGAGGGAAAGGTCTCTTCTATGCTGGGGGAGTTTAGTACCCCATTCATGGGTCACATCGATGACCCATGAATGGGTCGTGCTGGTGCCCCATCATGGGGGACTGAGGGGATCTATGAATGGGTTCCTTAGAGCCCCATGAGACGGGAGCTGGTAGAGCGGGCTGTCGAGGGAGCTTGGTGTGTCTTGTTTGCTCCAGCTTTGCTCGGTCTAAGGAGAAGGAGTAGGCGAGCGAAGGGCTTTCTTCGGCTTGGATTGTGCGGTCCTATCTGGTACAGACCTTATTCTCTGATAGATAAAGCTAGGGGGCAAGCCATGTCAGTGAGAAGTAGTAATTTTGGGGGCTAATTTGGTGTCTTCTATCCCTCCTTGAGGAGCCTTGAATGGGACGAAAGGAGATACCATAGACAGAGTAAAGAGAGTTTTAAGAATACGGATCACCTAGCGATATGGGCAAAGTCATAGCATTAGCTAACCAAAAGGGAGGTGTGGGGAAGACCACCACAGCGATCAATCTAGCGGCCTCCTTGGCCTCGCTGGAGAAGCGTGTACTCCTAGTGGATACCGACCCTCAGGCCAATGCCTCTTCGGGGATCGGGATCGATGCTTCGCAGCTGGGTAAGACGATCTATGAGTGTCTGTGTGCAGGCTTGCCAGCTCGTGAGGCGATCACTAAGACCGTCGTCGATGGGCTAGATATCCTGCCCTCCCATATTGACCTAGCGGGAGCAGACCTAGAGCTTCTGGAGCGGGAGCGAAGGGAGTATATCCTGCGCTCGGTGCTCGAGCCTGTGGTCGATGCCTACGACTACATCCTCATCGACTGCTCTCCATCACTTGGCTTGATCACGGTCAATGCCCTCGTGGCGGCTCACTCCGTGCTCATCCCCGTGCAGTGCGAGTACTTCGCCCTAGAGGGGATCTCTAAGCTCCTGAATACCATCCGTATTGTCCGCCAGCGGCTCAACTCTCAGCTGGAGATCGAGGGCTTCCTAATGACCATGTATGATAGCCGTACGAGGCTCAATAATCAGATCTACGAAGAGGTCAAGGAGCACTTCAAGAGTTTGGTCTTCGAGACCGTCATCCAGCGCAATGTCAAGCTGGGTGAAGCCCCCAGCCATGGTCTGCCAGCTCTGCTCTACGATGCCGATAGCCGTGGAGCGATCAATCACCTACAGCTAGCCTCTGAGCTGATCAACAAGAATAAGTAGATGACAAAGTCAAAGAATAAGAATGTCCTAGGACGAGGTCTGGGTAATCTCCTTGGCGCTCCTACCGAAGAGCCTCTCTTAGGGGCTGCCTCTATCCAGGAACTACCGATAGATAAGATCATCCCCAATAAAGACCAGCCTCGCAAACTCTTCGATGACGAGAGTCTAGAGGAGCTCGCTGCGTCACTCCGCTCTCTAGGGCTTGTGCAGCCCATCACCGTGCAGGCGCTCCCCTCGGGTCAATACATGATCATCTCGGGCGAACGACGCTGGCGTGCAGCTGCTCTAGCAGGTCTCCAGACGCTACCTGCCTACATCCGTACCACCACCGAGGATGAAGTCCTAGAGCTTGCCCTCATCGAGAATATCCAGCGTGAGGATCTCAATGCCATCGAGGTGGCTCTAGCCTACCAGCAGATCCTTGACCTCCATCACCTCAAGCAGGAGGAGCTGGCAGCCCGTGTAGGGAAGAAGCGAGCTACTGTATCCAACTACCTACGTCTACTTCGCCTCCCTGCGGAGATCCAGCTCGGCCTCACCCAGCGACTCATCGACATGGGGCATGCTCGTGCCCTGCTTCAGGTCGAGGATACCGAGCGTCAGATCGAGCTCTACAACCTGATCCTCTCCGAGCACCTCAGCGTGCGAGCTGTCGAGGAGCTGGCTCGTGCCATTGCCGATCAGCCCTCGGGGGATGAGTCCACTGCTACTCCCGACAAGCCACGACGCTCAGCCGAGCGCAAGGACTTCCGTCTTCTGGAGCAGCACCTCTCTCAGGTCTTCTCCTCCAGTGTCACCCTCAGATGTTCCGCTTCGGGTAAGGGTAAACTCACGATCCCCTTCTCAAGTGATGAAGAGCTGGAGCGTATCATGCAGCTTCTGGAGCGTGTCCAGCACTAATCTCGATCTATTCCTCTAGTTCGCCTCAATAGTCACTCTCGTGCGTTCGATCTACATCTTCTTGCTCCTTCTCTTCCTCGCACCCTTGACTCCCGTCTGGGGGCAGGAGTCTCCATCTTCACCTCAGGAGAAGAGCCTCTTGATCGGAGCTCAGGATACGACCGAGCTTCATTCGTCGACTGCTCCGAGCTTCCGTGAACAAGCTCTGAAGATCCATGATCAGGTGAACTGGCAACCCAACTCGAGCAAAGCTCTCCTCTGGGCTCTTCTCCCCGGTGGAGGACAGATATACAACCGCAAGTACTGGAAGCTACCCATCGTCTGGGGTGCCTTCGTGACCTGCTACTACTCGGTGACGTGGAATCATCGTCAGTACCAAGAGTACCACGCCGCCTATCGTGACCTCTCAAGCGAAGACCCCTCGAAGAATACCTCTTGGCTGGCCTTCGCTCCTGCAGGGGCTAAGGCCGAAGACTATAAGACCTACCAGTCTACCCTCAAGTCCACCCTCAAGCGAGGCAATGACTTCTACCGTCGCTATCGTGACCTCAGTATCCTAGCCAGTGTCCTCGTCTACGGACTCTCTATACTCGATGCCTATGTCGATGCTGAGCTCTACACCTTCGATATTAGCCCCGATCTCTCTCTGCGTGTAGCTCCCGAGGTGGGGCTACCCAAGCTCGGTATCCCCTCTTACCAATTAGGGGTCAACTGTAGCCTCACCTTCTAATCGCTACGATAGATGAAGCTTCTCATCAAGCTCCTCTCCATCACCGCTCTCTTCCTCCTAAGTGCGAGTACCCTGCCCGCTCAGGTCGATAGTGTGAAGCGTGTGGATAGACCTACTTCTCCCTTTACCTTGGCCTCGGCTCTGCTCGACCCCATCACCCTGCCTGCCTCCCTGGATAAGGATGTAGAGCGCATGCTGGAGCAGTGGTATTCGGGCTATGGCAACTCTACTGGCGGACGCCAGCAGTCAGGGCGCTACTCCTCAGTGTCCATACCCTATACCCCTGATAGCACATATATCCGTATGCTCAATAGGATGCCATCGGCTATGCGCTTCAGCTACAACCCCCTCGTCCGTGAGGCCATCGAGCTCTACCTCTTCAAGCGTCGTGGACTGCTGAGCTCCATGCTCTCACTCTCCGACCTCTATTTCCCAGAGATCGAGATGACCCTCGATAAGAGCGGGCTTCCTATGGAGCTACGCTATCTGGTCATCGTCGAGTCTGCACTCAACCCCAAAGCCATTTCTCCTGCAGGTGCTGCAGGTCTATGGCAACTCATGCTCCCCACGGGTAAGATCTATGGCCTCACCGTCAATAGCCTCGTCGATGAGCGTATGGATCCCGTCAAGAGTACCGAGGCTGCTTGTCGCTTCCTCAAGGACCTCTATCGGATCTACGGGGACTGGTGGCTAGTCTTAGCCGCCTATAACTGCGGACCAGGGAACGTCAATCGTGCTCTCAAGCGCACGGGTACCGATCGACCTAACTTCTGGGAGATCTATCGCTACCTGCCCAATGAGACGAGACGCTACATCCCGCTCTTCATCGGGGCTTACTTTGCGATGCACTACCATAGAGAGTATGGGATCTATCCCCGACAGCTCGGCCGTCCCTTGGCTACCGACTACTATACAGCCAATCATCGTGTCTCCTTCGAGCGCATCGCAGAGATCACAGGACTGACGACGGAGCTTATCTCGACCTTCAACCCTCAGTTCCGTCGTGGCATCGTCCCAGGCAATACCACTCCTTATCCCGTACGTCTCCCGCTCTCTGCTATCTTGAAGCTCGACAGTGCAGGCTCCGAGGTGTATTCTCCAGAGCTACGTGTGAACTTCGATGGTCCTGCGTCTGTCGCGTCCTCCCGCTCTACGGTACGAGGCAAGGATCAGCAAGAGGCCCAAGAGGAGTCTGCTGAGGAGGAAGACACCAAGCCCTCTACTCGTCGAGGCAAGCGCACTGCAGAGCGTCACAGCACCAGTACTCATGCAGTCACTTCGGGAGAGACGCTCTACTCCCTAGCCCATAAGTATGGGACTACGGTCGAGGAGCTGAGGAAGAACAATAACCTCAGCACGGACAAGCTTAGTGTTGGTCAGAAGATCAAGATCACTAAGCCTAGCAAGGCTACTAAGTCCTCCTCACGATCGGCTAAGTCGACCAAGAAGGGTAAGAAGAGACGTAGATAATACGATACAAGCATAACATCATATATCACGCTGGTAAAAGCAAACGTAATGAAACAGCCAACTCTAATCGTCCTTGCAGCAGGCATGGGCAGTCGCTACGGCGGCCTTAAGCAACTTGATGGTGTCGGCCCTTCTGGGGAGACGATCATGGACTATTCGATCTTTGATGCGATCCGTGCAGGATTTGGCAAGGTCGTCTTCGTCATCCGTCGTACCTTCGAGCAGGAGTTTCGTGAGAAGATCATCTCCAAGTACGAGCACAAGATCCCCGTGGAGATCGTCTTCCAGGATCTTGATAAGCTCCCCGAAGGTTTCTCTGTGCCTGAGGGTCGTGAGAAGCCATGGGGTACGAACCACGCAGTCATGATGGCTGCTGAAGTCGTCAAGGAGCCCTTCGCAGTGATCAATGCCGATGACTTCTATGGTCGTCATGGCTTCGCTGCTCTAGCTGACAAGCTCCGTAGCTTCTCTGACTCGCACGACAAGTACTGCATGGTCGGCTATCGTGTAGGGAATACCCTCAGCGAAAGCGGTAGTGTAGCACGAGGTGTCTGTGAGGTAGATGCTAACGGCTTCCTTACGGGTGTCGTAGAGCGTACCGCTATTGCTCGTGATGAGGAGGGTAATATCGCCTTCACCGATGAGCATGGTGAGAAGGTGATCCTCGATGAGAATACCCCCGTCTCCATGAATATGTGGGGCTTCACGCCTGACTACTTCGAGCACTCAGAGCGTCTCTTCCGTCACTTCCTAAGCTCCGTAGAGACGAATCCTAAGTTTGAGTACTACATCCCACTCGTGGTGAACCACCTCGTAGCAGAAGGAACTTCGACGGTAGAGGTACTGGATACGCCAGACTCTTGGTTCGGTGTGACCTACGCTGAGGATCGCCCTGATGTCGTCGCTAAGCTCGCTGCTCTAGCCCAAGACGGAGCTTATCCCAAGAAGCTCTTTAGCTAATCCAAGGACATCAGGAGGTTCTCCTCCTATAGCTAGCTCGTGGAGCTGAGGGCTTATCCTCGCTCTACGAGCTAGTATTCCTAGTGCTCTCTCTTATCTCCACAAGCATGGACTTTGCGCTCACCGAGCCCTTAGCGAATGTCAGCTATATCACAGAGCTAGTCATCTGGCTACTTACCTTGATCGTCTGGGTTTATACGCCTGGACTCATCGGGGTAGCTGTGGGAGCATGGCGACAGGGCAATCCCGACTCGGGAGCTGTCTACATCTCTCGCTTTGTCTCGTATGGGCTCTTTCGCTTCCTCTCCTATGTGCTAGGGAGTTTATCCATTGCGCTGACGGTGCTGAGGCTTGCTGCTCGTGATGGACTTCTCCTCCGGAGTGACTATGCGGGGCTTCTGGTGCAGCTGGCTGTGCTCTTTGCTGGAGTATATCTCTTCCTTTATTTTCGCTCGAAAGCCTTCAAGCTCTGGCGCTATGTCCTGCTTGATGATCTCACTGGAGGGCTACTGGCTCAAGACTATTTCTTCCAGGATTGGCTAAGAGCACTTCTGATGGCATTGGTCTCATTGCTGACCTTTGCACCGCTTTCCACCCTCGTTCTTTGGGGGATCGTCATCGGTACATTAGTACTCGTTCAGCTCCTTGGCATAGTACAGGTCGTACGTCGCATGTCGCATGGATCCGCTGGAGGCCTCTTTCTTTTTTTGTACCTTTGCGCCCACGAAGTTGTACCATTCCTCTATCTCGTAGGGGGAGGTATGTATCTGATGAGGAGTGATCTCCTTCCGAATTTGTATCAATGAGTATCAAGAAGATTCTAATCTCCCAACCTCAGCCCGAGTCAGGGAAGTCCCCTTACTATGATATTGCCGAACGCCATGGAGCTAAGGCTACTTTCCGTGCGTTTATCGAAGTCGAGTCGGTGACTCCTCGAGAGTTTCGCAATCAGAAAGTGAATATCCTAGACCACACGGCTATCGTCTTCACTTCGCGCAAAGCCATGGAGCATTTCTTCCAGCTCAGTGAAGAGCTCCGCGTCACTATGCCAGATGACATGAAGTACTTCTGCATCAACGAGCAGGTGGCTAATTACCTCCAGAAGTTCATCGTCTACCGCAAGCGCAAGGTATTCTATCCCGAGGCAGGCGGTCAAGCCGAACTGGTGGCGATCATGCAGAAGCACAACAAGGAAGTCTACTTCCTACCGATGGCCGAAGACCACAAGAACGATCTGATCGACCTCTTGGAGTCGAAGAAACTGCAGTTTGCTAAGGCGGTGATGTACCGCACGGTCAGCAAGAAGTTCACCGACCAAGAGAAGAAGGAAGAGTATGATATGATCATCTTCTTCAGTCCTGCTGGGGTGACTTCACTGCTCGCCAATCACGAAGACTATAAGCAGGGGAAGGTACTCATCGGTGGTTTCGGTCCAGCTACCTGTCAGGCCATCGAGCAGGCAGGTCTACGTCTTGATCTCTCAGCGCCATCTCCTGGGGCACCTTCTATGGCGATGGCTCTGGATCAATATCTCCAGAAGAACAATTAGCAGTACCTCTACTCGTGGAGGGATAATATCTGTGGAAGATCCTATCCGATCCCCTCGCTATACGTTATCCAAGGAAGAGCGTCTGCATCTCAAGCGAGATGTGGACGCCCTCTTTGCTTCTGGGCAGGCCTTCATTGCCTATCCGCTTCGGGTGGTCTATCATTTCGCCCCCGTAGCAGAGGGCGACGAGCCAAGTGCAGCGATCCTCGTCGTGGCGGCAAAGAAGTATTTCCGACGAGCTAATAAGCGCAATCGGGTCAAGAGGCTGATCAGGGAGAGCTACCGCAGGCGTAAGCACCCGCTTCTAGTCTTGGCCGAGGAGCATCGGGTGCATATTCATCTGGGCTTACTCTCTGTAGCGAAGGAGCTACCTAAGCAGACCGACGTCGATCGGGGCATGGAGAAGGCGCTGGCTCGCATCGCTGTGGAGCTCGAGAAAGAAGGAACTTCTCCCGAAGGCTTATGAAACGTCTCCTCGGACTTCTTCGCCAAGCGCTTGTTTGGCTTCTGCTCCTGCCGATCTATTTCTATAAGGGAGCGATCTCGCCTCTTACACCTCCGTCCTGTCGCTTCACGCCGTCGTGCTCAACGTACGCTCTGGAAGCGATCCGAAAACACGGCCCTGTGAAGGGGCTTTACCTTGCCATTCGCCGCATCCTCCGTTGTCATCCCTGGGGAGGAAGCGGTTATGACCCCGTGCCTTAATTGAGAAGGCTCTCGCCCCTTCCTCTGAGATGACTCCCGAAGCACTTCAGTTCCCCTACGTCGACGCTCATACGCATTGGCCTGATGAAGGTGATGTGACGAGCCTTCAGATCCAGAGCCTTCATCTTTCGGAGGCTGCCCCCGAGCGATTTGCTGGAAGGTCGTTTGTGAGCATCGGGCTTCATCCGTGGCAAGCTGAGGATCTGACGGAGGGAAGTCTCCTTCTTTTGGAGCAAAAGCTTCTTACCTCGCCTCGGGTAGTGGCTTTAGGCGAAGCGGGGCTTGACCGAATATGCGACACGCCCTATTCGAAGCAGCTGCACTTCTTCCGAGAAGAAGCACGGCTCGCTGATCGTCTTGATCTTCCCCTCATCATTCACTTGGTGCGTGCCCAAGAGGATATCCTTCGCCTGAAGAAGGAACTTCGTCCTCATTCATCTTGGCTCATCCATGGCTTTCGTGGGAAGCCTGAGCAGGCTGCTCAACTTCTTCGGTCGGGTTTCTATTTAAGTTTCGGTCGCTATTTCCATTCGGAGAGCCTAGCCTTGGCTTATGGCGAAGGGCGGGCTTTCTTAGAAACGGATGACGTTCCCGATCTTTTGATCAGCTCAGTTTATTCAGAGGCTGCTCATTCGCTCGGCCTTTCGGTGGAAGAACTTCGTGAGAAGCTCTACGACCAAGCCCTTACATTCTTCCCCAGACTCTTAAGCGGAGGCGGGAGCTACTAGCTCCTTCGACGCAATCTAATACCCCCTTCGACCGAAGATAATTGAAGGGGCTGGGAAAAGCAATATTACTTTCGTCCGAATGTTATATTACTTTCATTGGAGTGTTATATTACTTCCGATCGAATGTTATATTATTTCTGAAAGGAACTCAAGGAACTTCCCAAGAGAACTCAAGGAACTTCAAGAAGGAACTTCAAGAAGGAAGTTCAATCAATCCAAGAAAGAAATCCAATCAATTCCCAATCCAATCTCAATGTCTTCGCCCGTGAAGGATCTCTACTTCGCAGGGGAAGTCTCTTGATTTCGTTTGGGAAGTCCTTTGGCTTCGCTTCGGGGAGGCCTTTGTTTTGCAGAGGGATAACGATTCGTTTGGGAGCAAAAAGTCTGCATGAGAAGTACTAGATGAGTTATAAATTCTCCATGCCAAACTTGGCTATCTCGTCGATGATCGGCAGTACTTTCTCTCCTAATTCTGTTAGGGAGTACTCTACTCTTGGAGGAACTTCGGGATACTGTTCCTTTTTGACGAGCCCTTTATTACACAAGAATTTCAATTCGTCGGTAAGCATCTTCTCGCTGATGTTAGGAATAGCACGCTTGAGTTCTCCATAGCGGATCGTCCTTTGGTTGAGTTGAAAGATGATGAGCAGAGTCCATTTGCCGGCGAAGATTTGCATTGACTTGCGCACGGGACAGTCCTTATCTGAGATTTTCCTTTCCATGTGAGCATTTTTTTCTTGTTGATAATCAGCAATTCTAACAATTAAGTAAGTAGCATACCATGTCGTAAGTACTTGTTATTCGTGGTTCTAAGGTATAGATTTGCAGTGATTTCAACAACTAAAAACACTGATTTATGGAAAAGAAGACAGAGAAGGTGAGCCTATTCTATGCAGCATTGGCTCAAGGTGACTTTGAAACGGTGGGGACCTTGCTCTCCGATGACTTGATATGGCATCAGCCAGGGAAGGGAGCATTGTCTGGCATCTACAGCGGTAAGCAGAATGTCTTTGCCCATTTGAGTAAGATGGCTCAGCTGAGTAATGGGACATTCGCCATCGACCAAGTGGATTACGTAACGGAAAACGGAGATTTGGTCGTGGCAGCGGTTGCATTCGCCGTGTCGGCAAGCGGATATTCGATGGAGATGAAAGGGGTAGACCTTTTCCGCTTTGAGGATGGTTTGATCAAGGAAGTCTGGCTTTTCTCCGAGCGAATTGACGAAGAAGACCGTTTTTGGACGGCTCTAGCGCAAGGCTGATCAATAACCAACTCCACTGATAGCAGGCAGTAAGATGAATGCATCTTACTGCCTGTTTTCGTATTCGTTTGATCTTCGCTTAGGAAGCTCCTTGAATTCCCGTCAGAAGTAATATTACATTCTCCGAAAAGTAATGTTGCTTTTCTCTGGAAGTAATATAACATTTAGACGAAAGTAATATAACATTCGGATGGAAGTCAAGGAACTTCCCAATCCAATCTCAATCTTTTCCCTCTTCTACAGTCCTCCTTCTCTCAGCCTTCACCACAACGTATAGCCTGATTGGGACGAAACGTATACGTTTGGCGAGCAAAACGTATACGTCTCGAGGTGAAAACGTATACGTTTCGAGCGTGAAACGTATACATCTTGGACATGAAACGTATACGTTTTGACCCCGAGGGGTAGGGTAAGCTCGCTTGAGCCCACTAAGCGGGGAAGCAAGACGAGCCATCTTAGCTCGGGGAAGTACCCCATTCATGGGGCGGTCAGGTGACCCATGAATGGGTCGTCGTGGTCACCCATGAATGGGTCACTTCATCGACCCATGATAGGGGGCTTTCGTCTACCTATTGTGCGGGCCTCTTTCATCCGTAGGTAGATGCTCCCGAAGCATGGACTTGGTGTCAGGTCGCTTGATAGCAAGAGGATATTCCTATTCTTTAAGTTGTCAAGCCAAGGTGCTCTACCAGCGGGAGTAGCTACTAGAGACTCTGTGGCATCTTTCAGAGTGCAAGCTCCCTCCCGAAGTATCGCAATCAAGCCCTCTGACGTGTGCGGATAGCCGTGCGTCAGGGGGCTCTTTCTTTGCCCCTTCATCGTGGCAGATTTTTCCTAAGTTTGTGGTAGATAACTGAGTTCAGGGATCCCTTTGGCAGCGGAGGCTTCTCCTAACGCATCGCCTGCCTCCATGAAGAATGAAGGAGCTCCCTCCTCACACACCAGAAGACAATACACCTCGCAACAAATGGCCTACATTGCTCCCCCATGAAAGCCTTGCCCATACAAACGTTCATCCCGTATCACCCCATCCCATCAGGAGCTATGAGACTCGTAAAAACCTTCCTACTCTGCCTATCGATGTCAGCTACGACGCTGTCTGCCCAGATGTACATATTCCCGACCTCCTACGGGCCATCGGATAAGTGCCAAGTGGTCGATACCGCCAAGTATGAGATCACCTATCAGATCGCAGCTAGGCTCAACCCCAATCCCAAGTATAGCCACGTCGCCTACAAGGATACGCAGACGCTACTCATCGGCAAGCATATCTCAGCGACCTATAGCCGTGATATCCTGAAGGCTCGAGAGAAGGTGGATGCAGAGACCAAGAAAGGGGCTGAGACTGTCGATAGCTTTAGTGATATTACCTTCCCTGAGGATGTCTTCAAGGGCTACCCTGAACAGGGGGTACTGACTACCTCCTACCGCCTCTTCCTTGGCTCGGGCTATGGGCAGTATACAGAAGCATTACCTGACTTCAAATGGCAGATCCAGTCTGAGACCAAGAAGATACTCAGCTACACGTGTCAGAAAGCCCTAGGGGAGCACCGAGGGCGGAAGTATATCGCCTGGTTCACTTCGGATATTCCCCTCTCTGATGGGCCATGGAAGTTCGGTGGCCTGCCAGGGCTTATCCTTGAGGTGCAAGATACGGAGGCCTGCTTTGTCTTCACCTGCATAGGTGTTGAGAATAGGCAGGCTACACCGATCCGATTCTGGACCTACCCGCACACCAAGTCCACCCGTGAGAAGCTACGGTCCGTCATCCAGCGCATGCACAAGCAACCGATCCTCTTCTGTGAGCAGGCACTTGGTAGCAAGATACACATTGGAGATAGCAATAAGAATCGGAGCTTCTCCTTCCCTTGGCTGTGGCTAGAGGTAGAGTAGCCCTTCGCAGAGACCTTGCATATCTTTCGTGCACCCCTTACTACTAGCGCTATCATGAAGCGACTTTTCCTATCCCTCATTGCCCTTCTGCTCTCCCTGCCCGCCGTCTATGGGCAGAGCACCATCACGGGGCACGTGCGCACGCTGCAGGGGAAGGCTGTCGAGTATGCTCGTGTGCTGGCCTTAGCCCCCGGTGGCAGCACGATCTTGGGCTACACCTTCACCGATGCCACGGGGAGCTACCGCCTGAGCATCCATAGCACCTTACCCCAGCTTATCCTCAGCGCTGCAAGCATGGAGATCGAGCGGACAGACAGGCTCATCCCCAACGTCAGCCAGACATACAACTTCACCGTCCGAGAAGCTCGTATCTTCCTGAAGGAGGTACAGGTGAAGGCCCGTAAGATCTGGGGACGGAAGGATACGATCAATTACTCCGTCGGCGCCTTCATCGGTGAGGGCGACGTAGTGATCGCCGATGTACTGAGGAAGCTCCCGAACATAGAAGTCTCGCTCGACGGGCTCATCAAGTATCAGGGGAAGGCGATCAATAAGTTCTACATCGAAGGGATGGATGCCCTGCAGGGACGCTACGGCATCGCTACGAATAACATCTCGGCTCGAGATGTGGCCACCGTGCAGGTGCTGGAGAATCACCAACCTATCAAAGCCCTGGAGAAGACCCAGCCTAGCTCCGACGCTGCCATCAACCTCAAGCTGAAGGAAGAGGTCAAAGGCACCTTCGGCATGACGGCACAGCTTGGCTTGGGCTACGATGGTAAGCTGAGGCGAAGCGAGGAACTAGTAGGCCTCTACGTCGCCAAGCGTCGACAGCATATCCTCACCGCAAAGAGTAACGACAGCGGGCAGGACGTACGGGCCGAATTACGCTCCTTCACTAGTGCCTCACCTTTGCCCACCATGACGATGACCGCCCTCGAAGCACCGAAGACACCCGATATCCTTCGTCCCCGCTACTACCATAATGATACCCATGCCTTCACCGCCAACAATCTCTACAAGCTGACGAACGAGGGCGAGCTGAATGCTAACCTCATCTATCTGCATGACCGAGAGCAGGTACATGGCTCTTCGCAGACGACCTACTTCCTCCCCGAGGGAACGAAGATCATCCGTGAAGACCTTCGCAATCGTAGTACCACCAACCAACTTGAGGGAGAGCTCCGCTACCACCTGAATAAGAACCAGCTCTACTTCAATAACCTCTTGGAGCTGAAAGCCTCTTGGATCGAAGAGCAAGGCCATGCTACCACCAGCGAGGAGCTTGATCAAGCGATGCGCCAGCGCTACCTGTCGGCGACGAACACGGCACATTGGGTACGCTCGGGCCAGCAGGGGAGAGGCTTTGACCTCCTATGGAGAAATGCAGTGGCTACCTCCCCACATCGGCTCAGTATCCAGCCTGGGCTCTATGCTCCACGGATCAATGAAGGGGTGCCTTACTCCCAGCTTACACAGGACGTACGGCACAGCTCCTTCCTCAGCCATGCCGATCTCTCCCTGCTCTCAGCGTGGCTTCTCGGTAGGATCAGAGTAAGCCCCACGTTCTTCCTTCGAGCCCAGCATCAGAGGCTTGATTCCGAGCTCGGAGCGACAAGCCTGGCGGGAACTTATCGTCCATTACCATCGGAGGAGATGCACAACGGAATTAGCTTCACTCGGCTCGGTGCAGGGATCGGCCATGTACTTAGCTACAAGTCCGAGGGCTTGAGCCTCTACGCCGTGCTCCCCCTCTTCTACTACCACACGATAGTAGAGGACAAGCTCCGACCCAGCCAGCGACTATCCGAGGGGAAGCTATACTTCGAGCCCCACGGCTGGGTAAGCTACCAGCTCACCCCCGACTTCTCGGTGAAGGTCGAGGGATCGGTAGCTCGCTCCCTGCCGGATCTTGGTTCGCTCTACGCTGGCTACATCATGCGGAGCTATCGCAGCCTTACTCGTAGCGAGATGCGCCAGTTTAGCTCCCTGACGGCGAGCACTACGCTGAGCCTCGCCTACAAGGATATCTTCTCGATGCTCTTCCTTGGAGCAGGGCTTAGCTACAGCCACTATCGTAGCGATGCGATTAGTTCGGTGAAGATCGAGAGCCCCCTCAGCATCGTGGAGCGTCTCCCTCTACCGCATACGGGGCAGAGCTATTCTGCTAGTGCCCGCTTCAGCAAGGGCTATGACTGGCTTTCGCTCCTCATCTCGGGAGAAGCTTCCCTAGGAGAGGGCGAAGGCAAGAGCTACCTAGAGGGCAGGCTCCTCGGCTACACCAACCAATGGATCACCGCCCAAGGGAAGTGCGCCCTCAAGCCTGCCCCTTGGCTTTCACTCGAGTACAATGTCTCGTGGGGTGCGTATCGAAGTAGGCGGGAAGGGACTAGTTGGCTTACTCCGATACAGAGGCTGAGTCATAAGGTCACCTCCCACGTGACACTCCTGAAGGATCTGGCGCTCAAGCTCATCGCCGAGCACTATTATAATGATGCGGTCACCGAAGGACGACACTTCACGCTCGCCGACCTTGGTCTAGCCTATACCTGGAGGAAGGTGCGCCTATCGCTTGACTGGACGAACATCCTCGGGGTTCGTCGCTATAGCTCGGCTACCATCACTGACCTCGTCGCCTCGCACAGCCACTACGACATTCGTCCCTCCGCTATCATGCTCCGAGCACGCCTCAAGCTCTTCTAAGACGCATAGCCCCTGAGTAAGGGCGTGCGCCTCCCAGCGTATCAAGCGAAACAAGCTCCTAGATGCTCCCCTTGTCCTCTGATCAAGATCTCCCTATGAAGTCCGTCCTATTCTCCTTCCTCTTACTCAGCATCGCTCTTACAGCCAGTGCTCAGAGTCCCGTCGGCACTATCTTCCCCTTTGACATCAGGGAGTACACCATCCTAGATACGGCAAGCTATCGCATTGACTACAGGACGACCTGTATCCTTGATCCCAAGCACAGAGTACAGGTGACTCATGACATGTACCTCCTTATTGGTCGGAGGATGTCAAAGTTCGGACACGCTTCCGTCCTTGATGCCAAGGAAGAGATCGCAGAGATACATGATCGAGGAGTAGGACGTGGCATAGATGCTCGAGGCTTAGCAGGAATAGAAGTCTACAAGTACCACAGCGGTGCCAAGCGCTATAGTGAACTTACGGTTAGGCTCTTCATCTACTCCTCCCTCTATACCTTCGTCTACCCTGATGAGCTCCACCCTCAGTCTTGGACGCTTGCTAATGAATACAAGGAAATCCTTGGCTATCCTTGCCAGAAGGCGACGACCAGCTTCCGAGGGCGCGACTATATAGCTTGGGTCGCTACAGATATTCCCGTATCGGATGGTCCGTGGCTCTTGGGTGGTGTGCCTGGGCTCATACTGGAGGCTTATGACACGAAGCAGGAGTACCACTTCGAAGCTACGGGTATCTCACGCCCCGAACAGGTACTGCCCATCGTCAAGTACAAGGAGCACTACAAGAGCACCGAGCGAAGCAAGGTCCGTGAGCTCTGCAAGCGTATGCACGCTAATATCGTACAAGCACTGAGGGCTTCGTTCCCTCGAGCTGGACTGGAGTTCAGACAGACCACCTATTACTACAATCCCATCGAACTAGAGTGATCTTCCTCCACCTCTGTCAAAGGAGGTGGCTCAACGCCCCTCATAAAGTAAGCCTGCCTCAGCGACCAAGTGGTCACTGAGGCAGGCTTGCTTGGAGATGAAGAACGGGCGAAGACTAGTCGGCGATGATGCGGAGCTCCGAACCAGAAGCGTAGTCTTGACCGTCATGAGCACTCAGTGCCGTGAAGCGGAGATAGCGAGCTCGGGAGGACTTGGGGAGTGTCACACGCTGAAGTTTCTTCTCCTTGGCGAACGTACCACGATAAATCTCCGTCCAACGCTTGCCATCTCGGCTGACCGAAAGAGCGAAGTCCTTGATGTCTCCAACTGTACTCTCGTCTTGGCGTGGGAGGTACGTGATCCCATGAATATCCTTCTCCTGATAGAGATCAAAGTCAAGCCAGTGCGGATGCTTGGGTACCGTCACCGTCCAGACCGTATGCCACATCGTGTCGGGGCTTTCGTCGATGAATTGCTCCGAGCCGTAGCCGTACTCTTCGCTACTGCAGAAGATGATCCGTGCCTCAGCATACTGCATCTTCTCCAGACGAACCGAGGAGATACGCCCAGGATAACGCTCGTCCCATGCCTTCACTTCCCCGCCTTGGGCAAAGGGAATAGGCTGGGTGTAGCGCTGAGCCTTGCCCCGACCAATGGAATAGAAGAGGCGAGCTCCAGGAGTGCTCGAGATGGAGAGTTCGCCATTCGTGCTACGGGAGATCGTAGGAGCGATGGCACCTGATAGTTCTATCTTAGCGAGCTGGCTGGGATCTTCGCCCGAACGTAAGGGACGAAGCACCAAGCTAAAGGTTTGAGGCGAGGCAAGCGTCTGGGACTCTGCCAAGGGTCCACCTTGACCACAGCTCGCTCCACCAAGACCCGTCGTCGAACGGGAGAGTACAAGGTGCGTATCACCCGCTGCTGGAAGCTCATGCGGATGCGCTGCCAGCATCAGATCTAGCGCTGAATATGGGAGCGCCGAGCTGGTCATCACGCTGTCAGTAGAGAAGAGTAGCCCACGACCTGCCTTGTTCGTGAGGCTGACCCAACGGACATCCTCGCGGTTAGCCATCGTCTGAGGCTTGGGGAAATCAACGAATTGGTCGGTCACTCGGCTTTCGTGACGCTCGATGTATTGGCTGGCCTTGCGGTCGCCGTAGTTATTGATCGGGCCACGTCCATAATATGTGTAGCGATCGTAGCTCTTGGGCAGGACGAACTCATAGCCAAGGCGAGGAAGCGTAAGGGTAGGCTTATTCGTCGATAGACTGGATCGGAGCTCGATACTTCCATCAGGATGCACCGTCCAGACCGTCTGCGCTAGGATATAGAAGTCACTTTCGCCAAAGGGATGCTCTACATCCTCTTCGATCTCATAGCACCCCGAAGCTCGGTGCATCGAGAGGCTCGCCCCCTGTGGTGCCTGGGAGCGGATGGTGAAGAAGAGTTCGACAGAGCCATCAGAGAGTTTTCGGGTCTGATGGGCAAGGACTCGGTGGCGGAGGTTATGTAAGCCGTTGGTGACCCAAGCTGAACGGATCCAGATATCATTATCCGCAGGGGCACGGAAGGCCGAGATCTTCGGGCCCTGTCCCGAGTGAATGAGCGTGTCTTGTGCGTAGACCAGCTGACCGATCGTCCCTTGCTCAAGGTCGAAGTTCACAGAGAAATCCTTCCCCTTTACTTCCCAAGCCTTCGGAGAGAGGGCTCTGGACTGAAGGCGAACCGAAGGACTTGCCTCACGAGATGCCTTCTGAAGGAGAGGCTGTAGACTGATCTGCTCATCGGCTACGACATAGCCAGCCTCAGCCCAAGGCTTAGCGGAGCGGAGACGACACTCGAGCTTGAGGAAGTACTCGCTCTTAGGATCGAGAGAAGAGGTAGAGATGGGGAGCGAAAGCACCTCTGCCGTGCGGGGAGCTACAGCGGGGAGCGAATGGATACTATCGCCGATCATCGTTCCGTCTTGCCAAAGGGACCAGTGAAGTTCGTAGTCGTCGAGCGAAGAGAAATAGTTCTTATTGAAGAGACGCACCTTACCTTGGGCAAGGTCTACAGGCTCAAAGCTGACGCTCTGATAGACCTTCTTCACCTCACAATATTGAGGTTTAGGCTGAAGATCAGCGAACATCACGCCGTTCATCACGAACATCCCGTCGTTAGGTAGGTCACCGAAGTTCCCGCCATAAGCTAAGTAGCGTCGGCCATCGGAGGTGTGATTGTAGAGCGCTTGGTCTACCCAGTCCCAGATAGCACCGCCGCAGATGAAGTTTGTACGGTCAATTGCCTTCCAATAATCAGCAAGTCCGCCACAAGCATTCCCCATCGAGTGAGCGTATTCGGAGATATGGAAGGGATACTTAATATCATAGTCGCCCTCGGCTGCACCTTCTACCCAAGCGATCGAAGGGTATTGGTTGGAGCCCATATCTACGATGTCGTTGTTGCGCTCATATTGTACGGGACGGGAAGTATCGATGCGCTTGGTCGCTTCGTAGCTTTTGGTGAAGTTGATACCAGGACCAGCCTCGTTGCCCAGCGACCAGATGACGATGCTTGGATGGTTGATGTGGGCGTGAACCATCTCCA
Source organism: uncultured Porphyromonas sp. (assembly GCF_938039215.1). Taxonomy (GTDB): domain Bacteria; phylum Bacteroidota; class Bacteroidia; order Bacteroidales; family Porphyromonadaceae; genus Porphyromonas. The sequence goes on along the minus strand of NZ_CALHVI010000056.1, from coordinate 29,867 downwards.
GCATGCGGGAGACGTGCTGCGCTTCGAACTCAGGAACATGGGAGAGCGAAGCCTTGCCGTAGTAATATTCGTGCGACTCTACATTGGCCTCGTCCTCGAGGTAGATACCATACTTGTCGCAGAGATAGTACCAATAGGGATCGGCAGGGTAATGTGAGTTGCGCACATGATTGATATTGGCTCGCTTCATGAGGAAGACCTCTTGCTCCATCTGCTGATGGCTCAGGACGTGACCTGAAGAAGGGTTGGTCTCATGACGATTGACCCCACGGAGCTTGACGGACTTGCCATTGACATAGAAGTAGCGACCGGCACGACCGAACTCATCTTCTCCCGCTGGCGTATCCTTGATCTCGACCTTGCGGAAGCCTGTGTAGGTCGAAGCTCGATCAAGAAGGCGCTTACCGGACTTGTCGAAGAGCTCGGCGACTAAGACATATCGGTGAGGAAGTTCGGCTGACCAAAGCTGGGGCATCGAGATCTTCAGTTCGGTGGTAGCGGTGGCAGGAGCCGAAGTGCGGGCTTCTGCGCTCGCCACTGCTACAGGATCGACCTCATCCAAATAGAGAGCGACGCGGTAGAGCTTATAGCGAAGGCGGAGATCTTTCTGAATAGCCTTCATCCACTTACTGTCGAGGTCGGCGGAGATACGGAGTGTCCCCTCACGAAGATCAGGAGAAAGGTCGGGGATGAGGCGAAGATCCTTCACGTGGATACGGGGCTTAGCCGTCAGATAGACCGAACGGAAGATCCCAGGAAGTCGGAACATGTCCTGCGCTTCTAGGAACGACCCATCGCTATTGCGGTAGACTTCGACGGCCACGACATTCTCTCCCTCGGGGCGGAGATAGCGGGAGATGTCGAAGGACGCCAGCGAACGGGAGTTCTTAGAGAAACCGACGTAGTGGCCATTGATCCAGAGGTAGAAGAAGGAATCTACACCATCGAAGTTGAGATACACACCATGTCCCTGCCAGTCCTTGGGGATGGTGAAGCTTCTGCGGTAAGATCCGACTTCATTACGGTCACGATAGGTCGTCCACTCCTTAGGCGGGGTGCGCATGACACCTCCACGCCAGTCATCGACTTTCACTTGATGCCAGAAGATGACTTGCTGATTGACATAGATCGGAGTGCCATACTTCTGCTGGCCATCCTTCTGAAGGCCGTAGACGTTCCAATTCATCGGCACGGATACCTTGTCCCACCGGCTGACATCGTAGCTTGGCTGGAAGAAGTCTCGAGGACGCTCCTCGGGGGTTCGCACCCAGTGGAAGGCCCACGTTCCATTAAGGTCTTGGTAAAGAGAACTATTCTGGGGAAGGACCTTGGTGATCTGATCCTGCTCCTTCGAGCCGAAGGAGAAGAAGAACGCATGCGGTTGCTCCTTGTTGAGGGCATGATTCTGGGGGCTTTGCCATTCATCGCCCTTCGGATTCGCCTCGTCTTGATACTGGTAGCCCGGCAAGATTCGCTGGGCACTCAAGCTTGCCGAGAGCGAAAGAGCAAGTACCGAGAGTAGCGAACGTACGGTCATGATTTTCGTCATCTTATTGTGCTAAGGGGTTGCTGAAGGATGGTGGCCTCTGAAGACCGGCGGTAAAATTACCCTTTTACAAGCACATTCCTTCTAAGGTGAATGAATTCGCCCCGCCTCCTGCAAAGGGAGACGGGGCGAATAGCATGGGTTCAGCTGCCGAGGCTTAGATACCTACGTGACCGCCATTCTCAGGAGGCGTACCGCCTTCGTTTGTTTTGGGCTTCGTTTTGGGCTTTGTAGCCTTGCGTTTCGCTACGGTCTGCTCGTAGCTGACATCGATGTCTCTACATCTATCAGACCAATCACATCAGGCCCAGCGCCGAAGAGCGAGAGTAGTTCGCTGGCTATGTAGGGACGCTCTCCTTCAAGCTCCAGCAGATAGAGACCTATGCACAGGAGCTATTCGTATCGGCCAACTATCTGACGAAGGTCTGCCGTAAGATCAGTGGGAAGACCGCTATGAAGTGGGTGCGTGAGTACACCGAAGCTGACATCCGATACTACCGGCTCAATACTGACCGAAGTATCACCGAGATCTGTGATGATCTCGGATTCCCTAGTCTTTCCTTCTTCGGGAAGTACTGTCGTCGTGCCTTCGGCATGTCTCCGACAGAGTTCAGGAAGAGGATGGGTGCACCTCGTCCATAAGCTCTAGGCAGGGTTTCCTTGGGGAAATAGAAGGAGAGTGGGGGAGAAGAATAGTGCTGGCAGGAGAATAGGTGAGTCGAGCCTCCACGGAGGCTAGTCCCTTCGGGGAGATTCCCTTGAGGTATTAGGTGCTTTTTTGTACCTTTGCCTCCGGACTTTCAGCCCTGTTAGCGCCCGCCTTGAAGGAGCGCTACTCAGGCCAAATAGAATAGCTAAGGATAATAAGACGCAAGATCATGGATGATTCCCTCCCGCCGAATGAGCGCTGTGTAAGCGCTCCTCGTTAGCAGTCGTCTTGCCTTACACCGATCCTTACTCTGGTGTCTACGTGGTGAGTCGATACACAGCCCTCTAGCATATTGGACCTAGAGACCAGTCTCACCCACTTAGACACAAGCATAAATTAGATGAAGAGCTATCTTACCTTCGAGCCAGGATTGCCCGAACTCGAAGAGTTTGCCCCCAATTGCTGGGTGCATGTCGAGTGCCCCGACGAAGATGACTTCCTTTTCCTTACGAAGGAGCTGGGGATCCCACGCGAATTTCTCTCCGACATCGCCGATATTGACGAACGCCCTCGTGCTGAGCGTGAGGACGATTGGCTACTGACGATCCTTCGTATCCCTATGGACGGAGGAGGTCCAGGTATGCCCTATCAGACCGTACCTATAGGGATCATCACGAGCCAAATGGCTACGGTCTCGGTATGCTACCGGCGCACGCAGCTCCTGCCCGACTTCATCAATCATATCCGACGCAAGAACATCGGGATCTCCAATCAGATGGAGTTCATCACTCGGATGATCTACTCCTCGGCGGTGTGGTTCCTGAAGTACCTGAAGTTGATGTACCTCGAGATCAATCGTGCAGAGAAGGAACTAGAGCTAAGCATTCGTAATGAAGATCTGCTGCGTATCATGCGCCTTCAGCGATCACTGGTCTACTTCAGCACGTCTATCCGAGGCAATGAAGCGATGCTTGGTCGCCTTCGTACCACTTCACGAGCTTCGAGTATTGACCCCGACCTCTTCGAAGACGTAAGCATTGAGCTGAGGCAGGCGTACAATACCATCAATATCTACACCGACATCGTGACGAGTATGATGGATGCTTCGGCAAACATCATTTCCAACAACGTCAATACCATCATGAAGCGAATGACGAGCATCTCCATCGTGCTGACGATACCGACGATGATCTCAAGCTTCTTCGGGATGAACGTCAATGTCTATCTGGGAGAATGGTATTGGGCATTCCTCGTCATCTTCTGCATCTCTGCTGCCATATCGGGACTAGCTTTCTACCTCTTCCGAAAGATCAAGTGGTTCTAGCCTAGTGAGCCTTATAAACGACGATCCCCCCTGATGAAACTGTTCATCAGGGGGGATTGTCGTTTGTAGAGGGGAGTGCTTAGAGCGTGCTTACTCCTTGCCAGTGTCAAGCTCTGAGAGTCGGTAGGCTTCGTGAATGGCAGGATTGCGTCTCAAGATGGCGCAGATCGCATCGACCTGCTGAGTGTCGAGCACCTTCACCGAGATCGTACCTTGGAAGACTCCGTCGAAGGCCTTGATGTTGATTGAGGTGATATTCACCTTGAAGTCCTCAAGGAGGACTTGCGAGATCGCATTGATCAGCCCCTTAGAGTCAATGCCTCGGATGACCAAGGTCGTCTCATAGATCGGAGCGTGATAAGGACCCCAGAGGACTGATAGGAGGCGGTCACCTTGAGCAGTCTTGTAGCGGGTAGCTTCTTGGCAAGAGCGTTTGTGCACGATCACTAGCCCTTCGTCTGCGATGACCCCAAGCGCATCATCGCCTGGAATGGGATGACAGCAAGTCGCGATCTTGTAGTTGAGCTTGCCGTCCTGCTCAATGAGTTCGTAGGGGTGTGACTTGTCGAAGTCCTTGGGGGAAGTTGGTGCTGTCTGCGGAGCATCATGCTCCTTCTCCTTGCCTCCGAAGAGGGAAGAGAAGGCACGAGTCATACGACTCTTTCGGCTGGTAGCCTTGCCCTTGACGACCTGCTCAAAGTCTTCGGGGAAGTCGAACGTCCCTTCTCCTATATTACGAAGGAAGGTGTCGGGCTTGTCGTACTGATAGTAGTGCGCCAGACGATTGAGGAGGGGGCCGTTGAGTGTCTCTCCCAAGCCCTTCAATTGGGTGGTGAGTAGGGCTTCCCCATGGGCAATAGACTCGCGCTGTCGGCGACGTAGGGCGGTCTCGATCTTCACCTTAGCGTAAGCCGTGGCGACCAGTTCAAGCCAACTAGGCTCGGGCTGTACCGTCTTACTCGTTAGGATCTCTACCTGATCCCCATTGGAGAGGCGGTAGGAGATCGGGAGCACCTTGTGATTGACCTTCGCTCCGATACAAGTGTCTCCTAGGTCGGTATGGACAGCATAGGCGAAGTCAAGGACCGAGGCATCTACCGGTAGCGTGATCGGTCTTCCCTTGGGGGTGAAGGCCGTGATGTCGTGGGCATAGAGACTGAGGTGAACGGTATTGAGGAACTCCATGCCCTTGGAGTCGGGATGGTTCAGTACCTCACGGATGGTATCTAGCCAGACTTCGAGCTCGTGGTCTTCTTCGACGACATCGTTCTTGTAGCGCCAGTGGGCTGCGAGCCCCTGCTCTGCGATCTCGTCCATACGACGGCTACGTATCTGCACTTCTATAAACTGCGCATCTGGACCAAGCACGGTCAAGTGAAGAGCTTGATAGCCGTTGCCCTTAGGGGTGGAGAGCCAGTCACGGAGACGATCGGGGCGGTTGCGGTAGATCTCGGTGATAGCGGTATAGATATCCCAGCAGCGGTTCTTCTCGGGATAGCCATCACTGCTGTCGAAGATGATACGTACGGCGAAGAGGTCATAGACTTCCTCAAAGGGAATGCCCTTGATCTGCATCTTGCGCCAGATGGAGAAGCAACCCTTGACTCGGGTCTTCATCTCATACTTGAGCCCCATCTCATCGAAGCGTGCCTTCAGGGGGGCAGCGAAGCGATGGAAGAGGTCTTCACGCCCTGCCTCGCTCTCCTTGACCTTGCGCAGGATCTCGTCATACGCATCGGGATGTTCGTAGCGGAAGCTTAGATCCTCTAGTTCCGTCTTGATAGAGAAGAGCCCGAGACGATCCGCTAGTGGAGCATAGAAGAAGGAGGTCTCCCCAGCGATCTTGAGCTGTTTGTCCGCCTTCATGGAGCCGAGGGTGCGCATGTTGTGCAGACGGTCGGCGATCTTGATGAGGATCACTCGAGCGTCGTCCCCGATGGTGAGCAGAAGCTTGCGGATGTTCTGAGCCTGGAGGCTATCGATGTTCTGTGGTACCTGCTCCGAAGAGATCTTGGTAAGCCCCTCGACGATCTGAGCGATCTTGTCACCGAAGGCCCGACGGATGTCCTCTACCGTGTACTCTGTATCCTCCACGACATCATGCAGGAGGGCACTACAGATGGAGGTAGAGCCAAGGCCCATCTCCTTGCAGGCGATGCGGGCTACAGCGATCGGATGAAGGATGTAGGGCTCTCCACTGCGGCGACGTACGAGGCCATGAGCTCGTCGGGCCATCTGGAAGGCTTGTTCGATGATCTCGGTCTTCTGCCTATGTGGCGAGGCTATATAGTCAGCGACTAGAGCCTGATACTCTCGGTTGATGAGAGCTTCCTCCTCGGGAGTGAAGTTGAGACTGATCTGTGCCATGAGTGTGAGATACGAAGGGGTTAGAGCTGCATGATCAGATAGAGGGTGTAGGCTACGAAGCCTAGGGCAAGGATAGCGCCTTCCGTGCGCTTGACGATACGATCCCCGAAGAGCACGGCGAAGATATAGAGTAGAAGCCCCGAGACGATCATGACGATGAAGTCAAGAGGGGTCACTCCTCCCACACGGATAGGGGTCACTGTGGAGCTGATGCCGAGGATGAGGAAGATGTTGAAGATGTTTGACCCGACGATGTTCCCGATGGCTATCTCGGGCTGCTTCTTCAGAGCAGCGACGACGGAGGTGGCGAGCTCGGGGAGCGAGGTGCCTGCCGCTACGATGGTCAGCCCGATGAAGCTCTCGCTCATCCCAAGGGTTCTGGCGATGGACGAAGCCGAGGAGACGAAGAGATCTCCCCCGTAGACAAGAGCGGCAAGTCCTCCGATGATGAAGAGGATGAGGAGCCAGAGGGGATAGGCCTTCACTGGGGCATGATCAGCGTGAGGGTCATTGGGGGAGCCCTTAGCTATGGCGAAGGTATAGGTGAGGAAGATGAGGAAGAAGCTCAGCAAGACGATCCCTTCACCACGGGTAAGTACATTCTCAGTCGCTCCTATCCCCGAGAAGATCGTATCGTAGGCCAGCACAAAAAGCACAAGGCTCGCCAGTATCATGAGCGGAAGCTCTCTGCGGATGGTGCTTTGTGTTACTCGGATGGGAGCAACAAGGGCGGTCACCCCTCCGATGGCTAGGACGTTGAAGATGTTGGAGCCTAAGACATTCCCCATGGCGATGTCGGCATTACCCTTGAGGGCAGACATGAGGCTGACGATAAGCTCAGGGGAAGAGGTGCCGAAGGCTACGATAGTCAGTCCGACGACGAGTGGGGAGACTCCCATACGACGAGCTAGGGTGGAAGCGCCCTCGGTGAGGTAGTTAGCTCCTACGATGATCAATACGATCCCGAGGAGAAAGAGTAGAATATCTACGATCATATACTAGGGGTTAGTTGAGGAGAGACTATAGAGCTAGTGGGAGCAACCTGTACAGCCTGAGCATCCAGAGCCAGGGTGGTTGTCTCCCTTCTTAGAGCGGAGCATCTGCCACAGAGATCTCCCGATGAAGAAGACCACGATGATGAGGATCAGTGCGACAGCTATGTCTTGTATCATACTTGGAGGAATTAGCTCAGCAGGTGAGCAGTCTGATATACTAGGAAGCAAATGAGCCAAGCCATACCGCAGGAGTAGAGAGCAGAGAAGAAGCCCCATCTCCAGTCGCCTGATTCCCTGCCGATAGCGATGAGGGTGGCGATGCAAGGGAAGTACAGCAGGACGAAGAGCATGAAGCTATAGGCGATGAGCGGAGTGAAGGAGGGGCTTCCGTCGGAGCGCTTCTCCTGCTTCATGCGGGTCGAGAGCTGGGCGATCGCTTCATCCCCGTCGTCGCTATCGCCAGTGTAGATGACCCCCATGGTACTTACGACGACTTCCTTGGCCATGAGACCCGAGACGATACTTACCCCCATCTTCCAGTCGAAGCCCAGAGGACGTATGATCGGTTCGCTGAGGCGACCGATACGACCGATGATGGACTGCTCTTGGTGGAAGGTAGCGAAGCTATGTTCGAGTGAGTCGATCTGAGCTTGGCGGACGGCTTCGGGGAGAGAGGACTGCTGCAGAGCCTCTACCTGTGCATCCTTCACTGCACGTTCCTTGTCTTGGCGAGGGTAGTAGCTCATGAACCACACGATGATCGACGCTGCTAGGATCACGGTACCCATCTTCTGAAGGTACTGCTTGGAGCGCATCCACACATGGATGACTACCGAGCGTACTGTCGGTCTGCGATAGGGGGGGAGCTCCATGACGAAGGGAATGTCTTCGCCACTGAAGACCGCACTCCTAAGCAGTCGGGCTGATACTACTGCGATGAAGATACCTATGAGGTAGAGGGAGAAGAGGACTAGGGTCGCCTGCCAAGGGATGGGGAAGAAGGCTCCAGCGAGGAGCAAGTAGACAGGGAGGCGAGCCGAGCAGCTCATGAAGGGCAGGACGAGCATCGTGATGAGTCGGCTCTTGCGACTCTCGATCATGCGGGTGCTCATCACTGCGGGCACGTTACATCCGAAGCCCATGATCAGGGGGATGAAGGACTTCCCATGGAGCCCCATGCGGTGCATGAGCTTGTCCATGATGAAGGCTGCTCGAGCCATGTAGCCACTATCCTCTAGGAGGGAGATGAAGAGGTAGAGGATGACGATCTGTGGTAGGAAGACGATCACGCCCCCTACGCCTGCCACGACTCCATCGACGAGGAGATCCCTGAGGGGACCTTCGCTCATGCTTGCCCCGAGCCATGCCCCGAGCTTCCCCACCAGACTATCTATGAGGTCCATCGGGTACTGCCCGAGGGTGAAGGTGAAGAAGAACATCAGCCCCATGAGCAGGAGGAAGAGCGGGAAGCCCCAGAGACGACTCGTGACGACATCGTCTATACGGTCGGTGAGGGTACGCTTGCCTGAGTGCTTGGGGTAGTAAGTCTCCTTGAGTGCTCCCGAGATGAAGCCATAGCGAGCATCGGTGATCAGAGACTCTGCCTCTTCGTCCGTATGCTCACGGAGCTTACGCAGGGCGAAGTCTCGAGCCGAGATGAGGAAGCCTCCTCGGGTATGGCGAGCGATGAGCTGCTCTTCGATCTCCTTGTCTCGCTCGAGGAGCTTGACGGCTATGGAGCGGGCGGAGTAGGGATCGGTGATCTCGGTGTGCTCCTGGATCTTCTCCGTCAGCTCCTCGATCAGAGGCTCTAGGTTCGGCCCATAGGGGATGCATAGTGGGCGGAGCTTCCCCGTCTCTCTGCTGAAGAGGCTTTCATCTCCTTCCTTGAGCCCCTTAGCGATGCTTAGGATTTCGTCGAAGAGTGCCTCCAGCCCTAGTCCCGTACGACAGATCGTGGGGATCATAGGGACACCGATCAGGCGAGAGAGGCGAGGGTAGTCGAAGTACTCCTCTCGCTGCATGAACTCATCGAACATGTTCAGAGCGGCTACCACCGGAAGCCCCAACTCCTTGAGCTGGAGTGTGAGGTAGAGGTTTCGCTCGATGTTGCAGGTGTCGATGACGTTGAGCACGAGGTCGGGACGCTCGCTTCCCGTCAGATAGTTGCGTATGTAGATCTCCTCGGGGCTGTAGGGCGAGAGGGAATAGGATCCTGGTAGGTCTATGAGCTCGATACGGTAGCCTCCGTAGTGGATGTAGCCCGTCTTAGCCTCGATCGTCACCCCGCTATAATTGCCTACGTGCTCGTGGGCTCCACTAGCTTGATTGAAGAGGGAAGTCTTCCCGCAGTTGGGGTTCCCAAGGAGTGCAATGCGTAGGGTAGGGAGCTTCTTAGAGCGAAGGCTAGGGTACTCCCTGTGATGTAGGCTGTGGAGCACAGGCTCAGGTAGTGGCTCTTCGGGAGCTTCTAGGGGCTCTCGCTCGAGCTCGAAGGGCTCGAGAAGGCGCACCTCAATGCGCTCGGCATCCTTGTGTCGGAGCGAGACATTGTAGTCGAGGATCTTGTAGTAGATCGGATCCTTGAGTGGAGCGTTGTGTACGGCAGTGATCTCCTTGCCTTGGACGAAGCCCATCTCGAGGATGCGCTTTCGGAAGGCTCCTGATCCGCCGACCCGCACGATGACGGCTTTCTTTCCCGTCTGTAGCTGAGCTAAGTTCATACCTACAAAGTTATGTAAAATGCACTAGTTCCCTAGAGCTACTGATCTCTTGCTTCGCGTAAGGGATGGAAGGGGAGACTTTGCCTGGGAAGAGAGCCCGCCTTGGGGGCTATACCCTAGTAAGCGTAGAAGTGTCTTAGAGGTTCGTTCTTTCCCCTCAGTCCGCCCTCTTCGGGGAGGCTTTCATTGGGGGAAGAAGAAAGGATTTGCCGATAAGCAGTGCTTCTCCTCTTTTCGTCTCCTTTGGAGGCAGCAAGCGTACGTGGTGGGCATTTGCAGTAGCGCCTCAAGCGAGGTACTACTGCTACCTCCATTGAGGCACTAGTAGTACTACTAGTTGGGTGCAGAAGGCGGAGCTTCTCCGAGGATAGGGAAAAGGCAAAAGAGGAAGAATTGCACAGATCTAAGAAGTGTGTGCTAATAAGGGTTGTTGCGTATAGTAGTTTGCAATTTGGATAATTATCATATCTTTGCCGTGCAAGGGCATAGGAGATCGGTCTAAGGCTAAGCACTACCGTCCCCTCCAAAGCCTTACGTGCAAGCCAATCTACATTAAACTAACCTCACAAGGATTATGCAAGAGCAACCTCAGTTTAAGTCAGGAGTATGGGAAGTCGAACTAAATGTTCGTGACTTCGTAGCTCAGAATGTAACCCCATACGATGGAGACGCATCCTTCCTCTGTGGCCCCACAGAGAAGACACGCCGCGTCTGGGAGCACTGCCTTCAGGCTCTCAAGGAAGAACGTGAGAACAATGGCGTTCGCTCCATCGACACGAGCACTATCTCCGGCATCACCGCTTTCGCTCCAGGCTATATCGACAAAGAGAATGAAGTGATCTTCGGTCTACAGACGGACCAGGTCCTTCGCCGTGCTATGAAGCCTTTCGGGGGATATAAGGTCGTCGAGAAGGCTGTCCATGAGAATGGCCTCGAGGTAGACCCACGTGTCACCGATATCTTCACCCACTACCGCAAGACACACAATGATGGTGTCTTCGATGTCTATACGGATGAGATCCGCTCCTTCCGCTCCAATAGCTTCCTCACCGGTCTGCCCGACAACTATGCCCGTGGTCGTATCATCGGTGACTACCGCCGTCTAGCCCTCTACGGTGCTGACCGCCTCATCGCTTGGAAGAAGGAAGACCTCGCAGGTATCCACGGACCTATGACGGAGCATGTCATCCGTCTGCGTGAGGAAGTGGCTGAGCAGATCCGTGCTCTGAAGAAGATCGTAGAGATGGCAGCTGCCTATGGCTTCGACGTGCGCCGACCTGCCTACACCGCTAGCGAAGCTGTGCAGTGGGTGTACTTCGCCTATCTGGCTGCTATCAAGGATCAGGACGGAGCAGCTATGTCGCTGGGTAATGTCTCTAGCTTCCTCGATATCTACATCCAGTACGAGCTCGATCACGGTACGATCACTGAAGAGCTCGCTCAGGAACTGATCGACCAGTTCGTCATCAAGCTACGTATGGTGCGCCACCTGCGCATGGACTCCTACAATGAGATCTTCGCTGGTGACCCCACTTGGGTAACTGAGTCAATCGGAGGTCGTCTCTTCGATGGCCGTCACAAGGTCACTAAGACTAGCTTCCGCTTCCTCAACACGCTCTATAACCTCGGGCCTAGCCCAGAACCCAACCTCACTGTCCTCTGGAGTCCCTCTCTGCCAGAAGGGTTCAAGGAATTCGCTGCACAGGTCTCCATCGATACCTCTTCTATCCAGTATGAGAACGACGACCTGATGCGTGCTACTCGCAATTCGGACGACTACGGGATCGCTTGCTGCGTATCCTATCAGGAGATCGGGAAGCACATCCAGTTCTTCGGCGCTCGTACGAACCTTGCGAAGGCACTTCTGCTGGCGATCAACGGCGGACGCTGTGAGATCTCAGGTACGCTCATGGTCGAAGGTATCCCCGAACTGAAGGGGGATGTCCTCAACTTCCAGGAAGTCTGGGACAACTACCTCAAGGTGCTCAAGACCATCGCACGCGTGTACAATGAATCGATGAACATCATCCACTACATGCACGATAAGTATTACTACGAAGCGGCACAGATGGCGTTCATTGACACCGATCCTAAGATCAACCTCGCTTACGGGGTCGCTGGTCTCTCCATCGCAGCAGACTCGCTCTCCGCGATCCGCTACGCTAAGGTCACTCCTATCCGCAACGAGCAAGGCCTCACCGAAGACTTCAAGATCGAAGGAGAGTTCCCCTGCTACGGTAATGATGATGACCGTGCCGATACCATCGCCTACGATATCACGCATATCTTCTCTGGTCTGCTGAAGGAGCTCCCTGTCTACAAGAATGCTGAGCCTACGCTCTCTGTCCTGACCATCACCTCCAATGTGATGTACGGTAAGAAGACGGGTGCTACCCCTGACGGGCGTGGCAAGGGCGTAGCCTTCGCTCCAGGTGCTAACCCCATGCACGGCCGAGACAACCATGGTGCTATCGCTTCGCTGAGCTCGGTGGCTAAGCTCGACTACACCGATGCAGCTGACGGGATCAGCAATACCTTCAGCATCATCCCTCACTCTCTTGGATCCAACAAGCAGGAGCAGAACGAGAACCTCATCTCCATGATGGACGGCTACTTCTCTAAGGGTGCGCACCACCTCAATGTGAACGTGCTCAATCGTGAGATGCTCGAGGATGCTATGATCCACCCAGAGAACTATCCTCAGCTGACGATCCGTGTCTCAGGCTATGCCGTGAACTTCGTCAAGCTCAGCCGTGAGCACCAGCTCGAGGTCATCTCTCGCTCCTTCCACCAGCGCATGCGCTAGTCTAGGAGACCCTCCGAATCTCTATCACTAAAGTGGCGGGCGAAGGATCGATACCGACCCTTCGCCCGCCCTCTTATTTGCTGGTCATGCTACGTATTCATTCCTTTGAGTCCATGGGGACGTTTGATGGCCCTGGGCTTCGTCTCGTCGTCTTCCTTCAGGGGTGCAACTTCCAGTGTCTCTACTGTGCCAATCCCGATACCATCCCCATCGGTAAGGGAGGGAAGCTCATAGAGGAAGAGGAGGTGCTACGCCGTGCCATCAGTGAGCGTCCCTTCTTCGGCAAGCGTGGAGGGATCACCTTCAGTGGCGGAGAGCCTACAGTGCAGGCCGAGGCCCTTATCCCCCTCTGCCGTCAGCTCAAGGCCGAGGGCATCCACATCTGCCTAGACAGCCAAGGAAGCATCCGCAATCGCTATGTCGATGAGCTCCTCTCTATCGTAGATATGGTGCTCCTTGACTGCAAGCACATCCTCCCCGAGGCTCATCGCCGCCTGACTACGCAGTCCAATGCCAATACGCTAGCTACAGCTGAGCAGCTCCGCCAGATGGGTAAGCCTGTCCGTATGCGCTACGTGCTTGTCCCTGGCTACAGTGACCAGCCCGAGGCTTTGCATGCCCTAGGGCAACACTTCGGGAGCTATGAGAATATCGAGCGTCTAGAGCTCTTGCCTTACCATACCTATGGCAAGCATAAGTATGAGACCCTCGGGCGTGCCTATCCTCTGGAGCAGGTACATGAGCCTACTCACGAGGAGATCGCTGCCGCTCAGGAGATCCTAGAGCAGTACTTCCCCGTCGTCTGGACGCAATAGAGCAGAGGCTCTACTAGCGATGCTCTTCCCTCCTCGAGCATAGACCGCATCCTACTTAGGTAGATGCGGCATCTCTCTTCCCTCAAGGATCAGATCCCAGAGTGAAGGTTTGGTGAATTCCTTTTATCTTTGTGTACTACTTCTTGAGTATCTGTGCGTTCTTTGTCCTGCTTATGCCTATCTACAGAGACGCACTAGAGGTATGTAGATAGGAGTAAGTGGCTTGAAATTATGATCAATAGAGTACTTATACGCACCCGTGTACTTCAGGTGGCTTATGCCCACCTCCATCGTGGAGAGCTTCGGCTTGCCGCTGCTGAGCAGGATCTCTTGCTCAGCCTCCACCGCACGTACGACCTTTATCTCTTCCTTCTTCAGCTCATTCCTTCGCTTACGGAGTTTCACCGCGAGGTCCTAGAGATCCGCAAGAAGAAACACCTAGCCACGAAGGCCGAGCGCAGCCCCAATCTTCGTCTTGTAGAGAATCGCCTAGCGGCGAAGCTGGCTTCATCCGAGAAGCTGAGCTCTTGGTATGAAGGCTTCAATCTCCGCTGGGAGGAGGATGAGTCGCTCCTTCGTCATCTGCTACGTCGCATCGAAGGCTCCGAGATCTATGCCCGCTATCTGCAGGCTGAGGAGTCAAGCTTCGAGCGTGACCGAGACTTCTGGGTGGAGATCTTCCACGAACTCTTCGCCACAGACGAAGAGCTGGCTGAGATGCTCGAGCAGCAATCGATCTACTGGGAGAACAATCTGAAGTGTACGGAGAAGGCCGAGGCAGAGGATCGACCTGCTAGTGAAGACGACGCTGTCGAGCAAGCGCTCGCTGAGGCTCGTGAAGCAGGCGTATATCAGAGCCTCCGCCTAGAGAACGGTCCCGTAGAGATCGTTAAGGACTTCGTGGAGAAGACCCTGCGCAAGAGTGAGGAGGAGACTTCCTTCGATGAGGAGATCCGCCCTGCTTTCAAGGACGAAGATGACGAGCGCTTTGCTCGCATGCTCTTCCGTCAGACCCTCCTGAAGTACAGTGAGCAGATGAAGCTCATCGAACCTGTGCTGAGCGCAGAGTGGAGTAGTGAACGTCTAGCAGACCTCGATGCGCTCCTGCTCAACCTAGGCTTGACGGAGTTCCTCTACTTCCCCATGATCCCCACACAGATCACGATCAATGAGTATGTGGAGCTGGCGAAGCATTATTCGACAGCGCACAGTGCTTCCTTCGTCAATGGAGTGCTGGATGCCTTGGCCCGTAAGCTCAAGGAAGAGGGCAAGATCCTCAAGCAGTAACAATACGTATTTTTTATCCAATCTTAATAAGCAAAACGAATGGAAATGATTTTCCTCCAGGCTGCAGGTCAGGCCGGTGCTGGCAGTGGCTACTCGACGATCATCATGATGGTCGCTATCTTCGTCATCTTCTGGCTCTTCATGATCCGTCCCCAGCAGAAGAGACAGAAGGAGCTACAGAAGAAGCGTGATGCACTCGGTGTCAACGATCGTATCGTCTCCTCTGGCGGCCTCTACGGAGTGATCAAGGATATTAAGGAGACTGAGTTCGTCGTCGAGATCGCAGATGGCGTACGTGTCCGCATGGACAAGGGCTCGGTCTTCCCTGCTGGCGATGCTCCTGCAGACGCTAAGTAAACCCTCCTACAATCCCACTTATATAGAGGCTGCTCTGTCACTAGATACGGGCAGCCTCTCTTCATAGCTCCTTCGATCGGACGGAGCAACGAGTACGAGCCATGCGATTAGATCTGAAGAATCCCACTCCTAGCAAACCTATCCCAGCTAAGAGTCTCAAGCCCTCTCCTCGGGGACGGCGCACAAGTCGAGAGTTCCTTACCTTCCTCGTCTTCGTCCTTCTCTCGGCTACATTCTGGTTCGTGCAGAGCCTCCAGCGTCGCTTCACTTACACGCTGCGTATCCCCGTGACTTATGATTCGATCCCTCCAGAGGTAGGGCTGCAGTCTAAGCTCCCTGAGTTCATCGAAGTGAGTCTAGAGGACGAAGGAGGTCGCCTCCTCGAATATAGTGTACGTGGCATCCCTCCCATACGTCTGCATCTACAGCGAGACCAGCAGCTCATCGCAGGCTTCTCAATCAGCTCTGGTGCACTCTCGGCAGAGGTGCGAGGCCGCCTCTCTTCGTCGGCACGCATCATCTCCGTCACCCCTACCACGATCAGTGCTACTGCCTATCGCCGTCAGAGGAAGGTCCTCCCGATCACTCTCGGTAGCCTCCCTCAGATAGCTACGGGCTATGCCATAGGCGAGGTAGAACTTACCCCAGCAGAGGTGACTGTCTTTGCTTCTGGACGTACCCTTGACACGCTGACATCGCTTCGTACGGAGCCCTTCGAGGAAGAGTCTCTGACGACTACGACTACGACGAAGGTGCGTATTCACCTCCCCGAAGGTGTTTACGCTTCTACGACGATGGTGCAGGTACATATCCCTGTGGAGCAGCTTACTGAGCAGAGCTTCACGCTTCCCGTAGAGGTGACGGGCCTTCCCGAGGGCTTCATCCTTCAGCCCCTGCCTAGCTCTGCGACGATCCAGCTGACGCTACCTCGCTCCCGCTACAAGGAGATCCAGCCCGAAGATCTGACGCTCGCTGTAGCCTATCCCACCTTGGTCTCCAGTGGAGAGGCTAAGTCCGACGCACCTCGACAGCTCCCGATTCAGCTGATCAAGAAGCCTGACTGGCTAAAGAATTACCGTATCACTCCCGACCATGTGCAGTATGTCATCGAGGAGAGGAAGTAGCTCGCTCTCCGCATTCTTTTCTGAAGGTATCTATACCATCGGCCTCACTGGTGGCATAGGAGCGGGTAAAACCTTTGTCGCTCGTATGCTCCAAGAGCGCCACATCCCCGTCTATGCTACCGATCAGCGTGCCAAGGCTCTCTATGATGAAGACGAGGAGCTACGTGAGGCGATGATGAGGCTCTGTGGTGCTGGGATCTATTCTTCGGAAGGTCATCTGGATCGAGCCTACCTCGCCTCGCTGATCTTCGCCGATCGTGCCTTGCTTGAGGAGGTGAATAAGCTCGTTCACCCTGCCGTGCGTAGAGACTTCTGCCGCTGGCGTAGTGAGCAGGTCGAAGCGGGTGTGCGTCTCTGTGCGCTAGAGAGTGCTTTGCTCCTCAATGCGGGGCTGGATGAGTATGTCGATCTCGTTGTAGCTGTCGTAGCTGAGGAAGAAGTGCGTCTCTCTCGAGCTATGCTCCGAGATGGAGCTAGCGAAGAAGCAGTGCGGGCACGTATTCAGCATCAGATGGCCCAGGAGGAACTCATTGATCGGGCAGACTACATCCTATACAACGATGATGCTCATCCCCTCGCTCCCCAGATCGATCGACTTCTAGCAGAGCTTCCCCTCTGATCCTCTCGCTAGAGGCTATTCTCCCAAATATCCCTACTTTTGCATCCAAACGGAACTCTTAGGAGGTCCACCGAACTATCAGTATCATTTATGTTGAATACCATTCTCTCAGTCTCAGGTAAGCCTGGACTCTATCGCCTCCTCTCTTCGGGGAAGAATAACCTCATCGTCGAATCCCTTCAGACGAAGAAGCGTATGCCCATCCTGCCTAAGGATCGTGTCGTAGCGCTATCAGATATCTCAATGTTCACCGATGGCGAGGATCTTCCCCTCTCCGAAGTACTCACTCGCCTTCATGAGAAGCAGGCCGGTGTAGCTATCGCTGAAGATCTGCTCAAGGATGGAGATGCTCTGCGTACCTCTTTCGGTGAGGTGATCCCCAACTTTGACCGTGATCGCGTCTACACCTCAGACATCAAGAAGCTCTATACTTGGTATAATATCCTCCTCGAAGCTGGAATCACGGACTTTGCTGAAGAGACGGAAGAATAAGCCCAATACTCTTAGTTGAGTTGATAGCCCCAAGCGATAGGAGAAATGCTCCTAGTGTTTGGGGCTCTTCTTTCGGCTGAGTAGTCACCCCTTAATTACGCAGTTATTCTTTCCGCCTGAGTGTTATGATTTCATTGCCCGTAAAGTCATCGAGGCTTACTCCTAGGCACCGATAACTTTTCGGGCAATTGCTTTCTATATTAAGGATGATGATTTTTCCCCTTGCGTAGAATGGCTATTTCCCTCTGTCGCTTGAATTCTATCTGCTTCTATTCCCGATGCAATTTCATCGCTTACTTCCCCCCTTTTTAGCCCATGATATAGATGATGTAAATATGGGTATTGATAGAGGGTATTAAATAAGGCTTCCATGAGATGAACTATTTGATAATCTTGGGGTTTCCTATTCGAAGAGTAGGGTTTTCCCTTGGAAAATACTTGCTAGAAGCACCTCTTCCGCCTAGGATTATAGGGGAAATGCCCCATTCTATTCAGCAGTAGAGCCTTATCAAGTGGGGTGAAGGGGAATGGCTGGACTTGAAGTTTTGATATAATATATATCTTTGCGTAGTCAGTGTTGCAATAAAGGGTGTTAATACAGATTATTTTCCATTATTAAGGGTATTTTGCTCCCCTCGATTGCCACCGACCAGAACGAGAAGATAGGGTGGTCCTCTACTTCGCAATGAGGTAGGGTAGGCGCACCTTCGGTTCGGAGGACAGAAGATTACATAAGTACCTAATATAGAATGCAGTTATGGCTAAACTCAAGAAAGAAGACTTGCTAGAGATGTACCGCAAGATGGAGGACATCCGCAACTTCGACAACAAGGTCAATCAGCTCGTGCGCCGTGGGGAAATCCCAGGGATGACGCACTTCTCCGTGGGAGAGGAGGCTGCCAATGTCGGGGCTATCTGTGGCCTTGAGAAGGGAGACCTCATTACTTCCAATCACCGTGGCCACGGCCAGAGTATCGCTATGGGTATCGACCTCAATGGGATGATGGCCGAGATCATGGGTAAGGCTAATGGTATCTGCAAGGGTAAGGGGGGCTCAATGCATATCGCAGATGTGGATGCAGGGAACCTCGGTGCCAACGGGATCGTCGGTGGCGGTATGGGTGTCGCTATCGGTGCTGCCCTCACTCAGAAAATGAAGAACACAGGCAAGATCGTCGTCTGCTGCTTCGGTGATGGAGCTACCAACGAAGGTACCTTCCACGAAACGCTCAACATGGCAGCGATCTGGAATCTCCCAGTGATCTTCTATTGTATCAACAATGGCTATGGGATCTCTACTCCCATTACCTCGGTGATGCGTACCAAGCATGTCTATGAGCGTGCTGCGGCCTATGGTGTCCCAGGTATCTTCATCGAAGATGGTAATGATGTCATAGCTGTACGCGAGACGATGGACAAGGTCATCAAGGATGTACGTGCTGGCAAGGGTCCTGTACTCGTAGAAGCAATCTCCTATCGCTGGTTTGGTCACTCAACCTCTGACCCAGGGAAGTACCGCACAAAGGAAGAGGTCGATGAGTGGAAGAAGAAGGATCCTATCCTCAAGTTCCGCAACTACCTTGTCGATAAGAAGCTTGCTAAGGTTGAAGAGCTGGATGCTCTGGAGGCAGCAAGCCATGCAGATGTCGATGCAGCCGTAGAGTATGGACGCAAGGGTCCAGATCCCTCTCCAGAGTCTGCCTTCGAAGATATCTTCACCGAATAAGCCATTCGGTCTTCACTAACCCTATTAAACGAATAGACTATTATGATAGAAGGACAAGAAACAAAGGTGATGTCCGTACGCGATGCGATCATCGAAGCGATGAGCGAAGAGATGCGTCGAGATGAGAATGTCTTCCTCATCGGTGAAGATGTCGGTGTCTATGGAGGTGACTTCGGTACCTCTGTCGGTATGCTTGAAGAGTTCGGGAGCGAGCGTGTGCGTGATACCCCCATCTCCGAGAATGCTATCTCGGGCTGTGCTGTCGGTGCTGCTCTGACGGGGATGCGCCCCATCGTCGACGTGACCTTCATGGACTTCATCGTCTACATGATGGACAACATCGTCAACCAGGCTGCTAAGACGCGCTATATGTATGGTGGTAAGGGCTCTGTGCCCGTAGTCTTCCGCTGTGCTGCTGGTTCGGGTCTGGGCTCTGCTGCTCAGCACTCACAGAGCTTGGAAGCGTGGTTCTGCCACATCCCTGGTCTGAAGGTCGTAGCTCCTGGTACCCCTGCTGATGTCAAGGGTATCCTCAAGGCTGCTATCCGTGACAACAATCCCGTGATCTTCCTCGAGTACAAGGCTCAGTATAATATGAAGGGTGAAGTGCCTACTTCTCCTGACTTCGTCCTGCCTCTTGGTAAGGCAGACCTGAAGCGTACGGGTAAGGACGTGACTGTCGTCACCTATGGCCGTATGCTGGAGCGTGTCCTCAAGGCTGCTGACAAGGCACTCGAAAAGGGTATTGAAGTCGAAGTCGTTGACTTGATGACCCTGATGCCTCTGGATAAGGAAGCGATCATCAACTCTGCGAAGAAGACAGGGCGTGTACTGCTAGTCAATGATGCCCACAAGACGGGTGGCTTCCTCGGAGAGATCGCTGCGACGATCATCGAGAGCGATGCATTCGACTACCTCGATAGCCGTATCCTACGTCTTGCTGCAGACGATATTCCTACCCCCTACAACCGCTCTCTTGAGACTGCCATGCTCCCCGATGTAGATCGCATCCTAGAGTATATTGAGCGTCTCTACAACAAGCGCTAGTCTCCCCTCACATAAGTGAAACTACTCATGCGTATAGCCCTCCCACTCATTCGCTGGAGAGGGCTATACGCCATAAGCATAATCTAAATATGGGAAATGATAAACTAAGAGCCACACCTGCGGCTCGTTCTCTAGCTCAGCGCATGGGGGTCGACCTTAATGCGATCGCTGGATCGGGCTACAAGGGACGTATCCATGCAGAGGATGTGGCTGAGTTCAGCTACGAGAAGGCTGGTGGTATCACTCCTTTGGCTAAGAAGATCGCAGACTCCTTTGGGCTAGATACGACTTCGATCCAAGGAACCGGCTTCCGTGGCAAGATCACGCGTGCCGACGTAGCTAAGGCTCTGGGCGATCGCTACTATCCTAACCTCGAGGACATCGTCGATCCATTCACGGATACCGATGGTGCTGTAGCATCTGCTCCCGCAGCTACTCCTGCTGCTAAGGCTTCTGCTCCTGCCGCTTCGGTAGCAGCTCCCGCAGCATCTGCTGCTCCTAAGGGCGATATCGAGATCGTACCTATGAATATGATGCGCCGCGTCATCGCTAAGCGCATGGCTGATAGCTACTTCTCTGCACCTACCTTCGTGCTGAACTACGAGGTCGATATGTACGAGGCTACCAAGCTCCGTAAGCAGCTCCTCGAGCCAATCAAGGAGAAGACGGGCAAGAAGCTTACCGTCACCGATATCATCTCCATCGCTGTCGTGCGCACGCTGATGAATCACCCTTACATCAATGCTACTCTCTCAGCAGATGGCTCACAGATCGAGCTTCACAACTATGTGAACCTCGCTATGGCTGTAGGGATGGACGAAGGTCTTCTCGTGCCAGTCGTCCACGGTGCTGAGAAGCTAGGCCTTGTAGACTTGATGCTTCGTCTCAAGGACATCACTGAGCGTGCTGTCGGTAAGAAGCTCACGCCTGCAGATCAGGAAGGGAGTACCTTCACGATCTCCAACCTCGGGATGTATGGTGTTGAGTCCTTTACTTCGATCATCAATCAGCCTAACTCCGCTATTCTCTCCATCGCTGGGACTAAGGAGATGCCTGTCGTACGCAATGGCGAGGTCGTCATCCGTCCCATCATGAAGATGAGCTTGACCTCCGACCACCGTGTCATCAATGGCCTTGCCGCTGCTAAGTTCATGCAGGAACTCAAGGCTACCCTGGAGTCGCCCCTACCACTCCTCGTTTAATTCACCTCATACGAAACACAAAAGATATCCTATATAGATATGGCAACAGAGATCATCATGCCCAAAACGGGCCTAGACATGACAGAAGGTGAGATCGTAAGCTGGCGTAAGAACGAGGGTGACCCCGTGCAGGCTGGTGAAGTTCTCCTCGAGATCATGACGGACAAGACGAGCATGGAGCTCGAAGCAGAAGCTTCTGGTGTCCTGCTCAAGATCACCCACCAAGCTGGCGAGACGGTGCCCATTGCTGAGGTCATCGGCTACATCGGCGAACCAGGCGAAAGCCTCGAAACCGTCCGTACCAAGGATGAGATCATCCCTGAGAAGCAGGACGGACCTAAGCACGAAGGTGCAGAGAAGCCTCTGATCCGTCTCGATGGCTCCTATCACCTCTGCGTCATCGGTGGTGGCCCTGCTGGTTATGTAGCAGCTATCCGTGCCGCTCAGCTCGGTGCTAAGGTCGCTATCGTTGAGAAGTCTGAGTTCGGTGGTACCTGCCTCAACAAGGGTTGTATCCCTACGAAGACCTTCCTCCGCAATGCTGAGATCATCGACGGGGTAGAGCAGGCAGCTGCACGTGGGATCAACTTTGCAGATATGAGTTTCTCCGTAGACATGAAGAAGCTCGTTAGCTACAAGGATAGCGTCGTCAAGAAGCTCACGGGTGGTGTCTACTCCCTCCTCAAGAGCAATGGTGTCGAAGTCTTCCGTGGTGTCGGTAAGATCAACCGCGACAAGGATGTCGTAGTCGATGGTAAGGACATCATCAAGGCGGATAAGATCATCCTCGCTGGTGGCTCTAAGGTAGGCCGTCTGCCTATCCCAGGTATCGAGCACCCTGCAGTACTGACCAGTGACGATATACTCAGCCTTCAGGAGCGTCCTGAGAGCCTCGTCGTCATCGGTGGTGGTGTTATCGGTGTCGAGATGGCCGAAGCTCTGGTATCTCTGGGTACTAAGGTGACGATCATCGAGATGGCTGACTATATCATCCCTGCGCTTGATAAGGAAATCTCCCAGACTCTTCGTGCTGAGCTCGAGAAGCGTGGTGTGACCATCCTCACGGGTGCTGCTATCGATAAGATCGAAGACCGCTCTGGTAAGCTCGCTGCTATCCTCAAGGATGGTCGTGCGATCGAGGGTGAGAAGGCTCTTCTCTCCATTGGTCGTGTACCTGACCTCGAAGGTGTTGGCGAAGTTGAGTTCGAGATCGAACGTGGTCGCATCAAGGTAGACAAGTACATGGAGACGAGCGTCAAGGGCATCTATGCTCCTGGTGATGTCAATGGTCTGAAGATGCTTGCTCACACGGCCTTCCGTATGGGTGAAGTCGCAGCTGAGAATGCTCTCCATGGCAACGAACGTGCCCTCAAGATGCTCTCCGCTCCTTCGGTCGTCTACACGCGTCCCGAGGTAGCTACGGTTGGTCTCACCGAAGATCAGGCTCGTGAGAAGTATGGCGAAGTCCGTGTCGGTAAGTTCGCCTTCGTCGCTAACGGTCGTGCCCTTGCTTCTGGTGAAACTCAGGGCTTCGTCAAGGTCATCCTCGACAACAAGTATGGTGAGATCCTTGGTATCCACATCATCGGTGCTATGGCTGCTGAAATGATCAGCCAGGCTTCGCTGATCATGGAGATGGAGGCTACGGCAGAGGAAGTGATCGCTACTATCTACGGTCACCCAACCTACTCCGAAGCTCTCTACGAAGCGATTGGTGATGCCCTTGGGCTTGCTATCCACCTTCCTGCTAAGAAGAAGTAGTATTCCCCTAGTTCGAGGAGCCTGTATATCTCCTTGATTCTAAAAGAGTGGCTAGAGTATCCATAGTGATACTCTAGCCACTTCGTTTTATTCATAGCTTAGGGCTAGATCGGAACTCAGAGGGAAGAGCTCTCAGAGGTGATCGGATCAGCCTATCTACTACTTTTGTTCTCCTATGGCTATGTATAGGTCTTTCTCTATCTTTGAATATCGTTTCACACACGGCTGATACGATTAGTCCTAATAACACTACACAACACGATGGAAGAACAGAACTACAAGCTCCTTGACGGGAAGGCAACCTCTGCACAGATCAAGAGTGAGATCGCTGCGGAGGTAGCTGCTCGAGTGGGTGCAGGCAAGCCTGCACCTCACCTAGTAGCTATCCTTGTCGGGCATGATGGGGGCAGTGAGACCTATGTGGCCTCTAAGATCAAGACTTGTGCCGAGGTAGGTTTCCGATCTACGTTGGTTCGCTTTGAGGATGATGTGACTGAAGAGCGCCTACTTCAGGAGATCCACCGCCTCAATGAAGATCCCGAAGTCCATGGCTTCATTGTCCAGCTTCCCCTGCCGAAGCACATCGATGAGCAGAAGATCATCGAGGCGGTTGATCCTAAGAAGGATGTGGATGGCTTCCACCCAATCAATGTCGGGCGAATGAGCATTGGTCTTCCCTGCTTCGTCTCGGCTACACCTCAGGGGATCATGGAGCTATTGAGTCGCTACAAGATCGAGACTCGTGGGAAGCACTGCGTCGTCCTCGGTCGTAGCAATATCGTAGGGAAGCCCATGGCCCAGCTCCTCCTTCATAAGGGCTATCCAGGTGACTGTACCGTCACGGTCTGCCATAGCCGTACGACCAATATCAAGGAGCTCTGTCTACAAGCCGATATCATCATCGCTGCCCTTGGGGTGCCTGAGTTCCTCAAGGGGGATATGGTTCGTCCAGGAGCCGTCATCGTAGACGTAGGGACGACTCGTGTACCCGATGCTTCACGCAAGAGCGGCTTCAAGCTCACGGGAGACGTTGCCTTCGATGAAGTTGCCCCTCTTAGCTCCTACATCACTCCAGTCCCAGGAGGTGTGGGCCCTATGACGATCATATCGCTCATGCTGAATACCCTCCAAGCAGCTAAGCTCCAAGAGGCCTAGTTCGTCCTCCCGTAATAGCAGAGAGCCTGCACCTAATACCTCGTGTACTAGGTGCAGGCTCTCTGCTATTACGGGGGCTAGTCCCCGACTCGGTGATTTACTCTCTCCCCGTATGGCCGAAGCCTCCCGAGCCTCTATCGGTGTCTTCGAGGTCGGTCACAAGTTCCCATTCGACCAGCTCGTGGCGGGCGACGACCATCTGAGCTATACGCTCTCCATCTTGGATCGTGAAGGGCTCACGAGAGAGGTTGATCAGTGGGATCATGAGTTCGCCTCTGTAGTCTGAATCGATGGTGCCAGGGCTATTGGGGAGGGTGATCCCATGCTTGGTGGCAAGTCCACTACGAGGGCGGATCTGAGCTTCGTAGCCAAAGGGAAGCTCAAAGAAGAGCCCTGTGGGGACGAGTACCCGATCAAGTGGCTCTAGGGCGATAGGTGCTGTTAGGTTGGCCCTTATATCCATGCCAGCAGACCCTCTTGTCGCATAGCTTGGAGCTGGATGGTGTGACTTATTGATTAGCTTGACGAACATAGTGCTGAGTAGAGTAGGGGTCGTGTCTGATGAATTGAAAGAATGTAGGCTGCGCTAGGCTGGATCCTTCCAGTCTCCCCCCTCCTTGATGAGGTTGATCAAGTGCTCTACAGCTTGTGCCTGAGCTACCCCCTTCTTGATACATTCCTGTCCCTTGTAGAGGTCGATCTTCCCTGGGGTGGCACCTACATAGCCGTAGTCTGCATCGGCCATCTCCCCAGGTCCATTGACGATACAGCCCATGATGCCGATCTTGAGTCCCTTGAGGTGTGCTGTTGCTGACTTGATCTCGGCGATGGTGCTCTGTAGGTCATAGAGGGTACGTCCACAGCCTGGGCAACTGATGAACTCGGTCTTACTCATCCTCAGACGGGCAGCCTGAAGGATCCCGAACTCTGTCTTGATGATCTCTTTGGGGGAGATGTGAGGTGCTTCTAGTGCAAGTCCATTTGCCCAACCATCGAGGAAGATGCTCCCACAGTCTGCGGCAGCGTAGAGGCGGAAGAGATCTAGGTCGGTCGTCTCATAGGTGCGTCGGAGTAGGATAGGAGCATGGATGCCTAGACGGCGAAGCTGAGTGAAGCCCCAGCGCCAGTCTGCTACGGGATTTGCACCCTTGCTCTCAAGGAGAATAAGGGTCTGTGGCTGGTCAAGGAGGGATGCCACACGCTCGGGGGTGATCTCATCAGTTGAGAGCGAGCAGACGGGTATCCCGATGATCGGAGTCGAGTTGGGGAGTTGGAGTTCTCCTTCAGAGGTTAGTATAGCATCGGGGCGCTGTGCTAGCATAGATAGATCCTCATTGCCTCTGGAGGGATAGAGGACTATGGGGAGGTTAGCTCCTCCGACAAATGAGCCTAGAGCTATGCTTCGCTTGCGGTCCTCTTGGCTGAGGGATCGGTATTCCTCCCAAGAGGGTAATTCACCTGTGGGTGAGGCGACCTCCTCTCGCTGGGAGATGTAGTCTACAAGGGCTCTAGCTACGGGGATCTCACACTCGGGCTCTTCGCTAAGGGAGACACGGATGGTGTCACCTATGCCATCGGCTAGGAGGGATCCAATGCCTACGGCACTCTTGATACGGCCATCCTCTCCCTCTCCAGCCTCAGTTACCCCAAGGTGTAGAGGATAGGCTGGATAGCCTAGTTCATCGAGACGCTGGACGAGCAGGCGCACTGCAGCTGTCATCACGACGGTATTGGAGGACTTCATCGAGATCACGATATCATGGAAGTCATGCTCCCTGGATACATCGAGGTACTCGAGGCAGCTCTGGACCATCCCTTCGGGTGTATCTCCGTAGAGCATGACCATACGCTCAGAGAGTGAGCCGTGATTGACTCCGATGCGGATAGCTCGACGAAGCTCCTTAGCACGCTCTACGAATGCTCCGAAGCGCTCACGCACGCGCTGGTGCATGGCCTCATATACCTCATCATTCCACTCGGTAGTACCCTTGCTATCTACATAGTTCCCTGGATTGATACGTACCTTCTCTATATGCTCTAGGGCGGTATCGGCAGCTGTCGGATTGAAGTGAATATCTGCTACTAGAGGAGTAGTGATCCCACGAGCTCTTAGCTCTTGTCGGATTACTCCGAGGTTAGTAGCCACACGCTTGTCCTGTGCTGTGTAGCGTAGATATTCAGCTCCAGCAGCTATGATACGCTGAGCTTGTGCTACGGCTGCCTCTGTGTCTAGCGTCGAGGCGGTAGCCATGGACTGGACACGGATGGGATAGCCAGTGCCTAGAGGGGTATCTCCGATCTGTACGACGACCGAGTGTCGTCGGTGATAGGTGCAGGGGAGGGAGTGTAGCGAGGGGGATTGGTTTTCTACCATGAATGAGTCATCTTGAGTGCAAAAGTAAACCCAGAAGGCATGGGATACCTTCTGGGCTTACAACATATAGACCAAGGTGTTAGTTCGTCTTGTGGGCAAACTTCACCTCAGAAAGTTCTTTGTTAGCCTTCACTACCTTCTCCTTGAGAGACTCCTTGTAGGCCTCAAGTCTACGGTAGAGCTCCTCATCGGAGGTCGCCATCATCTGTACGGCTAGGAGGGCGGCATTCTCTGCAGCGTTGATCCCTACTGTCGCTACGGGGATGCCTGGAGGCATCTGTACGATGGAGTAGAGAGCATCTACTCCCTCAAGGGAAGCCTTGATAGGCACACCGATGACGGGGATGGAGGTCATCGAAGCGATGACACCACAGAGATGAGCAGCCATACCTGCAGCGCCGATGATCACCTTGATACCTCGCTCCTTAGCAGAGGTAGCGAATTGCTCCACTTCCTTAGGAGTACGGTGCGCTGAGAGAGCAAGCATCTCGAAGGGGATACCTAGGGCATCCAGACGAGCTGCGGCCTTCTCCATGATGGGCAGATCAGAGGTACTGCCCATGATGATGCTGACTAGTGGGGAGGCTTGCATTATCCTGCGATGAGCTTCTTGTAGTCGTCAGCGCTGAGCAGACCTTCTACATCATCAGCATTGGCAGGCTTGATCTTCACGATCCAACCCTTGCCATAAGGATCGCTATTGACGAGCTCAGGGCTGTCTTCTAGGTCAGGATTGACTTCGAGGATTTCGCCTTCGAGAGGGAGGAGGAGGTCAGAGACGGTCTTGACAGCTTCGATGGAGCCAAAGACTTCTTCTGCGCTGAGGCTTTCGCCTTCGGTGTCGACATCGACGAAGACGATCTCACCGAGCTCACCCTGAGCGTAGTCCGTGATACCTACGTAGACGACATCACCTTCGAGACGAGCCCATTCGTGATCCTTGGTGTACCGTAGTTCCTGTGGAATGTTCATGTTCTTTCTTTGGGGTTATAAAAGTTAGTTGATACGATTTGCTTGTTTGCTTGATGAAGCAAAGATAAGCAACATATTCGGATGTTACGCTAGTGGAGCGGGAACTTTTGTCCTCTCTCTTTTTCTCCTCTAATTAGAGCTTCCAAGTCCCTCCAAGAGAGGCATAGCTGATCGGGTCATAGCTCGAGTGTGTCCTGCCGTAGCAGAGCTCAAGCTCGAGGCTTGAGGAGAGGGCATACCGCATCCCTATATCTGCTCCATGCTCGGGGTGGTAATAGGTGCGGAAGTTGCCGTAGTATTCGACGAAGCAGTTCCATCGCTTCGAAGGGGTGTAGCTCAGCTCTGTGACGACGAAGAGGCCTCGCATGCCGTCGGAGGAAGCGAGGTTGTAGGTGAGAGCAAGCGCAGAGGTGATCGCATTCTCGAAGGCCATACAGAGGTCCGAGGTGATCGGACGGCTCTGGAAGTCGGGGGCATAGCTCAAGTAGCCGAGAAGCGTCATCGCAGGGATGATCCCCTCACCAGAGAAGAGGTTGAGCTTGGAGCAGAAGTTAAGGTTAGTAAAGCGTGGAGCCTCTGCGCCTCGCTTTCTTACTACACCTTCCAAGCGAACTTCAAGATCTTGGATGACCCCATAGCGAATCATCAGCCCCGCCATCTTGGCATGTGAGGAGGCTCCGATCCCCCATTCTAGCCGAAGGCGACCAGGGTCGGTGATCCCCACGCCTTCACTTTGCTCGGGTCGGTCGGGCTGTAGGTAGTCTTCGAAGGTCTGGGCATAGCCTCGCACGAGGGATAGGGGGACGAGTATAAGGAGTAGGAGTAAATAGCGAAACTGGGGGAAGATCTTGACCATAGGCAATTATCACACGTTTACGCAAAGATACACACTTTAGAGGGCAGATCGGGCATCTACTAAGCCCATCTTTACCTAAAGATAATACCCCCACACCTCCCTTGATATAGGAGGTGTGGGGGTATTTAATTGTACTTAGATGGGATCTTCGCTAGCTGTATAAGGAGCTATCTAGTCGATAATCATCTCTTCTCCGTCTGAAGAGACGCTGGAGGAGGGACTTGTAGGTTTGGGCTACAATCTAACGGAAGCTCCGAAGGCGGCATAGCTCACCCCTCCACTCTGATAGTAGGTCCTACCACAAGAGAGGTCGATGAGTAGATCCTTCGTCAGTGCATAGCTTAGCCCGAGATCCCACCCATGCTCCGCTGGTCCAAAGACCCCATAATACTCGACGAAGGAGCTGAGTCGATCGGAGAAGTCGTAGCCCAGCTCTGCAGTCACAGCCAGCCGACGCATCCCTTCGGCAGAACCTATATTGTAGGTAAGGGAGAAGCCCGAGGTCAGCTCATGCTCGAAGGCAAGGGTGAGATCGCCGGTGAGTCTCCGTTGCTCCTCTTGGGGTGCATAGTTCAGGTCCCCGACAAGTGCCATCGCTGGGATCCATCCTTCGCCAGAGAAGAGGCCTAGCTTCGAACTAAAGGTGAGGGTGGAGAATTGTACTGCTCCGTGGTGCGGGCGCTCGAGTTGTCCCCCTAGACGGAGTTCTAAATCTGGGATGAGACCATAGCGAAGCATCAAGTCCATGCTATGTGCTCCAGAGTCGCCACCTACGCCCCATTCTACTTGTAAGCTTCGTGGACTCAAGATGCTTGTTCCTTGGCTATGGTCAGGGCGGTCTACCTGCATCCTGTCGTCGTCCGTCTGGGCAGATAGAGCGCAGGTCATCCCCGTGATAGCTATGAGTGTGAGGCTCCATCTACGGAACAAAGAAGAGTGTAATCGCATCTTAATATGATGATGTATAGGTACAAACTAGTATCTCGTGCAAAGATAGCAATCGGCCTCTTGCTTAGTGCTTCGTCTCCCACCATACCTAGTGCCAAGCTCTGCCGATGAGCTTGTGTTGAGCAGACAATATGAGGCCATTGCGCAAGCCCATCTCTTTACAGCTTCCACCTTCTTGCCTTGAAAATCTGGATCTTTAGGCTGGGAAGTGAGATGCCTGTCTCTCCCCCTTGCCCCCTCTCGGGAGGATTATCCTCCCGAGAGGGGGCTTTTCTGGGCTATTGGTGCTCTGGAGCACAAGAAGCCCAGGTATACGCTTCAGATTGTATGCCATAGCCTCCAAGATATTCTGTGTGTGCGTTCGCTCAAGCCCTCGGTAGCGGCATTGCCCTCCTGAAATCCACCTTCGAATACTCCCGAAGGTACGCTCTATCAAACAGCGTATTTTGCTGGTGGCGTTATTCAGCTCACGTTGTCGCTCTGTGAGCTCCATCCCCTTCTGCGCTTTGAGCATAATCCCATCAATCAAGCCGCGCTCAAGGAGACATGCCGAGTTTCTCTTGCCACAATAACCTTTATCGGCAAGGACACTAATACCCTGCGTAAGCTCAGCCTACTCTATCAGATCGGGCAATACCACCGTGTCGGCACAATTGGCTGGCGTGGCAATTATGCTCTCCACCAACCCTTGCCCATCGGTCAGCACGTGCTTTTTGTACCCG
>NZ_CALHVI010000055.1 GCF_938039215.1 uncultured Porphyromonas sp. | reverse complement strand
GGGAGTATGTCGACCTTGGGCTTCCTAGTGGGATCAAGTGGGCGACCTGCAACCTCGGTGCTACGAAGCCCGAAGAGCGTGGCGACTTCTATGCCTGGGGTGAGATAGAGCCTAACAAGAATACATTTTCTTGGGCGACCTACAAGCATGGTAAAGTCGTGAATGGAAAGATCAAGTTCACGAAATACTGCACTGATCCAGCATGGGGACTTGACAGCTTCGTCGACAACAAGAAGAAGCTAGATCCCGAGGATGATGCTGCGCATGCCAAGCTCGGAGCTCCCTGGCGTATGCCTACCGGAGATGAGGCCAATGAGCTTGCCCAAGCATGTACCTGGAGCAAGGAAGTAATCAACGGAAACGTATGCTTCCGTGGCACGAGCAAGTACAACGGCAAGAGCATCATCATTAAGGCTAGTGGTAGGGTTAATGGCTCACAACTAGAAAGGGACGATCAGGGCACCATCATCTGGGTTAGTGATAAGCTCTTCCAGACTCCTGACCAAGTACTTACTCTAGACCTGTTCGAAACAACAGAAGGCTCTGACGTAGTCGTTAAAGCTGTCACTGCATACACTCTGCGCCATCTAGGTCTCTCCATCCGTCCTGTACGACCCTAGAGCCTCCCTGCATCTCACAGCTCCTACCTGCATCCTCTGCAGGGTGCAGGTAGGGAGCTAACCCCGATCATCGTATGCTGCGAATGCATACACCAAACACAATCGAATTATGAAAGCAATATATAAGGCGCTTCTTGGGCTGGCTCTCATGACAGCGGTGCCTACCTCCTTCACCTCGTGTCGGGAGGATGCCCCCTCGGTGAACCAGACAGTAGATATCACCGTCAAGAATGAGTTCTCCAAGCTCGTAGAGGCCATCAACAATGGCAACCTCAAGCGTGAAGAAGCCATCAAGAAGATCACTGAGGCCATCGATGGCATGAACAAAAGCAGTAGCGAGATCCTTAGTGAGATCGTCAAGGTCCTCAACTCAGTCAACACGACTCTGGAGACGAAGCTAGCTGCCATCGAAGGGGCGATCAACTCCCAGAGACTCCTGCTCAAGGAGAAGCTAGAGCTCATCGCAAAGGCCATCGGTGACCACATGCTCAATCAGGACGAGGTCGTGAAGAAGATCACTCAGGCCATCGACAAGCTAGGCGGGACACTCGCCGAGAAGCTCGAGCAGATCAAGACAGCGATCAATAGCAATGAGAAGACGGCTCAGGAGAAGCTCGACCTCATCCTAGCTATGATCAATGCCCAGACGATCAACCTCGGGGCCAAGCTCGATGCACTCAAGACTCTGATAGAGACTGAGACGGTCGCCATCTCCCAAAAGATCGATATCCTCGACAAGGCTATGAAGGAGCTCCAGGAGCAAGCCAAGGCCAACGGAGTAGCTAATGGGCAGATCCAAGAGCAGCTCAAGACCCTTGCTACTACGGTGAATACGCTCCTCGAAGAAGTACGCACGGGGAAGGCCGAAGCTGCCAAGGCCTTTGCTGAGATCCTCCAGAAGATCCAGGAGCTGATCGACAAGGTGGGTGGCTCTACACCTCCCACCCCTCCTACACCCGCACCTATGGAGGGCATAGACCTCGGTCTCAGTGTCGACTGGTCTAGCACCTATCTAGGCGCCTCTACACCCGAAGGGTATGGTGACTACTATGCATGGGGGGAGACTGAGCCCAAGACCGAATATAAATGGTCCAACTACAAATGGGCTAAGCCTACAGATAGCGATCCCAATATCTACAAGCTCACCAAGTATTCTATCTACGCAGACTGGGGCTACAACGGCTTCGTAGATAATAAGAAGACGCTTGACCCCGAGGATGACGTAGCGCATGCCAAGCTTGGTGGCTCTTGGCGACTCCCCACTGAACCAGAAATCAAAGAGCTGGCTAGTGGCTGTACGTGGGAGAGCAAAGAAGTGAACGGGGTCCCTTGCCTCGTCGGGAAGAGTAAGCAAAATGGGAAGACCATCACCCTAAGTATCGCAGGATACTTCGAGGGAAGCTCAAAGATGTATGTCAATGAGATACTCGGATTCTGGGTGAATCAGGTACTCCTCGATGAAAACGAAGGAGACCACTCCGTGGCCTTGGTCAACATGAGTCCCTCAAATCCCGAGCCTGAATTAGGCAAAGGAAAGCGCTGTATCGGAGTCCAAGTACGAGCAGTACGACCCAAGTAGTGCAAGTATCTCTCTAGCACACTAACCCCATCCGCCCCATCACGCTCCTTGTGGTGGGGCGGTGTCGTTTATTCCGAAGGGGTACAAGCACCTCCACACGGCGGGGCATAGACCGCCCCCTACATGGGAGACAAATGCACCCCATGCATGGGTCACCTGACCTACCCATTCATGGGTCCCTCGAGTGACCCATGAATGGGTGACTTTTACGACCTAGGGTAGATCACCGAGAAGACCTACTGTGGGTCGTCGGGGCGATCTACCGTGGGTCGTCGGGGCGATCTACCGTAGGTCGTATCGGCGACCCACAGTAGGTTTCCCGAGCGAGCTCCTAGGAGTCACTTCCCTCCCCCTTTCAGAAGGCTCTACTTCACGGGACTGAGGCCTTCCGCCCTCGACCTTCGGATGGTGTCTTCCCACAGCACGAGGTTTAGACCTTAGAGTGGAGCATATCCCCCTCTTCTCCCCCACCCTATGCGGACTGCACAGGAGAGTTGAGGCAAGGGCAACGCCCCTAGCCCATCCTTCCTCTTGAGGCTTGCCCAGATCGATCGAGCTTCACCCCTAGGAGCGACAGAGCGCAGGAGGCTCGCATGGGGCGAATGCCGTATCTTTGCACCCGATGAACCGACAGCAAGACCTCATCGCTCCCCTCAGGGAGCGTATCCAGCATAGTGGCATCCAGGAGCCCCGCATCGCAGCCCTCGTCTCGGGGGGCGTAGATAGCTCCGTCGTGGTGCACCTCCTCTGCCAAGCAGGCTACCGCCCTACCCTCTTCTACATCCAGATCGGGATGGAGGAGCGAGGCTTCACCGACTGCTCGTGGGAGGATGATCTAGAGATCGTGCGCCATCTGGCGCATCGGTATGACTGCCCGCTCCAGATCGTTTCCCTCCACGAGGAGTATTGGGCGCAAGTCGTCGAGTACACGATCGACACGGTGCGCCGAGGGCTAACCCCCAACCCCGACATGATGTGCAACAAGCTGATCAAGTTCGGATGCTTCGAGGAGAAGTGGGGCAAGGACTTCGACTTCATCGCCACGGGGCACTATGCGACGACGAGCTTCATCGACGGGCATCTCTACCTAACGACCGCCCCCGACCCCGTGAAGGATCAGACGGACTTCCTCGCCCAGATCAACTTCCGTCAGGTCTCCAAGCTCCTCTTCCCCACAGGGCACCTGCTCAAGAGTGAGGTACGCCAGATCGCCGAGGAAGTCCATCTGCTGAGCGCTCGACGCAAGGACAGCCAAGGGATCTGCTTCCTCGGGAAGGTGAACTACAACGAGTTCATCCAGCGAGCTCTCGGCGAGCGTGAGGGGCTCATCATCGAGCGTGAGACGGGCAAGGTACTCGGCAAGCATCGTGGCTACTGGTTCCACACCATCGGTCAGCGCAAGGGGCTGGGGCTCAGTGGCGGGCCATGGTTCGTCGTGAAGAAGAACATCCGTCGCAATATCCTCCTCGTCAGCCAAGGCTATGACCCCTCCGACCAGTACGGCGATCACATCGGCATGGAGCAGTGCGACTTCATCAGCCTTGACCCATGGGCCTACACCAGCCTTCATCAAGGGCTCAAGACTCCCCTCAGCCGTGAGACTCCACTGGAGATCACCTTCAAGGTGCGTCATACCCCCGAGTTCACCCAAGGTCTCCTGAGCTATCACCCCGAGGAAGGCTACCTCATCCAGAGCAAGGAGCCCATCCAAGGCATTGCCCCAGGGCAGTATGCCGTGCTCTACGATACCGAGCATAGGATCTGCTTCGGTAGCGGTATGATCACCCGAGGCTTCTAGCCTCTTCTCCCCACTCCTAGGGAGCGACAGAGCCCAACAGAAAAGACGATCGGCCGACCAAGTCTCTCACTTGGTCGGCCGATCGTCTATCTATTCTGTCGGGGTGCTTCCCCTACTCCCTGCTAGAAGGTGAGCTGTAGCCCAGCCTGCAGGAGCATCGGCTGAGGTAGATAGCCGTACCAGCGTGTCTCTCTCACCGAGAGCGGAGTACGAAGCTCAGCAGTCAGACTCAGCTTCTTCGTCAGCGAGTAGACGGCATCGGCATGCAGGTGGTGAAGCTGACTCAGCGGGACGATCTCCCCTTCAGGATCGTAGGACTTGATCGCCGTGGCGAAGTCATAGCCCGCACGAAGACGGAGCTCAGGGAGGAGATGAAGCTCTACGAGGCTCTCTAGGGTGAAGCTAGGACGAGCGAGGAACTGCTGTGCCGTCTGGTAGCGAGCATAGACCCCACGTAGCGAAGCGGTGAAGAGGCCTCGATGATTGTATGCCAGCTCCAGCCCTAGATTCTGCTCTCTGTAGTCCACGTAGTAGGGACGGAAAGTAATGGGCATCATATAGGAGGCCGTAGCGGGCATCCCATCAGGATGAAGGAGAGGCACTGGGCGGAACTCGACAGCCCCCTTATGATCAGCATAGCGACCGAAGGCTTCGATACTGAAGGCTCCACCGATGGTCCCACCCAGAGAGAGCTTGGCATCATAGAGTCGCTCATAGCGCCCTACGAAGGCCTCATGATCTAGGTAGGGAGCTTCGTCTGCGATCCTGTGAAGGGTGTGTCTGAGGAGCTGAGCATCCGTCTCGAGACGAAGGTCGAAGGCCGAGCCTACACGCAGCTTCGCATCGATCTTAGGGAAGAGGAAGAGGTGGGCATTGTGGTGGTCATTGCCCGTGAGCACTCGTAGCCCCGCTAGAGCTCTCCAGCCTAGATCGCCAGAGACATCCTCCGTGAGGAAGTAAGGGACTCCCGTGAGGATCATACGGGTGCTCGAGCTGCGCTTCTCGGGGAAGCCGTAGAGGAAGGGCACCGTCGAGGAGAGTGAGCCTAGTGACCACGCACCCATAGCCCCGAGACGTGAGGTACTACCTAGTCGGTAGGAGAGATCGGCAGAGAGCTCAGGGAGCCATTCACGAGGAGAGGCCAGAGTGGTATTTGCCTCTTGGATGGAGCTAGACGAGGTATAGTCTACCTTGGCACCGAACTCATAGAGCCAGTCCTCAGTGAAGTCTTCCTCCGTAGCATAGCGAGCAGCGAAGGAGACGAGCGTAGAGCGACGACGGAGCTCTGGCCCAGGGACGATAGAGCCCAGAGGCACACCCAGCAGAGGACGGGTAAGCCCGAGACCGTAGTAGTTGTAGGCATGCTGTCCTGCCGTGAGCTTCAGTCCAAGCGTCGCCTCATCGAAGTGATGCTGGTAGCTCGTCCCGAGAAGCCAAGCATCCTCCCGAGCCTTCTGGCTAGCGGCTGGAGTAACTTTGATATCCGAGCGTGTCCAGAGGTAGCGGCCGAAGATATCCCAGCTATCGGTCTTGGAGGAGACGAGACGTAGCCCAGCCCCAGCCTTCATCCCGAAGGATAAGCCCCCCGAGAGATAAACATAGCCTCGCTGCTGGCTTCGCTCAAAGCCCCCTCGTGGAGCAGCGAGTGCCCCCAGAGGAGCGACCCCAGGACGCAAGGTGAAGGGAATAGGAGTATCTAGATAGGCATGACGTACTGCCGTCACCGAGGGCACGGGGACGACAAAGCTTAGGTCACGTGGCTGACGTGTACCCAGCGTGACTTCATCCTCCGTCATCACAGTGAGCTCACGGCGAAGGGTATCGGCACGCTTCACCTTAGCTTCTTGAGCCGAGAGAGCGCTCGCCCCAGAGAGGGTGAGGAACGCCGAAGCTAGGATAGGGATTAGGGTGAACTTCTTCATTTCTTATTCTGATAGGAGGTGAGTCGGTCAGAGATCATCTGAGCAATATCTTCTTCAGTCCCCTTGTAGTTGTCTCGCAGACTCTCTACATACTGCTGGGCGACATAGGTATCGCCCAGCTTGTGGTAGCAGTCAGCTAGAAGCAGGAAGGCACGAGCCAGCCAGTACTGCTGTGGGGTACCCTTGGCGATGAAGGCATCGAGCTGCTTCTTCGTCTCCTGTACCTTACCCGAGCGGAAGAGGAGCGTAGAGTGGCGGATATAGCCTTCAGCACCCGAGGCCGTATCGAAGCTCTTCAGTAGAGGCTCGTAGGTCTTCAGCGCCTTGCCCGTAGCACCCGTAGCTTCCTCGCTCTTACCCTGTAGTAGGATGAGCTCAGAGCGGGTACCCGCTGGGAGGTCACTGCGGCGAAGGAGCTCCTCAGTCGTAGCGATGGAGCGCTTGTAGTCCTTAGCTTCGTAGGCCGCCTTGACGAGCGCACGTCCGTAGCGAAGGTGCTGAGGAGCCTCAAGCCCTTCGATTCCATAGAGGGTCGCCCAAGCGGTAACAGCCTCACGCTGTCGTCCCGTCTCTTCGTAGATCTTCGTCTGTGCCTCTAGGGCAGGAAGACGTAGGTCAAGGGAGCGAGCAGGAGCAGACAGTTTGGTATAGAGAGCTAGTGCCTCGGCCTGTCGTCCCGACTGAGCATAGCGCTCAGCCAGCAGGAGCTCTGCCTTGCCTGCCTCTCGGCTCGCAGGGTAGGAGCGAACGAAGCTCTCCAGCTCAGAGAGGGAGGCATCCTTGTCCTTCTTGTACTTGCTCTCGAGGGAGAGGTACTCCAGATGTGCCTTCTCGCTCTCGGTGGGTGTGAGCTGCTTGCCCAGCGTCGAAGCATAGGCCGTGTACTCGTCGATACGATCGAGGCTGATGTAGATATTCTTGAGGTCAGAGAGTGCCGAGCGAGCCTCTTCACTCTCGGGGTAACGGGCGATGAGATCCTTGTAAGCCTTGATCGCCTCTTCGGTGCGCCCATTGTTGTAGGCCAGCATCGCCTTCTCCATCGCCCCCAGACGAGCATACTGGCTGTCGGGGTAGCGCTTGACGAGTTCGTCGAAGACTGCCGTCGCCTGATCAGCACGTGCCTTGCTTAGCACGAGCGCACGACCCTTATCATAGAGCACCTCGGGCAAGTGTGTGGACTCGGGGTGCGTCTTGATGATCCGATCCAGCGTCTCGATCTGCTTAGGGTACTGCCCCCAGCGTCCATAGATCGTGGCGACACGATAGAGGGCTTCATCGCTCCCCGAGGGCATCCCTTCATCCGCTCGGCGATAGAGAGCTAGAGCCTCTGCTGTCTTCTTCTGGATGAGCAGACAGTCCCCCATACGGGCTAGAGCATCTGCACGACGTAGCGACTCATCACTCCCCGCTCTTGAAGTGAAGGCTTCGAAGGAGCGGTAGGCAGATGAATAGTGCTTCTGATTGTAATGTGCGTAGCCCTCGACATAGTAGGCTAGCGAAGGAGCAGCACCCGTAGCGATGCTCTTCGTAGCATCAGACTCAGCAGCAGCGTAGTCTCCTCGCTCCAGAGCACTCGTCGCTCTGAGGAGGTGAGCCTGAGCCGTATAGTCTGCCTTCGTACCCAGCGTAATCGCCCGAGCAAGGTAGTCTCGTGCACGGGTGTGATCCTGCTGACCAAGGGCTCCTTCACCGAGGCGAAGCAGGACATACTGCTTCGCTTCACTGAGCTCAGGGCTCTGGATCTGGAGGCGCTCCAGCGTGGCTAGCGACTCGGCATAGTCCTTATTGGAGAGGAAGATCCCCTTGATGAGCTGTAGGATGTGGGGGCGGTAGCTAGAGCGAGGGAACTCAGAGATGAAGATCTCGGCCATACGGACGGTCTGTCCGAAGTTCGACCGCTGGGTCTCATCCTGCAGGAGGATGCCATTGTAGAGGGCGTACTCTCGTACACGTTCGCTAGCTGCCGGATGCTGTCCTGCACTACTGAAGGCTAGAGCTGCTTCGCTGGTGCGCTGGAGCTTGATGCGTGCATTCCCTAGGAGGAAGAGGGCTTGTGCTCCGAGTGCTTCACTGCTCTCAGAGGCAGTACTCAGAGGACGAAGAGCTTCCTCATAGCGCCCCAGTGTATAGAGCGCAGTACCCAGCGCATAGCACTCCTCGGCGGTAGGGCGGTAGTCATCGAGCTCCTGCAGGGGCTGGAGCATCTGGATGGCCTGCTCATAGTTGCCCTCAGCGTAGTAGGACTGACCGATGACGGACTTGAGCGAAGCACGTGAAGCCATCTCGGGGTAGGTACGCTGGAGCTCATTAGCTCGGCGCTGTGCCGTGGCAGCATCCTCCGTGGAGAAGGAGAGCAGGGTCAGCTGATAGGCCGCCTCTGGTGCAAGCTCTGGGGAATAGTCCGTGCGGGCGAAGATCGAGCGTGCCTCCTGAACATCCCCACGAGCCCAAGCTACTGATCCGAGATAGAGAAGAGCTTGCTCCCCGACGATCGAGGAGTCTTCGCTGGCTAGGATGAGGAGATGCTGTGCCTCCTCTAGATCGACCGCATTCCGCTGGTCAGAGAGCAGGACATAGGCTAGGGCTAAGTCCCTCTGTGCTGCCTCTCGAGGCGAGAGGGAAGAGGACTTCACCTTATCAAGCTGGGTGCGAGCCAGAGGCAGAAGGCCTTGGTCTACATACACCAGAGCTAGGAGGAGCTCCGCAGAGGGACGCTCGAGAGCTCGGGGATGCTCCTTGAGGAAGCGTGTGATGACTTCATCAGGAGCCGTCTGTCCTGCCATCAGCTCTACGATCGCCTTACGATAGGGGAGATGCTCCGCCAGCAAAGGCAGCACCCTCAGTCTCGGCAGATCGTGCTGGTAGCCGATATAGTTACCGCTAGCGAAGTCCTCCTGAAGCTGCGTGAGGAATACCCGACTTGGGCGAACCTCCATCGTCTGAGCGGAGAGCCCAGCGAGCGTAAGCGAAGCGCAGCCGAGGGTCAAGATGAGCCGCTTGATTGTCTTCTTTGTCGTCATGTAGTATGTTGGGATTGGGATCTCCTTGAGGGCAAGCCCCAGAGATACGTTCAGAGATCTATGATCATCCCTTCGTCAGAGGCTAAGGTCTCGGGGAAGACCTCCTGAGCCTCACGAAGGAGAGGAGTAGCATCAATGTAGCGTGCCGAATAGTGGCCGATCAAGAGACGACCTACACCAGCTTCTTGGGCGATGAGGGCCGCTTGCTCTGCTGTACTATGTGCCGTCACCTTAGCTCGCTCAGAGCGCTCACGGGAGAAGGTAGCTTCGTGATACAGCAGGTCTACGCCTTGGATCAGGGGTACGAGCGAGGGGGCATAGGCCGTATCCGAGCAGTAGGCATAGCTACGAGCCTTGCGTCCCAGCCGAGTGAGGCGGTGATTGGGGATCACCCGCCCGTCCTCAGTCGTGAAGTCTGCTCCCTCACGTAGCGCTACATAGTACGAACGAGGGACTTCGTAGAAATCACATGAAGGTCGGTCAATATGTCGCTCCGTCACCTTCTCACGGAAGAGATAGCCGACACAGGGTGCACGATGCTCCAGCGGTAGCGAGGTGATCTCGACCGACCGATCCTCGTAGACGAGACCACTCTTGCGATCGTCGATGACATGCACCTCGATCTCATAGCCGAGGTAGGAGCGACTCTCTTCGATGAAGGGAGCGAGGAAGGTATCTATCCCTCGAGGGCCGTAGATGGGCAGAGCCCTTCTCCTGCCAAGCATCCCCATCGTGGAGAGGAAGCCATAGAGGCCGTAGCAGTGATCACCATGCAGATGAGAGATGAAGACTCCGATGATGCGACCGAAGTCCAGTCGCTGCAGACGGAACTGCCGCTGAGCCCCTTCCCCACAGTCCACGAGGAAGAGCTTATCCCTAAGCTCTACGACCTGAGAGGTGGGGTAATGGACTGCTGTGGGCAGAGCTGAACCACAGCCTAAGATATGTACACGGAAGTCTCCCATGCCTTGGTGAAGGGGTCAGTTACCGCCCGAAGAAGGAGCGGTAGATATCGTTGCCGTTAGCGTAGAGCATCAAGAGGAGCAGCAGGACAAGACCCACGGTCTGGATCGTCGTCATAGCTCGGTCACTCAGTGGCTTGCGGCGGATCATCTCGAGGAGGATGAAGAGGATGTGCCCCCCATCAAGCGCAGGGATAGGCAGGATATTCATCACGGCTAAGATGATCGAGAGGAAGGCGGTGATCGCCCAGAAGCTCTGCCAGTCGAAGCTCGTAGGGAAGAGCTTGCCCATCGTGCCAAGCCCCCCCATCTGCTTAGCACCTTCCTTGGTGAAGATGTACTTCAGTCCACGCACATAGCCCGAGATCGTCTGGCCTGCTCGGTCGATACCAGCAGGCACGGCAGAGAGGAGACCATAGCTCACGTGCTCGATGGGATAGATCTCCTCTACTCCACGCAGGATGATACCGATATGACCAGCCGTATCGACGGGGAGCGTCTGGGAGAGGATCTCTCCCGATCGGTCGATGGAGAGCGTGACGCTTCCCCCCTTCTTCTCCTGAAGTGCGCTGATGACTTCATTGATGTCGGAGCAGGCTGTGCTATCGACAGCGACGACACGGTCACCCGAAGCCAGCAGGCCATGAGCGGGGCTCGTCGAGGAGACAGAGTCCACGA
This sequence comes from uncultured Porphyromonas sp., assembly GCF_938039215.1. Taxonomy (GTDB): domain Bacteria; phylum Bacteroidota; class Bacteroidia; order Bacteroidales; family Porphyromonadaceae; genus Porphyromonas. The sequence goes on along the minus strand of NZ_CALHVI010000055.1, from coordinate 55,501 downwards.
CGAAAGGCAGACGGAGCGAGCCAAAGCCCTCCTCAGCCTTGAGGAGCTGATGCATCATATCCTGAGGCATGTGGATCGTCTTCTCCTCTTGCCCTCGACGGACGACGATCTCACGGGCATTGATGAGCGAAGAGATGAAGCGGGAGTCCAGCACATTGGGCGAGACCTTGTCATCGACCTTGAGGATCACGTCGCCATCTACGAAGCCCACAGACTGAGCCGTCTTGGAGAAGGTCATCCCCGAAGTAACTTGATCGCTGTGGAGCACCTTAGTGCCCCAGACCAGCGTGATGCCTGTATAGATGATGAAGGCCAGCAGGACATTGAAGATCACTCCCCCTGCCATGATCATCAGACGAGGGAAGGGCTTCTTGCTCCTGAACTCATCGGGCTTCGGTTCACTCTTGATCGCATCGGTATCGAGCGATTCGTCGATCATGCCAGCGATCTTGCAGTAGCCCCCGAGAGGAAGCCAGCCGACACCATAGGTCGTACCACTACGCTTGCTCGTCCACTTGAAGAGGGAGAACCAGGGGTTGAAGAAGAGGTAGAACTTCTCTACACGTGCTCCGAAGAAGCGAGCCATCGAGTAGTGCCCGAGCTCATGGATGAAGACGAGGATGGAGAGGGAGAAGAGAAGCTGAAATACACGAATTGCTATATCCACTTGTATATGATTGTCTAAGGAAGAATCTAGGATTATTTACGGGAGCCGATCCACTGACGGCACTGCTGCCGCACCTCTCGGTCAAGTTCGACGAGGAGGTCAAGATCATAGCTGGGGACGGGGCGATGTGCCTCTAGCGCCCGCTCGATCAGCGAGCTCATAGCTCGGAAGCCCAGCTGTCCACCGAGGAAGGCTTCGACAGCTACCTCATTGGCGGCATTGAGTACGCAGGGAGCGGTACCTCCCAGCTCAAGGGCTCGATAGGCTAAGGCTAGGTTGGGGAAAAGCTCGAGGTTGGGTCGCTCGAAGGTAAAGCTATAGTCCATGAAGTTGAGGCGGGGATAGTCATTGGCTATTCGCTCAGTGAGTCCTAGGGCATAGCTTATGGGCAGGCGCATATCGGGTAGGCCTAGCTGGGCCTTGACAGACCCGTCGGCGAACTCCACCATCGAGTGGATGATACTCTGAGGATGTACGATGACCTCGATCGACTCGGCAGGTGTATCGAAGAGCCAGCGTGCCTCGATCATCTCCAGCCCCTTATTCATCAGCGAGGCGGAGTCGATGGTGACCTTAGCACCCATCGACCAGTTGGGATGCGCTAGAGCTTGCTCTACCGTCACCCCTTCGAGTTCCTCGATCGTCCGATAGGTGCGGAAGGGACCTCCCGAGGCTGTGAGCAGGATGCGCTCCAGAGGGTTAGCCTCTTCGCCTACGAGGCACTGATAGATAGCCGAATGCTCCGAGTCCACGGGGAGGATGCGTGCTCCGTGCTGCTTAGCGAGCGACATGATCAGCTCACCAGCGACGACGAGCGTCTCCTTGTTCGACAGAGCGATGGTCTTGCCCGCCTCTATGGCGGAGAGCGTAGGAGCGAGGCCTGAGAAGCCCACCATCGCCGTCAGGACAATATCGACATCGGGGCGCTGGACAGCCTCTAGGATGGAGTCTGCGCCCGTCTGTACCTCGGTGGAGGTAGCGGAGAGTGCCGAACGCACCTCTTCGTAGCAGGTCTCATCAGTGATCACGACCAGCCGAGGCTCGAACTCGAGCGCTTGGCGGATCAGGAGCTCCGTGCTCCTGCGTGCTACGAGCACAGAGACCTCCAGCTCCTCTCGATGGTCACGTACGACCTCGAGGGCTTGTGTCCCGATGGAGCCCGTAGAGCCAAGGATGGCGATCCTCTTCTTTGGTGTCATCTATATCAATTAGCCTTCGGTGGGTGCTTCGGTGAGGAGATAGACGAGTGTCTCTACGGAGCGACACATCGTATCGAGCGAAGCATACTCATACTTACCGTGGAAGTTCGCTCCACCGGTGAAGAGGTTGGGACAAGGAAGCCCCATATAGGAGAGTCGGGCACCATCTGTACCGCCTCGTATGGGCGAGGTACGAGGGGTGACACCTGCACGTAGCATCGCAGCCCGAGCACGCTCGAGGTACTCCTCATGTGGAGCGACTTGGTCATACATATTGTAGTAGGTATCCTCGATGGTCACCTCGATGACAGGGCGCTTGTAAGCGACGTTGATTTCGGCTGCGACACGCTCCATGAGCTGCTTCTTCTCCTCGAAGAGGGCTCGGTCATGATCACGTATGATGTATTCGGCTTCGGCGTGCTCTACGCCCCCCGAGAAGTGCATCATGTGGTAGAAGCCCTCGTAGCCCTCGGTGAATTCTGGGCGGGCATAGTGAGGCAGGGCTGCATGGAGCAGGTAGATCGCCTCTAGGGCATTGATCATCTTCCCCTTGGCGGAGCCAGGGTGGATGCTTCGTCCGTGTGCTACGACTCGGGCGGAGGCAGCGTTGAAGTTCTCATACTCCAGTTCTCCCTCCCGACTGCCGTCTACAGTGAAGGCAAAGTCGGCACCAAAGGCTTTGACATCGAAGAAGTCCACGCCCTTCCCGATCTCTTCGTCGGGGGTGAATCCGATGCAGATCTTCCCGTGAGGGAGTTCGGGGTGTGCTAGGATATAGCGGACAGCCTCCATGATCTCGGCCACCCCTGCCTTGTCGTCCGCCCCGAGGAGCGTCGTGCCATCGGTGGTGATGAGGGTATGCCCGAGGACCTCCATGAGCTCGGGGAACTCCCGAGCGGTCAGTTCGGCTACCTCTCCAAGGGCGATAGGCGAGCCGTCGTAGTCCTCGATGACCTGCGGGCGGACACCCTGCCCTGTGAAGTCAGGGCTGGTATCGACGTGAGCGATCAGCCCTAGAGCTGGGCGATCTTCGTAGCCAGGAGTAGCGGGGATCTGTGCCATGACATAGCCCTTCTCCAGCAAGCGCACCTCGGGGACACCTAGCTCGGTGAGCTCATCATGAAGGAGGCGAAGCAGGTCCAGCTGCTTCTCTGTCGAGGGATAGGTCGTGCTCGTAGGGTCGCTCTCGGTATCGATCTGCACGTAGCGAAGGAAGCGAGCTAGGAGAGCCTCCCGCACGCTGGTGGCTATAGAGGGTGAGTTCATTACTTAGTGGAGTTTGGGGTGTATAGTGCTTCGTACTTCTTCTCTAGGCCCAGTCGGTAGTAGACATTGCCAAGCAGGTCACGCACCTGATCGGGAGCCATCTTGTAGGCAGCCTCCAGATGAGGGAGCGACTGACGGAAGTATTCTTTAGCCTTCTTCTCGTCGAGCTTGGTACTCAGTGGGTTAGCCAGTATCGAGACGGCATTGTTGTAGTAGACTTGACCGAGGTTGAAGAGAGCATCATAGTTGTCGGGGCTGAGGCGAAGGACCTGTCGGTAGATCTCGATAGCTCGATCCCAGTCCTGAGCGAAGAAGTAGACATTGCCTCGTAGGACGAGGAGGTTGGGATTATCGGGTGTGATCTTGAGGGCACGGTCGATGAGCTCTACCGCTTCCTTGTACTTCCCCTGTGCTTGGTAGATGGAGATCATTGATCCGAAGTAGAAGGAAGTCTCTGGATAGAGCCTTGCTCCCTCCTCGAGGAGAGGCATAGCGCCTACCGTATCTTGCTGTGCTAAGTGCGCTCGGGCGACGAACTGATAGACTTCATTCTTATTCGCTGCCACATCCTTGTATTCCTTGCCGAGGCGGATGACTTCGGGATAGAGCTCACCCGTATAGGCTGAGACAAGGGCATAGTAGGCGAGGTTGGAAATGGTAGAGTCTACGGGGAGCTTCGTCTGACCGACGGGCAGTAGGATCCGATGAGCATCTAGCGCACCAGTAAAGGCCTTCACCGCCTCTCCATACTTCTTGTGATCAAGCCAGAAGAGTCCTGCTTCATACATCTTCGGGGCATCCTCCTTCAGGTAATCCTGGATCTTCTTCTGATACCTCAGTACGATGCGGCCCGTAGCGGGCTCGGGGCGACGCTCTAGGGAGTCAGCCACACGCCATCCGATGAGTTCATCGACGACGCAGCGGAACATCCGAGCCGTATCCCCTGCGCTTCTCGGCGTGGTGATCTTACGGTATTCAGTACGGTAGAGGTTACGCTCCACCAGCCCCTTGACATAGTAGGTGTAGGAGTCATTCTTCGTCTCCTCGTGCTCTTCGGCGAGCTTGATGAGTCGACGGATCTCGGTGTAGTTAGGTTTATCGCTCTGTAGTAGGCGATCAGCAGCACGTACATTGGTGTGCTGTGCTACCCCACTCAGAGGCGTGAGGAGGCAGAGCGCAGCGATGTACCCTAGGTAACTTTTCATTATGATCGTCGTGTACGGTTTAGTAGCTTGTCGGTGAGTCTTTGTTTTCACTCATCCTTATAACCACCAAGGTCAAGGAATAGATATGCTCACCACACATCAGACAAAGATACGATTATTGGCACGGATAGGGACTACAGCCCCAGAGGCTCGCCCTTCGCTCCAAAGTCTACCCCCTCGGAGGCTGGATGGAGCGCCCCGTTGTATCCTCGCCGAGCTAGGCTCTTACCTCGGATGGATTTACTAGGGGATTTACCTATCAAATCCCTATATTTGCTCCATCAAGTCACGCTTAATGATCAGCATTATGAATATCCGTTGCATCCTCTTCGGGGGGCTTCTCGCCTCCCTCTCCTCGCTTAGCTGGCAAGCTCAGGCGCAAGAACCTCAGCGCGTCGAAGCTCACCCTGGTGTCAGCCTCTCCAGACCTCAGCAGACCCGAGGCCTCAAGTGGAAGGTCGCCGTCGGACGCTTCTCCAATGAGACCCAGTACGGCAAAGGCATCTTCTATGATCGGGACAACGATCCCATGGCTAAGCAAGCCCTTGATCTCCTCATGGCGAAGCTAGGCGCTTCGGAGAAGTTCATCCTCCTAGAGCGCAGCGATGCGGACAAGGTAGCCGCTGAAGTAAAGGCCGGCTCTAGCCAACGTATCCCTGCCGACTACCTCATCCTCGGCTCCATCACCGCCTTCGGACGCAAGACAACGGGCTCGGAAGGGGTCTTCACCTCGGAGAAGCGTCAGACTGTCGAGGCTGGTGTCAGCATACGTATCATAGAAGTCTCGACGGGGCAGGTCATCTTCTCTGACGAAGCTAAGGGGCAGGCAGAGACCACGAGCAAGAGCACCCTCGGCTTCGGCGGTAAGGCTGGCTATGATGCGACACTGAGTGACAAGGCTATCTCTGGTGCTATAGACCAGCTCATCGAAGGCATTATCAATAAGTGCAGCGACAAACCTTGGCGCACCTACCTCCTCAGTGCCGACGACGAGGGGATCATCATCGCAGGGGGAGCGAGCCAAGGGATACGCCCCGGGGATGTCTTCACCGTCTACAAGCAGGGCAAGCAGGTGACCAATCCACAGACGGGGGCTACCTTCCGTCTCGCAGGCAAGGCCGTAGCTCAGGTACGAGTAGAGCAGGTGGCAGGAGAGAGCATCGACTCCGAATATGCCATCGCCAGCCTCACCTCTGGCTCATTTGATACGAAGAAGCTCAGCGACTATTACCTCCAGCCCTAATCCCTTCCCTCCCCGCTTACTCATCTCTTAGTCCTACCTCATCATCATGAAGAAGTTCCTCTTCCTCCTCATCGTCCCCCTTCTGCTACTGGGAGTCAGCTCCTGTGGCACCACCGCCTCCGTCACTGGGGGGCTCAATGACGAATCCTATATAGTCATCGCCTCCTCGGGCAAGTATCTTGGGCAGAAGGTCGAAGTGCTCATCGACGAAGTCTCAGCCGTGTCGATCGTCCCCGTCAAGCCCGAGCACGTGACCCGAAGCGCTAAGCGCATCACCATCACACCAGGCAGACATCAGATCGTCGTGCGTGACCGTGCAGGCAATATCCTCTTCGCTAAAGAGATCTTCGTCTCCACACGCACGGCCAAGACCATCACCCTGCGCTAAGGGCTAGGTCTTCCCCTGACATCTCACCTCCCCTAACTTCTCTCTATGACACACCCCTACCTCTTTCGTGGAGTACTGGCCTCTGTGGTAGCAGTACTTCTGGCTAGCTGTGCCACGACTCCCAGCCTCTATGGCTGGGGCAACTATGAGGCTACGAGCTATGCTGTGGCCAAGACCCCGAGTAAGCAGAACCTTCAGCGCCTCATCGAGGTCTACGAAGAGCTCATCACCCATCCCAAGGGCACACGCCAGCTCCCTCCCCCAGGTATCTGTGCCGAGTATGGCTACCTACTCATCAAGCAGGGCAAGCCCGAAGAGGGACGCAAACTCCTCGAGCAGGAGATCGCCCTCTACCCAGAAAGCTCCATCTTCATCCAGACCCTCCTCAAGCGCTTATTCTGATGGCTCTATTACGACGACTACTTAGCCCCGTAGCCATCTCTGCGGCGCTATCTTTACTCCTCCTCTCCTCCTGCGGAGTCACCAAGGGCGATCTGACCCGTGAATCGGCCTATGCCAAAGTATATACCGAGTCCCCTCGCTCCATCCTCCTCATGCCCCCCATCAATGAGACCAATCAGGTGGAGCTGAAGGAGAACTTCTATGCCACCCTGCTTACCCCTCTGGCCGAGCGAGGCTACTATGTCTTCTCGCCCTTCTTGACGCAGGAGCTCTTCCAGCAGGAAGGGGTGAACAACGCAGAGGAACTACTGGAAGCCAACCTCGCCCCCTTCCAGCGGATCTTCGGCGCTGATGCCGCCCTCTTCACCGTGATACATCGCTGGGAGAAGCAGGCTCTGAATGCCCGCATCCTCTTCGATATCTCCTACCACCTGCGCTCGCTGAAGACGGGAGAGAGCCTCTTCGATCGCCGAGTCTCTGGCGAACTAGATACTTCCTCCTACAACTCGGGTGGAGGCCTCTGGGGTGGGCTTGCTCAGCTCGTGACTGACATGCTCGTGACAGCGCTGACGGACAAGGTCGTCGCTGCTCGCCTCGCTAATAGGGAGATCCTCGTAGACCTACCTGCTGGTCCGTATCGTCCCAACTACCACCAAGATCAGAAGACCCTCGTAGACTCCCCCACGAAGAGCGGGGTGCGCCTGAACAGACGCTAGAGTCTCCACGAGCGAACAAACGACTCATCCCCCCAAGCCCCCAGCGACAGCTTCCCGAGCCCATTCGCTGGGGGCTTTCTCTATCTCCAAGCTGGGGAAGGAGCTTCCTCGAAAAGCGCATCCTCGAGGCAAGCTCCTTCCGCCCCACGTCCAAGGGCTCTGGAGCAAGGGCATTGGACTTCTAGTAGAAACTCCGAAGAGGCGCTACTGGTGCTTCCTCGGAGGGAGCAGTAGCGCCTCCTCGGCAGCAAACCTCCCTTCGTAAACGAGGGAAGAGTTTGTATCTTTGCCCCAAGCAACAACGGCGAAGACCTTCGCCCTACGGAAAGAGAAATTGTACAGATACAGAAGCATCCTAGAGGAAGGCAACGAGCTCCTCGACAAACTCCTTCGCTACATCCAGACCTACGAGGCTGGCAGCGAGGCACTCCCCAGCGAGGTACATTGCACCGAGATCTACCGAGGGCGCAATGTCCTCTACCGCCTAGAGAGCCCCGAGGGGGACTATACCATCAAGCACTTCGGGCACCTAGCCCGAGCCCGCCAGATCTACTACGGCTGGACCAATAGTAGCAAGGCGAGACGCTCCTACCTCCACGCACTCCAGCTCCAGAGCCTCGATATCCTCACCCCCGAGCCCATAGGCTACATCGAGCGGTACGACCATCTAGGCGCACTCACCGATAGCTACTACATCACCCGCTACCTAGAGGTGACGGGGAACTCCCTGCACCCTCAGGCTCGTGAGGGATCTGTCAATGAGCACCTCACCCGAGATCTAGCTTTCTTCCTCGCTCAGCTCCACCTCTCTGGAGTTGTCCACGAAGATCTCTCTCCAGGCAACCTCCCCTACATCTACCATCCCAAGAGCGATAGCTACGCCTTCGCCCTTGTGGATCTCAATCGCATGCACTTCTCGGTAAGCGCCCTCGACGAAGCTACGAGCATCAAGAACATGGATCGCCTCTTCGCTCACCCTCGAGCCACCGAGGCCCTTGCCCAAGCCTATGCTGAAGCCCGAGGATGGGACCCCGAGCTCGTCAAGCAGCGACTCAGTCGTGTCTGCGATCGATTCTGGCTCAGTCGCCTGCCGAAGCTCGCCCTACGCTTTGCTGTGAATCATCGGGGTGTCTCCTCCGCCCACTTCCTTCATCTCTATGGGCAGTACCTTCGCTGGCGCCGTCTGCGTCACCTCTGCCCCATCACCTCCCTTCGCTCCCGTCTCCTAGAGCGAGAGCAACGCTTCTACAGCCACTACCTCGAGCCCGAGGATGTGCGTCGTGCCCTAGCCCGTCGTGAGGGCTATACCCACTCCCCTATTCTCTAAAGCCATGGATCTAAAGACCTCGCTCGTCTACCAACTCGCCAAGCTCCGCCTGCGTCGTATCGAGGAGTACTCTAGCCGTCTGGAGGATCTCCAGCAGGAGCAACTCCGCCATATCCTCACACGTGCTGCCCGCACGGACTTCGGTCGCCGACATGGGCTCAGCCGTAGCTCTTCCTACAGCTCCTACAAGGAGGCCGTACCCATCATCGACTACGAAGGCGCTAAGGCCGACATCGAGCGCATGGTGCAGGGCGAACGAGATGTGCTCATCCCTGGTGCTTGTCGCTGGTTCGCCAAATCCAGCGGGACGACGAGTGACCGCAGTAAGTACATCCCCGTACCTTACCTGCATCTACAGGACTGTCACTACCGAGGGGGGAGCGATGCACTATGGCTCTATCTGAGGAACTATCCCGACTCCCGCTTCTTCTCCACCAAGGGGCTTGTCCTCGGGGGAAGCCACAGCCCTATGCCCCTGAGTGGGGGGAAGGCTCAGACAGGCGACCTCAGTTCGATCCTCGTCGAGCACATGCCCCTGCTGGGCAATCTCCTACGTGTCCCCTCCCGAGAGACCCTCCTCATGAGCGAATGGACAGCGAAGATGAAGGCGATCGTCGAAGAGGTGAAGGGGGCTCGTGTGGGTAGTCTCTCTGGTGTCCCCTCATGGATGCTCGTCCTACTGAAGGAGGTCCTCTCCGCCACAGGTCGAGACAATATCTCCGAGGTCTGGCCCGACCTAGAAGTCTTCTTCCACGGCGGGATTAGCTTCTCTCCCTACCGTAGTACCTACGCCGAACTGATCCCCTCGGAGCGGATGCGCTACGAGGAGACGTACAACGCTAGCGAAGGCTTCTTCGCTATCCAGGACGACCCTGCGGAGTCGGGCATGCTCTTGATGCTTGACTACGGGGTCTTCTACGAGTTCATCCCCATGGACGAATTCCCCTCCTCCTCGAGCGACTACAGTAGCGTGCGGGCACGTAGGATACATGAGGTAGAGCTGGGGCGTGACTATGCTCTGGTCATCTCTACCCTCGGCGGTCTCTACCGCTATATCCTAGGCGATACGGTCCGCTTCACCTCGCTCTACCCCCATCGTATCGTGATCACGGGACGGACGAAGCACTTCATCAATGCCTTCGGCGAAGAGGTCATGGTCGCCAATGCCGACGGGGCGCTGGCCGAAGCTTGTAGGCGAGATGGGAAGGCACGAGTAAGCGAATACACAGCCGCTCCATGCTTCTTCCTCGACGAAGGCAAGGGTCGCCATGACTGGCTCATAGAGTTCGAGACCGAGCCCCGTGACCTCGCTACCTTCAGCCGAGATCTAGATGACGCTCTCCGCCAGCTGAACTCCGACTACGATGCCAAGCGCTACGAGGATATGACCCTTCTTCCTCTATCGGTAGAGGTCGCTCCATCGGGGCTCTTCCATCGCTGGCTCGAGGCTGAGGGCAAGCTGGGAGGCCAGCACAAGGTCCCCCGCCTAGCTAATAGCCGCCATTACCTCGATGCGCTCCTTCGCCTCAGAGATGGCGCACCCGATCCCCTCCTTCATCCCTAGCCCTATGAGACGGATATACACACGCATCCTCCTCCTGCTCCTCTACGTCGTCGTCCTCGGCTACGTGCTCTATCCTCGGGGAGCAAACTTCGGCGAAGGCGAAGGCCTTCGCTGGCTACTCGTCATGGGCGGTAGTCTTCTACTCGTCGTCCTACTCTTCCTCCTCCTTCGCTATCGAGAGAAGAAGCGGGAGAGCTACGACTATGGCTATTACCCCAAGGATGAAGAAAAGAAGGAGCCTTAGCTCCACAGCCTCCTACCTAGCAAAAAGGCTGAGCCCCCCGACGGGGACTCAGCCTTTATTCTTCTTAGACACTAGGGCTAACTGAGGAGCCTCCAGACTCCTGCCACGAGGATCGTCGTGAGGATCCCAAGCCCGAGGGGAAGGAGCACCGAGAGGAGCGTCCAGCGTAGGCTGTGCGTCTCCTTGTAGATGGTGTAGATAGTCGTGCTACACGGATGGTGCAGGAGACAGAAGAGCATCAGACAGACGGCAGTCATGAGCGTCCAGCCACCTTGCTGCAGGATGGCAAAGGTCTCCGCATCCCCGCCTTCCATGAGGACACCAGCTTCACCCCCTGCACCTCCGAGCACGAGGGTCGTCAGCATGAGCACCGTGGGCATGACGACCTCATTCGCTGGGATCGCTAGGACATAGGCCAGTAGGATCACCCCGTTGAGTCCCATGAGCCATCCTGGGTAGTCTAGTAGCTGGATCAGATGCTCTGCGATGCTTGCCCCAGCGATGTGGACATTGCACGTCAGCCAGATCAGCGCACCCGCAGGAGCGGCGAAGACGAGGGCTCGCCACAGGACGATCAGTGTTCGGTCGATGAGGGAAGTATAGAGCGTGCGCCAGAACTGCGGGGGGCGGTACGGAGGGAGCTCCAAGTGGAAGGTCGAGACTTCCCCTCTAAGCACCGTATGGGAGAGCACCCACGAAGAGCCAAACATCACCACCACCCCGAGCAAGACGATCCCAAGCACCGAGCCAATACTTGCCAAGCCTCGGTAGGCTGGCGGTACAGCAGCGCCGATAAAGAGCGAAGCTAGCAGGATCTGCGTAGGCCAGCGTCCATTGCAGAGGGAGAAGTTGTTCGTGATGATCGCTATGAGACGCTCTCGCTCGCTATCAATGATACGTGTAGAGACGACCCCAGCAGCGTTGCACCCGAAGCCCATGCTCATCGTCAGAGCCTGCTTGCCATGCGCACCACTGCGACGGAAGAGCTCATCGAGATTGAAAGCCACTCGTGGTAGATACCCAAAGTCCTCCAGCAGGGTGAAGAGCGGGAAGAAGATCGCCATCGGAGGGAGCATCACCGACACCACCCAAGCGGTAGAGAGATAGACCCCATCGACGAGGAAGCCCGTCACCCACCAGGGACTACCCAGTGCCGTGAGCGACTCCTTAAAGAGGGGATGGAGCTTCCCTACCAGTAGATCGCTGAGGAAGGCAGACGGGTAATTAGAGCCTATGATCGTAAGCCAAAAGACTCCCCCCAGCAGTAGAAGCATGATGGGGAAGCCCCACAAGCGACTGGTGAGGATGCGGTCAAGACGCACATCCAGTGGCAAGCGCCCTTCGGCATGAGCCTGCACGATGACTTCGGAGCAGATCCTATAGGCATCGGCATAGATCGCTTCGGTAAGCTGGTCGTGGAAGTTCTCGCCGATCTCGAGGTGGACACGACGGGCGAGCTCTAGGAGCTCTGCTTGGTCGAAGCGCTCGACGATCGAGGGGTCATCCTCGATCAAGCGGTAGGCGATCCATCCACTATTAGGTACATCGGGGTAGAGGGCTTCTACCTTGGCCTGCAGGGCAGCGACTTGCCTAGCGGTATGCTCGGGGAGACTGCTCTGTCGGTAGGGTGTGCAGGTGATCTTCCCTAGAGCTACCGAGTGCATGGCCTCGAGGAGTCTATCCATGCCTTCCCCCGAGCGAGCACTAGCCCCGACGACGGGGATGCCTAGGCGGCGCGAGAGGGCATTCAGGTTGATCTCGATCTTGTTGCGCCTTGCTTCGTCGAGGAGGTTGACGCAGAGCACGGCCTTATCAGTAATCTGAAGTACCTGCAGGAGCAAGTTCATGTTCCGCTCCAGACGTGTAGCATCCGCCACGACGACAGTGACATCGGGGCGGGAGAAGAGGATGAAGTCTCGGGCGATCTCTTCATCCTCTGAAGTCGAGGAGAGGGAGTAAGTCCCAGGGAGGTCTACTATAGTATAGATATCACCTGCGTAGGCGAAGGAGCCTTCGGCCTTTCCCACGGTCTTGCCGGGCCAATTCCCCGTATGCTGTTTGAGTCCCGTCAAGGCATTGAAGACGGTACTCTTCCCCGTATTTGGATTCCCAGCTAAAGCGACGGTGAAGCGGGCATCCTCGGTATGCTCTCCTCGGCGCTGGAGGCTAGCTGCTGGGCACGAAGCACGGGAGCCACAGGTGGGGTTATTCTTCTGATCGGTCATGGGTAGGTCGTTGGATGAGGATATAGCGGGCTTGGTCTTGGCGTAGGGCGATCACGGCACCTCGGACGATGTAGGCCGTAGGGTTACCTAGAGGGCTACGCATATCGATGCTGATGGAGCTTCCCCGCACGAAGCCTAGATCCATCAGGCGGCGGCGCATCGGGCCACGACACGAAGGGGAGAGGCCGACTACCTGAGCCACCTCACCATCCTCAAGGCGCACCAGCCGCTGGATCTGCTCGTGATGCCCCTCCTCCACTTCCTCAGCGAGGGCAGGACGAAGAGAGAGGGCGGTAAGGCTGAAGGTCGGGAGCTCGATCTTCTCTCCTTCGTAGAAGAGCTGGGAGCGAGCACTCTCCAGTCGGTCAAGGCAGAATACCGAGTCACGAGTAAGCCCCACCGCAACAAGGGGGAGGTAGCTCTCGGGCTCGTCATCCTCGATATGTAGGACACGGTACCACTGCCCTACGCTAAGTTCCTCGATCGAAAGACTGTGGGGCAGGCTGGCTTCTGTCCCATGGCTCGTCGGGATCGGGTCGCCATGAGGGTCATAGAGTGGATTACCGAGAAGGATGGCGATGCGCTCGTGCTCCTTCTCAGAGAGCTTGTGCTCTTCGCTATGGGCTAGACGGTGCCAGTCCTCGGGCGAATACCCCGAGTGCTCCGCCAGATACAGCTCATAGAGTCGGTGGGCACGCGTGAGCTCAAGGGCTCGCCGCCGACCGCGCTCTGTGAGATCTAGCGAGCGTGGCTCAATGAAGCCCTCCCGCTCCAGCTCGCTCTGCAGGCACTCGAGCGTATCGGGGCTGAGCCCTAGATCCTTAGAGGTCAAGCGACGGGGAGCCCGATCCTTAGCCTTCTCTAGGTCGTAGAGCTGCTTCAATAGGTCTTCGGCCTCCGTCCTCTGCCGCATGCGGTGAGGGACGAGGTGTAGGCGCTGTAGCCAGCCTAATATATCCAAGGGGCGACGTCGCTTCATAGTCAGTGGGGTTAGTTCGTAGGGACGGGATGGGGCGAAAAGTAAAGATGGCTATACACGCCCCCGTGCATAGCCATCTTATCATGGGTAGCTCCGCGATCGAGCCTCAAAAAGTAAAGGCGCACTTCGCAAGAGTTAAATATGGGGAAGGATCAGCCGAGATAAGGCTTGAGCGTAGCGCAGTGATCACTCTGACGGAGACGACGGATGGCTTTCTCCTTGATCTGGCGGACGCGCTCACGGGTGAGGTTGAACTTCAGGCCGATCTCTTCGAGTGTCATCTCCTGACCGCCGCCGATCCCGAAGAAGAGCTTCACGATCTCCGCTTCACGCTCAGAGAGCTTCGCTAGGACGTGGTCGATCTCCTTGGAGAGCGATTCGTTCATGAGCGTGCGGTCGGCATTGGGAGCATCCTCATTGACGAGGACATCTAGGAGGCTATTGTCTTCGCCCTCGACGAAGGGGGCATCGACAGAGATATGACGGCCCGAGACCTTGAGGGTATCGGTGATCTTGTCTTCGGGGATATTCAGCTCCTTGGCTAGTTCTTCGCTGGAGGGCTTACGCTCGTTCTCCTGCTCGAACTTAGAGAGAGCCTTGGTGATCTTGTTCAGCGTACCGACCTGATTGAGGGGAAGGCGCACGATACGAGCCTGCTCAGCCAGAGCCTGCAGGATCGACTGACGGATCCACCATACAGCGTAAGAGATGAACTTGAAGCCTCGGGTCTCATCGAACTTCTCAGCGGCCTTGATCAAGCCCAGATTACCCTCGTTGATCAAGTCAGGTAGGCTCAAGCCTTGGTTTTGGTACTGCTTAGCCACTGAGACGACGAAGCGGAGGTTAGCACGGGTCATCTTGTCTAGAGCTCGGCGGTCACCACGCTTAATGGCCTGGGCAAGCTCTACCTCTTCCTCGATCGTAATCAGTTCTTCTCGGCCGATCTCTTGTAGATAGCGGTCTAGGGAGGCGCTCTCTCTATTGGTGATCGACTTCGAAATCTTTAGCTGTCTCATTCTTCTTGCTTCCTAAAATTTTCTTGCTCTGCCTCCACTTCCTCTAGGCTCTAGGAGCCCACAGCACAAGGCAAGCGGTCGCACGTGACTTCACCCAATCGGTAGGTCACACACGACGGTTTACTAAATCCTAACTTCAAAAACTACGAATCCTCGAGTGCGTGTAGTGTCTCGACTGCCCTCTTCTCTTTATTGGTGCTCCCTCTTCTGTTACTTATAGGGGCACACCGACCATACGAGTCCCGTGTCGCAGGGCAGGATAGTACAGCATATCAGGGTATGCGTATATGATCCCTTTTGGGTACCATACACCTAGTTAACTGCAAAGATACCACAATTGTTTGGCTTTACCCTCTTTAGGCATTCGCCTTGGGCAGAAATTTGCAGAGCAACGCGAAGAGGTAAAAAGGGACCCACGGTAGGTCGCCGAAAAAACCTACTGTGGGTCGGTCGACCGACCTACCGTAGGTCGTCAAGGCGACCCATAGTGGGTTTGTTTGGGGGTGCTCTAAGGGGAAGCTTTCTTCACTGTCGGTGAGGGGTTCTATTGTCCTTGGAATGAGCCTCTTGTGATGAGTGATTAGGCGTGGGCTTTCCCCGCTACTTGATCTGGCTCTGTTGTGCTTCGATAAGGAGTGCGGATGCTCGGGTCGTCGCACGATGAAGGAGTAGCTCTCGGTGGAGCGAGCTCTGAAGGCGAAGTAAAAAGGTTGCCCTTACTTCTAGATAGGGGCAACCTTGCTGCATGAGAGTGGGATACTATTCAGCGAAGTCTGATGAGTATATCCGTCATCTTCGCCGATCTCCTCTATGCTTAGAGGAGGCTAGCGCTTGTGTCGAGCGAAGAAGCGACGGGCGAAGTCCTTGCAGACGAAGGGCAGGCGTACGAGCTTCTCACCCGAGATGACGGAGCGACAGCGCAGATAGTAGGTGCGCTCGAGCTCGGCTTCTTTGACATGAAAGTCTAGGGTCTGCTCAAAGAGGCTGTTGAGTTCCTCGGCTGTCAGCGTCTTGTCCTTGCGGTGGAAGCGTGCGGCGAGATCCTTCGAGCCCATCCATAGGGAGAAGCGCTTATCGTCCAGTTCGTTGAGGATCGTCATGAGCGCATCGATCTCCGTCGTCGATAGGTCTAGCTCCTTGATGAGGAAGGCTCTCTTCTCCTGACGAACCTTCTCACGCATGGCATGCTTCGCCTGCTCTGTCATAGGCTTCTTCTTCTGAGGGCTAGCTGCCTCTGCTGAGACAAAGAAGGTCAGGGTAAGTAGGAGGTATAGGAATCGCTTCATTGTAGACTCGGATGTTAGTAAGAAGTCAAGGTGGCGGTGGGAGCAGAGAGCGTGCCCTCCAGCTCGCTGTAGTAGGTTGAGTAGCCTTCGGATGCGGTCATGCGCTCTCCGTAGTCGGCATAGTACTCGGCATATTCATCGTCTGTGCTCTGGATCGCCTCAGTCTTAGCTACCTGCTTGGACTCTATGTTGGGGCGGAAAGCACGGAAGATGAGGTTCATCGAGACGAACATCGCCGCAAGGTAGACGATGGGGCGCAAGCGTATCCATAGCGTAGGCTTAGCCTGAGGAAGAGCTTCCTCGGGTTGGCCTTCGGGGATCTGTGCCATGATCCGATCCTCCAGAGTATCGAAGTACCCTGAGGGGACGCTGTAGTGCGCTTGGCTCTCTTCGGCTGATGGGAGATTCGGTTGCTTATTCATACATCAATCAAGAAGTCCGAGTTCGGGACTTCATCTCTGTGACAATTGATAGAAGCGAAGGTTTATTTATCCTCTTGGAGGAAGTCAGTTACTTTCTTCACTGCGTGGTGGTAGGAGGCCTTGAGTGCCCCCTCTGAAGTCCCCGTGAGTGCTGCCATCTGATCGTAGGGGAGCTCGTCGTAGTATCTCAGACGGAAGACTAACTGCTGCTTGGGAGGGAGGCTGAGGATCGCCTTCTGCAGACGTAGCTCTGCTGCATCGGCATCGAAGTATTCGTCTGCGGTGAGTCGATCGAGGAGGTAGAGGGAGTCCCCTTCGTCCGAAGGGGTGAGGATGTGCTCCTCTTCGTGACGGCGCTTCTTCAGGAAGTTCAAAGCTTCGTAGAGGGCGATGCGGTAGAGCCAAGTCGAGACCTTCGCTTCGCCACGGAAACCCTCGATGGCTTCCCAAGCCTTGATGAAGACATTCTGCACGAGATCGTCCGCATCCTCATGGACATAGACCATCCGTCGGATCTGCCAGTAGATCTGCTGAGAATAGAGGCGTACGACTGTGGCGAAGGCTTCTCTTCGACGCTTGGGATCGGCAAGGGCTTCTTGGAGCTCTTCTTCGGTGATCACGGGGCGAGTCATGAGCGGCTCTTCTTGGGCTTAGAGGGTGCGGGTACCTCGGGAGCAAGGATGGTATAGGCTAGTTCTCCTCGGAGCGAAAGGCTGACTTCAAGCGTCCCGCCAGAGAGGAGCTGTCCGTCGAGGATGAGCTCGACGCACTTGTCCTCGACGAGCTGTTGTAGACGGCGACGCAGAGGACGAGCACCCATCGTGCGGTGGCTTTCGTCAAGAGCTAAGTAGCGCTTAGCCTCATCCGAGAGGGTGAGCTTGTAGCCCGAGGCCAAGAGGCGCTGAGCGATCGGAGCAAGTTCCAGCTCCGTGATCTTAGAGAGCGACTCATCGCTGAGGCTGTCGAAGGCAACGATCTCATCCAGACGACCGAGGAACTCAGGGCTGAAGGTGCGCTCCAGCGCCTTGCGGACGATACCATTCCTTCTACTGCTCTCATCACGCTCCGTAGAGAATCCGATCCCTCGAGCGAAGGCCTTAGCCTCACGGGAGCCGACGTTGCTGGTCATGATGATGATCGTATTGCGGAAGTCTACCGTGCGCCCTTCGGTGTCAGTCAGACGACCATCATCGAGGACTTGTAGCAGGATGTTGTAGATGTCGGGATGGGCCTTCTCGATCTCATCCAGGAGGACAAGACGATGAGGCTTGGTGCGAACGGGCTCGGTCAGCTCTCCTCCTTCGCCGAAACCGATATAGCCCGGAGGTGCTCCGATCAGGCGAGAGACGGCAAAGCGCTCGGAGAATTCGCTCATGTCGATGCGTACCATCGCCTCTTCACTACCGAAGAGTTCCTTGGCAAGAGCCTTAGCGAGATAAGTCTTCCCTACCCCCGTAGGCCCGAGGAAGAGGAAGGAAGCGATGGGTCGCTGTCCATCTCTTAGTCCAAGGCGAGCACGCTGGATAGCACGGCTGACGGTACCCACGGCATGATCCTGACCGATGATGCGGAGCTTGAGAGCGGAGGGGAGCTCACGCAGACGCTCCAGCTCGGTCTTGTCTTCGATCTGATCTAGGGGGACATTGATGAGGCGGGATAGCCCTCTGAGGGTGTCGGCTGGGGTGACTTGCATACGAGCACCGAGGTTCTTGCCGTAGAAGAGTCGTCCGTTGCGGCGGCGTGCTTCGCCTCCTGCCGCATCGAGAAGCTCAGAGAGGGCAAAGAGGCGGGGTAAATGTGTCAGGTAGCGCTCGGCGAGTGCTTGGTGTTCGGAGAAGTCCTGCTGGAAGTTGACTCGGTAGAAGTCTGCGATCTGTCCCCTACGCTTCTGATAGGCTTGTCTGAGTCGCTCTCCAGAGAGGGGCTCTAGCGAATACTTCACGACCGAGCGAGCTATGCCCTCACTACGTTCGACAGACTGAGTGTAGCCCGATGGGGTCGTCGTACAGATGCACTGCAGACCACGCTGTGTAAGGCCGAGGAGTAGCAGCTCAAGGAGATCAATACCTCCCCCTCGGCTCGAGCTCTTGAGGATCTGTATATCCTCGAGGTAGAGCAGGGTGGTGGGGTGTGCTTCCAGTTGCTCGAAGAGGGAGTGTAGGAATTGCTCCGCTCCACCCATCATCTGTCCTGTGATGAGGAGGCGGGAGAGGTTGAGCTGGAGGATACTTGTGTAGCGGAAGCCCTGAGGAGGATAGACTTGATTGGAGTCTCGGGAGCCTCGTGTCTCATCGGTCGAGAGGCGTTCACGCTCAAGGGACCGAGCAAGGGCTAGGATCAGCTCCCTCTTCCCTGAGTGTGGCTCTCCGACGATGACGGGCGAGCAGCGACGTTCACGAGCAAGGATCTGGAAGATGGAGCCGATCTCCTCTTCATAGATATTGTCGGACACTGCTTCTTGGCTGTAGAGCCCTCGGTCATCGATGAGCTCTTGCCCAAACTCCTCATAGGGGAAGCCCGCCTTGCGCTTTCCCTTCGAAGGGATCCCCTCCAGCATCTTGTCTACCTGAGCACCGATGGAGTCGGCGAGCTGATTGAGTAGCTCTTCGTCGGGAATATAGCGTCCATCCTTCCCTTGAGAGAAGGCGGCGATGGGGATGAAGTCTCTATTGAGTTGGACGGCTGCTCTGCGTACTTGGAGTTCTTTGCGAGGAGAGGAGCCTGAGGGAGCCTGCTCTCGGAGTCGATCCATCTGAAGGAGCTGTCCCACGTACTTGATCTCATCGTCCTGCTCTTCGGTGATCCCATGTCGGGAGAGGAAAGCAGAGAGCAGAGAGAAGGAGGGACTAAAGATCAAGCTATAGAGAATGTATAGTGGGCTGATAGCAGGCGCACCAACGAAGGCTGAGATACGAGCTGCACGAGCTAGGACCTCATGCGCATCAAGGCTATAAGGCAGATGTCCCTCTGTCCGACCCAGAGAGGGACCCAGATGATCCTCTAGATCCTGTAGTAGCTCGGAGATGGAGAGCTGTCTATTGGTGAGGAAGGTGACCGCTCTATTCGTGCCCTCCTTGAGGATGCCCCACAAGAGAAGGTCTGGGGTGAGCTCGGCTCGTCCCAGCTCTTGAGCATGCTCGGTAGCTAGCTCTAGGGCACTTCGGAAGGTGTCAGTATAGTTGTATTTCATGCCTTGTCTGTCGTGGCTTGCTTGACGAGAGTAGGGAGGGGAGAGCTTCTCTACTAGGCCTTCATCTGGATAGCATGAAGCTTGGCATAGTGTCCGTCGAGAGCGAGGAGCTCTTCATGAGTGCCCTGCTCGACGATGCGTCCACCATCGACGACGCAGATCACGTCGGCATGGATGATCGTAGAGAGCCGGTGAGCGATGACGATGGTCGTGCGCCCAGACATGAGGCGGTCAAGGGCATTCTGTACGAGTCGTTCGCTCTTGGTGTCTAGAGCCGAGGTTGCTTCGTCGAGGATAAGGATCGGAGGATTCTTGAAGACGGCACGAGCGATCGATAGGCGCTGGCGCTGACCTCCGGAGAGTTTACCGCCTCGGTCGCCGATGTTCGACTGGTAGCCCTGGGGCATCTCTTGGATGAACTCATCGGCATGAGCTACTTCGGCAGCACGACGAACTGCCTCCTCTTGAGCCCCATCGACCCCGAAGGCGATGTTGTCGAAGACCGAGGCGTTGAAGAGGATGGGCTCTTGGTTCACATTGCCCATGAGTCGGCGTAGATCGGAGACCGATACTTCACGGATATCTGTCCCGTCGATGCAGATGCGCCCCTCGACGACATCGTAGAAGCGAGGGATGAGGTCTACAAGGGTGGTCTTCCCCGAGCCCGAGTGTCCGACCAGAGCAACGGTCTGCCCCTTACGGATCTTGAGATTGACATCCCTCAGTACCCACTCTTCGGCATAGCGGAAGGAGACATGCTCCAGCTCGATGGAGTCTTCGAAGGTCACGGGCTTGGGCTGCACGGGATCGACGATGGAGCTCTCAGCCTTGAGGATGCGGTCGACACGCTCCATCGATCCCATCCCCTTGCGGATGGCATAGGCTCCCTTGCTGAGGTCCTTGAGCGGGTTGATCAAGCTGTAGAAGATCACCAGATAGTAGATGAAGGTCGAAGCCGTGATGCTACTCTCTTGATTGAGGATGAGCGATCCGCCGTACCAGAGGACGATGGCGATGGTGATGGTGCCAAGGAGCTCGCTCACGGGGTGGGCAAGGAGCTGTCGGCGACTTACCCCCATGACGGTGTGGCGGTACTCCTCATTGGAGCGAACGAAGCGTCCTTCGACGAACTCTTCGGCGGTGAAGGCCTTGACGATGCGAAGTCCACCGAGGGTTTCCTCTACTTGGCTGATGAGCTGCCCCCACTGGTTCTGTGCCTCTAGGCTGGTGCGCTTGAGGCTCTTGCCCACACGTCCCATGATGAAGCCCGCCAGCGGAAGGACAAGAAGGACGAAGAGTGTGAGCTGCCAGCTGATCAAGAGCATTGAGCCGAGGTAGACGAAGATGAGGATGGGGTTCTTCAGTAGGAGGTCGAGCGAACTCATCACGGAGTTCTCCACCTCCCCGACATCCCCCGTGATGCGTGCTAGTACATCGCCCTTGCGCTCTTCGCTGAAGAAGGCCAGAGGGAGGTCAAGGATCTTGCGGTTCAGCTGATTGCGTAGGTCTCGTACGACCCCCGTGCGGATGGGGATGAGGAAGAAGCCTCCGAGATAGGTAGCCCCTACCTTCAGTAGGGTCATCAAGATCAAGTAGATCCCGAGGATCACCAGCGTGTAGGAAGCTCCCTTCGTCTCGATCATATTGGAGATGAAGTAGCCGAAGTTATTGGTCACGACATGTGTCAGTTCGGACCAGCCCGCCCGTGTGGTGAGGTCGAGGGAGCTAAAAGGGATGTAAGTCGTGACCCGTTCCTCGATCTGGAAGAGGATGTTTAGGATCGGCATCACTAGGGAGAAGGCCACCAGATTGAGGAGGGCGCTAAGGATGTTGAAGGCGACCGCAAGGCTCAGATAGCCCTTGTAATAGGGGGCTATGAAGCGGCGGATCAACATGAATATATCTTTCATCTACTTGTCTAGTTGCCTTGCTCTTCCCCCTAGCGGTCTTCGCATCAGAGGGCTCTAAGGCAAATTCGTCTATTACAATTATTATACCAAAGATACGACATTACCTCGACCTCAGACTCTGAGCTATAGAGCAAGGCTTATTTGACGCATCAGAGCAAGGGGCGGGTGATCCCGATTTGTATTGCCGAGCTCCCCTCAGGTGCTGGGCGAAGATCCAGCCCTAAAGTGGGGGAATGGGGCATCGCTCCAGAGTGTGCTCTTGGGAGAGCCTCCAGAGTGACCCACGGTAGGTCGCTTCGACGACCTACCGTGGGTCGTCCCTGCGACCTACTGTGGGTCGTCTCACCGACCTACCGTAGGTTTTTCTTGCGACCTACGGTAGGGTTCATTTGGTGCTCTTCTTAGGTGGCGGGTTTGTCTCGTCTAGTCCGTGAAGAGAGAGGTGCTTACAAAAGAGAGAGAGACCCTCATAAGTCTCCTTATGGGGGCCTCTCTTAGGATAGCTAGGAGTAAGGGCGTGTGCCTTACTTCGTGTTCTTAGCGAGGATCTCCTTGACGGTGTCGATCTCAAGCGTGTGAGCTGCACCAGTCTGGCCGATCGTACCGCTCATGTAAGCAGCCTGAGTCTCAAGAGAGAGCAGACCATCCTTGATGAAGCTTTCGATACCAGCTGCAAGGCGGCTCTTGGCGCAAGAAGCATCTTCTGCGTAGTGAGCAGTGACACCGTAGCTCAGAGCGAGACGGCGAGCCAGCGTAGCATCGTAGCAGATAGCGCAGACGGGGACCGTAGCACGGAAGGAAGAGAGGTAGCGAGCCGTACGACCCGTGAAGCTATCGGTGATGATGGCTTCGGTGTCGATCTGGTCTACGCTGCGGACAGCCTGCTTGGAGAGGAAGGCGGTCGTGGTGCTGACTTCCTTGGAGTAAGGAACTTCGGTAGAGAATTCGCGTTCGAGGGTCGTCTCAGCTTCGCGGATGATGCTAGCCATGGTCTGGACAGCCTCCAGAGGATACTTACCGTTAGCCGTTTCACCCGAGAGCATCACAGCGTCGGTGCGGTAGTAGACAGCGTTAGCGATGTCACTTACTTCAGCACGGGTAGGCAGTGGGTTGTCGATCATGGTGTGTAGCATCTGCGTAGCGACGATGACAGGACGCTTAGCAGCGATACACTTCTTGATGATCATGCGCTGGATAGAGGGGACCTTCTCAGCGGGGACTTCGATAGCGAGGTCACCACGAGCGATCATGATCCCGTAGCAAGAGTCGATGATCTCGTCGATGTTGTCTACACCTTCCTGATTTTCGATCTTAGCGATGATCTTGATATCGCTGTTGTGCTCATCGAGGATAGTCTGGATCTCTTCGATGTCCTTCTTGTTACGGACGAAAGAGTGAGCGATGAACTCGATCTTCTGAGGGATAGAGTGCAGGATGTTGTTGCGGTCCTTCTCGGTGAGTGAAGGCAGATCGATGCGTACGCCAGGGACGTTCACGCTCTTGCGGCTACCGAGCTTACCGTTGTTCTGGCAGACGGTGTGGAGCTTGTCGCCTTCCTTCTCTACTACGTCGAATGCAAGAGCACCGTCGTCGAGGAGGATACGAGCACCGACGGGTACGTCGTGGACGAAGTTGACATAGTTGACATTGATCACTTCGTTGTTCGTCTTCGCTTCGGGGTTAGCTTGGAAGATGACCTTATCGCCCGCATGGAATTCGCGCTTTACTTCAGCGTCGCCTTCGAGGACGGTCGTACGTACTTCTGGGCCCTTGGTATCCAGGAGGACAGCGACATTAGGAGAGACAGCACGGGTGTTGTTGATGACCGTGGTGATCCCTTCCTTGGTCATGTGGGCGGTGTTCATACGGACGACATTGACACCTGCCTCTACGAGCGGACGGATGAAATCTACGTCGCAACGTAGATCCGAGATAGTAGCTACAATCTTTGTTTTCTTCATAATTCCTATTTGGGTAATAAACTATCTGTTTGGATGGGGGGTAGTACTCCCGAGTATGGCCTCGATGGCTAGACGATAGCCATCCATCCCGAAGCCTACGATGACTCCCTGACAAGCACTCGAGAGGAGCGAACGCTGGCGGAGCTCTTCACGCTGATAGACGTTGGAGATATGGACTTCGATGGTGGGGGGAGTGATGGCTCTCAGAGCATCTGCTAGAGCCAGAGAAGTATGGGTGTAGGCACCTGCATTGAGGATGAAGGCATCTACGCCGGCATCATGGCTCTCATAGAGCCGATCGATAAGTGCCCCCTCGTGGTTCGACTGGAAGTAGGTCAGTCTCAGGCGATCATCGTAGAGCTGGTGCAGCGTCTCCAGATAGGCCTCCATCGACACGGTGCCGTAGATCCCTGGCTCACGCTCCCCTAGCCTATTTAGGTTGGGGCCGTTGATGATCTCTATCCACATTTGTTCCTTGCTGGGGGGTATTCTTTTTGTCTGCTTATCTTACCTTTGCAAAGATAATTTAAAATTCTCACTTTCGTGATGTTGCCCTCCGATATCCGCACCCAATTCCTCTCCTATCTTCGCTTCGAACTCAACCTCTCTGCCAACACCTGTGAGGCCTACCTCTCCGATGTTGATAAACTCTTGAGTTACCTCGATTCTGAAGGGATCGAGATGGCAGAGGTCGACTATCCTCGGCTGCAACATTTCATTGCGACCCTGCATGATCTGGGCATCAGTCCCACATCCGTCTCCCGTATCATCTCGGGGATCCGCTCCTTTGGGCGCTATCTGCTGCTGGAGGGCTATATCGAGACGGATCCCACGGCACTGCTGGAGGTGCCACGCAAGGGGCGCTACCTACCTACGGTACTTACCACCGAAGAGATCGATCGGATCATCGAAGCGGCAGGGAGCAAAGGCGGGGTCGAAGGCCAGCGCAATCGTGCCATCATCGAGGTGCTCTTCAGCTGTGGCCTACGGGTGAGCGAACTGTGTCACCTGACCTTCCCTGACCTCTTCCTTGACGAAGGTTATCTGCGTGTACAGGGTAAGGGGAGCAAGCAACGCCTTGTCCCGCTGAGCGCAGCTGCCGTCCAAGAGATCTCACGCTACCTAAGTGATCCCGACCGAGCGACCCCTCGCCGAGGACAAGAGGATTATGTCTTCCTCAGCCGTCTGGGCAAGGCAATATCTCGTATCACCGTCTTCGTCCTCATCCGTGAAGCTGCTCAGTCGGCAGGCATCACGAAGACGATCAGCCCCCATACCTTCCGCCACAGCTTCGCCACGGCGCTGCTCGAAGGCGGTGCTAACCTCCAAGCGATCCAACTGATGCTGGGCCATGAAGACATCGCCACGACCGAGATCTATACCCACATCGACCGCTCGAAGCTCCGAGAGCAGATCGAGAACTTCCATCCACGCAATCGCAAGTAGCGATTTTCCAATTTTTTCCACGCCTACCCCCTACACTTCCGTCTCACGATCCAGTGGCACTCCCGAGAAATTAGCTCCACGGTCGGGACTCATCTATTAGGGGGCACTCCTCTCTACATCAGCTCCTGCGCTGACAGTCAAAGGTTCGAGCTTTTGGTGGCTTCCCTTCGGCTCTTTTTGAAGCGAAGATTTTGCTCTGAAGAAGGAGGTGCAACCACCCGCATAGAATGGGCTCTTGGGAGGGGTGAAAAAACGATCCACGGTAGGTCGCTCTAAAAACCTACTGTGGGTCGCCTCACCGACCTACGGTAGGTCGTCGATGCGACCCACCGTAGGCTTCTCTAGAGTGTCTTCTCTTCTCCCTCCTATATACTTGGCCTTTCAGCCTCCCTATGTTCCGGAAGTATGATGCTCTCCCTTGTCTGAGCTACCTAGAAAAGACTGCTCCCCTCCGAACTCTATACCTAGAGACCAGGGGGGAGCTTATAAGTGCTATGTCCTACTTGAGTAGAGCTTCTCGCATCAATACAAATACTCTATTTGAGACGTGTCGTTATCTTGTCTCGGAAGACACGCAGTGCTAACAGAGCAAAGAGATAAGCCTTGGCACACCTAGCGTAAAGCGGTCGATTAGGAGTCGTAATGATAGGGGTATAGGCTTTGTTGTAGTTGGCCTTGAGCACCTTTTTGTGCCCGTAGACTCCAGCTGTATCATAGATGGAGTAGCGCAGACCGACTTCCTGAGGCTTGTTGAGTAGGCGGTAGTCTTGCCCTTCGACCAGAGTGGAGCGCATGGACTCGATGGTCTTGGTGTACATGACGGGACCAGTAGTGCGCAGTACACCCCAAAGCCCTGCTCCGTGCTTGAAGGGGCTGTACTCATCGATATTGCGAAGCATCTGTAAGATAACGGCTCTGAGGAAGGGGTGACCAGCGACAGAGGCGATGCACCACTGGATGTATTCGCCACGAGGGAGAAAATTCAGTTCGGGGAAGATCCCGATACCCTCGTACTGCCCTCCTGGGAGGTTGTCCCAATGGGTGAGGATGAACTTATCCTCGGGGCGGAGTACTTCCTTGAGCGGTCGGTCAAGAGAAGACTTTATGTCAATATATACTCCTCCTAGTTCATAGACGAGGAGATAGCGAAAGAAGTCGGCACGTGCCGCACCATAATCTGGAGCAATGCGCTGATAATAGCTCCAAATGACCTCTCCGTAGTGCTCAAGGATGAAGGCTTTGATGTCTTCGTCGTCAAAGAGGTGGTACTGATATTCGGGATTAGAGCGCTTGAGGTACTCAATGTTCTGCTCTATCTCGTGAGGTAGTCCACTCTTTGTTCGATAAGTTTGGAAGATGTGATGACTTATTTCCTTTCCTAATGTCTTTTGAGGTACTAATTCTTGATAATTTATGCTCATTGCCTTATGCCTAACTTTATCTCTATCAATGGGATCATAGCCTATGCTGTTGGCTAGTTCACAAAGATAATGAAAAGGGTCAGTAGTATCGAGCCATCTATCCCTTCAGGGAGGGTGGCATAGCTGCACGGACAGAGCCCCAAGAGGGGGTGAAAAAACGACCCACGGTAGGTCGCTCTAAAAACCTACTGTGGGTCGTCTCACCGACCTACCGTAGGTCGTCGATGCGACCTACAGTGGGTTTCTCCAGAGGGCTTTCGAAGAGCATGTTTATCTATGATCTAAGTGGCTATATGCTCCAGCTTCTAGAGCAGTCTGGGGCATAGCTGCTTACCTCCCCTTAGAGATAAAAGACGTATCCCCTAGAGACTTCCAGAACGAGTCTCTAGGGATACGAGTATATGCGGGTAAGGGGATGGGCTGCGAAGGCCTAGCGTCGTCGCTCACGCCAACTCTTGACGATCGGGTAGAAGACGATCACACCCGAGAGCAAAAGGGTCAAGAGTGTGGGGCCATCGAGTCGAGCTCCACCGAAGAGGATCCAGAGGACGAGGGCAAGCCAGAGGGCAGAGATGATGACCATCTGCACCGGAGTCAAGGGACGACGATAAGCCATGAGCGTAGCAGGAGAAGTAGAGGAATTAGCGACGAAGCAGTTCGGCAGCTTCTCGAGCGAAGTAGGTGAGGATGAGGTCTGCCCCAGCACGCTTGATCGAGAGAAGGCTCTCCATCATGATGCGCTCACGGTCGATCCAGCCATTGAGCCCTGCAGCTTGGATCATCGCATATTCTCCGCTGACCTGATAGGCTGCCAGAGGAAGATCGAAGCGGTCACGAGCCCAGCGCAAGACATCTAGATAAGGCAGGGCGGGCTTGACCATGACGATGTCAGCACCTTCGGCGATATCTCCCTCGATCTCACGCATGGCTTCACGGATGTTCGCAGGATCCATCTGGTAGCTGCGACGGTCGCCGAAGCTGGGGGCAGAGTCTGCTGCGTCACGGAAAGGACCGTAGAAGGCCGAACTGAATTTCGCTGCATACGACATGATCGGTAGCTGTTCGTAGCCAGCTTCGTCTAGTGCCTTACGCATGGCGGCAATACGGCCGTCCATCATGTCCGAAGGTGCAACGATATCGGCTCCCGCTTGGGCGAAGGAGACGGCTTGGCGACAGAGATAGGGCAGCGTAGCATCATTGTCTACGGTGTAGTGATCGTGGAGGATCCCGCAGTGCCCGTGGTCGGTGTACTCGCACATGCAGATGTCTGCGATGACGATGAGTTCGGGGAGAGCTGCCTTCAGAGCCCGTATGCCTTGCTGTACGATACCCTCCTTAGCGTAGGCTTCGCTCCCAGTCTTATCCTTGTGGGCTGGGATGCCGAAGAGCATGACGGAGAGGACACCTACTTCATAGAGCGCTTGGCACTCCTTGACGAGCTCATCGACAGAGAGGCGGTACTGCCCAGGCATGGTCTTGATCTCCTCACGGATGGAGGTGCCGTGGACGACGAAGAGGGGAGCGATGAAGTCCGAGGGCTCAAGGGAAGTCTCACGGACAAGGGCGCGGAGGTTGGGGGTCATGCGCATACGGCGCAGGCGAGTTGTAGGATACATTGTTTAGGGTTGGTTTAGGATCGTGTCGGAGTGGGTAGAGGAAGTCTCTGTCGTCCTTGGTCCATTGACGAAGTAGGGGCAGAGGCGGATGCTGTCTTCCCGGGAGAAGTGCCCTTCGGCACGGAGGACGCTCCACGAGAGCCGAGCGCCGTGTCGGAGAATGAGCTTCCTCAGCGCATTGCTCTGCTCCCGAGAGAGGTAGGGATGCCAAGGGAGTGAGTCAGCTCTGAGGTGGGTGAGGGGATGTCGCTTCGGGGGTGTCTTGATGACAAACCACGGACGAAGGGAGAGGAACTTGTCTTCGTCCATGCCGTAGACCTCCTGAAGCTGTAGGACGGTGTAGTAGCCACCGAGGCGGGTACGAAGAGCGAGGATGCGATGGGCAAAGGCAGGGCCAATCCCTGGGACACGGAGTAGCGTCAGCGAGTCGACCCCATTCAGATCAAGGGAGACATAGCGCTTGTACTTCTCTATGGTCTTGCCCTGCCCCATAGGAGGCCCGACATAGTGGGGGTTCTTGATGAGGGAGTCTTGCTTGCCTAGAGAAGGCTCTTGTGCGAGCTGCCCGTCTAGTGCGTTTTGTCCAGAGTGGGAAATGGGGCTGTGTGGTGCGAAGGCATAGAGCGCCAGCCCTGAGAGGGTGATCAGGGCTAGGATGAAGAGGAACATTCGTTCGCTTCGGCTGGTCGTCATCTTCCTCTGGCGCATGGATGGGGTTAGAGCTGGGGTGTAGTCGTCGGGTCTTGGCGCACGTGGATTGATTCGATCAAGCCATCCTTGAGACTGATCATGCGGTCAGCCTCGGCGGCGAAGGCGGGGTCATGGGTGACGATGACGAAGGTTTGCCCTAGTTCGGCTCTTAGGTCGAAGAAGAGTTGGTGCAGGCTTTCCTTGTTGGCGGTATCGAGGCTCCCTGAAGGTTCGTCGGCGAAGATCACCGCTGGCTCATTGATCAGAGCTCGGGCAACGGCTACACGCTGACTTTCTCCACCCGATAGTTCAGAAGGCTTGTGGGTCATACGTGCTTCGAGCCCAAGACGACAGAGGAGGGCACGGGCTCTGTCCTTGGCTCGGCTTCGTCGATCTCCACGGAGAAGGGCGGGGAGCATCACGTTCTCAAGGGCGGTGAACTCGGGGAGTAATTGATGAGCTTGGAAGATGAAGCCGATCTGTTCGTTTCGTAGTTCAGCTTGCTTGCGAGCGCTGAGGGTTGTCACTTCTTGACCACAGATCTTCAGCGAAGCTCCTGGGCTAGGAGCCTCAAGTGTGCCGAGGATCTGAAGGAGTGTGGTCTTACCTGCTCCACTGGCTCCGACGATCGAGATGACTTCCCGAGCATCAACGCTAAGGTCAATGCCCTTGAGGACTTCAAGCGAGCCGAAGCTCTTATGGATGTTGGTCGCTTCTATGATCATAGGGCTGATGTCGTCTCTGTAGAAGGTGTAGCCTTTTGTAGGTGCTGTATGACGTAGGCAGCGAGGTGGCAACCGAAGAGGGCGGGCATGTAGGAGACAGTACCTGCTGTGGAGCGCTTGCATTGTTCGCCTTGGATCTCCTTCACTGCATTCGGATCGGGAAGCTCGGAGGAGAAGACGACGGGGAGTCCCTTGTGTACACCAAGTTTGCGTAGACGCTTGCGTAGGACTCGAGCTAGCGTACAGCTATTACTGCGACTGAGATCCGCTAGCTGGATCTTGAAGGGATCGCTCTTAGCCCCAGCACCCATCGAACTGATGATCGGCAGACCTCGCTGAAGGGCTTGAGCGATCAGATGGGTCTTGGGGGTAAGGGAGTCAATGGCATCGACGATATAGTCGTAGCGATGACGATCAAGGAGCTCAGTGAGCGATTCATCCTTGAGGAAGGCTTGGATCACCTCAAGCTGGAGGTCGGGATTGATCGAGAGAAGGCGCTCGGCAAGAGCGGAAGACTTCGGCTGTCCGATGGTCTTGGTCGTCGCTATGAGCTGGCGGTTGATATTGGAGGGCTGGACGGTGTCTGCATCGACGATCGTCATGCGCCCAATACCTGCACGAGCGATGAGTTCGGCTGCATAGCCACCCACACCACCCAAGCCAACGACCAGCACATGGCACGCTGCTAGCTCCTTGACACGTTCCTCTCCGAAGAGGAGCTGTGTGCGCTCCGTCCAAGCTGGACTCTCTGGTGGAAGGGTCATCGGATGCCTCGCTGATTAAGGGTCTGCTGATAGCGGTTGGCATTAGCCAGATGCTCAGCGAAGGTAGAGGCGAAGTTGTGATAGCCAGAGAAGTCTTCCCTAGCGCACATATAAAGGAAGTCGTGCTGCTCAGCTGCAAGCACGCTATCGATCGTCAAGGTGCGAGGTAGGACGATGGGCGAAGGAGGAAGCCCCTTCACTTGATAGGTGTTGTAGGGGGAGACGACACGCAGATGCTCTCCACGGATCCGCTTGAGGGAGAAGTCCCCTACGGCATACTTCACCGTGGGGTCAGACTGCAGACGGATGTCCTTCTTGAGTCGATTGAGGTAAAGTCCTGCGATACGTCTGTACTCTTCGGGCTTGGCTGATTCGCTCTCGACGATGGAGGCGAGGGTCGTCACCTCAAGAGGGGAGAGCCCTAGACGAGCTGCTTCTTCGGTGCGCTTCCCCTGCCAGAAGCGGAGGTAACCACTATGGATGCTGTCGAGGACAGCCTTTGCAGAAGCATCCCAAGCAAGAGTCATCGGTTGGCGGATGGCTTGAGCATAGAAGTTCACGCTGGAAGCCCCATAGCTTCTCATGAGATCTGAGTCTTGGAGTAGAGCTTGTAGACTGTCGGCCTTGACCCAAAGGTGCTGGGCGAAGAAGTCCACCAGCTCCTTATTGGTGCGTAGCGCAAGAGGGGTCAGTGTCAGAGGAGACTGCTCTCCATGCTGGAGGAGCTCAATGACTTCGAGCATCGTGTAGTCACGGGGCACGGCATAGCGACCCGAACGTAGAGGATGCTGAGCGTCGCTAAGCCCCTTCCAAGAAGCTAGACGATTGAAGATGCGGGGGAAGCGTAGCCAGAGCTTCTTCTGGAGCTGGGCATTGAGGTCTTGATAGCTACTTCCAGGAGCGACGAAGATATAGGTCGTGTCAGTAGCGGGGCGACCTGCGGGTGTCATATAGAGGTAGCCGCCCGTGAGCCCGACCCCGACGAGGAGTACTAGGAGGAGTATGACGAAGACTCGAGTCCACCTACGCCCATGGTGATGACCTCGATGATGCCCTCGTGAGGCGAAGGCGCGCCGTCCGTTGAGGCGCTGGTAGTAGGCTACAGAGTGCTTGCTCATACGCTGGAGGAGAGATTGGGTTTAATGAAGGATGTCGGCAGGCTCGTCAAGACGGCGAAGCTCTGTACCACGGATGGAGAAGAACGAGGGGAGCGACTGTACATTGTAGTCGACTGCTGCCTCACGGCTCAGATCCTGCATGCAGATCCAAGGGAGGGAACGAGAGGCATTCTTCCAAAGATAGGCATCTTGGTCGAGTGAGACCTCGAAGATCAAGAGATCGGGGTGTGCACTCTGCAGGCGACGGAGCTCTGCGACGAGTGCTGGCGACCAAGCCGCTGCATAGCTAGTGAAGGAGACGAGCACGGGGCGACCCTTCGCCACTTCGGCACGGAGGGAGCGTAGCTGCCCCTGCTGATCCTTGAGTTGGATCTCGGGGAAGGCCACGGCTTCGACGTTGCGTGCCGAGAGACTGTCGGGCTGCGCTGCCTGTCGTCTTGCCCGAGCAAGAGCTACGGAGTGTAGGGCAGCTTGCTTCAGAAGCGGGGTGTAAGGTGCCGTGGGGTAGAAGGCTTCGTAGGCGGTGCCGACGGCAGCGAAAGCACGGTCATCCCCTGGAGTGTCGACGGAGAAGTATGTGCCGCCATTGTAGCTCTGGAAGAGGGCGAAGTAGGCCGCTGGGCTCTTAGGATCGCTGTAGATGTAGCGAGCGGTGAGCTCTTCCTTGAGCTTGGAGGAGAGGGAGTCTATGGAGCTGAGGGCAGAGGCATGCGAGATGGTCCCAGCCTGAAGGGCGGTGAGGATACCTTCGATCTTCTTGTCGGTAGCCGAGCGCAGGAGGGCGATCTCACGGATCTGCTCGTTGGCCTTGTCTGCCGACTTGATCTTGTAGGAGGAGAAGAGGTCCTTACCCGAAGCAGAGAGGGATAGTCTCGTCGTAGAGTCTGCGGTGAAGGGGACGAAGCTCTCACCTAGGCGTAGACGGAAGAAGGCCGGATAGCTGTGTCCTTCTCCTCGGAAGGTGAAGTGTCCACCCTCGTCGAGGGTCACTGAGTCTAGTACTGTGGGTTCGTCGGTGTCGGTGGACTCAAGGTAGAGCACTTGGCCTGAGGCATCGGTGATCGTCCCTTCGGCGACAAATTCGCTTGAGCTACCTCCTGAGCAGGAGGTTAGGATGAAGGGAAGGAGGAGGACTAGGCGGAGTGTCTTTGTATTCATGATCTGCCGTATGATGGGGATAGGAATGGGTATTCTGTGAGAAGGGGGGCTTAATTCTGGGGAGCCCAGTATTCGCCCGTAGCAAGGAGAAGCTCCTCTGCGTGTGCGATCTCGGCGAAGAGCTCTTCGCGTGTCGTAGCACGGAGCATGGCGATGCGTACGGGACGGAAGTGGTCGATCCCCTTGAAGATGGGGCTCGCTGCGATATGTCGGCGGCTGTGCAGGATGCCTCGCCGCTCATCGAGCTTGCGGATATTGTTGTCTACGAGTTGGCGAAGGATATCGACGTAGAAGGCTTTGGCACGTAGGGGAAGCTGCTCTCCCGCCTGGAGGAAGTGCTTCATCTGCTCGAAGATCCAAGGCTGCCCAATGGTGGCACGTCCGACCATCACCCCATCGACACCGTAGCGATCGAAGGCGAGCTTGGCCTCTTCAGCCGAGGTGATATCCCCGTTGCCGATGATGGGGATGTGCATGCGGGGGTTGTCCTTGACAGCACCGATGAGTGTCCAGTCAGCCTGACCCGTGTACATCTGAGCACGGGTGCGTCCATGGATGGTGAGGGCTTGGATGCCTACATCCTGCAGGGCTTCGGCTAGGGTAACGATGATCTTGCTATCGTTATCCCAGCCAAGGCGGGTCTTCACTGTGACGGGGATTTTGACGGCCTTGACGATCTCCTCGACGATGCGGAGCATCTGGTCGGGACAGCGAAGCATACCGCTCCCTGCTCCCTTGCCAGCCACCCGCTTGACGGGGCAACCAAAATTGAGGTCCAGCACCTCGGGTCCAGCAGCCTCGGCGATACGAGCCGCCTCGACCATGGGCTCTACCTCACGGCCGTAGATCTGGATGGCTACGGGACGCTCCTCGGGGTCAATCTCGAGCTTGCGCGTCGTACCTGCTACTTGGCGAATGAGGGCGTCGGCACTGAGGAACTCCGTGTACACCATATCTGCTCCGAAGCGCTTACAGAGGAGGCGGAATGCTACATCCGTCACATCCTCCATAGGGGCAAGGAGTAGGGGGCGCTCCCCGAGATCGACTTTACCTATCTTCATTCGTCTGCTGTGCTAAGTATTGGTTGGCTGTGTCTAGAGCCTCGTGAATATTCGAACAAATATACGGCTCTCCTATGAGATCCGCTATCCCAGTAGCTTGGAGCGTCGTATGTACAGAGGGGCGCACGCCAGAGAGGACAAGACGGATGCCTTCGCTCTGTGAAGTCTCGATGAGGATGCGGAGGTTGCGTACGGCAGTCGAGTCCATGAAGGGCACCTGACGCATACGCAGGATGCGCACCTGAGGACGGGCCTTCGTGGCTAGGACGATCTCTTCGAAGCGGTTCGCAATACCGAAGAAGAACGGTCCTTCGATCTCGTAGACCTCGATCCCCTTTGGGAGGTGAAGCGTCTCTTCTCCGCCTTGGTGCTGACTGTCATCCTCCTCGGAGTGGAGCTGGAGCTTGTCTCGGGAGACGACGATACGTGTTGATTCGATCACTCGGCGCATGAAGAGGAGCATCGCGAGAAGTAGCCCAAGCTCGATGGCGATGGTGAGGTCGAAGAGTACGGTCAGCAGGAAGGTCACCAGAAGCACAGCCGCATCGCTACGAGGCCCACGGAGGGACGCACGTACGGAGCGCCAGCCACTCATGTTATAAGAGATGACCACGAGCACCCCCGAGAGGCAGGCCATGGGGATGTAGGCCATCAGAGGCATGAGGAAGAGGAAGATGAGGAGCAGGACGATGGCATGGGTGATCCCAGCGACGGGCGTGCGACCTCCGTTGTTGATGTTGGTCATGGTGCGAGCGATCGCTCCCGTGACGGGGATCCCTCCGAAGAAGGGGACGATGATGTTCGCTACCCCTTGAGCCATCAGTTCGGTGTTGGAGCGATGGCGCTCACCGATGACCCCGTCGGCTACACTTGCCGAGAGGAGGGACTCGATAGCCCCGAGGATGGCGATGGTGAAGGCGGGGCCGATGAGGCGCTCTAGGGTTGCCCAGCTTAGCTCGGGAGCGACGAGGTCGGGGATACGGGCCGAGATGGTGTAGCGGTCCCCGATGGTGTCAAGACCCGTGACGCCAGCATACTCCTTGAGCAGATAGCAGGCGATGGTCATCACGACGATGGCGACGAGCGAGCCGGGGATGACCTTCGTCAGCCGAGGGGTTAGCTGGATGATGAGGATGCTCCCGAGGCCGATCAGTAGGGTAGGCAGGTGCGTCAAGCCCAGAGAGGAGAGGAGGACACCCCACTTAGGCACAAACTCCTTCGGCAGACCTGTCAGGCCGAGACCGAAGAGATCATTGACCTGTGTGGTGAAGATCGTCACGGCGATCCCCGCCGTGAAGCCTAGGATGATGGGGTAGGGGATGAACTTGATCAGCGACCCCAGCCTCAGTGCACCCATCAGCAGGAGTAAGATCCCTGCCATGAGCGTGGCTATCAAGAGTCCACTCTGCCCGTACTCCCCGATGATCCCTAGGACGATGATGATGAAGGCACCCGTAGGCCCTCCGATCTGGACGGAGCTTCCCCCGAGGGCGGAGACGATGAGCCCCCCGAGGACGGCCGTGATGAGCCCTACTTCGGGCGACACTCCGCTGGCGATAGCGAAGGCGATGGCCATGGGGAGGGCGACGATACCGACGATGAGTCCTGCCATCAGGTCTCGGGTAAGCGCCTGCTTCGTATAGCCTCGGAGGCTATCGACGATCATGGGGCGAAAGTTCAATTTGTTCATCATTAAGCTTACTTCTAGCCAACTGGTGTTTTGGGCATACAAAGATAAGGAAAAGCCCCCGTGCCTCTGGGGGGGCTGGCCCCGAGGACAGGGCTTTCGTATCGAAATCCTCCGGTGCAATTGGCTCCCCCATACGTAGCATCGTCTCTACGTGTACTCCTCGTTGCACATCGAGACCGCTACATATCCTATTGCCCGTCCAGCGAGGGTAGAGCCGGAAACAAGACAGGAGAAGGCACCTGCCTTCTCCTGCTAGTTTGTCCAAGGTAGCCCCTATGCAAAGGCGAGCTTCAGTATGCTTTGCCCGAAGCTATCCACGCATCATACAAAGGAGCTTTCCCTACTTCTTTACCCGTCGTAGCGTACAGATTTCTGCCAGATAGCCCCTAGGAGGGATATAATCAGGGATATTCGGAATCTCATCAATTGCAATAATAAATCCCCGGCGTAGCACGATCGTGTCTTGATCAGCATTTATATAGAGAAATACATCGACTGCCGCCTTATAGGGCTTGTCATCTTCCCCATAAGAGAAGAGGACCATATAGCTATTAGGGTCTACAGCCTTTTTCTCCTTATCCCATCGAAAGTCAATGCCTCGGATGAAAGAAGTCCCAGGGATTAGGTTCCTGGTCGGCGTGGTAGCTGGCTTACCATCCTTAGTGATTGATAGGTCCAAGCCCAGGGCATCAAACCAATAGTCTCCGAAGTGATCTACTTTCTTTTGTACCGCGATACGGACACGCCACTGGTAGTTCCCAACGCCAACGCCTTCCCATTCACCAGCGAACTTATCAAGGTCGTGGTGTAGGTCTATAAAGTAGTAGCCTCGAGGATTGTCTTGATTTTCTCTTGACACTCGTCGGTAGTCGCGCAAGGCTGCTACTCGCGTCTGAGCATAGCAGGCTTCTGAACGGACGAGTAAGACTGGTAATAAGAGTAAGGCGAGCCTAAAGGTAGAGGTGATAAATCGGAGCATAGTATGTCGTTTGTGTGATGTGATCTCCCTACTTCTTTACCCGTCGTAGCGTACAGATTTCTGCCAGAAGGCCCCTAGGAGGGATATAATCAGGGATGTTCGGAATCTCATCAATCGCAATAATAGCTCCCCGACGTAGCACGATCGTATCTTGATCAGCATTCATATAGAGGTACACTTGGACTGCCGCCTGATAGGGCTTGTCAGCTTCCCCATAGGAGAAGAGAACCGTATAGATATTAGGGTCTACAGACTTTTTCTCCCTATCCCATAGAAGGTTAGTGCCTCGGATGAGAGAAGTCCCAGGGATTAGGTCCATGGTCGGCGTGATAGCTGCCTTACCATCCTTAGTGATTGATAGTCCCAATCCCAGGGCATCAGACCAATAGTCTCCGAAGTAGTCTACTTTCTTTTGCACCGCGATACGGACACGCCAGTGATAGTCCGCAACGCCAACGCCTTCCCACTCACCTGCGAACTTATCAAGGTCGTGGTGTTGATCCTCAAAGTAGTAGCCTCGAGGAAAGTTTCGATTCTCCTCTGATATCCTTTTTTTGTCGCGTAGGGAAGCTACTTGTGTCTGAGCATGAGAGGGCTCTGAAAGGGCGAGTAAGGCTGGTAATAAGAGTAAGGCGAGCCTAACGGTAGAGGTGACAAATCGGAGCATAGGTATAAAGGTGTATGTCATTTATGTGATCTATCTATTTCTTTACCCGTCGTAGCGTGCAGATTTCTGCCAGAAGGCCCCCAGCAATGACATAATCAGGGATATTCGGAATCTCATCAATCGCAATAATAACTCCCTGACGTAGCACGATCGTATCTTGATCAGTATTCATGTAGAGATACACGACGATTGCCGCCTTATAGGGCTTGTCAGCTTCCCCATAAGAGAAGAGGACCATATAGGTATTAGGGTCTACTGACTGTTTCTCCCGATCCCATCGAAAGTCAGTGCCTCGGATGAAAGAAGTCCCAGGGATTAGCCTTCTGGTCGGCGTGATAGCTGGCTTACCATCCTTAGTGATTGATAGGTCCAAGCCCAGAGCGTCAGACCAATAGTCTCCGAAGTAGTCTACTTTCTTTTGCACCGCGATACGGACACGCCAGTGATAGTCCGCAACGCCAACGCCTTCCCACTCACCTGCGAACTTATCAAGGTCGTGGTGTTGATCCTCAAAGTAGTAGCCTCGAGGAAAGTTTCGATTCTCCTCTGGTATCCTTTCTTTGTCGCGCAAGGCCACTACTTGCGTCTGAGCAGAGATCCTCGCTCCAGAGAGAAGGAGTAGAGAGTAGAAGAGTAAGGCTGAGACTACCCTTACAACAAACATTCCCCGTCGCCTTTTGGTCTCATCTGCAATCATGGGGCAAAAGTTTAGTTTGTTCATCATTAAGCTGCTTGTCACTTCTAGCCAGTAGGTGTTTTAGCCATATAAAGATAGCGAAAAGCCCCCCGAGTCGTAGGGGAGGGAAACCAGGGGTGAAGGGTCGGGCTTCGTAGGGAGAAAAAAGGAGGGCAAGACTACCCGCTCCCAGAGCGACTTCTCGGAGGGTCAAAAAGGACCCTACGGTAGGTCGTCGAAAAAACCTACTGTAGGTCGTCACTGCGACCCACTGTGGGTCGTCTCGACGACCTACCGTAGGTTTTTTTGAGGTCCTCTAAGCAGGTGCTCCGCCTCCCCTAGAGAGTCGTCCGCCGTTATACCCCGTATCGGCTTGCAAATGTGGCAGAAAATAGCGAAAATTGTAGTCCCAAAAGACTTGTCTGAAGGTGGGGCGGAGACCGAGGTCTTCTCCCCTCCTTCAGCGTGCATCAAAGAGAGCAACATTATGATAGAAGAGAAGTACAAGGCCGTAGTCCTTGGCGCTGGCGAGAGTGGTATCGGCGCAGCCCTGTTATACCAAAGCCGTGGAATATCCGTCTTCGTCTCCGACTACGGACACATTGCCCCCAAGTACAAGGCTGAGCTCGAGGAGCAAGGCATCCCCTACGAAGAAGGGACGCACAGCACCGAACTGATCCTCCGTGCCGAGGAGATCGTCAAGAGCCCAGGGATCCCCGAGAAGGCACCCATCATGCAGGCCATCCGTGGGGCAGGTATCCCCGTGATCTCTGAGATCGAACTGGCAGGTCGCTACCTCAAGGGCAAGGTGATCGGGATCACAGGTAGTAATGGTAAGACGACTACGACCATGTGGCTACACCACATCCTCTCCGAGGCAGGGATGAAGCCTGGTCTGGCAGGGAACGTCGGCTTCAGCCTTGCTCGCCAAGTCATCCCAGAGGAGCAGCCCGAGTACTTCGTCGTCGAGCTGAGTAGCTTCCAGCTGGATGATATGTACAGCTTCCGTGTGCATATCGCCCTACTGATGAATATCACGCCCGACCACCTCGATCGCTACCACTACAACTTCGAAGAGTATGCTCTGGCGAAGATGCGCATCCTGCAGAATCAGACCGCAGAGGATGCCTTCATCTACTGGGGTGAAGACGACTTCACCTCCCGCTATGTCATGGCGCACCAGCCTATGCCCATGCAGACGCTTCCCTTCCTGACCTATCCTCAGGTAGGCTCAGCGGCGGACAAGTCGGATGACAATATGATGCGCCTGCACTTCGACGATCATCACTTCGAGTTCCCTATCGATCAGCTTGCTCTCCAGGGACCGCACAACCTGCAGAACGCTATGGCGGCTTCCATCGCAGCCCTGCGCCTAGGTGTCTCGACAGAGGTGCTTACTAAGGCGCTCAAGGACTTCGTCAATGTGCCTCACCGCCTAGAGAAGGTCGGTGTCCTCGATGGTGTACGCTATATCAATGACTCCAAGGCAACCAACGTCAGCTCCACCTACTATGCACTTAGGACGATGACCACTCCCTATGTGCTCATCCTCGGGGGCGAAGACAAGGGGAATGACTACATGGATATCACCGACCTCATCACAGCTGGTGCTCGTGGTCTGGTCTTCCTTACCACCGATGTGCTCAAGCTCTACAAGAGCTTCCACGGCAAGGTGCCTCAGATCGCTTCGGCACTCTCCATGGAGGAGGCTATAGCACATGCCCGCCAGATGGCTCAGCCGGGGGATACGGTCCTGCTCTCGCCAGCCTGTGCGAGCTTCGACCTCTTCCAGAGCTATATCCATCGAGGCGATTGCTTCCGTGAAGTCGTACAGTCTCTGATCCAAGACGAGGAGAAGCATGGCTAGTGCTGCGCTCGACCATGCCAAGAGTCGCTCTTGGTATCAGCGGATCTTCGCAGGGAATGGACTTCTGTGGTTCCTCTACTTCGTCCTCATCCTTGCCTCGCTGATCACCGTCTCGAGTGCAATTAGTTCGGAGTACTACAAGAGTATCTCCCGTGGAGGGCTCAACCCCATCCTCAAGCATTCGCTGATGCTGGTCATCGGCGTGGCTTCGGCCATCGTCATGAGTATGCTCTCGGGCAAGGCTTACCGCTATGTCTTGCCTCGAGTGAGTACGCTCGTGATGGTGCTTCTCTTCATTGCCCAGATCGTCCTCGGGCATAGCGCCAATGGGGCAGAGCGATGGATCAACCTCGGCTTCATCACCATCCAGCCTGCCGAATTCCTCCGTGTCTATATGGTCATCTGGGGAGCTTTCGTAGCAGGGAAGGACCAAGAAGAGGATCCCCGCAAGGTGAAGAACTATGCCCTCTACTGGCTTAGGATATTGATCTTCTCCGTCTTCGTGATGCTGGGCAACCTATCGACCTTCTTGATCTTCTTGGCCTTCCTTTACCTCTATTCATGGGTCTTGAAGGCACCGAAGCGCTTCATGTACTGGGTGTCGGGGATCGGAGGGATCTTGGCAGCTCTCTTTGCGCTCTATATCCTCTTCGCTCCTGAGAGTCTGCTCGTCGGGCGTACGCTCACTTGGCACAACCGTATCCATGGTGCTCTCACGGAGCAGACGGATCGCTTCGCTATCACCGATGCCAACCGTCAGGAGCAGATGGGGCGTATGGCCATTGCTAATTCGCAACTCATAGGGCGAGGTCCTGGGAAGAGTAAGATGCGAGACTCCCTTTCGCTCGCCTATTCCGACTACCTCTATGCCATCATCATCGAGGAGTATGGCATCCTCGGGCTGCTCTTCATCCCCAGCCTCTACTTCTGCTGGATGTTCTTCGCTTATCGGGAGGCCCGAAAGCAAACCAATGTCTACCGAAGCAACCTCATCAAGGGCTTCGGTATCCTCTACCCACTACAGGCTTTGGTCAATATGATCGTAGCCTCGGGGGTCATCACCACGGGGCAGACCCTCCCGCTGATCAGCTACGGGGGCTCCTCGATCATCGCTACCAGCATGGCCTTCGGGATCATGATCGGCGCATCGCGTGTCGATAAGCCCAAGCGTGTAGAAGCTCCTATCGAAGAAGCGGTCGCAGAGGAAGTCCCTCTAGAGGCCGAAGAGGTAGAGCCTAACGAAGACGAACAAATAGATACACTATGATACAGCGAGCCATCATTAGCGGTGGAGGAACGGGCGGTCATATCTTCCCCGCCGTCTCCATCGCCGAAGCTCTCCGCCGTCGCTACCCCGATATCGACATCCTCTTCATCGGGGCAGAGGGACGTATGGAGATGCAGCGTGTGCCCCAAGCGGGCTTCCCCATCCGAGGACTGAAGATCCGTGGCCTTGACCGAAAGCATCTGTGGCGCAATGTGGGGGTCGTACGTGACTTCCTGCGTGCACTCATCACTGCTCGTGATATCATCCGGCAGTTCAAGCCCCAGATCGTCATCGGTGTCGGAGGCTATGCCAGCGCCCCGACGCTCAAGGCCGCTCAGAGCTTAGGTATCCCCACGCTTATTCAGGAGCAGAACTCTTACGCAGGGGTGACGAATAAGTTCCTCGCTCGGCGAGCGGACAAGATCTGTGTCGCTTATCCCGACATGGAGCGCTTCTTCCCTAAGGATAAGATCGTCATGACGGGCAATCCCATTCGTCCTGCCATTGAGCACCTCAATGCAGAGCGACAGGAAGCCTTGGAGCACTTCGGCCTCCCTCTGGATACAGAGCGGGTGGTGGTCGTCGTGGGCGGTAGCTTAGGTGCTCGTAGTATCAATGAGAGTATTGGCTCTCGTCTCAAGGAATGGGCGGACTCAGGTGTTGCGCTTATCTGGCAGACGGGGGTAGGCTTCGAAGAGAAGGCGAAGGAGCTTCTAGCAGGTTACCACTTCCCCGTTTATTCGTCTGCCTTCATCCAGCGTATGGATCTAGCCTATACGATCGCCGATGTCGTGGTCTCTCGTGCTGGAGCAAGTGCTATCTCGGAGCTCTGTCTCCTAGGTAAGCCGACGATCCTCGTTCCCTCCCCTAATGTGGCTGAAGACCATCAGACGAAGAATGCCTTGGCTCTCTCGATGCGTTCGGCTGCGATCCTCATCCCCGACAAGGAGGCAAGAGAGGAACTGACCCCTCGGGCTATTGCGCTGGTGAAGGACGCTACGCAGTGTGCTTCGCTCTCGGAGGAGATCCGTAAGCTCGCCCTTACCTCCGCTGCCGACAAGATCGTCGATGAGGTAGAGCTCCTGCTCTCTTCACCTAAGGCCTAGTTGATAGATCCTAAGACAAAAAAAGCCACTCTACTTGCCGTCCTCGATCGAGGCGGACAAGTAGGGTGGCTCTTTTATTATGGAGTGCTTCTTCTCGCTACTGAGGGCGAAGCCTTAGAGGAAGCGTAGGTATTGAGCGATCGTCGGAGCGAAGAAGCGGTGCTCGAGCTCATGGACTCGGTTCGCTAGGGTCTCCAGCGTGTCCCCTTCTCGCACGGGGCAGGTCGCCTGCAGAAGGTGATGCCCATGGTCGTAGTCTTCATCCACGAGGTGGATGGTGATCCCGCTGTGGCTTCTCCCCGCTTCGAGTACGGCTCGGTGGACGTGTGCTCCGTACATCCCCTTCCCTCCGAAGTCTGGGAGTAGGGCGGGGTGGATGTTGATGATGCGCTGGGGATACTCCTCTATATATATAGGAGTGACAAGGCAGAGGTAGCCTGCTAGGACGATGAGATCAATCGACTTCTCACGCATGAGCGCTAGAGGGCTTGTCCCTTCACGTAGCTCCTTGTTCGTGAAGTAATGGCAGGGAATGCCTAGGCGCTCCGCCCGCTCGATGACCCCAGCTTCTCGCTTATTGGTGAGGATGAGAGCGACCTCAGCCTCCCTAGTAGAGCGGAAATAGTGCACGATGGCTTCGGCGTTGGATCCGTTGCCAGAAGCGAGTATTGCTATTTGTTTCATAAATAGTTGTATCTTTGTGCACAGATGAAGCCTATCTGTGCAGTGTCTGCTCAGTGCCTAAGAGGTGAGGCTTCGGATGCATCAGCCCTGAGTGCTCTATGGGTACAAAGGTAACCGAATGCAAGTAAAGTAAGAATATTATAAACAAGTAAGAAACAGAATCATGTCACAGATCAACGACAAGGTAGTAGAAATCATCGTCGAAAAGCTTAACTGCGAAGCTAGCGAAGTAACTCCAGAAGCAAACTTCTCCAGCGACCTCGGTGCTGACTCTCTTGACACCGTAGAGCTCATCATGGAGTTCGAAAAGGCTTTCGATATCCAGATCCCCGACCAGGACGCTCAGGGTATCAAGACCGTCGGTGACGCTATCAGCTACATCGAAAGCAAGAAGGCTTAATCAGCCCGCTTGTCAGATAAAAGGAATTCGCTGATGGAACTCAAAAGAGTCGTCATCACGGGAATAGGCGCTATCTCACCTCTCGGAGCTACGGCTCGCGAGACGTGGGAGGCTGTCATAGCTGGTAAGAGTGGGGCAGGGCCCATCACGCTCTTCGATGCCTCTAAGTTCAAGACCACGTTTGCTTGTGAGGTCAAGGATTTTGATGTCGCTAAGTATATCGATAAGAAGGAGGCTCGCCGCTTAGATCGCTATGCTCAATTTGCCATGGTGGCAGCTGAAGAGAGTATCGCCGATTCCAAGCTTGACGTAGAGAAGACTGATAAAAACCGTGTCGGGGTCATCATCGCCTCCGGTATCGGTGGGCTGGGTACCTTCGAAGAGGAGGTGCGTGGCTACAACGCTGAGTCAGGACCTCGCTTCAACCCCTTCTTCATCCCTAAGATGATCTCTGATATCTCAGCAGGTCATGTCTCGATGAAGTATGGCTTCCATGGTCCTAACTATTCGACAGCTTCGGCTTGTGCTTCGTCGACGAACGCACTGATCGATGCTTGTCACCTCATCCGTCTAGGTAAGGCAGATGTGATCATCACTGGGGGGGCTGAAGCCTCCATCTGTGCTGCTGGTGTCGGTGGATTCAACGCAATGAATGCACTCTCCACGCGCAATGATGATCCTCAGGGTGCTTCACGTCCCTTCAGCGCATCGCGTGATGGCTTTGTCATGGGCGAAGGTGCTGCTTGCCTTGTGGTCGAGGAGCTAGAGCATGCTCTGGCTCGTGGTGCGCATATCTATGCAGAGCTCGTCGGTACGGGTCTCTCTGCAGATGCTTACCACCTGACAGCTACCCACCCCGAAGGGCTGGGAGCCAAGCTCGTCATGCAGAATGCTCTAGAGGACGCTGGTCTCGCTCCTGAAGACATTGACTACATCAATGTGCACGGGACATCTACGCCTGTCGGAGATATCTCCGAGTCTAAGGCAATCAAGGAAGTCTTCGGTGATGCAGCATACAAGCTGAACATCAGCTCTACGAAGTCCATGACGGGTCACCTCCTCGGGGCTGCTGGAGCTATCGAAGCTGTCTTTGCTCTGAAGTCTGTAGAAGAGGATATCGTACCTCCTACGATCAACCACGCTGCAGATGATGAGGATCCAGAGATCGACTATACGCTGAACTTCACCTTTAATAAGGCTCAGCATCGTACTGTCCGCGCTGCTCTCTCGAACACCTTCGGGTTCGGTGGGCACAATGCGAGCGTGATCTTCAAGAAGTACGTTAAGTAATTCGCTCCACGAAGCGTATCATCAAAGATCTGGACATAGCTCTATGATTATACGTATTCTGCGAGATGGACTTATGAGGCTCTTTGGGCGAAAGCCCAAGGAGCCTCTGTTCCTACTCGTCGAACTCCTCGGTTTTGAGCCTAGGGATCCAGAGCTCTACGATCTAGCATTCCGGCACAGCTCCATGAGTAAGCTCGATGCAGAGGGCTTTAAGGTAAATAATGAGCGCCTAGAGTTCCTTGGCGACTCTGTCCTTGCCACTGCGATGAGCCACTACCTCTATCGCCAGCATCCACACTGGGATGAGGGTGAGATGAGCAAGCGCCGAGGTGCGATTGTTAAGCGTGCTGTGAATAATGCGGTGGCTCAACAGATGGGGCTCGATCGACTCCTCCAGATTCGTCGAGAGGCTCGTCAGGGGAGCGCCGATATCTATGGGAATGCTCTTGAGGCTCTCATTGGGGCTATCTTCCTCGATCATGGCTATGCACGAGCCGAGTCGTTTGTCTTGACGAAGGTGCTCCCCCTCTTCCTCGAGCTTGAGGTAAGTCTCCGAGAGCAAACGACGAACTATAAGTCCCTCCTTCTGGAGTGGACGCAGAAGCATCATCTGATCCTAGACTTCAGGATGCTTCAAGAACCCAAACGCAGTGGCGCTCCT
The DNA here is from genome assembly GCF_938039215.1 of uncultured Porphyromonas sp. Classification (GTDB taxonomy): domain Bacteria; phylum Bacteroidota; class Bacteroidia; order Bacteroidales; family Porphyromonadaceae; genus Porphyromonas. The sequence continues at coordinate 11,005 of NZ_CALHVI010000055.1, read as the reverse complement.
TTTGTCTGTGCTGTCTATGTAGATGGACGCAAGGTCGGAGTTGGGAGTGGCCCGAATAAGAAGGTTGCACATCAAGATGCCGCCCATCGAGCACTCCTGGCTTTGTGCCAAGCTGATGCCTCTGTTGCGACAGAGCTGGGGCGAGATTCGGCAGAGCTCGCCGGAGGTACCCTCTCCCGAGGTTAGCCTAATCCCCCTCTTCTGAGCCTGAATTGTGGGGGCTAGGTGTTGCTTCGGATTCATTCTTGATGATGAGTCTCGATGGGATTGTCTGCCTGGGAATGCGGTGGCAATGAGGATCTGTCTAGAGTTGTGAGTATTTGTAATTACATTTAAAAGCTATATCTTTGCCACGTGTATAGGTATCCTCTTTTGTGAGGAACTTGCGCGGGTCCCACTGTTGTGGCGTAGCCTTGAAGTTTTGGCGGATGGGCTTTCTTCTCCCCAGATCCTCTCCTTCCCTAGATTAACTGTGTGTGGTGTGTGAGGGTCGGTCTTCTGCTCTCTGGTCGGTTGTGCCCGCCTGTAGAGCCTAGTGTTAATTACGATTACAGATCAAAAAACGTAATATATTTAAGTTGAACATGATGTTTAAAAAGAGTTTAGTTGCAGCGGTCGCTTGCCTTGCTATGGCCCCAGCACTGCGCGCACAGCAGACGACTGACTCCGTCTATACGGTGGAAGTCAGAGATGCAGACAAGTACAGAGTCGAAACGAATAGATTTGGTGCAAACTGGTTCATCGGTATCGGTGCTGGTGCCCAGATGTATTTCGGTGACCACGACAAGCAGATGCGCTTCGTCGATCGTCTCACCCCTAACTTCGAAGTTTACTTTGGTAAGTGGTTTACGCCAGGTCTTGGGATTCGTCTTGGGGCTAATGGTTACAAGATCAAGGGTGTGTCCGGTTGGACTGGTCACTCGCTTGCTCACCCCAATGTGAACTATAAGAACTATGCAGGCTACATCGTAGACTGGAATCCTGCTACTCAGAAGGGTAAGCTCTATCAGCATACTCCTGCTAGCGTTGGTTACCCTCTCTACGAAACGGAACAGGAGTATATCCACGCTCATGCTGATGTGCTCTTCAACCTTACTCAGCTCGTCTGTGGGTACAATGAAGATCGCGTTTACTCGCTGATCCCTTACGCTGGCCTTGGTTTTGCTACCAGCCTCAAGAGAGCTTCCGTCTCTGGTGAGCACTCTCACGAAGTCTCAGCTAACATCGGTATCCTCAATCGCTTCCGTATCAACCGTGCTTGGGATATCAACTTCGATGTTCGTGGTGCTTTCTTCAATGACCACTTCGACCAGGAAGATGCTTCGCTCACGCCTCAGGGTAAGATCGCTCTCACCGCTGGCCGCTGGGGTGAAGGTCTTCTGACCGCTACCCTTGGTGTTAGCTACAACATCCCCCGTCGTGGTTGGGATCGTAGCACCATCACGACCATTCGTGTCAATGAGAATGTCCTCAACGATCTTCGTAACCGCCTTGGCGACCTCGAAAATCAGAACAACGACCTTCGTCGTCAGCTAGAGGAAGCTCTCAACCGCGAAGTTACGCCTGAGAATGTCGTTTCAGCTATTCCTCTCCTCGTAACCTTCCCAATCAACCGTTGGACGCTCAGCAACAAGGACCGCGTCAACCTCGGCTTCCTTGCAGATGCGCTTAAGGCTAACCCCAAGCTCGTCTACCAGATTACTGGGTTCGCTGATAAGGGTACGGGTAGCAAGAAGCGTAACATCTTCCTTGCTCGGAAGCGTGCTGAAGTTGTCTACAACTGCCTCGTGAAGGAATTCGGTGTATCTGAATCTCAGCTCCAGAAGGATTCTAAGGGTGGTGTAGCTAATATGTACTACAACGACCCACGTTGCAGCCGCTCTGTACTGAGCAAGATGGCTGAATAAGAGTATCTCGCTATTTCTTAGCCATCCCTCGCCGTGCTCGTCACGTCGAGGGGTGTGCGCTAAAGAATGATCTCCCTCTAGAAGCCTAAATAGCGTTTCTTGGGGGAGATCATTCCTCTTTAGTGCCGATATCCTCATCATGAAGCTCTGCCGAGAAGGATTGCTTCCTTTTATTCATGATGAGGGATGATTGTGTACGAGTCTTCGTGCACAATTCTTAGCAAATGCCCTTCGGTGCAGATCTCCGAAGAGATCTGTTTATGCGGAGCTCCATGAGATAAGAGTCCTTGTGACCCAATTGTACACCTCTTCTGTGATCTCATGTATTTTGGCTCCTTTGGATCCCTCTTCCTATGACGCCCCTTGTTTCGATTATTATCCCCGTCTACAAGGCCGAGCAGACCCTGCCTGCTTGCCTTGCTCAGCTAAGAGCCCAGACCTATCGTCACCTGCAGATCATCTTCGTCGATGACTGTAGTCCTGATGGTGGGCTTGCCTATTTAGAGACGCAGAAGCCTCTTCTCGAGGAACTGGGGATGGAGGTGGATCTCCTCCATCATGAAGTCAATCGAGGGGTGGCATCAGCAAGAAACACGGGTATCCCTGCCGTCCGAGGGGAGTATATCTATTCTGTAGATGCTGATGATATGCTTGATCCCCGTGCTATCCAGCTCTTTGTTGATCGAGCTCAAGAGACGGGAGCCGATATTATCGGTTGTGAATACCTCTTGTCTCAAGGTGATAGCCTTCGTCGTATCAGTCAGCCAGAGGTGAAGACGGGAATAGAAGCTCTGCATCAGATCTTCGCAGGGAAGATGAAGTGGAATCTATGGCTCTTCATGATCCGTCGCTCCCTGCTGGATACAGCTGGTCCTTCTCCATTCCTCCCTGGGGTGAATATGGGCGAGGACTTGATGCTTCTGGGGAAGCTCCTTCATCGTGCATCTTCAGTCTCGATCATCCACGAACCTCTTTATACTTATGTTCGCTCTGATCAGCAGATCACGAGTGTGTATCGCCCAGAGCATTGGCAGCAGGTGGAGACAAATGTTCGAGAGCTGGAGTCCTATCTTAAGGAACACGCTAGTGCTCGAGAGCTAGAGCTCCTTCACCAATTGAAGCTAAACCTTAAGCTTCCTCTCTTGATTTCGACTCAGCGTGAAGATTTTGATCGCTGGAGTACAATGTATCCGGAGAGTAATGCGTATATCTTGAAGAATAGCAGTCTTCCTTTCCGCACAAAACTTCTGCAGTATATGGCGGCGAAGAAGCAATTTTGGTTTGTCGTACTATACAATAAGGTCATCATGCGGTGGCTGTATAAAATCTTATATAAGTAGCCCTAAGCACCACTATCTATGAGGAAGCTCCTCCTAATGATCGCCATAGGGGTACTAATCTCCTGCTCATATTACTCCTTTGACCTAGCAGCTTTTCCTAATGGCCCCAATACGAAGATGATTGTGGCCGTCATAGGACTATTGTGGTTTGCCTACGATAGTCTCTTGCGTCGCAATAGCCGTACAGTACAGTTGCCTCAGGTGATGGTGATAGGTCTGATTTTTGCAGGCCTCTACTCCATCATCAATATTTTTGCCATTGAATTCAATGCGACGGATGACTATAGTTACGCCAACTATGTCACCACTTTCCTCGTTTGGATTTTCAGCGTCTATCCGACCATAGCCTTAATTCGGATCACACACGGTACGGCCACCCTTCCCATTCTTACATATTATCTGGTTGCTGCAACACTTTTCCAGTGCGTCACAGGGCTTATCATGGATAATAGTCCAGAGTTTGATGAGTTCAATGCTAAGATTGTGCTCTGGGAAAGAGATTTCTTTGACAGAATTGATCGCATTCGTTGTTTTAGTACATCGTTGGACTTAGCGGGGGTACGCTTTGCGCTTGTTTTAATCCTTATCTTAGCCATATTGGGAGTAGATAAGTCTGTTCGCAGTAATAAGTCAGGGGCACTTTATTTGCTGTTCTCCTTCTTCTTAATCACGGGGATTGGGAATATGGTCTCTCGTACTACATTTACAGGAACAGCGATAGGGCTACTCTTGGTGTTTTTACAGAAGTTGACCAAACGAGGGGGGGGGGCTCAAGGAGGAAGTTATCTTGTGTGGGCTTTCATTTTATTTTCTATCTTGATGACAAGTGTTGGGGTTTATCTATACAATACAGATGAATATTATTATGACTTGTTGCGCTTTGCTTTCGAGGGGTTCTTTAATCTTGTAGAGCAGGGAGAATTCACTACTGGGTCAACAGAGGTCCTAGAGACCATGTGGATATGGCCTACGGATACCAAGACTTGGATCATCGGGAATGGGATCTATGGATCCTGGGCCTATCATACGGATATTGGTTATTGTCGCTTAATCCTCTATTCTGGGCTTACGGGGTTTGTGGTCTTTGCGATGAGCTTTGTCTACTATGCCTACTACTTTGCTCGCAAGTATCCCCGCTATGTTTGGCTCTTTATGGGTTTCCTTGCGATGACGTTCATTGTATGGATAAAGGTCTCTACGGATATCCTGATGATCTACGCATTCTTCTTCTGGTTCAACAACGAAGAGAGCGATCGCATCAATGGAATAACCCCAGCTGAATCTATTGCCTCATGAGAATCGCCTATTGTATTCCAGCTACCTCCAACTCTGGGGGGATGGAGCGAGTCCTAACACGTAAGGTGAACTACCTCGTGTCTCTTGGGCATGAGCTCATCATCATCACGACAGACCAACGTGGGGCTAAGCCCTTCTTCCCTCTGGAAGAGCCTGTCAAGCAGTATGACCTTGGGATCAACTATGATGAGAATAATGGTCAGGGCATCCTATCTAAGCTCTTAGCTTACCCACGAAAGAAGCGCTTGCATAAGGAGCGTCTTCGTGCTTTGCTCTTGGAGCTTCGTGCTGATATAGTGATCTCTATGTTTGGAGATGATGCCTCCTTCCTCCCCCAGATCAAGGATGGGAGTAAGAAGGTCTTGGAGTATCACTTCTCTAAGCTTAAGCGTCTGCAGTATGGGCGCACTGGTCTCTGGAGGCTTGTTGATATCCTGCGCACCAAGCTGGATGAGCGGACGGTGATGCCTTTTGATCGCTTCGTCGTCTTGACGGCTGAGGATCAAAGCTATTGGGGTGCCCTTCCCCATATCCGAGTGATCCCCAATCCTCTTCCCTTTACTTCCGAGGAGACCTCTTCCTGCACAGCTACTAAGGTTGTTGCAGTCGGGCGCTATGACTTTCAGAAGAACTTCTCCAAGCTGCTTCAGCTGTGGGCTCGTCTAGTGCCAGACTTCCCTGAATGGCAACTTGAGATCTATGGAGATGGGATTCAGAGGGGACAATTAGAGCAAGAAGTGAAAGAGCTTGGAGTATCTAGCTCAGTGACGCTAGCCCAGCCAACCCACCAGATGAAGGAGGTCTATCTCAGTGCCTCGATCTATGCGATGACCTCTCGCTACGAAGGGCTACCCATGGTCTTGATCGAAGCGCAGCAGATGGGTCTTCCTATCGTCTCCTTTGCTTGTCCCTGTGGTCCTCGTGATGTGATCCATGATGGAGAGGATGGCTTCCTCGTGCCGATGGGGCAGGATGCTCTCTTCCTCAAGGCCATGCGCTCCCTAATGTCTTCCGAAGAAGAGCGTATCCACATGGGCCAGCGGGCTCGAGAGGCTTCTAGTCGCTACGAAGTAGATGCTGTGATGGAGAAGTGGCTTAAGCTCTTCTCTGAACTTGTCCCCGCTAAGTCTTCGTCTGTGCTATGAAGAAGCTAGTCATCTCTGCTGTCAATCTCCGGAAGGGGGGGACACTCACCATCCTTCGGAAGTGCCTTTCCTTCCTCTCCGAGTGGGCTCCTCGTATGGGGTATGAGGTGGTTGCACTGGTGCATAAGCGTGAGCTCGCAGACTACCCCAACATTTGCTATATCGAGCTGCCTTGGGCTATCGAAGGGTGGGGAAAGCGCCTCTGGTGTGAATATGTCACGATGGGGCAGATCTCACGGGAGCTTGGCGAGATTGACCTCTGGCTCTCCCTCCATGATACGACCCCACGGGTGAAGGCTCGCCGTCAGGCGGTGTATTGCCAGACTTCATTCCCCTTCCTACGCTGGCGATGGAGCGACTTCCGCTTTGATAAGAAGATCCCACTGTTTGCGATGTTCACTCGCTTTGCCTATCGGATCGGTATCCATAAAAATCGCTATCTTGTTGTCCAGCAGCAGTGGCTTAGAGAGGGTTTTAGTCGGATGTTTGGGCTTCCCGAAGATCGCTTCGTCGTAGCTCCTCCGCAGCGAGAGGTTCTCCCGACTCAAGCTTCATTAGGGGAGGATGTCAAGCAACCCTTCACCTTCCTCTATGCTGCTACAGCAGATGTCCATAAGAACTTTGAACTCCTCTGTGAGGCTACTCAGCATCTGGAGGAGCGGGTGGGTAAGGGAGTCTTCCGTGTGATCCTGACGATCGACGGCTCGGAGAATAAGTATGCCTCTTGGCTTCGCAAGACTTGGGGGCATGTCTCGAGTCTACATTTCTCAGGCTTCATGACTAAGGAGCAACTTCAAGCCACCTATGCAAGCACAAATTGTCTAGTCTTCCCGTCGCGTGTCGAGACATGGGGCTTGCCGATCTCGGAATTCCTTCCTTATGATCGGCCGATGCTCCTCTCTGATCTTCCCTTTGCACACGAGACGGCAGCGGGTGCTCGTGAGGTAGGGTTCTTTGATCCTACGTCAGCAGAATCACTCGCCCATGCTATGGAGCGTGTCCTTGCTGGGGATCATGGGGCTCTGGAGCCCGTCCCTCATCACCCGCTACAGCAGCCCAAGGCAAGCTCTTGGGCCGAGCTCTTTGAGCTTCTTCTCTCCGAGGATTGATGCCTCTCTGATGGGAGGTATTATCCTTTGCTTGAGTACCCCATGTATGGGGTGCTTTCGGACCCCATGAATGGGTCACCCTAGTCCCCCATGAATGGGTTCTTTTCTTTCTCTAATTTAGCTAAGGTTTCATGGTCTCAGCCCTTCTGAAGTCTTTGATGTGATGGATGAAGCAGAGGAGCGGATTACTTGAGCTGGTTTCTTACACTATCTTCGAGGTGTAGTGATATTAAGGCTTCTCGCAGCCTACACATACACCCTCGTTGAACAAAGGCACAACAATAATGAAAGTATTACAACTTGGTAAGTTCTATCCCATCAAGGGTGGGGTGGAGAAGGTCATGGAGATTTTTACCCAGGGCTTAGCTGAGCGAGGCTTTCCCTCTGATATGCTCTGTGTCTCTAAGAACGGCAATACGGAGAATGTCATACTCTCCGAGAATGCACGAGTCCTGCGCACCCAGAAGCTAGCAGAGATCGCAGCGACGATGATCTCTCCGCAGCTGATCTGGCGCCTTCGGTGTATCTGTCGTAGGTACGATATCATCCATGTGCATCACCCTGACCCCATGGCTGCTCTAGCTCTTTTCTTCTCGGGGTATCGAGGCAAGGTGGTCTTGCATTGGCATAGTGATATCCTCAAGCAGAAGTTCCTCCTCCGCTTCTTCAAGCCGTTGCAGAATTGGTTGATACGTCGAGCAGATCTTATCCTCGGAACTACTCCCATCTACGTACAGGAGTCTCCCTTCCTCAAGGATGTGCAGCACAAGACTGCCTATCTACCTATCGGGGTTGATCCTTATCCCTGGCTATCTGATGAGATCAAAGATATCCGAGCTCAGTATCCAGGCAAGAAGATCATCTTCAGCATGGGCCGTCTCGTGGGCTACAAGGGGTATGAGTACCTTGTCTCTGCGATGACCCACCTACCTGATGAGTATGTCCTATTGATCGGTAGCGATGGCCCTCTGAAGGAGGAACTTCAGCAACAGATTGAACAGCTGGGGCTCCAGGATCGAGTAACCCTTCTCGGGGGGATTAAGGAGAAGGAGAAGCCTGCTTACTTCGGAGCTTGTGACGTGTTCTGTCTGAGCTCGACGATGAAGACCGAAGCCTATGCGATTGTGCTCATCGAAGCTATGTCGCTGAGCCGTCCTGTCGTGGCGACTCAGATCCCAGAGTCAGGCGTATCTTGGGTCAATGCTCATGATGTCTCTGGGCTCAATGTGCCGATTCGAGATCCAGAAGCTATGGCTGGAGCTATCCAGAAGATCTGCGCAGATCCCGAGCTGTGGAAGCGCTACAGCCAGGGGGCTCGACAGCGCTTCGATGATACCTTCACTAAGGACGAAATGATCAATAGTTTGATCGAGACTTATACCCAACTACTCAATAAATAATTATAAGGTTTATGAATGCATTTGAACGCGTAATTAAGAGAGCATGTGACTTTGTCTTTGCTCTTGTCTCCCTCCTGATCTTCTCTCCCGTGATGGCTGTGATCGCCCTCATGATCAAGCGTGAGGATCCGTCGGGAGATGTCATCTTTCGTCAAGTCCGTATAGGCTACAAGGGGAAGCCATTCACGCTTTATAAGTTCCGCTCCATGCGTATGGATGCAGAGAAGGATAATTGCCCCCAGCTCTATAGCGATGGCGATAGTCGTCTGACGCGCGTCGGAGCATTCATCCGAGCTCACCATCTCGATGAGTTCCCTCAGCTCTGGAATGTGCTCAAGGGGGAGATGTCGTTCGTAGGCCCTCGCCCTGAGCGCCAGTTCTTCATCGACCAGATCATGGAGCGCAACCCAGACTACGTGCGACTCTATGCGGTGCGCCCAGGCCTTTTCTCCTATGCTACCCTGTATAATGGTTATACAGACACGATTGAGAAGATGCTTGAGCGTCTCCGACTAGACTTGGAGTATCTTGATAATTACTCGCTCTTTACCGATATCAAGATTATCTTCCTTACCGCTATTTCCATTATATTTGGCAAGAAATTCTAAGCATAAACATTTTTTCACGATAATGACCAAGAGATTATTCCGGATATGGGGGATAGCCGTCGCTACCCTCTCACTCCTCACACTCTCGTCGTGTGATTCAGCTAAGCGTACTAACTACCTCCAAGATATCGAGGTCGCTAAGGCCTATGGAGTCAAGCATGATGTGGGGATCATCGTCCAGAAGGGCGACAAGCTACGTATCACGGTGACGAGCCTAGCTTCTCCCGAGCTAGCTCTGCCCTTCAACTCAAGACTCGCTGCTCCTCAGAGCACTGCTACCAGCGTGCGTGCCGAAGCGCTCCTAAAGAATGGCCCGACGGTAGCTGCTGCAGACACGCTCAAGTCTTATCTTGTCGATGTCGATGGGCAGATCCAATTCCCCGTCCTCGGCAATATCTCCGTCGCAGGGCTTAGCCTTGAGCAAGTGAGTGAGCACATTAAGAACCTGCTCATCGGAGGCAATTATCTCAAGGATGCTCATGTCGTGACCTCCTTCGACAACCTCAGAGTATATCTCCTCGGAGCTTTCGAAGTCAACCGTACCCTGTCGGGGGGAAATCAAACTCGACTTGTAGATCGCGGTTCTTTCCATCTGGATAATGCTCAGACCAATATCCTAGAGCTACTTTCTCGAGCAGGAGGTCTATCCGATCAGGCTGACTACTCTAGGCTGAGTGTCATCCGCCGTGTAGGGCGTGAGTATGTCTACTACCGCCTTGATATGCTCTCAAAGAGTATCTTTGATTCGCCAGCCTTCTATCTGCAGCAGAATGATATCATCTATGCAGAGTACAAATACCGTACGCGCGACACCGACCAGAAGGTCAGCACGGCCATCGGTTATATCTCGACAGCTGCCTCTGCTATCCTCTCTGCCCTAGCAATTATTTCGGTCCTCAAGCGATAGACGCATCATTATGCCAGAACAGCTAACCTCTAATCGACCGAGCGACAAGACCTCAGAACTGAACCTCGTCGATATCTTCATGTACCTCTATCGGTACAAGTTCATCTACATCCTCTGTGTCGGGATCGTTGTTGCCCTTGCCCTCTATCGCAATGCTCGTCAGCCCTTCGCTTACGAAGGGGAGGTGAAGATCTTCATTCGTGATGCTTCGCAGCGTACGATGGTGGATGACAACATGCTCCGCTATATGCGTAGCTCTCGCCTCAATGTCTCCAACGAACGTATCCAGCTCGCTTCACGCCGTGTCATGCAGCGTGCCGTGAGACTCTCTGGTGCTAATGTCTACTACAATGTCAAGAGTGGGCTGCGCACCCTAGAGCTCTATGAGGAGTCTCCCTTCACGGTGACGTTCTTGGACACGCTGGATGTCTCCAATACCTTCCGTGTCTCCTATCAGGATGCGGGTCATGTGTCGATCAAGTTCCCCGAGACTGGACGCACTCAGGTGATCCCTCTCGGGATGCCCGTCAGTCTTGGTCATACACGCTTCGTCGTCGAACCAAAAAGTGGGTTCAACTCACCATGGGCTTACTCTGAGATCGAAGTTAATCGTATCCCCTTCGTAGATGCTGTACGCTTCTATCAGCACTCGGTCATAATCTCCCAGCCCGAGAAGCAGGCTTCTACGCTTACGCTTACGCTCCGCGACAAGACTCTCAAAAGAGCTCTTGACATCCTCTCTGCTCAGGTGATGGCATACAATCAGGAGGAAGTAGAGATGCGTAACCAGGTCTCTAGGAATACGGCAGAGTTTGTCAACGAACGACTGGAAGCCCTAGGTCGAGAACTCGGTATTGTCGAGCAAGATATGGCTCGCTTCTCTACTCGCAATAAGACGCTTGACTTCTCCTCCAAGGTCGGGAGCTACAATGCTCGTTCCCTCGAAGAGGAAGACGCTTCCATCAAGATCGAGAAGGAACTCAAGCTCGTCTCCTACATGCTTTCTCAGCTGAATAGCCCCAGCAAGCGTGGTGGGCTCATGCCTCTGAATATCGGCATGCCAGACCAAGAGCTGGATAGCCATATCACGCAGTATAACCAGCTGAAGTTCCAGCGTGACAAGCTCGTAGAAAGCTCTGGTGGTAGCACGCAGAATCCCGTCATCGCTGAGTATGATGCCACGCTCGATCAGCTTCGCAAGGCTGCCATCGAGATCCTGAACCAGCAGGCAAATGCCCTAAGAGCTCGTCTCAAGAGCGTTGAGCGAGATCAGTCAGATCTCTTCTCTAAGCT
>NZ_CALHVI010000054.1 GCF_938039215.1 uncultured Porphyromonas sp. | reverse complement strand
CGATAATTCGCAAGTGGGACGGGAAGAAGTTCGTCGATGACAACAACTCCACCAGCGACTTCATGGTACAAGCTGCTTCGCTCCGCTTCAAGAAGGGTACTCCCCTAAGCAAGTAATCAGCCCTTTGGGCTTCTCCCTCCTTATTAACCCTCTTAGACAGCCTTGCCCCCACACACACTAATGTTCGTGGGGGCTTAGGCTTCGTCTAACCCTTTTCAATGAATAGATTCACGTAGCTATGCGCTCGTATATACATCGTCTTACTCTAGCTATACTCTTCCTCTCGGGGATCGTGGCCTGCACTCGCAACGAGGCTCCACGCCGACGATCCAATTCCCGCTCCTCCGTCGATCACTTGATCATCAAGGAGGTCTTCTACATCGGGCACGTTGTCACCAAGAGTTTCCCCGAAGAGTGGGGACTTGCCCCCGTGAAGTCGTGGTACGAAGATGACCAGTACATCACGATATACAACCCGACTTCCGAAGTCAAGTACCTCGACGGCCATGCCCTCTGCACCACGGCTCTTGACCCCTCAGACGAACGTACCTTCGCAGGTAAGGAGGACTTCCGTCGTAAGTACATCGGGGTAGAAGCTATCTCCTTCTTCCCTGGTAGCGGGAAGGAGCATCCCATCCAACCAGGGCAGACGGTCGTCATCGCCAAATATGCGATTGACCACGCTAAGGAGTACTTCATCCGACTCAACAAGCAGGCAGAGGAGTACGGCGAAGAACCCGAAGACCCCAAGCGCTACAAGGGTGTGGATGATCTCCTTGACCTCACCAAGGCCGATTGGGAGTGGACGCACGGCGACTACGACAAGCAGGGGATGAACAATCCCAATGTCCCCGACCTCGTCCCCATCCTCACTGGTGTAGACAGCAAGGGGAAGAAGTACTCCGACTTCGCCATCAAGCAACTCTCGGGGCAGAATGGCATTGTACTCATCCAGCTCCCCTGGACTCCAGAGGACTTCCGTGAGAACTATCAGGATACCAAGGAGCGACCAGGCTACCGCCATTACATCAATGTCACCAATAGCCTCTTTGCCGACTTCTATGCGATCGAGATCCCCTTCTCTAAGGCTCTGGACTGCATCACCGTCTGCCCCAAGCGACGCTACAAGATCAACCCCTACAAGAATACATTCGACAGGGGCTACAATGCCGTCACTGAGGAGGCGGCTAAGAACACGCCGAAGAGTGACTGGCAGAAGTATTCGGGTCTCTCCCTCGCCCGTAAGTGGGACGGGAAGAAGTTCGTCGATGACAACAATTCCACCAGTGACTTCGAGGTTCGTCCTGCTTCACTAGCTCGTCCGACGACTCCCAAGAAGTAGCTTCCACCCAACGCATCTATAGCCAATCGCCCCCTAAGACCGCATGCGTCTTAGGGGGCGATTGGCTATTGATTTACCCCCCTCCAGAGGCGCTCCAGAGGGGTAGCTTGAGGGAGGTAAAAACGACCTGCAGTAGGTCGTCGAAAAAACCTACTGTAGGTCGCCTCACCGACCCACAGTAGGTCGCAAGGACGACCTACCGTAGGTTCCTTGGCAGGGGGTCAAGAATGTACTACCGCCGCATTCATAGCTAAGCACCCGTTATTGCGTACTTTTGTAAACGAATATATTAGCGTACTCCCCAATCATGGAATCTTTAGAAGCGATAAGAAACGAATTCCCTATACTTAGCCAAGAGGTCTATGGCAAGCCCTTGGTCTATCTGGATAATGCGGCGACGACCCAAAAGCCCCGCTGTGTCATCCAGACTATCGAAGCCGCCTACTACGAAGCGAATGCCAACGTCCATCGGGGTGTCCACTACCTGAGCCAGCTCGCTACGGAGCACCACGAGGCCGCCCGACGGAGCGTCGCCTCCTTCATCGGTGCCCCTTCTCCCGAAGGGCTCATCTTCACCCGTGGGACGACAGAGGCGATCAACCTCGTAGCCTTCTCTGCCGGAGAAGCCTTCTTCCTCAAGCCTGGTGATGAAGTGCTCATCAGCACCATGGAGCACCACTCCAATATCGTCCCTTGGCAACTGATGTGCGCCCGCCGAGGCGCTCGACTTCGAGTCATCCCGCTGACCCCCCTTGGGGAGCTGGATATGGATGCCTACCGCAGTCTCCTCTCTGAGCGTACCCGCCTCGTCTCGATCGCCCATGTCAGCAATGTCCTCGGCACGGTCAATCCCGTGAAGGAGGTCACTCGTCTAGCGCACGAAGCTGGGGCACTGGTCCTGCTGGATGGAGCACAGGCCATCGCCCACACCCCCGTCGATGTGGAGGAGATCGGTACGGACTTCTACGCCTTCAGCGCACACAAGATCTACGGTCCTACGGGTATCGGTGCGCTCTACGGCCGTCCCGAGCTTCTCGATCAGATGCCCCCCTACATGGGAGGCGGAGAGATGATCGAGAAGGTGACCTTCGAGAAGACGACCTATAATAGCCTTCCATTTAAGTTCGAGGCGGGCACCCCTGACTATGTCGGATCAAGGGCCTTCGCCGTGGCACTCGACTTCGTGCGACAGATCGGGCTGGAGGCCATCGCTCAGCACGAAGAGGAGCTCCTCGCCTACGCTACGGAACGACTACGGAGGGAATTCCCCGAGAGCTTCGTCTTCGGCGAAGCCCCAGGCAAGGGGGGGATCCTCTCCTTCGGCATAGGGCAGATCCACCCCTTCGACCTCGGCACGCTCCTCGACCGCATGGGCATCGCCATCCGCACGGGGCATCACTGCGCCGAGCCTCTACTCGCTGCCTACGGGCATCAAGCCATCGCCCGAGCCTCCTTCGCCCTATACAATACCCGTGAGGAGGTCGATCGCTTCTTCGAAGCCCTCCATCGGGTCGTCCCCATGCTCAGCTAGAGTGAGATGAGCACGTCGAAGAAGCCTACCCCGCTGGCCTCCTGCTGGAGTGAAGAGCCCCTCATGGAGTGTGGCTGTGACGAAGCGGGCCGAGGCTGTCTTGCGGGCCCTGTCGTAGCAGCAGCTGTGATCCTACCCGAGCACTTCTCCCACCCGCTACTCAACGACTCGAAGCAGCTCACCGAGAAGCAACGGGAGGCACTCCGCCCCATCATCGAGAGCGAAGCCCTCGCATGGGGAGTCGGGATCGTCTCCAGTGAAGAGATCGACGAGATCAACATCCTCCATGCCTCCTTCCGAGCGATGCACCGAGCGATCAACGATCTTGTCTTCCGCCCCGAGCTGCTACTCATCGACGGCAATCGCTTCGATCCCTATCCCGACATCCCCCACGTCTGCGTCGTCAAGGGAGATGCCCACTTCACCAGCATCGCCGCAGCCTCCATCCTCGCCAAGACCCACAGAGATGAGCTCATGCTCGCTCTGGAGGAGAAGTATCCTGGCTATGGACTTGCTGGGCATAAGGGCTACCCTACGCCCGCCCACCGAGAGGCGATCGCTCGCCTTGGGGCTTCACCCATCCACCGACGCTCCTTCCGCCTCACCTAAGCGAAGGGGGCATACATAGATCATAGAAGGGGGCATTCATGGGTCGGTCGACCGACCCATGAATGCCCCCCTCTTGTACCCCATGAATGGGTCGCTTCGGGGGACTATGATAGTCCCCTCCCCTAGCGGTAGATGAGCGTGTGGAAGTTCGCTCGCTGGAAGAGCTCCCGTGCCGTCTCATAGAGCCCCTCGGGAGTCAAGGTAGCTAGTCGCTCTGAGAGCTCTTCATCAGTATCGAAGTGCCCCGTATGGAGGAAGCTCTTGCCCATGGTGAGGAAGTGCTGCTCCTTATTGTCCGAGGCAACGAGGAGTTGCCCCCGTGTCTGACGCAGAGCTGCCGTGAGTTCGGCCGCCGTCAGCGGTTCCTTCGCTAGGCGCTCCAGCTCACGATAGACGAGCTCCATAGCTTCGGCCTCCGCTCGGTGGGACGAACCGAAATAGATGGAGAAGAGCCCTGCATCCGTATGCGGGGTATAGCTGCACTCGACATGGTAGACCAAGCCTCGCTTCTCCCGAAGCTCCATATTCAGCCGTGCATTCATCCCATTCCCGCCGAGGATATTGGCTAGCAGGCTGAGCCCGAGCCTTCGCTTATCAAAGAGGTCAAAGGCAGGGCAACCCATCAGGACGTGGCTCTGAGCCGTACCTCGCCGACGCACTACATGCCTTGCCTCTGTGCGATAGTTGGGGCTAGAGCTAGCCCCTTCGGTCTTCCCTTCCCCTTCCTTTGCCTCCTCGGGGAAAGCTCGGGAAGCATACTTCTCAAGTAGCTCCATAGATACCGCTCCTTGGGCGAAGAGCACCATCCGCTCGGGGCGGTAATGCCGCTGGTAGAAGCGTCGCTGATGCTCTGTGGTGATGCGCCCCACCGAAGCCTCTGTCCCTAGGATCGCATGCCCCAGCGGATGGGGGCGAAAGACCTGATCCTCGAACTCATCGAAGATCAGCTCCGAGGGGCTATCCTCATACGAATGGATCTCATCTAGGATCACCTCCTGCTCCTTCGCCCACTCCTCCTCGGGGAAGCGACTATGCCGAGCGATGTCCAGCAGTACGGCGAGCGAACGCCGAGCATAGACCGAAGGGCAGACGGCATAGAGCATCGTCTCCTCCTTCGTCGTGAAGGCATTGAGCTCCGCACCGACAGCCTCCATACGCTCGATGAGCTGAGGGGCAGAGCGCAGTCGTGTCCCCTTGAAGAGCATGTGCTCGATGCTATGCGAGAGGCCGTGGAAGCGTAGAGACTCATCCCGTGAGCCCACACGCACCCCGAGTCCGAGATAGCTGACCGTAGCTTCGGGCTCCTCTGCTAAGATGATCCTGAGTCCCGAGGCTAAGGTAGAGGTCTGATAATGGCGCATTTCCTAAAAAAACTATGATTGTAGGCACAAAGGTATATAGACTCTTTCGTCTAGCCTAGTAGAGCCTAGAGAGCTTGCATACAAGGGCTTAGATGAGGGCCTTCCGTGAACTATTTCCCCATTCAACGAGAATAGCTACATTTACCGCATAGTAAAGGGCATTTGTACGCACTATATTAGGTATTCCTCGCACCTGCAGCGTCTACAGAAGATACCCTGCTCGGCGAGACATCGCACGATAAACACGAGTAAAAAGAGGTATGAAAAACATCCTTATCATCGGCTCTACAGGGCAGATTGGCACCGAGCTAGCATTGACGCTCCGCCGTATCTACCCCGTGGTCGTGGCAGGGTACATCCCTGCAGCTCCTCCCAAAGGGGAACTCCTGGAGACAGGCCCCTGCGAAGTGGTAGACATCACCAATCCTCAGCAAATCACCGAGATCGTCCACCGCTACAAGATCGACACCATCTACAATCTGGCTGCTCTGCTGAGTGCCGTAGCCGAAGCCAAGCCCCAGCTAGCCTGGCATATCGGAGTAGGTGGACTCTTCAATGTCCTTGAGGTAGCTCGTGAGACAGGCTGCGCCGTCTTCACCCCCAGCTCCATTGGCTCCTTCGGCCCCGAGACCCCCCATGACATGACACCCCAAGACACCATCCAGCGCCCCAAGACAATGTATGGTGTGACGAAGGTCACCGGCGAGCTCCTCAGCGATTACTATCAGAAGCGCTTCGGAGTCGATACCCGCTCCGTCCGCTTCCCAGGCCTTATATCTAATGTAGCCCCTCCAGGAGGTGGCACTACCGACTACGCTGTAGATATCTACTATGCCGCTGTACGTACGGGGCACTTCGCTTGCCCTCTGCGCCCCGGCACCTATATGGATATGATGTACATGCCCGATGCCCTACGTGCCTGCATCGAGCTGATGGAAGCCGATCCCAGTCGCCTCATCCATCGCAACTCCTTCAACGTGACCTCGATGAGCTTCGACCCCGAAGGGATCGCTGCCTCTATCCGAGAGCTTATCCCAGACTTCCAGATGACCTACGAGCTCGATCCGCTGCGCCAGAGCATCGCCGACTCGTGGCCCAATTCGCTGGACGACAGCTGCGCTCGCAGTGAAT
The DNA here is from genome assembly GCF_938039215.1 of uncultured Porphyromonas sp. Taxonomy (GTDB): domain Bacteria; phylum Bacteroidota; class Bacteroidia; order Bacteroidales; family Porphyromonadaceae; genus Porphyromonas. Next base: position 29,315 of record NZ_CALHVI010000054.1, on the reverse strand, counting down.
GGGACTGGAAGCCCGAATATGACTTGCCCGCCATGACTCGAGACATGATCGAGACCATCCGTCGCAAGGGCTAGGCTCGCAAGCTCCCACCCTACCGCAAGCAAGTTCACTAGACCATACACAAGACTATGTTTAAGAACATGAAGAAGTTCCTCGCCGAGGAACTCAAGGCCATCGATGAGGCTGGGCTCTACAAACGGGAGCGCATCATCATCACCCCTCAGACCGCTGACATCAAGATCAGCACGGGGCAGGAAGTGATCAACTTCTGCGCCAACAATTACCTCGGGCTATCCGACCATCCTCGCCTAGTGAAGGCAGCGAAGGAAGCTATGGATGCACGAGGCTTCGGGATGAGCTCCGTCCGCTTCATCTGCGGGACGCAAGACATCCACAAGGAGCTCGAGCAAGCCATCGCTCGCTACTTCCACACCGAAGACACGATCCTCTATGCCGCCTGCTTCGACGCTAATGGTGGGATCTTCGAGCCCCTATTCGGCCCCGAAGATGCGATCATCAGCGATGCGCTCAATCACGCCTCGATCATCGACGGCGTGCGTCTGTGTAAGGCACAGCGCTACCGCTATGAGAACGCTAATATGGCAGACCTCGAGCGAGTGCTCCAAGAGGCGCAGTCTGCACGCTTCCGCATCATCGTCACCGACGGGGTCTTCTCCATGGACGGCAACGTCGCTCCGATGGACAAGATCTGCGACCTAGCGGAGAAGTACGACGCACTGGTGATGGTAGACGAATGTCACTCGGCAGGGGTCGTCGGGCGGACGGGTAGAGGTGTCGCCGAGCAGTTCGACTGCTACGGACGCATCGACCTACACACCGGTACGCTCGGCAAGGCCTTCGGTGGTGCCATCGGCGGCTTCACCACAGGTCCGAAGGAGATCATCGACATGCTCCGCCAGCGCTCTCGCCCCTATCTCTTCAGCAACTCCATCCCTCCTGCCGTCGTTGGCGCTGGGCTTGAAGTCTTCAAGATGCTCGAAGAGAGCGATGCCCTGCACACCAAGCTGATGGAGAATGTCGAGTACTTCCGTGACAAGATGCTCGCTGCTGGCTTCGACATCAAGCCCACCCAGTCAGCCATCTGCGCCGTGATGCTCTACGACGCTAAGCTCTCGCAGGAGTACGCCGCTCGCCTGCTGGAAGAAGGGATCTACGTCACGGGCTTCTACTACCCCGTCGTCCCCAAGGGCCAAGCACGTATCCGAGTCCAGCTCTCTGCCGCTCACGAACGTCACCACCTCGACAAGGCGATCGCCGCCTTCATCAAGGTCGGCCGTGAACTCGGTGCACTGAAGTAGCTCTTTTCCTCCGCTCCGACGGAGCCCCAAGAAGGATCGTCCACGGACTTCCCCACGCTCGGTGGTGGGGGTCCGTGGGCGATCTGTTTTATCGCTCTTCGAAGGCGGTGAAATTTCTGTACGTACGAAAATATTTTTTCTTACGTACGGAAATAAATTTTCGTACGTAAGGAAATTTATCGCCGTACGTACAAAAAATTCCTTCCCTTCGAATGAAGGTTTTTTGCCGTGCGCAAGGAAAAGAAATTCCGTATATGCGAAAATAAATTTCCTTATATACGGAAATATTTTTTCGCATATGCGGAAATTTATTTTCGCATATACGGAATTTTCCCGCCGTTCGAAGCCCGTGGGAATGCGGGGCCTGAGGCGGGACAAAAGAGCGGGCAACGACGCTCATTCGCCTTAGGGTGGGCAGTCCTATTTCTTAGGATGGGAAGAGGGAGACAGTCGCGGGCCGTAAGGACGAAATACGAGGAGCTTCCCCCTTCTTCATAAAAAGCTTCGCCCCCGCACTCCGAAGAGCACGGGGGCGAAGAGCCTAATGAGAAAGAGCGGAGATTACTTATCCTTCTTGGGGACCTCGAGGTGCTGGGCCTCGCCGCTCTTAGCGACCTGATCGTAGTAATCCTGGCTGTAACCGGGGAAGTTGGGCATGACGATCTGGCCGTAGCCATTCTCTTCGAACTTGCCATCCTTCTCCTTCTTGACGTTGCCGTCCATGTACTTGACGAGGAGGTATTCGCCGAGCTGCTTCCAGCGTGCGGTGGTCTCGTTGGCTACCTTGCCACAGAGCTGGGTGAGGTAAGCCGAAGCCTTCGCTGGATCCGCCTTGTAGAGCTCCTGTGCACGAGCATCCGCTTCCTTGACGAGGCCGGTGTAGCTGTCCTCAAGTGCCTTCTGAACAGGGCGAATATCCCGAATCATGGGCTCGTAGCGGTGGTAAGCCATGTTCGCTACCCAGTTGTGGATCCAGAAGGCCGAAGTCCAGCTGAACTCGGTCATACTGCCGTTGCCTCTGCGGTAGCATTCGGGGATCTCCGTGATGGATGCGTACATCGGGGTGAGTACGGCCGTATTGGCATCGTCCACGCCGAACCAAAGGATCCCGCCGATAGCGTCGGGAAGCCAGTTACGCATCTGAGCGATCAGGACGAAGCCCGTCTGCTGGGTGGCGATGGCACGCTCGTTGAAGTATTCTCGGCCTTCGCTCTTGAAGGTCATGGGTCGCCAGCGGTAAGGCACCTTGTAAGCGCCCGCCCCGGGGTCGTTGGTCATCGAGAGTTCGGTGCCTTCGTAGTGATTGCGCATGCCCTCACGGACATCTGCTAGGCTTACCTTGCGGTCGGGGATGATGTACAGAGGCATGGGCTCTTCCGAGGCATCGCCCATGATGTGCTTCTTATACTTGTCCATGCCCTTGTCGAAGGTGCGGAAGAAGCTCCATACTCGAGCTTCGCAAGCACGTAGCCCGCTGAAGTCGTAGGGATTGTACGCCTTCTGGAAGTCGAAGTCCTTGTCCTTGCCCTTGAACCATCCGTTCTCACGAGCGACCTTCACCACGTCCTTCTCGTACATGCAGTTCTCCTTGTCGCCGAAGGGGATCTTGTGAATGCGTGCTTGGTTAGCGTGGGCAGCGATGGCGTTGTCAGGGATGCGGATAGCCACCCAAGTAGCGCCCTTCTTGTTAGGCCCCTTGCCGATGAGCTCCATGATCCATACCTCGTTCTTATCGGCGATGGTGAAGGATTCCCCAGAGCTGTGGTAGCCGTAGTCACGGACGAGATCCGTCATGATACGGATGGCTTCACGGGCGCTCGTCGAGCGCTGAAGAGCTACGTAGATGAGGCTCCCGTAGTCCATGATGCCCTGAGGATCGTGGAGCTCCTTGCGTCCGCCCCAAGTACTCTCGGTGATGGCGACCTGATGCTCGTTCATATTGCCCACGACGTTGTACGTGACGGGAGCCTGAGGGATATACCCGAGGGGCTTACCCGTATCCCACTCGTGGATCTGGAGCATAAGCCCCTTGCCCCACGCCTTGGCAGGATAGTGGACGAGGTCACCGTAGAGCGTGTGTGAGTCGGCCGAATAGCTGATCATGACGGAGCCGTCGACCGAAGCCTTCTTGCCCACGATCAAGTCGGAGCAAGCCTCTGCAGACGGAGTAGCCCAGCCCATCAGAGCCAGAGCGAAGCCTGCGAGGAGTGTAGTTTGCTTCATAGTGTATTTGATATTGAATGGAAAATAGCTAGGTAATAGCTGAGTGATTACTACAGCCTAAAGATACAAAAAGTTGCCCTTCGGCTCTCCTTCCCATGAGGGAGGAGGAGTCGGAGGGCAACTTCCTTTAGATGGGGGTACGCTTCTAGAGCTCAGGCTGGATGAGAGCGACCCACTTCTCGATACGTTCGTCGGTGAGGTCGGACTGGTTAGCTTCGTCGATGCAGAGACCGATGAGCTTACCATCCTGCTCAGTCTGGGTAGCATCGTAGCTGTAGCCTTCGGGCTCATAAGCACCGATGAAGGAGCAACCCGTACCTGCTAGACCTTCGTAGATCTTGAAGATAGCTTCGCAGAAGCTGTCGGGATAGCTGTCAGCGTCACCGCAACCGAAGAGAGCGACCTTCTTGCCAGCGAGGTCCTGCTCAGCGAGCTTGGGGAGGAAGTCTTCCCAGTCGTCCTGCAGGTCACCCAGACCCCAAGTAGAAGAGCCGAGGAGGAGGACATCGAAGCCAGCGACATCAGCAGCGTCAGCGCTTGCTACATCGAATACGTTTGCTTCTGCACCGAGGGCCTTAGCCAGGCGCTGAGCTACCTCAGAGGTGGAGCCAGTAGAGGAGCCATAGAAAATACCGATCTTGCTCATTGTGCGATAGGATATTTTTGTGTTAGTAGTAATTGAGTTTCCGATACAAAGATAAGAGAAGTCTTGGACTAACGTGCAAGCCGAGACTAGCTATTCACTTCGGCGAAGAATTCCTCATTGTCACGGGTACGTAGCATGAGGTTCTTGACGTTCTCCATTGCTTCGATAGGATTCATCTCAGAGAGCACCTTACGCACGGACCACATACGTGTCTGCGTGGTCTGATCCTGCAGGAGGTCGTCACGGCGCGTGCTGCTAGCGACGAGGTCGACAGCAGGATAGATACGCTTATTTGCCAGACGACGGTCGAGCTGTAGCTCCATATTACCCGTACCCTTAAATTCTTCGAAGATGACATCGTCCATCTTAGAGCCCGTCTCCTGAAGAGCGGTAGCAAGGATCGTCAGGCTACCACCGCCACGGATATTACGGGCAGCACCGAAGAAGCGCTTAGGCTTCTGCAGGGCATTGGCATCGACCCCACCAGAGAGCACCTTACCCGAGGCGGGCTGTACCGTATTGTAGGCACGAGCCAGACGGGTGATGGAGTCAAGGAGGATGACAACATCCTGACCGCTCTCGACCATACGCTTAGCCTTGTTGAGGACGATCTCAGCGATCTTGACATGGCGATCTGCAGGCTCGTCGAAGGTCGAAGCGATGACTTCGGCATTGACGCTGGTAGCCATATCGGTGACTTCTTCGGGCCGCTCATCGATCAGCAGGATGATCATATAGACCTCGGGGTGATTAGCTGCGATCGCATTGGCGATATTCTTCAGAAGCATGGTCTTCCCCGTCTTGGGCTGGGCGACGATGAGTCCACGCTGCCCCTTACCGATGGGAGCGAAGAGGTCGACGATGCGCATAGCGATCTTGTCCTGGACGGCAGGGTTATTGGGCGAATCCAGATGGAACTTCTCATCGGGGAAGATCGGTGTCAGATGATCGAAGGGCACTCGGTCACGCATCTCGGACGGAGTGCGCCCATTGACACGGGTGATCTTGTCGAAGGGGAAGTACTTATCGCCATCCTGTGGAGGACGGATGAAGCCCTCGACGAGGTCTCCTGGACGGAGGCTCCACTGGCGGATCTGCTGTGCCGAGAGATAGATATCATCGGGCGAAGGCAGATAGTTGTAGTCAGCTGAGCGAAGGAAGCCGTAGCCATCGGGGAGGATCTCCAGCACCCCGATGCACTCGAGGATCCCAGAGAAGTTGAATTCCTGTGGCTGTACACGTGTCGTAGCCTTCGCAGCTGGCTGCTTAGCTGGCTGGGGTTGCTCGGGCTGAGGCTGCTGACGCACCTTAGGCTGAGGCTGGGTCTGAGGCGTAGAGAAGGTAGGCAGGACTTGATCCAGCACCGACTTACTGTCCTTATGACGGAAGACGATGCGCCCAGGGCTTACTGGGGCAGGAGCTTCGGCGCCCTCGGTCTCGGCTGCGGGTTCGGTGCTCGAAGCCGCTACGGGCTCTGCTGCGGGGACACGAGGCTGAGCCTCCTTGGTCTTGACGGGTGCAGGGCTAGAGCTACGAGCCTCACGAATGGGCTTCTGAGTCTTAGGCTCTTCCACGGGAAGGTGTTCGGGGTCAGCTTCCTGACTCTCCGAGGCCTTCGCTACGGCAGAGATGGCCTGCTGGCGAGCAAGGAGCTCTGCCTTGCTGGGACGACCACGCTTGCGCTTGGGTGCTTCGGCTTCAGATGAAGAAGAAGCATCTTCGGCAGCTGGCTCAGCAGCTTCAGCAGAAGGAGCATCGTCTTCCGAAGGAGCTTCGGAGCTAGAGCTTTTGCGAGGGCGGCCAGGCTTACGCTTGACGGCGGAAGTCTCAGCCACTGTGACGGCCTGCTGATCGAGGATCTCATAGATCAGTTCACGCTTATCGGGGAAAGAGTCAGCGGAGAACCCGATCTCACGAGCGATCTCACGGAGCTCCTCCAAGCTTTTGTTGGAGAGCTCGGTTATATTATATCGTTGCATAAGAGTTTGTATTTTGTGCGATCCTAGATATTCGGGCTAGCCCTCCGGTTCGGGAGGATACCATCAAGCCCCACAACTCGAAGCTACAGGAGCTTCAGGAAGCAGATAGGATCTTGTATCAAATGTTAGCTAAGAAGAAAGTTCGTCAGAAGAGACAAATGAAATGGATAAGGAGAACCAAGGGGCTACCCGATCAATAGAGAGATAAAAACTTCAGGGGGGATATGAAGGGGGAGCTTTAGTGTGATTGGGCTGGGATTCGAACCCAGGACCGATAGCTTAGAAGGCTATTGCTCTATCCAGCTGAGCTACCCAACCAATCCTTGGATGTGTCATGTACCTTCAGCACCAGAGCTTTGGTGAGTCGGTTCACTCTTCCTTTTCGTAATCGTGGTGCAAAGGTAATTAAATTTTCGGATCTCTCCTACCCACTCCCTGCTCCCCATCTGAGGGGGAAGGAAGCGCCTCAAGTACGACCCTTCGGAGGTGACTCCCTTGGAGGGCGAAAAAGAAACCTACGGTAGGTCGTCGATGCGACCCACGGTGGGTCACAGTGACGACCTACTGTAGGTTTTCTTGGCGACCTACCGTAGGTCGTTTTTTGGGGGTACTCAAACGCCCTAGGGATCAGGCTTAGCGAAGCCCCTTCCCGAGGCCAAGAAAAAAGGGGAGGAGAAGCACAGAGCTGTGCTTCTCCTTCCTTATAGTCTCGATGAGTGCGACGGGGCTCACTGATCTCTGCGCTTCAGCCCCGAGGCATCGATAGCATCTGAGGGGGCTTCCTTGGCTTCGCCCTTACCGAAGCGGAAGGAGACACCGAGGCTCACATTGGAGAGCGATAGGCTCGACTGCTGGACCTGCTCGATCCCTCGGAAGGTCATCTCAGTACGTCTATATTCCCCGAGTCCCCAGGGCGCCATGGCCGAGAGGGAGAAGGTGAGCCGTCCGTTGAGCAGGCTCTTCTGGGCGGAGAGATAGGTGAGGGGCTCGGCGATGGTGCGGGAGGAGAAGGCATAGGTCGGACTATTGTAGTTCACCGACGCATTGAAGAACCAGTCCCCTTTGAGCATGAGGCTTACACTGCCCCCGCACCGTAGCCCCCAGCCTCGCTGTGTGGCATTGAGCGCCGAAGCTCGGTAGGCACTCTTGAGCTGGTAGTCCGAGTACCTCAGCCCAGCATAGACCTGTAGATTGAGCTTGTAGTCGAAGGCAGAGGTGCGGAAGATGCTCGTGAGCGAAGAGAGGCGACCCTCGCCAGCGTTCTCGAAGGTCGAGAGGTTGGGTGTAGTCGTAGAGACCCCAGTGATGAGATCCTGGAGCTCCTCATGCGAGGCTGTGAGGACGAGGCGACTTTTCCCGAAGCTCTTCCCGAGGGAGAGTGCCCAGTTCAGACTCGTCTGAGGCTTGAGGTTGGGATTGCCTCGCTTCCGATCCAGCTCACTGACGAAGTACTCCGCAGGGGAGAGAAGACTGCCCTCGGGGCGGGAGAGATCTCGGTCGAAGCTCAAGCGTGCCGAGTAGCCATTCTGGGAGTAGGCCAGCGACACATAGGGAATGAAGCTGAAGTAGCTACGCCTATTCGCCTCCAGCCCGTAGCGTCCCCATTCATTGCGAAGGAGGAAGTAGAGGCTTAGCCCCTTAGCTAGGTAGAAGTTGTCCTTGAGATAGAGCTGTCCCTGCGTCATCTGGTGAGGCTTGGCACTTCCCTCTACGACACTCCGCTGGTGGAGGAGGCGTGCACCGAGGCGAAGCGCATGCGTCGTCCCGAGGAAGGGAAGTTCATCGTGGTCGTAAGCGACGTCCCCGACGAAGTAGCTCATACGAGCAGAGTAGTCGCCCGAGACACCCTCACGGGTCCGTGCCTCATTGGACAGGAGCCCCTGAGCCCGCACTAAGAGACTTTGCTCGGGAGCGAGCTGATAGGAGAGGATCAGATTGGCCGTATGCATCAGATTGCGCCCGATGAGATACTCCTGCCTCTTCATGCCGAGGGGCTTAGTGATCGACTGCCTGAGACGCTCTTCGTAGCCAAAGAGAAGGTAGGAGAGGGAGGCCTTGAAGCGCTCAGAGAGGACGGCGTTGAGTAGCGCCTCAGCATTGTACTGCGTCAGCCGAGTATTGCTCTGTATATCGAGGACCTCTACCCCATTGCGGAGCGTACGGGTATGCGGATGCTGCTTGTTCGTAATCACCGAGCCTGAGGTCACCAGGTCAAAGGTCTTACTGAGGTAGGACAACGAGGGGCTGACGGTATATTCCTCATTGATCAGCCCCGCACGCATACCGAGCTCACCCTTGAGCGTACCTGGATGCTTCTTCCTATAGATATAGATAGCTCCGCCACCCGAGCTACTAGCGACGTCGCTGGGACGCACCTCTACCCGATCGATATCTCGAGCGTCGAGTTGGCTGAGGAAGCGCTCGTTGACAGGTACCTCATCGACATAGATAGTCACCTGGCCTCGTGTGCCGGGGATCGTGAAGCTTCCGCCGTCGTAGATGAGGTCAGGGATACGCTGTAGCACAAGGGGAGCCTTAGCTGAAGAGAGTAGCCCCTCCGTCGTGATCTGGTAGGTCGTCCCCTCGGCATTCATTTGTACAGAAGGTCGGGTAGCGACGATCTTCACCCCTTCGATGATTCGATCCTCTAGGCGGATGATGTGCTGGCGGGTAGTAGCTACCGAGAGTGTCGTATCGACGATGGCATCGGCACTTCCCCAGATCCAAAGAGTCAAGGTGGAGCAGCCTTCGGGTATCGGGCAGACATAGTGACCTGATTTATCTGTCCTTCCTTCGATGCTCTTCGCTTGGCAGAAGGAGAGCATTAGATAGGCAGAGTCCACTCCCTCGCCCGAGGGAGAAAGGATCTTCAGTTCGAGCTTCTTCTGCTCTTGGGCTAAGCCTGAGAGGCTACAAGCAAAGAGTAGAACGAGCCCTAGGATCCGTGTGCAAGCTAAATGGTAAGCAGTCTTTGTCTTCATACTGGGACGCTTAGGTTATAGAGAGTGAGAAGTAAGCGGTTGGCACCCATCAATTCCACTAGCGAATGTACTACTTTCTGGTAAAAAAAAAATCAGGATCTGCAAGACCACTTCTGCAGCACCTGCGTGCGTGAAAGAGAAGGCGCTCCCTGCCAAGATTTTCCCCTTCCTCAGCACAGACAAAAGAAGGGGATGGGTAGGACCGAATCTCCGCACCCGAGGGTACATCTTCCCGTCCTCCCCATCCTCTTGGGGCAAAGAGCAAGCGCCTCCTTAGCTCTTCTTCACGATCTCATAGAACTCCTGCGGTGTGCCGAGATGCTCGAGGAGCACTTGGACGGCAGCAGGCGGCAGATAGTGCGCTCGTGTGCGGTAGCCTCGCTCCTGAAGCTGACGAAGCAGCTCGGGATCACGGCGGATGAGCCTACGTAGACAGCGCCCCGAATAGGCAGGATCATAGTGAGGGAAATAGAGCGTAGCTAGCTCCTTCACTGCGTAGGCTCGGAACTCAAGCGGGGGTACCTCGTACGAGGCGGGGGTAGGTGTTTTCATCGAAAGCATGTGTTTAGAATAAATAAATATACGAGAGTGAAGGCCATCCCTCTTCGGTGCGTACATAGGACTTATCCCACGAGGGAAGTCATGAGCTTATCAGAGCTCCACCTGGGGTCTTCGAGGGGATGAACTTCCCTACAAAGGAACGACAATTCCCTCCCCAGATCAAGGCTCTCGCTTAATAAATATTTTAGTGATCACCCGCCCCTCCAGAGCCCGATCCGATGGGGAAATGCGAGGGGCTAGAAGAGGGCTCCAGAGCCCCTCTAGAATAGGGCCTTCCGAGGGGGGCCAAAAAAACCTACTGTGGGTCGGTCGACCGACCCACGGTAGGTCGTCGAGGCGACCCACAGTAGGTTTCAAGAGCGACCTACCGTAGGGTCCTTTTACCCCCCCTCTGGAGAGCCGTCGGTAGAGGCCTATCGGAGAGGTGCCTTCGGCAGGGTCAATCTGAAGGGGGAGGAGCAGATGTGAAGAACAAAAACCTTCTTAACAAAATTTGGTAATTCAAAATTCTTCTCTACCTTTGTCATCGTGATCCCGTCACAGAGACTGGCAGTCACACCTCTAAGCAAACAACAAAGCAATTCAGTAAGCTACAGTATGAATCCAATGTCTATGACAATGATGCGAATGTGGGTCGGCACAACAATGTGCACCGACACCATGTGGCGTATCCATAGGCGAAGCGATCTGACTGTAGAACTCAGTATAGGCATACACGGATAGAGATATATCTATCCAGAGCTTTCAGAAGCGCTTCTCTAGGATTTACCATGAGAAGCGCTTCTTTTTTTGCATCCACACAATTATCAAGATAAACAAGAAGTCAATGAGAAAGAGTTTACTATCCCTCCTGCTTCTATTCCTCTCGGTAGGAATATCCTGGGCTCAGAAGAAGCAGATCTCCGTCACGGGCTTAGTCCTAGCCTCGGAGAACAACGAGCCCATCGATGGGGCATCTGTCCTCTGCCTTGAGTTCCCCCGTAGCGGTGCCCTCACCGATGCCAAGGGACGCTTCACCCTCACCCTCCCCGAGGGGGCTAAGAGCCTCCGCATCTCCTACATCGGCTACGCTACGCAGACCGTCGCCCTCACAGGTCGTGAGCTACGCGTCGTCCTGCAGAGCACCGAGAAGACCCTCGACCCTCTAGTGGTCTCTGCCTACGGGACACAGCGCCGATCCTCACTCACTGGTGCTACGAGCAGCGTCAAGGCCTCGGCGATTGCCAGTGCTAAGGTTGAGTCCGTCGACAAGGCCCTCGCTGGTAAGGTAGCAGGTGTACGTGTCACCTCACAGACGGGGGAGCCTGGAGCCTCTGGGACCCTTCAGATCCGTGGGGTCGGGAGTATCAACGGGACGACGGAGCCTCTCTACGTCGTAGACGGTGTGCCCATCACCGCTGGTGACTATGGGGTCAGTGGTCTATCCTCCAATATCCTCGCCTCCATCAATCCAGAGGACATCGAGTCGATCTCCGTACTCAAGGATGCTGCCTCCGCTTCGCTCTATGGCTCTCGTGCAGCTAACGGTGTCGTCATCATCACGACCAAGCGTGGTAAGCAGGGCAAGACCAACTTCTCCTTCAAGGCAAGCACGGGCTTCTCACAGCTGGCGACCAATTCCTTCGAGACGATGAATGCCAATGAGGTCTTCGACTATCAGCGTGAAGCCTTCATCAACCAGATCCTCTACAAGCAGGATGCTATCCTGCCCACTGGCGCTAACTATGCCAATCGTGCTGCCCTACGCAAAGAGGCCGAAGCTATCGTCACCGACAGCTATGTAGCATCAAACCCTAGTAGCTTCGTCAAGAGCAGAGAGACCGTAACCGACTGGAGGAAGGAACTCCTCGGCACGGGTAGACTCAGCGATGTCTCCTTCTCAGCAAATGGTGGTACCGAAGGGCTCCGCTACTTCGCCTCCCTCGGCTACAACAATATCAAGAGTATCTCCCCCTTCGGAGGCTTCTCCCGCTATTCGGGTCTGCTGAACCTCGACAACAAGGCGACCAAGTGGCTCGACCTCTCCTTCAAGGGTCAGGTGTCCTACTCCTCCCAGCAGGGTATCGGTGACAACTCTAGACAGAGCGCTAGTGTCAGCCTCACCCACCCCACGATCCTCTCCCTCGTCTCCCGCCCCGACCAGCCCGTTCGTCTCTCTGATGGGAGCTACAATCCCGCTGCTGCACCCATGAAGCGTGGGGACAATCCGATCGAACTCCTTGATCCCGATCGTGTGCTCAATCAGCTGGGTACCCTGCGTGGTCTCGCTGGTGCCAACGCACAGATCACCTTCACCGACTACCTCTCCTTCAAGACGACCAACTCCATCGAATATACGCTTGTCAAGGCCTTCCAGTACTTGAGCCCCTTGACCTCCGATGGTGCTCGTGTAGGTGGGCAGGGTGTACGTATCAACAACGAACTTACTGTCAAGACGACCTCCAACGTCCTGAACTTCAACAAGGACTTCGACCGCCACCATGTCGACGCACTCGCTGGTATCGAAGCCCAGTCCTTCGAGCAGCTCCGCCATGGCTTCGTTGTGAACCAGTACTCCACCTCCAAGCTCAAGGAGCTCGGCAACGGTCAGGTAGTCGACAGCGAAAGCAACCACTACGGCAGCTTCCTCCTCTCCTACCTCGGACGACTCAACTACAACTACAATAGCCTCTACTACGCAGGTCTAAGCCTTCGCAACGACATCTCCTCCAAGCTCGGGAAGAATAACCGCTCCGGGGTCTTCTACAGCTTCTCGGGCGCATGGCGCTTCGGTCGTGAAGACTTCCTCAAGGACAATAAGTTCATCACCGATGCTAAGCTCCGCGCTTCCTTTGGTACAAATGGTAATCTCCCCGATGCAGAGTACTCCTGGAGAGGTCTCTACTCCTTCGGCGGTAGCTACGGCCCAGAGTCTGCGATCTACCTCAGCCAGCTGGCTAACCTCGATCTAGGCTGGGAGAAGAGCCGAAGCCTCAATGTCGGCCTTGACCTCACTCTGGCTAAGCGCTTCACCCTCGGTATCGAGTACTTCGACAAGTACACGACGAACCTCCTCATGAAGGTACCCGTCTCCTACAACCACGCCGTAAGCTCCTATCAGGACAATAGCGGGGAGATCTCCAACCGTGGTGTAGAGATCGAGCTTCATGCTTCTGACCTACTTCGCTCCAACAAGCTCCGCTGGGATCTAGACTTCTCTCTGACGAAGATCCGCTCTCGTGTCGAGGCCCTTCCCAATGGCGACATCATCAGTGGTCCGAATAACATCTACCTCTATCGTGCAGGGAGTGATGTCTACACCTTCTACCTCCCTCACTATGTCGGTGTAGACCAAGCTTCGGGGCTGGGTAAGTTCCTCATCGACCCCTCTAAGCCCGAGAGCCCAGACAATATCACCTATGACCATGCAGAGGCTGGTCGTGGCCCCTCTAAGTCTGCTTATCCCAAGGTATATGGTGGCCTCACCAATAGTCTCTCGTACGGAGGCTTCACTCTGAGCGCACTGATCAGCTACCAGTTCGGGGGCTATATCTATGACCACTTCGATGCCTTTGCCATCGCCGATGGGCTACGCTCGGCTTCTATGAACGCTAGCAAGGAACTCGTAGGCAACTACTGGACTCCTACCAACACCAGTGCTTCGAACCCTCTACCTATCCTGCAGAATCCCCTGCGTAGTAGCGGCGTATCGACCCGTCAGCTCCACTCCTCAGACTTCATCCGTCTCAAGGAAGTAAGCCTCAGCTACCGTCTGCCCGAGCGTCTGACGAAGGTGCTTCATGTCGGGTCAGCTAGCCTCTCTCTGACGGCTAACAACCTCGGCTTCCTCTACGCAGCTACGAAGAATAGAGAGCTCGAAGCAGCCCTCAACGGCTTCCGCTCGACCGACATCCCTGCCCTGCGCACCATCAGCTTCGGTCTCAACGTTGGTTTCTAACTCTCAACCCCAGTATTCCGTTATGAAAAGATTCGCATTATATACCCTCCTCTCCTCTGCTGCCTTCCTCTCCTCTTGCGACAAGCAGCTCGACCAGGTGCCCTCCTCTGCACGTGCTGAGGGGCAATCCATCGAGACGGTCAGCGATCTGAAGCTGGCTATCAACGGTGTCTACGCAGCCCTGAACAACCAATTTGGATACAGCGGAGAGACCGCCCTCTATGCCGATGCTAAGGGTGGTGACATCAAGGCCATCTCGACAGGCAACAATCAGACGCTCACCCTCCACAACTTCCGCACCGACAAGAACTCCTCGATCTCGGATGGCGCTTACCAGGTATTCTCCACCGTCTCGGGCCGTGTCAACAATATCCTCAAGTATGCTCCGAGCATCGCTCAGTCGGCATCGAAGGCTGAGAAGAGCCGTGCCGAGGACTACATCGGTCAGCTCTATGTGCTACGAGGGCTTGCACACTTGGAGCTTGCCCGTCTCTACTGCTACATCCCTACCTCTGGGGTCAATGTAGATGCTAAGTACTCCGGTATACCAGTCATCAATCAGGTATTCCCCCGTACCCATCAATTCCAGCGCTCTACGCTCCGTGAGACCTACGCCTTCATCATCTCTGACCTGACAAAGGCTCTGGAGACGCTGAGCAAGGAGAAGATCGCTAACTCAGGGAACCTCAACTACTGGGCTACGGCAGGACTTCTTGCCCGTGCTTACCTATACAATGGCGATTGGCAGAATGCCTACAAGTATGCTAGCGAGGTGATCAGCTCCAGTGGCTACAAGCTCTACACCCCAACGGAGTACCTAACCGTCTGGGACAAGATCGGCACCTCGGAGTCCCTCTTCGAAGTACTCACTACGGACAAGGACAACGCAGGGCTAAATAGCATCGGGAGCTATACCAATCCTAATGGCTATGCAGAGTTCGGCACCTCGGAGAGCTTCGTCTCTTGGCTCCAAGCTAACCGTGCAGACGATATCCGCACCCAGAGTATAACCGAGCGAGCCAATGCCGATGGTGGCAACAAGGGCTACTATACCATCAAGTACCCAGGCCAGGCTGGAGCAAGTTCGCCCATAGGAGTCAATAACTTCAAGGTCATCCGTCTCTCTGAGCTCTACCTTATTGCAGCCGAAGCCCTCCTTCAGGGTGCAACGGCTTCGGATGGGAAGACTGCTCTAGACTACTACAATGCTCTTCGTAGCCAGCGCTTCTCTAGCTACACAGCTGCCACCTCAGTCACACTCGAGGACATCCTCAGCGAGCGACGTATCGAGCTCTTCTGCGAAGGACATCGTCTCTTCGACCTAGTCCGCAACAAGAAGAACATCACCAGCCAGTACATCCCCATCGGTAATGAGCTCAATTACCTAGACCCCCAGCTTCTCATCGATCTACCCGAAAGAGAGAAGAACATCTCCAAGGATCTCGTACTGCGTGCCGCTAAATAACGACCACCCTACCCACTGACACCAATGCAAAAATTCGCCCCCCGATAGTCTTCGTGACTATCGGGGGGCGATCTATTTCTATCCCCAGAGGGATTGTCTAATTCTATATTATACTGCGGAGAGGGGTGCTTTGACCTTAGACATAGACTTGGATCACACGCACCAGCTCGGCATGAAGCAAGCGATTGATCTGCTCCCTAAGTTCCTGAAGGCGGAGATTAAGCTCTTGGCACACCGCCGACGAAGAGACTCTTAGGCGAAGGACTCCTTCATCAAAGCGAGTCTCGATAACCCAGCGCTGGAGACCACCCAACACTTCGGGTAAGTGATCCATCATCCGATGTACCAACAATTGCTCATACATATCAGGGTCTTCATCCCAAAGCGAAGCGATCGCTTCTCCGAGCTTAACCGTCTCACTCTGCTTCATAATCTAAGCTAATCAATGGCACGTATCTCACCCTCAGAGACCTCGAAGAGGCGATAGTCTTCGCCCCAGCTCGTGACGATCTCATCGAGGTGCTTGCGATTGGTATCAGTGATGAAGATCTGTCCGAAATCACTCCCCCCGACCAGCCTAATGATCCGCTCAACACGCTCGGCATCGAGCTTGTCGAAGATATCATCCAGCAGTAGGAGCGGGCGCTCGGGATTGGTCTTAGAGAGCAGAGCATACTGAGCGAACTTCAGGGCGATGAGGAAGGTCTTATTCTGCCCTTCGCTCCCGACCTTACGGATCAGTTCACCCTCGAGAAGCATCTGCAGATCATCCTTGTGTAGGCCGAGTGTCGTATAGCCCATGAGGCGATCTCGCTGACGAGCACCCCGAAGAGCCTCTAGGCAATGCCCAGCTTCGTCCGAGAGTGAAGAGCTATAATCAAGGCGTACTTGATCTCGCCCGCCACTGATAGCCGTATAGTAATGCTGGAAGAGGGGAATAAAGTCACGGATGAAAGCGCAGCGTCGCTCATAGATCAAGGGGCTCACCTGCTCCAGCTGAAGATCTAGGACCTCAAGAACGGCATCCGATGCAGACTGGCTCTTGAGCAGAACATTGCGCTGCTCAAGGATCCGATGGTACTGCGCCAAAGCTGCCATATAGACGCTATCCTGCTGGGAGAGCTGGCGGTCGACGAAGCGCCGACGCTCATCACTGCCGCCGAGGATGAGCTGATAGTCCTGGGGGGAGACGATGACTAGAGGGAAGGCACCGATATGCTCGCTGAGCTTGGTGTACTCCTTCTTGTTGCGACGAAGGATCTTGCGATGCCCTGGGCGTATCTGCAGTAGAAGCTGCCGCTCATCCCCGAAGTCACTCTTGTAGATAGCCTCTAGGATCGAAGCCTCCTCCCCTTGGCGCACAGCCAGACTATCGGTGATCGAGAGGTGGCTCTTCGTGAAGGAGAGGTAGTGCAGCGCATCGAGCATGTTCGTCTTACCCATGCCATTCAGGCCGATGAAGCAGTTCACCTTAGGCGAGAAGAGGCAGGAAGCCGAGGCAATACTCTTGAAGTTGAGGATGTGCAGTCGATCGAGGATCACGGCGGGAGGATTTAATTGGCCGAAGAGCTACGAGCCATCTGTTCCTTGGTAGAGAGCATCCCGCAAGCAGCGGAGATATCTTCGCCTCGAGAGGTACGTATCGTCGTGGTATACCCTCGGGCTTCAAGGAGATTCTTGAAGTGCTCCATCTTGTCCCGAGACAGAGGTCTCAAGGGGACATTAGGGATCTGATGGAAGGGGATGAGGTTGATACGGCAGGGGATACCACGTAGTAGGCGAGCGAGCTCCGAAGCATGCTCGTCACTATCATTCACCCCATCGAAGACGATGTACTCGAAGGACACTCTACGCTGCCCCGTGAAGTCTGCTTCACGGATCATCTGGAGCGTGTCCACTAGAGGAAGGCCTCCCTCGGCAGGCATGAGCTCGAGTCGTCCTTCGTGGAAGGGATTGTGTAGGCTCACCGCTAGGTGGCAGGTCGTCTCCGAGAGGAAGCGCTCCAGCCCCTTGCGTACCCCTACCGTAGAGAGGGTGATACGCTTAGGCGACCAAGCCAGCCCCCAAGCTGCAGTCATCACCTCGATACTCTTCATCACATGGACAGCATTGTCCAGAGGTTCGCCCATCCCCATGTAGACGATGTTCGTCAGAGCGAGGGATTCTTCGACAGAGAGCACCTGATTGATGATCTCGCCCGTAGAGAGATTGCCCTTGAAGCCCTGCTTACCCGTCATACAGAAGAGACAGTCCATCTTACAGCCTACCTGCGAAGAGATACAGAGCGTCGCACGATCCTTGTCTGGGATGAAGACGGCTTCGACGAGCCCACCCGTAGACACCTGGAAGAGGTACTTGCGTGTGCCATCCTTGGAGAGCTGACTCATGACGGGAGCCGTGCGCCCCACGGTGTACTGCTCGGAGAGGAGGGCACGATTGGCCTTGGAGAGGTTGGTCATCTCATCGATGGAGGTGACACGCTTGTCATACAGCCACTGAGCTATCTGCTTCCCTGTGAAGCGAGGCATCCCTAGCGAGGTGACTAGATCTGTCAGCTCGTCTAGGGTACGACCTAGGAGTATTTGCTTGCCTGTAGGCATTCTATCTGGATAAATCGTGTAATGCTAAGGCTGCCCGTAGGACATATTCCCTACAGACAGCCTTAGTTATAACTAGATTCGGAGGCAAAGGGTTGTTCCCTTCTAGTGTAGTCCTCCGAAGGGAGAGATCAGGGCGCTTACTAGTAGAAGCGAGCGCGGTTATCCTTGATCTTGAGATTCTGGATGAAGTTAGCGAAGACACGGTAGCTATACTGGCGAGCCAGTCCAAGCTCCTGCTGCTTGATCTGAGCGCTAACGGCTGCAGGATCATTAGGAGTCGTAGCTACAGGCTGGAGGACCATGACCTCAGCGTTGTTAGCTGCGAAGGGCTTGGAGAGCTTACCCACGGGGGTAGTCATCGCGATCCCGTTGAAGGTAGCAGGTTCGCTACCACGGACGATATAGCTAACATCGACGAGCGTATCGACCTTGGTCTGAAGCTCCGTAGCATAAGCATCGAGCGAAGCGAGGTGCTTAGCTTCGAGGTTCTTTGCCAGCATCTCAGCCTTCTTCTTGCCCGAGAGGTAAGCGACGATCTCATCCTTCACAGCGGAGAGAGGAGCGATACCTGCGGGGGTGTGCTTGACGACCGTTGGGATGACGAGGAAGTCCGTACCGCAGGTGTAGAGCTTCTGCCCTACTTCGCCTTCCTTAGCGTTTAGTGCCCAGCTGACGACCTGACGAGAGCTAGGGATCTGACCAAGGGCTGGGGTCTGCGTAGAGATGGGGAGGTTGCGTGCTACGTTGAAGCCTTCCTTCTCTGCCTTCTTAGCCATAGCTTCGAAGCCACCGCCACCACCGAGGATGCGATTCATAGCAGCATACTTCTCATTGTACGTCTCAGGAGAGAACGTAGCAGGGATAGAGACGAAGGCTACCTGATAGGACTCGACAGCAGGCTGAGGGTTCTCAGCACGGACGAGGACGGAGATAGGTGCACGCCCCAGACGGACGACCGTACCGAAGGGCACCTTGTAGAGGGTATCGAGGTTGAGTCCAGAGCCCTGTGCGATCTGGATCAGCTTGGATTCGGAGAAGGTGCTATCGACCATACCATAGCGGTTGGGGAGCTGGATAAGTCCACCATTAGCACCCGTGCTCTGGTCGAGGCTGTGCTTCTTGGCCAGCTCAGCGAAGCTAGCACCGGAGTTGAGCTGGGCCATGATGCTGTCGGTCTGTCCCTTGACGCTGTCGCTCAGGACGATCATACGCACAGAGACACCGGAGGTAGCCATCTTCTTGCCTACGACCTTGACGACATCGTAGCGGTCGCTCACGAGCTGAGGATCATTGACCGCACCAGCTTCAGCGCCCTTGATGAAGGCGACCTGCTCAGCACCCAGACCTAGTTCATCGAGTTCGGCACCAGTGAGGAAGGTCTTGGAGAAGAACTTGCTGGAGGTCGTATAGCCACGGAGGACTTCTTCGATGTTGGCTGCAGTAGCCGTACGGAGCTCATTGACCGCCTTAGTTTTCTCATCAAGAGCGAGCTTGTAGTCGGCCTGCGAAGGGACGACCTGTAGGCTGATGTAGCTGACTTCGGTCAGAGGATACTGCATCTTGTAGAAGTCCGGATGCTCATCGTAGTACTTCTTCACTTCGCTGTCGCTAGGCTTAGCGGCTTCGTCAGTGATCATAGCAGCGGAGGTACGCACTAGAGCGACGCTACGGCTTTCCTTGCCAAGGGCGAGCTCACGGTCTACGTCGTTGATCTTGTAGGTACGAGAGAGGAGGGTCGTGAGCTTCTGCTGCAGACGCTGTGACTTGATCTGCTTCTGGAGCTGCTCGAACTGGCTCTTAGCCTGAAGGAGCTGTGCACGCTGTTCGGCAGGAGCAGCCTGGATCTGCTTATCGGAGAGACGCTTGATGAGGTCATTGATTTGCTTCTCATCAGTCGTCCCGAAGAACTGCGAAGCTAATGGCGAGGGAGAGATCCCCTTCCCTACGAGGAGGGCGTAGAGCTCTTCATCTGAGACACCAAGCCCGACGCGAGAGGTCACCTCGGTGAGCGCATACTCAGAGATGTACTCTTGAGCCAATTGATTGTTGAGCTGCATGCGTTGTTCGTCGGAGAGCTGCTGACCCTGAGCCTGAGCTTGGTCTTCGAGCTCTTTGAGACGTACGCTATACTCTTCGATCGAGACATCTTTGTCGTCGATGGAGAGGGCTGTACGCTCGCTCTTGCTCCAGAAGGTTCGACCGCTGGTGAAGAGGTCACCGACGACGAAGCCCGCCAGGGCGATCCCGATGACGACGACCAGCAGGACCGAATGACTTCGGATCTTCTCTAATACTGCCATTGTCTGTTTTTACCTATGGGGTGAATAGTGTTTATATTTCAAGTCTTTGAGCGACAAAGATACAAACACTCGGACGAATACTCAAACTGCTGTACGCGGAGCGTCTAAGCACTCCTCGTTGTCCCTCGGAGAAGAGCCCCCTTCACCACCCCAAGACACCCTCCCTTGTCACAATCCGACACCCTCCCAGCACATGGCAAGTATACCCTCTTCCTCCTCTCCGACTAGGGCAAGAAGAAGTCGCTTCACGTCCCTACCAGATGCTCCCCTCCCCCTCATCCCTTCCCCCAGAGAAAAGCAGGCAAATCATCTCCTTATTATTATGGTATAGCCATCGGGAAGACAGCCCGAGAAGGAAGCCTGCTCAAGCACCCCCAAAACAAAACCTACTGTAGGTCGCCTTTGCGACCCACGGTAGGTCGGTGAGGCGACCCACAGTAGGTTTTAAGAGCGACCTACCGTGGATCGTTTTTTGCTTCCTTCGCTGATTCCTTCTTGACAGACCGAAACATCCCCCCTTTCTACGGTACAGAAGTCCTTGGGCAGAGGGCGAAGAGGACGCTTCATTTTGGGCAGGGAAATCACGACAAAAAGCTACGAGGATGGGGCGACTTCTTCTTAGTCTTGAAGCAAGGGAAAAAGGGGGAGAGCGGGAAGGGGAAGAAGAGCGGCCAGCAAGGAAAAAGCAAAGAGGGCTAGCACACTAGGTGCTAGCCCTCTTCATATACATAGATCAGAGTTACTTGACTTCTTCGAAGTCAGCGTCGGTAATATTGTCACCAGCAGACTGCGAGGAGGAAGCGGAGCCAGAAGCTGCGCCTGCCGTAGGATCAGCTGCGCCAGAAGCATTGGCATGGTTGTACATCTCTTCGCTAGCAGCCTGGAAGGCAGACTGCACTTCAGCAGAAGCAGCGTCGATGCCGTCGAGGTTCTGAGCAGAGTGTGCTTCCTTGAGCTTGGCAAGGGCAGCTTCGACAGCAGCCTTCTTATCAGCGGAGAGCTTGTCACCGAATTCCTTCAGCTGCTTTTCCGTCTGGAAGATGAGGCTATCCGCATGGTTGAGCTTCGTGATACGCTCAGTCTCCTTCTTGTCGGCTTCAGCGTTAGCTGCAGCTTCGTCCTTCATACGCTGGATCTCAGCATCTGACAGACCGCTGGAGGCTTCGATACGGATCTTCTGCTGCTTACCCGTAGCCTTGTCCAGAGCCGTGACATTGAGGATACCATTAGCGTCGATATCGAAGGTCACTTCGATCTGAGGTGTCTGACGAGGAGCAGGAGCTACCTCGAGCTTGAAGCGCCCGATGCTCTTGTTGTCCTTAGCCAGCGAACGTTCACCCTGTAGGACGTGGATCTCTACTTCGGGCTGATTGTCTACAGCCGTGGTGAAGATCTCACTCTTCTTGGTGGGGATCGTCGTATTGGCATCGATCAGGCGCGTCATCACACCACCCATCGTCTCGATACCGAGGGAGAGAGGAGTGACATCGAGCAGGAGGACATCCTTGATCTCACCGGTGAGGACACCACCCTGGATGGCAGCACCTACGGCGACGACTTCGTCAGGGTTAACGCCCTTAGAAGGAGCCTTACCGAAGATCTTCTCTACGACAGCCTGGATAGCAGGGATACGTGTAGAGCCCCCGACGAGGATCACTTCGTCGATATCGCTACGAGAGAGACCAGCATCACGAAGAGCCGTCTCACAAGGAGCGACACAAGCCTGGATCAGGCGGTCAGCCAGCTGCTCGAACTTAGCACGAGTCAGCGTGCGGACGAGGTGCTTGGGGATGCCACCTACGGGCATGATATAGGGGAGGTTGATCTCCGTAGAGGTCGTGCTAGAGAGCTCGATCTTAGCCTTCTCAGCAGCTTCCTTGAGGCGCTGCATAGCCATAGGATCCTGGCGGAGGTCTACGCCTTCGTCAGCCTTGAACTCTTCTGCGAGCCAGTCGATGATCACGTGGTCGAAGTCATCACCACCGAGGTGCGTATCCCCGTTGGTCGAGCGAACTTCAAAGACACCATCCCCGAGCTCGAGGATCGAGATATCGAACGTACCACCACCTAGGTCGAAGACAGCGATCTTCATATCCTTGTCGCTCTTATCTAGGCCATAGGCGAGCGAAGCAGCCGTAGGTTCGTTGACGATACGGCGGACATTGAGACCAGCGATCTCACCAGCTTCCTTGGTAGCCTGACGCTGAGCGTCGTTGAAGTAAGCAGGTACGGTGATGACTGCATCCGTGACTTCGGCACCGAGGTAGTCCTCAGCCGTCTTCTTCATCTTCTGCAGGATGATAGCAGAGATTTCCTGAGGCGTGTAGAGGCGGCCATCGATATCGACACGAGGCGTGTCGTTGTCACCACGCACGACCTGATAAGGTACGCGGGCGATTTCGTCCTTCACCTGAGCGAAGGTCTCACCCATGAAGCGCTTGATCGAGTAGATCGTCTTCGTGGGGTTGGTGATAGCTTGACGCTTGGCAGGATCCCCTACCTTACGTTCGCCACCGTCGATGAAGGCGACGACAGAGGGAGTCGTACGCTTGCCTTCGCTGTTAGCGATGACGATAGGTTCGTTCCCTTCGAGTACGGAGACACAAGAGTTTGTAGTCCCGAGGTCAATTCCAATGATCTTTCCCATAATATTCTATTGTTGTTTTTATATTTTACTTGAGTTCGTTTTGTGGGGCTCGTCTTTCGATCTTCCTGTCCAGGCTACCCGCTTGTCCTACCCGTATCCGGGGGAGCAAGGGGCGATGCCTATCGAGGATCTAACAACTTACACTCACGCCTTACTTAGGGCAAAGCGTGTGCCAAGAAAAGTGCATCCCCTAAGTCGGACAAATTGTCACAAAGGGCAAAGTTCAGTCTGTCAGATAGCCCTATCGTCGCTTTGTCTCTCCCTGCCCTTTTCTCCTATTTCGCTCACCCCTGAAGAAGGCCTATATCCAGCGGGATCGGAGGGGGTCTCCGAAGGAGGGCAAAAACGACCTACGGTAGGTCGTCAATAAAACCTACTGTAGGTCGCTTCGACGACCCACGGTAGGTCGTCAAGGCGACCTACCGTGGGTCCCAAAAGGAGGGATCAAAAAGATAGAACAAACCCCAGCGTCAGAGTATGTCACTCCGTCCGCTGGGGTTCGTAAATTCTAAGCCTTAGCCTTTAGAGCTCGAGCTCCAGACCGATCTGCAGTTCTTCGGGGGCAAAGCGAAGGCCGAAGCCCGTACGACCGATCCCCGCTTCTTCGCCACCGACAAAGCTATCACGCACGCCGATGAAGCCAAGACGAAGGCAGAGGCAAAGCCCCTTCGTTAGGTCTACGCAAGCCCCAGGACGAAGGCCGACTTCCCAGCCCTTCACACCCGAAGATGCACTGACACCGAAGCCGCCATCAAGATAGAGATTGAAGGGCTCACGGTGCATATAGTAGTAGCGCACGAAGGGACGCAGCGCCCATTGGCTCTCCTTGTCACTGCCCTTCTTCTCGAACTCATAGCTACCGATGACCCCGACTCCCCAGTTGTCATTGAAGAGATAGGCCACCTCGGGAGCAAGCTCGAGCGTGGTGGTCTTAGCCTTATTGTCCTGCCAGTAGGAGACAAGTCCACCGAAGACCCAGCGAGATCCATGCTCGTCCTTAGCCGAAGAGTGATCCCCGTGAGGGAAGTACTGCTGTGCTACGAGCGGACTAGCTAGGAGCAGAAGGAGAAGGGTGAGCAGATTACGTCTCTGAAAGCGTATTGCTTGATAGAACATAGTTGAATTGGTTAGAGTGGAACATTCAAAACGAACACCACAAAGATAGGGAAACCACCCGTGCAACCCCAATTTTTCTAGCTTTCGTATCCCTCTGCCAATCTCAAGACATCACCGAAGACACCTCGGGCCGTGACACTAGCTCCTGCCCCAGCACCTTGGATGACGATGGGCTGACTACCATAGCTCTCCGTATAGATCTCGAAGCAACTATCCGCTCCGCTCACCCGACCAAGAGGCGAAGAGCTAGAGACGGCACGTAGCCCAGCCGTAAGCGTGGCTTCCTGTCGCACATCATCCCAGATGATGTCGCCCACATAGCGCAAGACTTCATCTGGAGCAAGAGCTTGACGGCGCTGCTCGATCTCGGATTCTAGTTCCCCGAAGCGCTTCCAGAAGTCCTCGAGTGAGAGGTCACGTAGAGCCTCAGGCACGGGGTTCTCCCAGCTGACATCCGACAGCTCGGCGGGCACATCTAGCTCACGCACGAGGATGAGTACCTTGCGCACTACATCTTCGCCACTCAGGTCTTCACGTGGATCTGGTTCGGTAAGCCCAAGGCTTGCGGACTCCTCTACGATGGAGCGGAAGGAGCGATCGGGCTCTTGGCTCAGACGATTGAAGATATAGCTGAGACTTCCCGAGAAGAGCCCGTGGATGCGTGTGATCCGCTCGCCCGAGAGGTGGAGGAGCTTGAGGTTGTCGATCAGAGGTAGTCCCGCCCCGACATTTGTCTCGTAGCGATAGCTCCGACGGTGACGCTGTAGGGTAGCTCTTAGGTGAGCGTAGTCGGGATAGGGGGCGATATTCGCCTTCTTGTTCGAAGAGACGATATCGAAGCCGTTACTTGCGTAGAGCGGGTAGCTCGAGGCGATCGCCACGGAGGAAGTATTATCCACAAGGATCATATTCTCCAGCGCATGGCGCTGTCCGTAGGCGATGAGTTCCTCAGCGAGATTGCCCTTGAAGGGAGCCTTCTGCAGCTCCTCCTGCCAGTCCTCCCCTACCCCAGTAGGAGCAAGGAGCAGTTGCTTAGAATTAGCAATAGCGAAGATGCGCAGGTCGATGTTCTTTTGCTCCTTAAGGAGCTCTCTCTGCTGGATGATCTGCCCGATGAGTGCCCCGCCGACCGTGCCATGTCCGATGATCGCCAGATGAATGCGCTTGGGACGCTCGAACAGCTCTCCGTGGATGACCTTCAGCGCCTTGACACACTCCTCCTCCCCCTTGACGAGTAGGCAAAGGGTATTCTCTGGGACCGAATTACTCAGCAGGATCGGGAGGATGCGGTTACGTACAAGGGCTCGGTAAGGACGGTCAAATTCCACCAGATTAAGCCCAATGATCGCCACGACAGCGAGCCCCTTCTCCGCATAGATCTTCGTCGTGAGTCCGTCGTGAAGATCTTGCTTGAACTCTTCGTGAAGCGACGCTACAGCTCGGTCGGCATCACCTTCGTCCACGACGATGGCCGTCCCTCGCTCCGTAGAGCCCTGAGCGACCATACTCACACTGACATGTGCGGCCTCGAAGGCTCGGAAGATACGTGCATCGATCCCAGGACGACCAAGCATATTACGCCCTTCGAAGTGGATGAGCGCCTTGCCCGAGAGCGAAGCGAGGGCACGCACGACACGGTCCCGAGGATGTGCCGTGACGAGTGTACCATTATGCTCTTGGCCGTAGCTGAAGGTATTGAGCACCCTGAGTGGGATGCCCCCCTCTTCTAGAGGCTCGATGGTCTTGATGTGCAGGATATCGGCACCGAACTGCGAGAGCTCAGCCGCATCGGCGTAGGAGAGCTCGTCGATCTTACGTGCTTCGGGGACAAGCGTAGGATTAGCGGTATAGATCCCATCGACGTGGGTGAAGTTCTCCATCATCGACGCTCCGAGGAAATTCGCCAAGAGGGCAGCACTGTAGTTGCTCCCATTGCGCCCGAGGGTCGTGCGCTCCCCTGATTCAGAGCGGGCGATGAAGCCCGTGACGATGGGGATGGTATCTGAGGGAAGCCCAGCAAACAGCGCTTGGCATCGCTCACGAGAAGCCTCAGTAAAGACTGAAGCAGATCCGAAGTGATCATCCGTCACGAGGAAGTCCCCCGAATCAATGGCCACCGCCGAATAGCCTCGTGCTCTTAGGGACTCTGCGACATACTTCGAGGAGAGGACTTCCCCGTAGCTCACGAGTTCATCCTCGAGGCGAGGACTGCATTCTCTCAAGAGGGAGATACCCGTGAGGAGGCGATGAAGCTCCCTCTGCTCCGCCTCGAAGTTGAGCGATAGTCCTTCGCTCTGGTGTGCCCAGAAGCGAGCTAGCTCTTCCTCGAAGGCTTCCCCTCTACGTGCTTGATCCACGAGGGCAAGAAGCGCATCGGTGCTCTTACCTCGAGCAGAGACGACCACCACGGGAGCATCCCCTTGCTGGTAGCTGTCGATGATGATGTCCAGTACCGTAGCTATACCAAGACCATTATCGAGAGATTTCCCTCCGAACTTTAAGACTTTCATATACGTGTGGGGAAGTAAGGTTGGATGATTTGATTCAGTTGCTCATACTCCATCAAGAAGGCATCATGCCCGTGGATGGAATGGATGACCTCCAGCGTCACATCGTCCTTGAGGGCGGAAAGGGCTCGGTAGGTAGCCTCAGCTCGGTCGTGCGTGAAGAGCAGGTCACTATCGATCGAGACCATGTGGATCTCGGATTGGATACGTGCCAATTCTTCAGCTTGCTCACAGATGGCGATCGTATAGGTCAGATGCGTCATCACTTGATAAGCCGAGAGTTTGAAGCGTCCCTGCAGGGCATCCCCATGGTAGAGGAGCCAGCTCTCCACATCGTACTGCCCATGAGTCTCCTGACGAGTACTCGTGAAGCGGGCATTGAGCGACTGTGGAGTGCGGTAGCAGGACATGGCATGGATGCGTGCATCCCTCAGTGGCTCTGAGGAATTTCTGAGGATCTGCTTCTGGATAAGCGTCTGTGTCAAGAGCCAGTCCGAAGCCCGATAGTCACAAGCGATAGGAAAGATCTTCTCTGCCAGATCGGGCTGTAGATAAGCCATCTGCCACGTGAGGGCTCCGCCCATAGAAGCACCGATGATCGCATGCACCTTCGTAAGGCCAAGTCCCTCCAGCCCTAAGATGAAGAGCCGAGCAATATCCTTTAGGGTGAAGCGCTCGGGATCCAGAGCTTCCCGCCCGTCATACCCGTTGCCTGGGATGTTGAAGGCTAGGATCGTATAGGATGCTGGCGATATAGCACCCTCCTCGCTGATGAGCTTAGTCCACCAGCCCCGCTCACCGGTGACGGTGGAATTCCCCGTGAGGGCATGATTGACGACCACCACGGGCGCTGAGCCCAGAGGAGGACCTGCCACCTCGTAGCTCAGCGGGAAGTGATCGTACTGCTCGCCCCCCTCGGAGACGAAGTGATCGATGAAGATATCTCTAAGCATTCTGACTCGTAGCTTGGAGGATAGCCTGCTCAATATCCGCCTTCAGATCCTCAACGTCCTCGAGACCGATAGATAGGCGAACAAGGTCAGGAGTCACACCTGCCGATGCCTGTTGCTCAGGGCTTAGCTGACGATGGGTCGTACTGCTGGGATGGATAACTAGTGACTTCGTATCCCCAAGGTTAGCTACGATGGGGAAGAGCTTGGTATGATCGGCGAAGCTCTTAGCTGCCTCATAACCACCCTTCAGACCGAAGGTGATGATGCAGCCGAAGCCTCCGTCGAGGTAGCGCTTACAGATCTCGTGGTGCTCATCCTGCTCCAGCCCTGGGTAGTGCACCCATTCGACAGCGGGATGCTGCTTGAGCCAACGTGCGATCTCAAGGGCGCTCCGCGATGAATGCTTGATGCGCAGATCGAGGGTCTCTAGCCCCTGAATGATAAGGAAGCTATTCGTTGGGCTAATGCAAGCACCGATATCGCGCAGCCCTTCTACACGAGCACGAACGATGAAGGCTGCAGGGCCGAAGGTCTCGCTATAGCGGAGACCATGGTAGCCTGGGCTAGGTTCGGTGAAGTCGGGGAACTTGCCATTCGTCCAGTCGAACTTCCCCGAGTCGACGACAGCACCGCCCATCGCCGTACCATTGCCCGAGAAGTACTTCGTCAGCGAATAGATCACGATATCTGCTCCGTGATCGATCGGACGACAGAGGATCGGGGTCAAGGTATTATCTACCACGAGGGAAAGACCGTGTGCGTGGGCAACATCAGCTACCGCAGCGATATCCACAAAGTCGAGCTTGGGATTGCCCAGCGTCTCGGTGTAGACGATCTTCGTATTGGGCTGGATAGCGGCCTCGAAAGCCTTAGGATCTTGAGCATCAACGAAGGTCGTCGTGATCCCAAGACGTGGTAGGGTGACGCTCAAGAGATTGTACGTACCACCGTAGACGCTGGAGGAGGCTACGATATGATCGCCAGCACGCAGGAGGGTGAAGATCGTCGTAGCCACAGCGCTCATACCACTTGCCGTAGCGATCGCCCCTACCCCACCATCGAGGGCTGCGAGGCGCTGCTCGAGCACGTCAGTCGTAGGATTGTTCAGACGAGTGTAGAGATAGGCTGGGATCTGGAGGTCAAAGACCCCGACAGCGTGATCACAGCTATCGAAGGCAAAGGCATTCGCCTGATAGAGGGGTACAGCGGTTGATCCGTTGTTGGCCGAAGGTTCAAAACCTGCATGGAGGAGTTGGGTAGTTACGTTTGTACTCATTTGGCGTAGGTTGTTAGGGGTGTGAAAGAATGGGGCTGATCAAAAAGTAAAGCCCGTTGCAATCGGGGACTGCAACGGGCTCATCATATCTAGAAGTTCCAAACTAAGCGGCGAAGGACAGATACGAGTGACCCGATGCAGACATCATCTGCATCATCATCATCGCCATCATGTTCTTTGCGCACTGCATCTATATTGGATACTCTTTGTTGTTATTTTTCACAAAGGTAAACAAAAGTATAAAACGAGCAAGCAGTACCCTAAGAAAATATCTCCGCCCCACTCAACAGCAGCCACAGAAATGACTCTGTACCAAGCATCCAGCCTCAAGTGCCATTCTATGAAGCTATCTACCCTATCCTCCTAGGTAGCCCAGCATGCAACATATTCATGGAATAGGGTACTGCACAAGTGACCTACGGTAGGTCGCCGAAAAAACCTACTGTGGGTCGTCTCACCGACCTACCGTAGGTCGCAAGGACGACCTACGGTAGGTTTCTTTTCCCCTCCACCCAAGAGCTATTCTCATCAGGTCAAAATAGACACATATATAATAATGTATAGCCCTCAAGGATAACCCACCCCAAGAGGAGCATCTCCGCTCTAGCCTTCTCCTCCGCTATCTGAGGGTAAAGGAGAAGCTAGCAGAAAGGGGGAGAAGAGAGATAGCGCAAGAGGATAACCCGTAGTCTATGGGCATAAAACGAAGCGAGGCGGTGACCAGCTTCTGCCAGTCACCGCCTCGTGGTAGGTGAGAAGATTGATATGACAGCAGAAGTGAGTACATCCGTCAGAGACGAACCTA
>NZ_CALHVI010000053.1 GCF_938039215.1 uncultured Porphyromonas sp. | reverse complement strand
TAAGCCCTCAATATTCGTTAGTTGATTATTTTCCAGATTCAATGATTGCAGATTGAGTAGTTGCTCTAAGCCCTCAATATTCGTTAGTTGATTATTTTCCAGATTCAATGATTGCAGATTGAGTAGTTGCTCTAAGCCCTCAATATTCGTTAGTTGATTATTTTCCAGATTCAATGATTGCAGATTGGGTAGCTGCTCTAGGCCCTCGATGCGAGAGAGTTGGTTATACCAGAGATACAATGATTGTAACTTAGTAAGTTGCTCTAAGCCTACAATCCGAAAGAGCTGGTTAAATCCAAGATTCAATGATTGTAGATTAAGGAGCTGCTCTAAGCCTTCGATATGGGAGAGCTGATTAATGCTAAGATCTAGTGATTGCAACTCGGGCAACTTATCTAATCCCTCAATACAACTAATCTTATTGTGTGACAGATCTAGGTCCTGTAGATTCTCAAAGGCTAGAAGATTGGGGATCTTTTCTAATTTACATCCAGTTAAGTTCAATTGAATAACCTCACCTTCTTGATTACGTGTATAGGTCTTAGATCCCGGAATACCATCATTAGTATCGGAAATATGGGTGAGGTCAGTGAGTTCAAAGCCTAACTCTTGCTCTAATTGCAGGATGGCTTCGGGCTTTATTGCAGCTTGTTTCATTGAGGGAGGTGTCTTTTGAATAAATGTTTATAACAAAAGTAATAAGAGTATGTAGAATAGCGCTAGGGGAATAGCTCGAAGTGTGCTACTCCTATATTTTCATTAGGTATAGGCTAGTGAGGGGATGGGATTATAGATTGGATGACCATCACCTTGGAGCAAGAAGAGCGCCCTTTCTCGCTGGAGAAGGGGCGCTCTTGCTGTAGGGGGTGGGGAAAAGGCGGTGCGGGCGGGCTTAGCGGACGATGAGCTTGCAGATGAAGGTCGTCGTCGGGAAGATCGAACGGAGTAGGTAGATGCCCGTGGGGACGTTGATCCGGGCTTCTTGGACTCCCCGAGCGGAGAGGACCTTTCGCCCTTGCATGTCGAGAAGGTCCAGCTGGGTAGCGGGGTGGGAGAGACGTAGGTTCTTCCCCGAGAGCCTCGCTATGGGGAGGGTCTCCGAGGTGTAGAGGGGCTCGTCGGAAGGGCGGGTGATCGAAGT
Source organism: uncultured Porphyromonas sp. (assembly GCF_938039215.1). Taxonomy (GTDB): domain Bacteria; phylum Bacteroidota; class Bacteroidia; order Bacteroidales; family Porphyromonadaceae; genus Porphyromonas. Next base: position 57,337 of record NZ_CALHVI010000053.1, on the reverse strand, counting down.
CGGAGCCTTATAGTAGAAGCCCCCGATGACGTGCCCTCCCGAGATGAGGTACGTGCCGCCGCTGACTAGGGTGATCGCCCCTTGGTCGGCATAGGTGAAGATCTTCCCGCCGATGATCTTAGTTGCGCCCACACGAGAAGAGAGCGAAGGGAGGGACGGTATGCCATCCTCCGTGGGATGACCGCTTTGCACCTTGGGTGCTTCACGGTGGGAAGTAGCAGCTAGACCTTCGCCCCCCATGAGCGAGAGGAGAACGAGGACGAGGAACTGTCGGATGGATCGTGCTGACATAGATCTAGGGGCAGATGGAGGTGGGGCTGGGTACGTGTCTGCGGTGGAGTGGGTGGGCAGGCCTTAGTCTTCGGCAGCCAGGAGTGCCCGCAGTTCGTCGGGGCTGATGTCGACGATGATCTCGCCACGATAAGCCAGCGAGATTGAGCCGCGCTCTTCGCTGATGATGATCACCTTGGCATCGGTCTTCTGCGAGAGGCCAAGTGCCGAGCGGTGGCGAAGGCCTAGGTCTTTGTTCAGGTCGGTGTTGCTCGCCACGGGAAGGATACAGCCCGCAGCGCAGATCTTGCCCGAGGAGATGATCATCGCTCCGTCATGCAGAGGGCTATTCTTGAAGAAGATCGTCTCGATCAGTCGGGCATTGACCGAAGCCTGGAAACGTTCGCCAGCGTGCTGGTAGGGCGTGAGGTCGGAGATACCTTGCACGGCGATCAGAGCTCCGGTCTTCTTGCGGGCCATGTTCATGCACGCCAGCACAACGGGGGCGATGTAGTCGGCTTCGTCTTCCTCCTTGGCCGAGCCGTCACGTAGGAGCTTGCGTATCTTGCGCCAGCGCTGGGCCGAACCGATGGTGACGAGGATCTTCTTGATCTCATCTTGGAAGATGATCACTAGGATGATGAAGCCGATGTTGATGAACTTGTCCAGCAGCGCCCCCATCAGTCGCATCTGAAGCACCTGAGAGATCAGTAGCCAGAGGATGAGGAAGGTGACGATTCCCATGAAGATCGATCGGCTCCCCGAATAGCGCAAGGTGACGAACGCATAGTAGAGGAAGACTGCCATCAGCAGGATGTCGATGATATCCTTGAGCGATATGTCGAGCCACGAAAGCATAGAAGTCAAGGGTTAGAGAGGTAAATACAAGGATTAAAGCGGGCGAAGGTGTCGGTAGTGGAGGCTGTCGTCCGAGTGGAGGAAGGGACGTAGCTCTTCGTAGAGCTGGATGGCTTCGACGGCGGGGTGTACATCGTGCACACGAAGGATCTTCGCTCCTCGCTCTAGGGCAAGGGCATGGAGGAAGGTCGTCCCATTCAGCGCCTCTTTGGGGGTGATGCCGAGGGGGCGGTAGATCATGCTCTTGCGGGAGACACCGACAAGGAGCGGTTGGGTGAAGGCTTCGGCTAGGGAGGAGAGCTGGGCAAGAAGCTCGTAGTTCTGCGCCGTGGTCTTGCTGAAACCAAAGCCAGGATCTAAGATGATGTCGTGTACCCCGAGCTCGAGGAGCTGTCCCACACGCTGGACGAAGTAGTCGATGACATCGAGCGTCACATCGCTGTAGTCGGTCTGCTGCTGCATGGTCTGAGGGTCGCCCTTCATGTGCATCAGGATATAGGGCACTTGTAGCTCTGCCATCGTCCGATACATGGCAGGATCGAGTCCGCCCCCCGATATGTCATTGATCACGGCTGCGCCATATTCTTCGACCGCCATACGGGCTACGTCTGAGCGGAAGGTGTCTACCGAGACGGGTAGGTCGGGGTATTCGTCTCGGAGGATCTGAAGGGCGGGTCTCAAGCGAGCTCGCTCTTCCTCGGGGCTTACCTCTTCGGCTCCTGGTCGGGAGCTATAAGCGCCTAGGTCTGCCATCGCTGCCCCCTCACGAACGAGTGTGTCAAGGCGTGCTCTGAGAGCTACTGCTCCATCGATACGACTTCCTGCGAAGAAGGAGTCGGGGGTCACATTGACGATCCCCATGACGAGGGGCTTCTCGAGGGAGATCAGACGACCAGAGAGGTTGAGGGTAAGCTGATGGGCTGGAGTCATCGACGGGGAGGTGAGAAGGAGTATTTAGAGAAGGGCGGGCTGAGGGTAGAGCACTTCCTCGACGGGTAGATCCCAAGGCTCGTGGGGAAGCTCTTCGATACGACGGAGGCCGAAGGTCACACCCAGCCGATGGGTAGGGCAGGTGGCAAGGTAGCGGTCGTAGTACCCCTTACCTCGACCTAGTCGGTAGCCCGACGCATCGTAGGCTAGGGCAGGGATGATGATGAGGTCAAGCGTCCTAGGATCGACGGGCTCGGCTTCCTCTAGCTTAGGCTCCCAGATCCCGAAGCTCCCCGACTGCTCAAGGGCATGGCTACCTATATAGGGATAGAAGGCCATGGTCTCTCCATCAAGGACACGAGGGAGGAAAAGCTCCTTGTCCGTCGTCCCTTCGATCAAGGCTCGTAGAGAAGGTTCGTCAGGTAGAGCCGAATAGAGAGCGACCCGCCGTGCCTTCTTCCATAGTGGATGGATGGAGAGCTGTGCGACTATGGAGCGACTCCCTGCCTCCCGAAGGGGATCGGTGAGCACTTCTCGGCTGAGCTGCCGTAGCTCTTGGCGTAGGGTCTTCTTCTCCACGGGGACTAGGGGGTGCTTCAGGGGAGAGGGATTACTTCGTGGGTCGCCACTGAGGGGAGGTGAGGCGCTCTAGGGCGGTGAGCACCTCGAGGTCTTGCTCGTTGCGAGCACGGTAATAGGCATTCTTGTCGCCCCCGAGCATGTCGGCGATCAGGGCTACAAGGTCTCTGCGGAGGATGGGGAGCGACTCCTGCAGATGGCCAGGACGCTGGGGCACACCATGCTGTTGTGCATAGCTGGCATAGGCATAGACGATCTGATCTCCCTGCGCCTGCAGGTGGTCAAGGATCGCCTTGTCCGAGCCAAGAGCCGAGAGGCGACTACGCTCACGGTCGGCATAGGTGAAGGCAAAGCGCTGGAAGGTCCCCGAGCGCAGGAGGCGGAGGTAATAGGTATTGATCCCTACGCTGTCTCGAGGGGTGAAGATGTCGGGAGTGATCCCGCCACCGCCATAGACTACACGCCCCATGCGGGTGTAGTAGCGGGTGGTGTCGGGGCGACTGATGCTGTCGGCCGAATAGAGCTCACCGTGCAGGTAGCGATCTTCGATATCTTCCGCATAGGCTTCGAAGCCTTTGGCATAGCTCTTCTGGATACTACGACCCGAGGGGGTGTAGTAGCGAGCTACGGTGAGGCGCACCACGGAGCGGTCTCTTAGCTCGAAGGGAACTTGCACAAGCCCCTTACCGAAGGTGCGACGACCGACGATGAGTGCACGGTCGAGGTCTTGCATCGCCCCAGCGAAGATCTCGCTGGCGCTCGCGCTATTCTCATTGACGAGGATGCTGAGGGGGATCTCCTTGAGCCGTCCATCTCGAGGGCTCTTGAAGTCTTCTCGGGGATAGTGAGCGCCCTTATTGTAGACGAGCAGATCACCCTTGGAGAGGAATTCCGTAGCGAGGGCGGTAGCTGCCTGCAGGTAGCCCCCCACATTGTCACGCAGGTCGATCAAGATACGCTCTACTCCTTCGGCGCTGTGGTCAGCATAGGCTTGCTGGAATTCGATTGGGGTCTGTGCTCCCCACTTATTCAGACGCAGGTAGAGGACATGTGGGCGGATCATGTAGGCTGCATCGATCGTGGAGACGGGCACTGCACCACGCACGACGGAGGCGATGAAGGTCTTACCCCCACGGCGCACCGTGAGGCGAACGACCGTGTCCTCTGGGCCCTTGAGCGCCTTCATGATCTCTTCGGAGGTGATGGAGTCTCTCACGAGGTTGGTGGTGTCGGCCTTGAGGATGCGGTCGCCTGCCTTGAGACCAGCCCGTTCGCTGGGCCCTCCCTCGATGACACGGACGACGACGACGGTGTCGAGGAGCGTATTGAACTGCACACCGATACCAGCGAAAGACCCTTCGAGGCTCTCCGTCGAGACCTTGTTCTCCTCGGCATTGAGATAAGCCGTGTGGGGATCAAGCTGAGCGAGGATGAGCGGTAGGGCTTGCTCGGTCAGGCTGTCAAGGTTAGCCGAATCGACATAGTACTCCTGGATGAGCGAGTAGATCTCGCCCAGCTTCCCTGAGGGACCACGCTGCCCCCCGAGCCCGAGGAAGAGAGAGACAAAGATCCCGAAGAGGAAGGTCAGGACGAAGCCTGCCGTATAGGTCAGCCAGCGCAGCAGGCGTGCCTTGCGCTCGGGCTTAGGAGAAGGTGACTGCTCGTAGCGTTCTTCTTGCATGTTGTGACAAGTCAAAGGAAGGTATGTGTGTATGGGGGGAGCTTATTCCTCCAGAGAGACGTAGTCTACCTGGATACCTGCTCGCTGCAGGAGCTCGATCCCATCTCTTAGGCGATACTCTGTACTATAGACGACACGGCGGATGTGGCACTGGATGATGAGCTTGGAGCACTCGATGCAGGGGGCGGCGGTGACATAGACCGTCGCTCCAGAGCAGTCGTTGGTGCTACGAGCTACCTTGGAGATGGCATTGGCCTCGGCATGCAGGACATACTGCTTGGTCAGCCCGTTTTCGTCCTCGCAGACGTTCTCGAAGCCGACGGGAGTGCCGTTGTAGCCATCGGAGATGATGCTCTTGTCCTTGACGATGAGCGCCCCCACTTTGCGTCGCTCGCAGTAGGAGTTCTCCGCCCAGATACGCGCCATGCGCAGATAGCGCTTGTCGAGGGCCAGTTGCTTATCGTCGATTGTAGGTTTTTGACCGTTCATTTTCGTACGTATGCGTTTGTACAAAGATAGGGCTTTGCGAGCGAATGAGGGCTATTTCTCCGAGAGCTTTTCCCTCCGTTCGGAGAGCATGCTCCCAAGGGTCGAAAAAGCGACCTACCGTGGGTCGCTCTGAAAACCTACTGTGGGTCGTCTCACCGACCCACGGTAGGTCGCAAGGACGACCCACAGTAGGTTTTATTTGGGGCTGTCCTAGCCCTCTCGCCAAGGGGCTTCTTCCGCCCGCTTTTTCTCGGTGATTTCCTGCAGGGAGAGCTGGCTTGGGAAGTCCCAGAGGCGCTTGGGTTCAGTGGGGCTGATCAGGATAAATAGGAATAGAGGTGTAGACAGATAGAAATCGCTATTTTTGTTAAGAATTTTAGAAGCGCAGACCTAGATGCACGAACTCGATCAGATCAAAGCCCCAGTGGCTAGCTATGTGGATGACTTCCATAGCCAGTTTGCCTCGATCCTTGCGACCAAGTCCGAATGGCTGGAGCAGGCGATCCAGCACCTCAATGCCTCCACGGGCAAGAAGGTGCGTCCGATACTCACGGCTCTGATGGCTGGGCTCTTGGGCTCCAAAGAACCATCACAGAAGAGTATCGATGCGGCTGTCCTTCTGGAGCTGATCCACACTGCTACACTTATCCATGACGATGTGATCGACGAGGCCAAGACCCGCCGAGGTAAGCCCACCCTCGGGGCGATCTTCGACAATCGTGTGGCGGTGCTTATGGGTGACTTCGTCCTCTCTTCGGCACTGATCGGAGCCATCGCCCTCGGAGATCTGAGGATCATCGGCATCGTCTCTGCCATTGGCCGAGAGCTCACCGAAGGGGAGATCCGGCAAGCAGAGTCCGCTGACAAGGTGCGCCTCGACGAAGCCAACTACTACGAGATCATCTATCAGAAGACGGCCGTCCTCTTCCGCTCCTGCGCTGAGGTGGCAGCGGTCACGATGGAGGCTTCTCCTGAGGCTCTTGAGCAGGCCATCCAGATCGGTACGGCACTGGGGATGGCCTTCCAGATAAGAGACGATATCTTCGACTACTACCGTTCTGACGTAGGGAAGCCCACGGGTAATGACCTCCGCGAGGGTAAGATCACGCTTCCTCTACTTCATGCCCTCCTTCAGCTCGAAGCTGAGGGGAAGGCTGAGCCTTACCTCCAGCTCCTCGCCGACAAACCGATCACCGATGAGGCCGTAGAGCGCCTTACCGCCCTTGCCTTCGAGGCGGGAGGGATCGACTACGCTTGGCATAAGCTCTATAGCTACATCGAGGAGGCAAAGACACTCCTCCTTACCTTCCCAGAGAGCTCCTACCGAAGCTCCCTCCTTGCCCTAGCAGACTACATCGCAGCACGTACCCATTAGCACCTTACTACGATGAATACTACCCCCTCCAATAGGACGATCTCCGTCTCGATATATGCCCTCCTGTGGTTCGTCTTGATCCTCCTGCAGACGTTGGTGACCTCGGTGCAGGCCCTAGATGGTGAGTCCGTCTTCTCTCGCCCCGAGCTCTACTACTCCACGTGGCTGACGGATCTGTATCTGGTAGCTCTCTTCTACCTCAACTATTACTTCCTAGCACCTCGGATGATGCGTCGTCGGCTCTACCGACCCTATCTCTGGATGCTCCTCATCGTGGCGCTCGTCGGTTTCCTTATCCCTCTGCTCTGCTACGGCCTCTGGGGGCTCACCATGCCCGGTATAGCCCAAGGCTCTGCACCCCTCTCGTCGCTGGGAGTCGTCGGTGCTGTAGCGGTCGTTGCTCTTGGCTTAGCTATCCGAGGGCTCTTCGAATGGGACAGCCTCGGGCAAGAGGTGCGTGCCCTCCGTGAGGAGCGAGATAGCCTGCGCTCCGAGCGAGACAAGTTGAAGATGGAGCTCTCCACCCTGCGTCCTGCCGATCGCCGTGGTGAAGAGCCGATCGTCGTATCCCTCCAGCCCTCGGAGCCCGAGCTTGACGAGGAAGCCCAGTCTTCGCATGCGTAGGCGTAGATCACACCATCGCTTCGGGCAGAAGCCCACGAAGAAGCGTCGAGGCTGGCGTATCGCTCTAATCCTAGCGGTACTACTACTCGGGGGAGGCGGTCTCCTCCTGAAGCTCCGCTGGAATGCGTGGTTCGGTAATGCCCCTGAGCAGCCCTACACCATAGCTCAAGAGATCAGCCGCGTGACGCTCACTCCAGGCGAAGACTTCATGACGGAGCGCACCCTCTCTTGGCTCTGCGGTGAGGAGCCTCGCCCTGCTACCCTTCAGCTCTATCGGATCTCGGCTAAGGGCGACACCCTTCGTCCCCGTGCCCTTCATCCGACAGCCGAGGTCATAGCCTCTCGCTCAGGGAAGGGCTGCTATTATCAGGTGCATCTTGATAGTCTGAATAGGGGAGAGCGCTATATCTATCGCATTGAGGTCGAAGGTGCTCGTCCGCATACTCAGGCCTTCACGATGCCTAGCGAAGAGCCTCAGACGAACTTCGTCTACCTCGGTGATATCCAGGATCCTGGCGTGACGGAGAGTAAGCGCAACTTCGATTATCTCCGTCAGTCTGCCGAGGCGATCGACTTCTTCGCCTTCGCAGGGGATCAGATCGAAGGGCCTACGGATGCCTTCTGGCGTGCTTGGTACGAGAGTATCGGAGCGCTCAGTGGCGAGATCCCCATCCTCGCTGCTGCTGGCAATCACGAGTATCTCAAGAATGGCTTTGGCCGTGAGCTGGATGCGCGCTGGGTACGACAGTTCGGCTACCCGAAGAACGGTCCTGAAGACTTCTTGGGGCGTAGCTACTTCATCGACTTCCCCCTCCTACGCTTCATTGTCCTCGATACTACGGATATCATGGGCTTAGGATCGATCCGTCAGCATCGCTCTTGGCTAAGGAAGGTCTTGGGTGAGTCGAAGCAACCTTGGCAGATCGTCCTCTTCCACCACGCTGTGGACTGCGTACGAGAAGGGCGAAAGAATCTGGTGATGCACTATGTCTTCAAGGATGAACTGATCTCGGGAGGTGCTGACCTCGTCCTGCAGGGGCACGACCACGGCTATGCCCGAGCTACGACACGTGCGAAGGGGGGAGATACGATCGCTCCAGCCTTTGTCATCAGTTCGGCCTCGCCCAAGGTCTACCGCAATGGCTTCTCCTCGGTGCATGACCGTCTGGGGTCGGGCCTACAGCTCTACCAGCGTATTCGTGTCGATTCGAGTGAGATCAGCTACGCGTCCTATCGCTTCCCCCAGCCTATAGAGGGGCATCGGGATAGCATCGTGCCCGAGCCCCGCCGTCTCTATGACACCATCGTCCTCTACAAGGGCGAGGGTGGGCTGGTACGTATCCGAGACTACGCACGAGATCTACCTGAGCGGTTTGAGTTCAATGCCTTTGGTACGAACAGCAAGGGGCGCAAGCGGGCAGCCCAATATGCTAAGGAAGTTCGTGACCGCCACGAGGCGTACGAGGAGCGTATGCGAGCGAAGAAGTAAGCCTAACCTCAAGGCACTTCGCTGGATCAGCCAGCGTACCTAATAGATAAAGAGAGCGGGCTAGGAATAGTGCATTCCTAGCCCGCTCTCTTTTCTTTCGCTCTGTGGGATGTTCTTCGCTACTGGCTTCGTCGGAAGAGAAGACGGAAGGCTTCTTCGACCGTCTTCACACCGATGAGCTGGATACTTCGGGGGGCTGCACTCAGCCCGTGTAGATTGCTCTCGGGCAGGATCAAGGTACGGAAGCCGATGCGCTCGGCCTCTAGGATGCGCTGCTCGATGCGCCCCACGGGACGCACTTCGCCCGATAGACCCACTTCCCCCGTGAGGCAGACACCTTCGGGGAGGGCTATATCGAGGCTGGAGGAGAGGACGGCAGAGATCACCGCTAGGTCAGAGGCGGGGTCGGAGAGGCGAATACCCCCTGCGATATTGAGGAAGACATCCTTCTGGACGAGCTTGAAGCCAGCACGCTTCTCCAGCACGGCTAGGAGCATGTTCATCCGTCGGGTGTCGTAGCCCGTAGAGGAGCGCTGGGGGGTGGCGTAGATAGCCGAACTGACCAGTGCTTGTGTCTCGATGAGGAAGGGACGCACGCCCTCCATAGCTACGGCGATAGCTGTCCCGCTGAGCTTCAGATCGCTCTGGGTCATGAGGTGCTCGGAGGGATTCTCTACGGGACGGAGCCCCGTCTGACGCATCTCGTAGATCCCAAGTTCGGCGGTGCTCCCGAAGCGGTTCTTCTGTCCTCTGAGGATGCGATACATATAGTGCTTGTCGCCGTCGAACTGTAGGACGACATCCACCGTGTGCTCTAGGACCTTGGGCCCTGCGATGCTTCCCTCCTTGTTGATATGGCCGATGAGGATCACCGCCACCCCTTCGGTCTTGCAGTACTTGAGCAGGGCCGTGGCGCATTCGCGTATCTGTGAGACGCTCCCTGGGGACGAGTCGGAGAGTTCGGTCTGGATGGTCTGGATGGAGTCGATGACTAGGAGCTGAGGGCCGACCTCCTGCGCTGTGTGGAGGATCTTCTCTAGGCTGGTCTCGGTGTAGATGAGGCAGTCTTCGTTGGTGTCGCCGATGCGGTCGGCACGCATCTTGAGCTGGGAGAGGCTTTCCTCGCCCGAGACATAGAGCGTCTTGTAGGGGAGGCGAAGGACGGTCTGTAGGATGAGGGTAGACTTCCCGATCCCTGGTTCGCCCCCCAGCAGGACGAACGACCCTTCGACGAGCCCACCACCGAGCACTCGGTCGAGCTCGGGATCGCCCATCGTCAGACGGCTCTCTGCCCGCTGCTCGATGTCCGCCAGACGCACGGGTTTGTTCGTGAGACTATGAGCGGTGAAGCTCTGTGTGGGCTTGTCCTGCTTCCCGACGATGATCTCCTCTTCTTCGATGGAGTTCCACACCCCACACTGAGAGCAGAAGCCCTGCCATTTGGGATATTGAGCCCCACACTCGATGCAGTGATATACGGTCTTTTTCTTCGCCATAGCATGAATTGTTTGGAGCAAAGTTAGGCCAAGTGAAGCAATCTCCTTCGGCATGCGCTCCAAGGGCTTGCTCCAGCCTGCTTAATTACGGTGCTTGGATACCCCCAAAAAGGAACCTACGGTAGGTCGCAGATAAAACCTACTGTAGGTCGTCGATGCGACCCACAGTGGGTCGTCAAGGCGACCTACCGTAGGTCATTTTTGACCCCTTCCCAGATGCTGCTCCCAAGCGGGCTGTTTCGCCCTTCCCGCCTGAGTCTTCTTGCCCTCCCCCAGAGTAGCCTGAGCCAGCCCGCTTGATCATAGCTGTCAAGCAGGAGAAATGCCCTATCTTTGCCCCCGAAAACAAAACCGAAACGAAGAAATTTCACCACAGAATACAATCCATTGATGAAAAAGAATAAAATCATCGTCGCAGGCATCGGTCCTGGTAGCCCTGAGGATATTACTCCAGCGGTGCTCCAAGCCGTGCAAGCCTCCGATGTCATCGTCGGCTACAAGTATTACTTCCGCTTCATCCAGGAGCACATCCGTCCCGATGCCCTCAGCATTGACAGCGGAATGAAGGCCGAGCGTCAGCGTGCCGAAGAGGCCTTCCGCTATGCGCTTGAGGGGAAGACCGTCTGTGTCATCTCTTCGGGTGATGCGGGTATCTACGGGATGGCTCCCCTGATCTACGAGATGATGCGAGAGAAGGGTGTCACCGACTCCATCGAGGTGGAAGTCCTGCCAGGGATCAGTGCCTTCCAGAAGGCTGCTGCCCTGCTGGGCTGCCCGATCGGGCATGACCTCTGCATCCTCTCCCTCTCAGATCTGATGACCCCCTGGCTACGCATCGAGAAGCGTATCGAGGCTGCTGCCTATGGGGACTTCATCACGGCGGTCTACAACCCCAAAAGTCAGGGTCGCTACTGGCAGCTCTATCGTCTCTTGGAGATCTTCTCCAAGCACCGCTCTCCTGACACCCCCATTGGCTACGTGCGTCAGGCGGGTCGTGAGGAGCAGGAGGTGAAGCTGACGACGCTGGCGGAGTTCGATCCCGAGGAAGTGGATATGTTCACCGTCCTCATCATCGGTAATACGCAGAGCTACAACTTCGACGGCCACTTCATCACCCCCCGAGGCTACTATGCTGAGGGCAAGCTGGAGCAGGATGTCAAGGTCGGGCAGGGCATCATGATCGAAAGCTTCCGTACGATCAATAGCGAACTGCAGAATCCTGATGTCCCCCTTGATCACAAGTGGGCACTCATTCACTCCATCCACACGACGGCAGACTTCGAGATGGAGAAGATCCTCTATACCGACCCAGGGGCTGTCGCTCGGATGCATCAGGCGGTGCTCGATGGCAAGCTCCGTACGATCATCACTGACGTGACGATGGTCGCTGCGGGTATCCGCAAGGGCGCTCTGGAGCGTCTCGGGGTCGAAGTCAAGTGCTATCTCAATGATCCCCGAGCTACTGAGCTCGCAGCGAAGAAGGGCATCACCCGTTCGCAGGCGGGTATCCGCCTGGCGGTCGAAGAGCACCCCGATGCGCTCTTCGCCGTAGGGAATGCCCCGACGGCGATCATCGAACTATGTGACCTCATTCGCCGAGGCAAGGCTCATCCCAGCGGGATCATCGCTGCTCCTGTCGGCTTCGTCCAGGTGCGTGAATCTAAGTACATGACCAAGGTCTTCAAGGACATCCCCAAGATCATCGTCGAAGGCCGTAAGGGCGGTAGCAACCTCGCCGCCACGCTGGTCAACTCCATCCTCACCCTAGACGATGCCGAGGCGCTCCGCCCCGGCCGTGATGTCTAAGCCTCACAGACCTCCCCCTAACTCAGCGACTCCGCAAGTAGCACATCCCACGCAGGGAGGCTTCTTGCGGATTCGCTCTTTTTCTTGGGGTACTCTAGCACTCCAAAATAAAACCTACGGTAGGTCGTCGATGCGACCCACGGTAGGTCGGTGAGACGACCCACAGTAGGTTTTCAGAGCGACCTACCGTAGGTCGTTTTTTAGCCCCTTGGGAGAGCCCGAATTGCTTCCTTCCTTTTTGTATCTTTGTACGAGGTGAACTAATACATACAAGTTATGCGAACACTACTATCCCTAACCCTACTGCTCGTCACGCTTGGAGCTGGCTCCTATGCCGAGGCACAGCAGCCTACTAAAGACCTCCAAGTCGAGGACGTGACCTCGGGACGCTTCTATGCTTATACCGCAGGCCAAGGCATGCGCTCGACCAGCGATGGCAAGTACTACACGATGATGGACAAGGAGCATCAGGCGATCCTCCGCTACAGCTTCCATACGGGCGAACTCGTAGATACGCTCTTCAGCGTCCATAAGGCACGTGAGTGCGAATTCAAGAAGTTCGACGACTATATCCTTGAGCCCAAGGGACACCATATCCTGCTGATCACCGACCAAGAGGCTATCTATCGTCGCTCGAGCAAGGGCAATGTCTTCCACTACGACGTGCGTCGCAATCGTGTCGAGCCTCTGAGCTCTACGGCAGGCAAGGTGATGATCCCGACTTTCAGCCCAGATGGGAGGATGGTCGCCTTCGTCCGTGAGGGGGATATCTTCATTAAGAAGTTTGAGTTCGATACCGAAGTACGTGTGACCTCCGATGCTGTGCGCAACAAGGTCATGAATGGGATCACCGACTGGGTCTACGAAGAAGAGCTGGAGACGATCCGCCTAATGACTTGGAGCGAAGACAATAATTATCTGGCCTTCGTCCGTACCGATGAGAGCGAGGTCGATGAGTACAGCATGCCTATCTACGGGTCGGGGCAGTACCCTAGTGCTTATACCTACAAGTACCCGAAGGCTGGTACTCCCAACTCTAAGGTCTCGGTGCATATCTACAATGTGACGGATCGCTCACAGAAGCCTGTCACCTTCAAGAACGCTCCCTACTATATCCCCCGACTGGAGTTCGTCGGTCGGGATGGTAACCTCGCCGTCTTCTCCCTGAATAGACAGCAGAATCACCTCGTCCTCTATTACGTCAACGACAAGACCCTACTGCCGAAGGTCGTCCTCGAAGAGCGCAACAAAGCCTATGTAGATAGTCGCAATCTCACCAAGTGTAAGTTCATCCCCTCGGGCTTCGCTTACCTCGGCGAGCAGGACGGCTACCGCCATATCTATCTCTATTCCGATAAGGGTGTCCTCCAGCGTAAGGTCACTACGGGGAGCTATGATGATACGAACTTCTACGGGATCGATGCCAAGGGGAATGTCTACTATCAAGCAGCGGACGAATCCCCCATGCGTCGCTCGATCTATCGTATAGATCCCAAGGGGCGGAAGACAGCTCTTCACCCAGGCTCTGGGTCGAACGAAGCTATCTTCAGCGATGACTTCTCCCACTACATCAGCATCTTCAGCAATGCGCATACCCCCACGACGACTGCTGTCTATGCTACGGGCTCCCTTCGCCCCTTACGTGTGCTCAAGGATAACAAGGAGATCGCCGAGCGTCTGAAGGATTATCGCCTTCGCCGTGAGGAGTTCATCAAGATCCCTAATGGTCGTGGCGAAGAACTCAATGCTTGGATCCTCAAGCCTTATGACTTTGATCCCACGAAGAAGTACCCCGTGCTGATGACTCAGTACAGCGGACCCGATTCGCAGCAAGTACTTGATGCCTTCGGCCTCGGATGGGAGCAGATCCTACCTAGCAAGGGCTATATCGTCGTCTGCGTTGACCCCCGTGGTACGGGTGCTCGTGGCGAGGCTTGGCGCAAGTGCACCTACCTCCAGCTCGGGGTAAAGGAGATCGAAGACCAGATCGCCGCAGCTAAGTGGCTGGGACAGCAGTCCTACATCGATGCTGGGCGTATCGGGCTCTACGGCTGGAGCTTCGGTGGCTACATGACACTCATGGGGCTCTGCCATGGCAATGGGGTCTTCAAGACGGGTGTCGCTGTCGCCCCCGTAGCAGACTGGAGCTTCTACGATACCATCTACACCGAGCGCTTCATGCGTACCCCTCAGGAGAACCCCGACGGCTACAAGGCCTCGTCAGTACTGCCCGTAGCGAAGAACCTTCGAGGTAAGCTATTGTTAATTCATGGGAGTGCAGACGACAATGTCCATGTGCAGAATGCTATGGACTTCACCGAACTGCTCGTCCAGGCTGGTATCCCCTTCGACATGGCGATCTACAAGGACCGCAACCATGGCATCTACGGAGGTAATACCCGCAATCACCTCTACAAGCGTATCATCACCTTCCTAGAGGAGAACCTATAAGTCACAATCCCCTAGTAGCCCTTAGCTGGGGACTGCAACCTCCAGCTAAGGGCTACGTCCTACATAATGATGCAAGAAGAAACCATAGTCCCTAAGAAATCTGGCAAGGTCGTCCGCGTACGTAAGCCCGAGTGGCTCAAGATACGCCTCGGCGACAACTCCACCTTCACCGACACGAAGCACACCATCGAGCACCACGGGCTCAACACCATCTGCCACAGTGGTCGCTGCCCCAACCAAGGGGAATGCTGGAGTGCTGGTACTGCTACCTTCATGATCGGTGGTGCGATCTGTACACGTGCCTGTCGCTTCTGCAATACTCAGTCGGGGAAGACTCCTCCTCCTCTTGATCCACTCGAGCCGATGAAGATAGCTCAGAGCATCAAGAAGATGAACCTGCGTCATGCTGTGATCACGAGTGTGGACCGAGATGACTTAGAGGACTACGGAGCACAGCATTGGGTGCGTACCATCGAGGCTATTCGTCGTACGACACCAGAGGTCACTGTCGAGGTGCTCATCCCAGACTTCAATGGCCGACTGGACTATGTCGACCAGATCATCGCTTGTGAGCCTAAGATCATCTCCCACAACCTAGAGACGACCCGTCGCCTCACCCCCTCGGTGCGTCACGTAGCTACCTATGATCAGAGCCTCTCTGTCCTTGGGCGCATCGCAGCTAGTGGCATCCCTGCTAAGACGGGGATCATGCTCGGCCTTGGAGAAACGGAGGAAGAAGTCCTAGAGCTCATCGACGATGCTCATGCAGTAGGCGTGTCGATCATGACCATCGGGCAGTACCTGCAGCCGACGCACAGACATCTCCCCGTCGTCGAATACATCCACCCAAACCAGTTTGCACGTCTACGTACCCTTGGCTTGGAGCGTGGGCTACGGCACATCGAGAGTGGTCCGCTGGTGCGCTCCTCCTACCATGCAGAGCGCCACGTCCTGGACTAAGCCCTCCCATCTGACGTAAGGGCGATCTATCGCCTAGCTAGATATGACACAGCCCCTCGAGACTATCCTTAGTCTCGAGGGGCTGTGTCGTTAGGGTGGGTGCTTATCGTGATGTCAGTAACCTCTGAGGTGCTTCACAAGTGGGGACGGAGATACGGCACAGTGCTCGCTAGAGTGACTCTGTCTTCCGTCGCTGTAGGAAGCGCTTATAGATCTTCTTCACTTGAGGCGCCAGGATGATGATGGCGATGACGTTGGGGATGACCATGATGCCATTGAAGGTATCTGCTAGCTCCCAGATCAATTCGGCACGGAAGATCGTCGCTGAGAAGATACAGCAGATGACGATGCCACGGAAGGCATAGACGGCCTTCTTCGGGAAGAGGTAGCGGATATTCATCTCACCGAAGACATACCAGCCTATGATCGTCGTGAAGGCAAAGATCAGTAGGCTCACAGCTAAGAAGACAACCCCACCATGACCAAAGGTTTGCTCGAAGGCCTTCTGTGTGATCTGCACGGAGATAAGTCCTGTATCGTCATGAACTCCTGTGAGTAGGATGATGAAGGCCGTAGCGGAGCAGATCAGGAGATCCACGAAGACACCCGACATCGCTACGAAGCCTTGGATGGAAGGGTCCTTGACATTCGCTAGGGCATGAGCATGTGGCGTGCTCCCCATACCCGCCTCGTTGGAGAAGAGTCCACGGGAGATCCCGTAGCGAATGGCATACTTCATCACCGTGCCAGCGGCCCCACCTGCAGCTGCCTCTGTGGAGAAGGCTTCTTCGAAGATCGATAGGAAGACATGCTGGATCTGATCTGAGTAGATGAAGAGGATGATGATCGCTCCCAGGATATAGGCTACTGCCATGAAGGGGACGACCAGCTCGGCGATGGTCGTCACACGCTTCTGCCCGCCGACGATGACGATGGCTACGAGCGCTGCGATGAGTAGCCCGCTTGTCCAGTCCTTCATCCCGAAGGCACTGGTCAGTCCGATGGAGATGGAATTAGCCTGTACCATACAGCCGATGAAGCCAAGAGCAATGATCACGGCTATGGAGAAGAAGGCGGCGAGCTTCTTACTCTTCAGCCCTCGGTGGATATAGTAGGCTGGACCGCCTACGACTTGGCCGTCACGTACCTCTCGATACTCTTGGGCTAGCACGGCCTCGGAGAAGATCGTACCCATACCGAGAAGGGCGGATATCCACATCCAGAAGACTGCTCCTGTGCCACCCATGGCGATGGCTGTGGCTACACCGGCGATATTGCCCGTACCCACCTGAGCGGCGACGGCTGTGGCGAGCGCTTGGAATGAGTTGACTTGGTCTGAGGCAGCCGTACCCTTCTCTTGCTTCTTGAAGATCGAGCTAAAGGAATACTTCATCGCCAGACCGAAATGACGAATTTGGGGGAAGCCCAGATAAAGGGTGTAGAAGATCCCTACGCCGAGGAGGACGTACATGAGGAAGCTATTCCAGAGGATCTCATTGAACCCCTTCACGATTTGTAGCAGGTCCATCGTGGTAGTGGTATTTGAGTGAAGATGCCCCTTTCGCTTGGATCGGTGTCGGAGCTACGGGGCGGGTTGCGTTGCGATTACCATTACAAAAGTAGGGCTATTTTGTAAAGTTCGTATGGGTCGAACTTAATAATTTTATTAAGAAAAGCAAGGTTTTTGGTCTTTTATGGTATGGCTGGGGCTCGATGAGTATAAAAAGGCCGAGCACCTAGCCTCATCCCAGGGCAGGATGAGACTAAGTGCTCGGCGTCGTAGATTGTAGCGACCGCTCGGATCGCTTGCTATAGAAGGAGGAGCTATTAAGCTTGGAGGGCAGAGATCATCCAGACGGACTTCTCCTGACCGTCGAGGAGATCAGAGACGAGGTCGCCCGTGACGATATCGTCTGCTGCTTCGGCAGCGGCAGCTACGGCACGCTCCTGAGCGATGAGCACCTTGAGGGAGTCGAGGATAGCAGGGATGATCTGAGCAGGGTCAGAGATCTTGGTGTCTTCCTTGATCTGGCTCAGCTTGAGGTATTCGCTGAAGCGGTTCTCGGGGGTGCTACCGAGCTGGAGGATACGTTCGGCGATCTCGTCGACGTGCTCTGCAGCTTCGTCATACATCTTCTCGAACTGGCTGTGGAGCGTGTAGAACTGAGGTCCACGCACGTGCCAGTGGTAGCCACGGAGGTTGGTATAGTAGATCTGGAAGTCTGCCAGGAGCTTGCTAAGTTCGTTGACGACCTGCTCTGCCTTAGCTGGGTTGATCCCAGTGATTGAAAGTACGTTCATAGCGTTATCTTGTTTCTTGTTAATGATTACACTGCAAAGGTAGAGGTTTTGTTAAGGCCCAGCAACTGAATCGGTCTATATGAATATAAGCAAGATTTATAGTTGGCTCACTCCTTATGGGCTATAAAAAACTCTAGCAGGTAGCTCCCACAGGGGGAGACTACCTGCTAGAGCGTAGGTATGTGGAAGCGTATGCTTCTTATGCTTCTTCGTTAGCTTCTTCTACTTCTTCAGCTTCAGGAGCTTCAACAGCGAGAGCTTCTTCCTTCTTCTCTTCAGCCTTAGGAGCGTCGGAGAGTACTTCGACGGGGATTTCTACAGCCACTTCCTTGTGCAGGCGCACGATAGCGGTGTAGTTACCGACTTCCTTGATCGCCTTGATGTAGACGAGCTTGCGTTCGGTTTCCAGTCCAAGCTTGGTGAGCTCTTCAGCGATCTCTGCGCCAGTGACGGAGCCATAGAGGCTACCCGTAGCGACGTTGGTGTGAGCCGTGATCGAGAGGCGAACGCCCTGATACTTCTGGGCACGCTCTTCGGCTTCCTTCTTGATCGCAGCGATCTTGTGAGCACGCTGGCGGAGGTTCTCAGCAAGGATCTTCTTTGCTGCTTCCGTAGCGACGATCGCCTTACCGGTGGGGATTAGAAAGTTGCGACCGTAGCCGTCCTTTACTGTGACGATATCGTCCTTGTAGCCGAGACCGACTACGTCTTCTTTCAAAATAACGTTCATTGTATTCTGTCTCCTCTGGGTTTATTATTCTACTAGGGATAAGGGATACGGAGGGTATGCCTTATCGAGCCATGTTGTCCGTGACGTAGGGCAGCAGGGCCAGGTGACGAGCACGCTTGACAGCCTGAGCGACACGACGCTGGAACTTGAGGCTGGTGCCGGTGATACGACGGGGAAGGATCTTGCCCTGTTCGTTGAGGAAACGCTTGAGGAATTCGGGATCCTTGTAGTCGATATACTTGATACCGCTCTTCTTGAAGCGGCAGTACTTCTTCTTCTTGCTATCTACAGTGAGGGGAGTCAGGTAGCGTACTTCTGATGGTGCAGCCATTGTGTTTATCTCCTTTCGTTAATGGGTTATGCCTTACGGCTTCTTCTCTTCTCTGCGTATGCAGCTGCGAACTTATCCTGGCGGAAAGTCAGGAAGCGGAGGACATTCTCATCGCGACGGAACTGAGTTTCCAGTACAGCAATGGTCTCAGGCTGAGCCTTGAATTCGACGAGCTGGTAGTAGCCCGTGGTCTTCTTCTGGATCGTGTAAGCGAGCTTCTTGAGCCCCCAGTTTTCTTCGTTGACGATCTCAGAGCCTTCGCCCTTGAGGATGTCGACGAACTTAGCGACCGCTTCCTTTACCTGAGCTTCAGATAAATCGGGAGTAAGAATGAAAACGGTTTCGTAGTTATTCATTTCTCTTTCTGTTTTGAGAGTTAAAAATATCGGGCACAAAGATACACAATTATCCGATATTGGGCAACATACGTCACAGCGAAGCCCTTGGCGAAGGTATTCCTCTCTGGGAGGGTAGAGGCTCATACCCGCTGACTAGGCTAAGGTGGAGGTGTAAGCCTCGGGGATATTTCGCTCAAAAAGGGACCTACGGTAGGTCGCTCTTAAAACCTACTGTGGGTCGCATCGACGACCTACCGTAGGTCGGTGAGACGACCCACAGTAGGTTCTGGAAGGCCCTCCTGAGGAGGCTGTGTTTAGAGGCTCTAGGGGGAGGCCTAAAGCATAAGCGTATGGTGCTAATATCTTGATGATTAGGTTAGGGTATTTTCCTCCATTTCTTCCCCTGCCGTATTGCCTCAGGAATGGGAGCTGATGAGCCGATAGAGCAGCCATCATGAGCAAGCCCCGTGAGTAGACCTTCGCTGAGGTCACTCACGGGGCTTGAGCCTATAGCTTATGTGAGGAAGTGGGCTACTTCTCTTGGATGAGGCGCACGGGTGCTAGATGTTCACGAGCGACGATGATCGCTAGGAAGGGACGGATCTCGGAGGTCTCTAGGTCTTTCCCCTCAAGCGCCTTATAGACGAGAACAAGATGCCCCTCTCGATCTTTGTGCAGACTGCAGGGGGCCACTTCGGTGGAGATCCTTGTCGAGGGGAGGACGACGGGGATGACGAACTCTCGACTCCAATCAATCTCGGTGGGTGCCTGCTGCATGGTCGTAGCCATCCCCATATAGCGGTTCAGCGCTTCTTCGCTGGTGATCGTCGTGGGCAGGGCATCTGAGGCGGCGAAGTAACCTTCCGCCACACGATAGGGGATGCTGTCGGTGATCGTGGGGCTGAGGGCCGAGATGCTGTCTGAGTCTTGCTCCGTAGACTGGCGGCCAGTGCACGCTGTGAGGGCTACAAGGCTCAGGACAAAGAAGCTGAGTCGAATCTTATTCATTATCGTCAAGCAAAAAGGGGATGTTCTTTTTGCTTATAACGATCGACCCCTTTCGTTACGCATATCCCCCTCATGCACACGGACTCCTCTGCTAGAGCTTGACCCCGATGCCGATATCGACGTAGGGGAGTCCGAAGACCTTGTCCGTATCTCTCTGGAGCGGGATACTGGCCACGAGCCCTGCTTCAAACTTGGCATAGATGACATCGCTCATTACCGCTTGGTAGCCCCAGCCTGCCTTCATCGCCCAGCGGTAGTCCCATCGGCCTTGGAGCTCCTTCTTGAAGATGATGCCCCCTGTGTGGGACTGCATGGCAGTGCCGAGCACGACGAAGCCACCACGGTTGATCTCCTCTTCGCTCTTCTCACGGGCGTGGTACCAGCGAAGCTCTACACTGGCCGAAGGAAGAAGCATGTAGAAGAGATCGCTGTTGCTCCTTCTGTACTGCTCGGATCCAATGAAGTAGGTGGGATTGCTGTACAGATCGTAGCCGATATGAGCTCCCGCGACGAAGCCCAGCGGAAGAGCTTGATGGTAGCCGATGCGGCTCTGCATCAGCCCAAGCTCCAGCATGAAGCCCGAGTGCACCCGCTCTTCTTGCTGCGCTACGGCTTGAGGTGTGATGACCCCGAGGAGTAGGGTGAGGATAAGTAGAATTCGTTTCATTGATTGTCGTTGCTAATGTGGTCGTGCTGGCTTCGTCGGCCAAGAGCGGTCCGATCCAGCGGGCGCAAAGAAATAGCTATCAAACGACTCTACCAAACGGCTTCAAGGCTTTGCTCCTCATGGGATGCTTGATCGTGTGTCATGAGGAGAGCCTTTGTGGTTGATACCTCCCTTCGCCATGGGAAATAAAAAACCTCTCCACCCACAGCACGGGGTGGAGAGGTCTGTTCGCTTAGAGCGTATTTATTTCGACTCTTTCGTTTATTCGCTATCGACCTGAGCGGCATAGGTGCGCCAGCGATCTAAGAGCTCGGATAGGTCCGAAGGTAGTTCGCTGTCGAAGAGCATTTCTTCGCCCGTCATGGGATGTACGAAGCCGAGCGTCTTGGCATGAAGGGCTTGGCGGGGACAGAGGGTGAGGCAGTTGTGGACGAACTGCTTGTAGCGAGAGAATTGATTTCCCCAAAGGATCTTATCCCCTCCGTAGCGAGCATCAGCGAAGAGCGGATGCCCCAGATGCTTCATGTGCGCTCGTATCTGATGGGTGCGCCCTGTCTCCAGCCGGCATTCGATCCAGCTGACATAGGCCAGCTCCTCAAGGAGGGTGTAGTGTGTGACGGCATGCTTCCCCTTCGGACTACCCTCGGGGTAGACAGCCATCTGCAGGCGATCACGTTCGTCTCTGCCGATATTGCCGACGATGGTACCCTCGGGCTGCTTCAGACGACCCCACACAAGGGCTCGGTAGGTGCGCCGTGTCGTCTTGTTGAAGAACTGACGGGCGAGATGCGCCTTCGTCTCTGCTCGCTTGGCGATGACTAGGAGCCCGCTGGTGTCCTTGTCGATGCGATGCACAAGGCCAACATTAGGGTCTGCGGGGTCGTAGAGAGGATCATCCTTGAGGTAGTAGGCAAGAGCATTGACCAGCGTCCCCGTGTAGTTGCCATGCCCTGGATGTACGACAAGCCCCGCAGGCTTATTGACCACCATGAGGTACTCGTCTTCGTAGACGACATTTAGGGGAATGTCTTCGGGGATGATCTCTAGCTCGTGCTTCGGACGGCGAAGCTGGAGGGTGACGACATCAAGGGGCTTGATGCGGTAGTTGCTCTTCACAGCCTTGTCCCCCACGAAGACGTAGCCTCCATCCAGAGCCTGCTGGATGCGACTGCGTGTCGTGCCCGTCATGCGGGTGGCGAGGAACTTGTCCACGCGCATAGGAGCCTGCCCCTTGTCAGCTACGACACGGAAGTGCTCGTACAGCGGAGAACTATCGGCATGCTGGAGGTAGGAGACGGCTTCCGCCTCCTGAGATGAATCGCTGGGTGAGGCTGGGTCTACGAGGAAGATATCTTCGTCTTCGCCCCAAGCTCCGTCGTCAAGGTATTGCTCGGTCACGGCCTCTACCACCAGTCGTTGCTTACGTTTGAGCCGTCATCCTTGACGACACTATCGCCTTGGCTGGTGCTGTAGTCTTCGATATAGCGGTCCAGCCCAAGGGTGTCGATCACTTGACCTGCTACCAGCAGGATGAGCTTCGTGTCGATGGGAATCTGCGTCCCTGCGAGTATGGGCTTCCCATCGAGGGTCTGTAGCCCGACGACCGAACCGACATAGCCCCCAGGGACTACACGCTGCTCTACGGACTCAAAGCCGAGCCCCTTCAGTAGGGCCAAGATCTGTCGAGCAGACTGATCCTTGTAGTTGGGCACAGTCTGCTTGCGCTGATGGTAGCCGTTGATAGCGATGAAGAGGATGCGACCCGCCTTGACTTGGCTCCCTGGTTCGGGGACAACTTCACGTACCGTACCTGGGACAGCTGTGCGAGAGAAGGTGGAGTCATTGATCTCGTAGTCGAGACCTGCTTCGTCGAGGATGCGCTTCATCTCTGCTACGGTCTTGCCTCGGAGGTCGGGTACAGTGACCGTCTTCCCGTGACGTGTGTAGAGATCGAGACCGAAGATGAGAATGAAGATCAAGACTACTGAGGCAGCGATCATCACGAGGATGGTCGTCAGGAGCGAATCTTTCTTGAATAGAGACATAGAGATTGTCGGGGTGAAAGGGCTGGCTTCTCGCTAGAGACGGCCAGCGTTGATGAAGTGCATGACGCTCTCCGGTGTGTCGGGAGCATCTAGCGTAGCGCTACTCCCCTCCCATTCCTTGAGGCCATGGTGGAGGTAGATGATCTTATCGCCGATCGAGCGCACGGAGTTCATGTCGTGGGTATTGACGATGGTCGTGATGTTGTATTCCTTCGTCAGCTCGTAGATCAACTGGTCGATGACCATCGAGGTCTTGGGGTCAAGCCCTGAGTTCGGTTCGTCGCAGAAGAGGTACTTGGGATTGAGTGCTAGCGCTCGGGCTATCGCCGTACGCTTCATCATCCCCCCGCTGATCTCTGCGGGATACTTGTTGGCTGCTTCGGCGAGTCCCACACGCTCCAGTAGCTCCATAGCTCGGTGGTAGGACTTATCGTAGCTGTCTGAGGAGAACATCTCCATGGGGAAGAGGACATTCTCGATGACCGTCATGCTGTCGAAGAGTGCCGAGCCTTGGAAGAGCATCCCCATCTCACGGCGTAGTCGGAGGAGTTCGGGCTTGGACATCGTCAGCAGGTTGCGCCCATCATAGAGCACCTCACCTTGGTCGGGCTTGATGAGACCGATCATGCACTTGACGAAGACCGACTTACCAGCACCACTGCGGCCGATGACTAAGCTCGTCTTCCCTGCCTCGAAGGTGGCATCGATGCCCTTGAGGATCTCCTTGTCGGCAAAGCGCTTATAGATAGATTTGACTTGTATCACTTGAGGAGAGCGAGCTGATTAGGTGAGCATGAGGTTGGTCAGTAGCAGGTCGAAAAAGAGGATGAGCACACTGCTATTGACCACAGCTCGTGTGCTGGCAGTACCGACTTGGAGAGCTCCCCCCTTGACACAATATCCATAGTAGGAGGCTACCGAGGAGATGATGAAGGCATAGACCACCGACTTGATGATCGAATAGGTGACATAGATCGGCGTGAAGTAGAGCTGGAGCCCATAGATGAAGTCTTCGTGCGTCAGCGAGCTGGCAAGGTCGCAGGCTACGTAGCCTCCGACGATACCCGTCACCATGGAGAAGACCGAGAGTACAGGGATGAAAGCCATGAAGCCCACGATCTTCGGTAGGATAAGGAAGTTCGCAGAGT
Source organism: uncultured Porphyromonas sp. (assembly GCF_938039215.1). Lineage (GTDB taxonomy): Bacteria > Bacteroidota > Bacteroidia > Bacteroidales > Porphyromonadaceae > Porphyromonas. The sequence continues at coordinate 33,761 of NZ_CALHVI010000053.1, read as the reverse complement.
TCACCCCCATGATCTCCATAGCATCGATCTGCTCGGTGACACGCATCGTCCCAAGTTCGGAGGCGACACTAGAGCCGACCTTACCCGAGAGGATGAGGCACATCACCGTGGAGGAGAACTCCAAGATCATGATCTCTCGGGTTGAATAGCCGATGGTGAAGCGAGGGATGAGGGGGCTCGTCATGTTGATCGAGAGCTGGATGGTGATCACCGCCCCGATGAAGAGCGAGATGATGAAGACGATCCAGAGTGAGCCGACACCGAGACTATAGATCTCACGGATGACGGAGCGGAAGAACATGCGCCAGCGCATCGGGAGCGTGAAGGTGCGTCCCATGAGCTGTGTGTACTCGCCTATTTCGACGAGGGTCTTTGATTCCATGTACTATTGATTGGGTAGCAGACAGAGGGCTTAGCGCAGATCGACGACTTCGCAGCCGGGGTAGCTCTTAGCATTCAGAGCGAAGAAGCTCTGTGGATAAGCAGTGCGGCGAGTGACTCGGGCGACCTTTGCCGTCAGTAGACTCTTGTCCTTGGCAGAGAAGAGAAGCTGAGCAGGGAGGCCGTTACTGACCTGGAAGGTAGCGACGACGCTGGTGATATTGCTCTTGTGCTGTGGGGTAAAAGTGACGGTAGCCTGAGTACCCGTCTGTCCCTGCAGCTGGCTCGAGAAGCCCTGCGCTCGTGAGCGAAGGAAGTAGAGCGGATTGATCTGCAGGAGTTCGTCTGACGAAGGCTTGGAGATGGTCAGTGTATGCTCGGCGCTGTCGTAATAGGTCAGCGTCCCCGAAGCATAGACCGCCGTGATGGTGCCATACTCAAGGCGGAAGGCATCCCCCTGTAGGTGCATCTTGCCTGTCGTAGCACCTGCACTGCGCCCCGCCTTGTCACGGAGCTCGGTTGAGAAGTCTACTAGGGTAGCACCTGCACTATAAAGTGTGGCCTCAGCTCGCTCAAGGAGGGTCTGAGGAGTGATGGCGGGTGCCTTATTAGGGCGCTGGGCTCTAGCTCCTGAGAGGAGGGAGAGTGACAGCCCTAGGATCATGATGATATGTCGCATATTCATTGCTCACTTGAAATTGATATGTACTAATAGAACGGCTGATGAGTCAAGTTAGCTTAACTTCTGCAGCAGCTGCTCTAGACTTGCTTGGTCCTTGATGAAGACCTCACGAGGCTTACTTCCCTCTTGCGCTCCGACGATCCCTGCGCCCTCAAGCTGGTCCATCAGGCGACCTGCACGGTTGTAGCCGATGTTGAACTTGCGCTGGATGTTGGAGGTTGATCCCACCTGTGTCTGTACGACCATGCGGGCGACTTCATCGAAGAGGCTGTCCTTTTCATTGGGGTTGAAGCCCTTGGCTCCAGACTCTTCGCCCTCGGGGATGTATTCGGGAAGCTCGTAAGCTGAGCCTGTGCTCTCCTGACGGGCGATGTGCTCGACGATGGCCTCAGTCTCGGGAGTGTCCATGAAGGCACACTGTACACGCACCATCTCCTTACCTTGGTAGAAGAGCATGTCCCCACGGCCGATGAGCTGGTTGGCTCCAGGAGAGTCTAGCACGGTGCGAGAGTCTACCATGGAGAAGACCTTGAAGGCAATACGAGCGGGGAAGTTGGCCTTGATGAGCCCTGTGATGACATCGGTCGAAGGACGCTGCGTAGCGATGACCATGTGGATACCCGCGGCACGAGCCTTCTGAGCCAGACGGGCGATGGGCTGCTCCACTTCCTTACCAACGGTCATCATCAGGTCGGCGAACTCGTCGACGATGAGGACGATGTAGGGCAGGATCTCATGACCCTGAAGGCGGCTTAGTTCGCCTGAGCGTACTTGCTCGTTGTACTCACGGATGTTACGGACGGCACGCCCTGCGGTCTGCAGCAGGCGGTAGCGGTTGTCCATCTCGATGCAGAGCGAATTGAGGGTAGCCACGACCTTGGTCATGTCGGTGATGATCGCTCGGTCGGCATCGGGGAGTTTAGCTAGGAAGTGACGCTCGATCTCTTCGTAGATGGAGAACTCCAGCATCTTGGGGTCGACCATGACGAACTTCAGTTCCTCGGGGCGCTTGCTGTAGAGGAGTGAGGTGATCAGTGCATTGAGCCCAACGCTCTTCCCCTGCCCCGTAGCCCCTGCGATCAGCAGGTGAGGCATCTTCGTGAGGTCAAAGATGAAGGGCTCGTTGGTGATGGTCTTCCCGATCCCTACGGGTAGCTCCATCTTCTCCTGCTGCTCTCTGAACTTCCTTGAGGCAAGGATGCTGCGCATCGATACGGTCTGAGGAACGGAGTTGGGGACTTCGATCCCGATGGTACCCAGCCCTGGCATGGGAGCGATGATGCGCACCCCTTCGCTCTTGAGGCTCATGGCGATATCATCCTCCATGGTCTTGATGCGGGAGACCTTGATCCCTGAGTCAGGGATGACTTCGTAGAGGGTGACGGTGGGGCCGACGGTGGCTTTGCTCGGGGTGACGTGCATCTTGAAGCTGGCCAGCGTGTCGATGATCTTCTGCTTATTGTAGTCGATCTCCTCCATGTCTATGGGGCTTGTAGACTGCTCGTAGTCTCGGAGAAGGTCGGTCTGTGGCTTCTGATAGAGGGGGAGCTGTACTCCGTGCTTAGGGGGAGCTGCCTCGTGTGCCTCGTGATCCTCGATGAGGTCATCCTTGGGAGCCTCCTCGACGATCATCTCTTGGCTAGAAGAGGCGGAAGTGCTGCTGGAGGGGTGGGTGAAGCTCGTCGCCTCTCCTTGGGTGAAGCCCTGAGGCTCGACCTCTTCGTCGACGAACTCCTCACCTTCATCTGTGGGGAGGGGAGGCTCGTCACGCCAAACATCTTCGTCCTGCTGGGCACGATCGGTTTCGACTTCGGTGAGCTCTGGTCCCTTGCGACGGAGCAGTCGGGAGAGGAGTGATGCTGAGGGGAAGGAAGGTCGGGGGATGTTGGGGCGAGGGATCTTGGGGCTCTGTACGGCACCAAGCACACGTCCGCTACAGAGGACAAGGAAGATGAGCAGGCTGAAGCCTAGGGCAACGAAGACACCTGCGACTCCGATGCTACCATATATATAGGAGAAGAGCTCTTCACCTCGGAGACCTCCCCAGCGGAGGAAGCTGTCGGAGGGGAAGAGGGTCTGCAGGCCTGCTGCAGCGATGGCCGTCCAGATCGTCAGGAAGCCATCGATGAGGAAGTGCACGACATAGCGGATGAAGGCTATGCGTGGTCGCCAGATCAGATGGGCAAAGACGAAGACGACGAAGGTAAGGATGAAGATGATCCCCCAGCCGAAGAGCTGATTGAAGAGGTAGTCGGCTAGGCGAGCTCCGGGGAGGCCGAAGATGTTGGTCACCTGCCGAGAGGTCTCTTCGCTGGTCATCGCCTCTTGGCTCGCCGTGATCAAGCTCTGGTCACTCCCATGAGAGAAGAGGAAGGTAATGATCGACAGTAGGGCGATGATGAAGAAGGCCAGCAGGAGGAGCCCAAAGATCGTAGGGATACGACGATTGTCGAAGTTGGCTACTACCAGCTCCCGCACACCGTTCATCCCGCCGAAGAAGGAGGAAGAGCTAGCTCTCCCTTGCCTTGAGGAGGCTGGTCTTTTCGTACGTTGGTTCCCTTTTATCTTGCCTGAAGTCTTACCCATGATTGATCGTTGGCCTCGTAGCCCCTTTTAGCCTACAAAGTTAGCGAAAGAAGCCCATTTGCCTACAATCACTTCGAGCGCAGCACCTCGCCTCGTCGTGGGGTGGATGAAGTAGCGAAGGGAGCGGGCTTTCTTCCCGTGATGAACTCAGAGAGCAAGGGGAGCGCAGCGGTGACCTATGGAGGTAGGCTCTGCTAGATACCTATGGTAAGGGAAGAGAAGAAGGTGCGTCCTGGGGAGAGTGTCCCCGTGATATTGACGCTCTCGGGGACGAAGTCAAAGATATTGTCTACCCCGAGCGAGACACGCACCTTGCCTCGCCATGATCCACCGAGGGCGACACGTGAGACGCTGAAGCCTGAGAAGCGCACCTGCTCGTAGTCATTCGTCGAGCTATTCAGCTGAAGGGTCGAGAGCGCACTGCTGGCACGTAGACTGTAGTTCGCAGAGAGGACCGCCTCGCCTACTCGATGCTCATAGGTGAGTCCTAGGGTGAGGTTGTGGGGGCGGAGGTTGGAGTAGGAGAGTGTTCGTCCCGCCTTGTCCTTGACTTGACCAAAGCTCTTGAGGAAGGCATAGTCGAGCGTAGCGCTGAAGCCCGAGGGCAGGAGATAGCGTAGGCTTGTCTGGAGGTTGAGCACCTTCGTCTCCTTGGAAGTATTGCGGTAGCGCATGACCTTCCCTCCATCCTCAGGGACGAGATCGATGCCGTTGGTGATGAGGTTGTAGGAGGCGATCACCGTAGCATTGAGGCGCTTGGTCTGATACTCGGGAGAGAAGCTGATGAGGTGGCTGATCTCGGGGCGAAGATCCTCCGAGCCACGGATGTAGAACATGTTCTGATGATCCCAGTCCATGTACAGCTCCTTGATCGAGGGCGAGCGGAACCCTTCGGCATAGGAGGCCCTTAGGCGAAGATCCCCCAGCGTGTAGAGGGCGGATAGTCTAGGGGAGAGGTGAAGCCCGAAGCGGGAGTGGCGGTCGTAGCGAAGACCTCCGACAAGGGAAAGCTTCGACCAAGGGTGCCATTCGGCCTGCCCATAGAGCGAATAGAGCTCAGCACGGCGAATATCCTTAGTACTTGGGAATCGGTCGCCTCGGAGACGCTCGGCATAGATCTCCAGACCTACGTTCGCCAGGATAGGAGTCTCGCCCTCTGCCCCGTAGTTGTACTGCAGTCGACCCGTGTGCGAGCGGAAGAGGAAGATGGGCGTTGCCTCACGGGCAGCTGGGTACCACGAGGAGCGGTCGTAGAGCTCATTATTGTAGTCTAGGCGGAGGTTGTGCCGGCTGTTGAAGGCATAGTAGGCTCGACCTCCGAGGCTGTGTGTCGTGTAGTGATGCTGGGTGATGGGGTCGAAGTCTTGGTCTCGGAAGCTGTAGCGAAGGTAGCCCGCTAGCTCTAGACGATCATCTGTGCTGCGGAAGCGGAGCTTCTCGCTTAGGTACTTGGTCTTGCTGCGGGAGAAGAGGCTGGGGGCGGGGACTCCACCACTGCGGGTGGCGATGGAGTAGGGGGCTTGCTCGGTGTAGCCTGCGGAGGTGGTGCTGGAGAGTCGTCGGTAGCGCACTCCTAGCGAAGCCGCATAGCGAGAGAGCCCTTCGCTCGAGATGTCTGCTGAGGCGGAGGCCTCTAGGGGGCGGGAGCCCTGCTTGGTGATGAAGTTGATGACCCCACCGATGGCGCTGGAGCCGTAGAGTGCGGAGGCCGCCCCACGGATGATCTCGATACGCTCGATGGTGGAGATATCTATTCGGTTGAGGTCCACAGAGCCATTGCCCTCGGAGGTGATCTTCTCGCCATCGACGAGGAAGAGGACATAGTCTCCCGCCATCCCCTGGATGACGACCTGCTGCTGACCGCCGTGCATGGAGATCTGCACCCCAGGGAGCGTCATCTGGAGCGCATCGGCTGCGGAGCGAGGCTGTACTCGATCCAGATCCTTACGGCTGATGATCTGCGTCGGGATGGGGAGCTTCTTCAGCAGGCGAGGCGTTTGTGTCCCCGTCACGACGACTTCGTGGATGGCGAAGCCGTTGCTCACGCTATCCGTGGGACTCTCGGCTGGGGAAGAAGCCTTCTGAGCATGTAGACTAAGAGCCGTGAAGGATAGGGCGAGCGAAAGCGGTACGATACGGAGCATAGTTAGCTGGGGATGGGTGAAGGGGGAGTGAAGAGCGACGAAGAAGAGGCTCGATCGACATAGTCTGTATGTAGATCGAGCCTCTTGAGGTTGGTGATGCCTAGGCTTTACTGGACGGGATAGACGTACTGGATGGTGATGTGACCCGAGACGGGCTTGACCACGCCGTCCTTACCCTTGAGCGGAGTGCTGTAGCCCGTGACCTTGACCTTGGCGAACTTGCCCGAGGCGGTGCGCACGAGGTAGACCTTGTTGCTCAGCGTCGTAGAGGGACCACCGCCATTGCCGTGGCCACCCATGTCGAGGGTGATCGCACCCTTCTTGATGATCTTGTAGACGGGGCGACCTCCTTCCATGGAGATCTTCTGAGTTGTCGTTAGCACGAGGTTCGCAGGGATATCTTCGTAGCGGGTCTTAGCTCCATCAGCGCCGTGTGTGAACTCGACGAGCTGTCTCTGAGACTTGTCTACTTCGAACTGGTCAGCTGCAGGGATCGTGATCTTGTCGTTGATGTTCTCCGTAGAGGTTTCGACGGCGCCGCCCTGACCCTTGCCCGAGAGACCACTATTGGTTCGGAAGTCGTAGCGGTGAAGGCCAAGGTCCCAGTTGGTCTGGCTCTTGTGTGCTTCGTCATCCCAAGCAGCGGTAGAGACGACCTTCCCCTCTTCGAAGGAGAAGTAGACGTACTTCGTGTAGTCAGAGGCATCGATGATGACGGTCTTGACTTCGCCCTGCTGGGGCTTCTTGGGCTCGTCCTTCTTGTCGCAGGAGACGGCACCGAGGCTAAGAGCAGCTACTGCTAGCCAAAGGAAGTTCTTCTTCATATTGGATCTGTTGTGACTTGAGTTGATGAGTTGCTTAGTTCTATCGCTGTGGGGCACTCCACAAATGCTCGGGAGGTGCTTCTCACAAGATGTTGCAAAGGTAGAGCGATTAGGGATGTGCTTAAATACTAGGAAATAGCCATTTTACAGCCCCTCGATACCTACAAGTGATTAACCATAAAAGAGTAGATGGGAGCACAGTCGAATGCTTATGCTCTACCTAGCGGGGTAGGGTCTATATTCGTGGGGCTATGGCGGACGACTCCGTAGGAGTGAACCTTCACGATTTATCCTCTGTCGCTGAGAATAGACCCCCTGCTAAAATGCGTCGCTCTGGTCGGCTCAGAGACCGCCCTCGAGACACCCCCAAATAAAACCTACTGTAGGTCGTCGATGCGACCCACGGTAGGTCGGTCAGGCGACCCACAGTAGGTTTTTTCGGCGACCTACCGTAGGTCTGTTTTTTGCCCTCTCGAGAGGATGAGTTGTTAGCCTTGAGATGAAGCGTGCAAGAGTCTCTGTTATACAAAGAAAAGCCCCGTAGCTCACGTGAGCTACGGGGCTTTGTCTTGAGGAGTAAATCTCGGGGGAAGGATTACTTCTTCACCAGCGTCCCTTCGAAGTTGATGGTGCTGGAAGCATTAGCCTTGCTCAGGGCAGCTAGCACCTTCAGGAGTTCGGCACTAGCCTTAGCTCCGAAGCTAGCCTGATAGCTACGAGCATAGAAGTGGTACATACCGATGGAGAGTGTAGCCTTGATCGTGCCGTCCTTGATGACGGCGCTACCGATCTGTGGCGAGATGGGCATATTACCGGTCTGGGGTACGTGGATATTGCCCGACTCTCTGAGCTCATAGCGAGCTACCTTGCCCTTCTGCTGTCCTTCGAGGTAGATGTAGCCCTTGTGTATGGTCACCTTCGTGAGACGACCTGTGCCAAGGACAGCTTCCCCGAAGTTGATGTCTTCGAAGCCTACCTTGCCGATGCCATCGAGCTGAATGTCCTTGGGAGTAACATCTACGAGGTGGATGGTATAGGCATCCCCATCTGCGGGGACGACGATGACATCTCCTCCGGGATTAGGTGTGGGCTTGGGTGTAGGCTCATCGTTCTTCTTGCCACACGAGGTCGCTACCCCGAGGAGAAGTCCGCCGAGGAGCAGCGCTGTAGTCCATTTCTTGATATTCATGTTTCTTGAGAGGATAGGAGTGATTAGAGGCGAAGGGTGTATCCCTCGCCAGCGCAAAGGTAGGGATATTCGCCCGCCTTCAGGGTGAAAAGGTCCAATATACCTATCACTAGGTACAGCCCCCTTCCTGCACTATTTGTCCTTAGCTCCCTCCTGTCATAGCTCCCAAAAGGCAAGGGGCACCACGGCTACACATCGGTGCCGTGATGCCCCTTGTCCCTCCCAGCGGAGTGGGGAGGAAGGCTTACTTCTTCTTAGCTGTAGAGTCGGCGGCTACGGAAGCCTTGCTAGAAGTATAGTGCTCGTTGAGGTACTTGATGAAGTCGTCCGTGATATCTAGGGCTTCATCTGCATAGAGGACGTTGTCCCCGACCTGCGTGAGGATGAGCTTGTAGCGACCATCCTTGTTGTATTCCTTGAGCTGGGTGCGGATCTCCGTCATCACATCTTCGAGGAGCGACTGCTGCTTGAGGGCGAGCTTCTGAGAGAGCTCTGCGCTGAGCGCTTCACCTTCCTGCTGCATGCGGATGATCTTCTGTTGCTCGGCCTGCTGAGCTTCAGCAGAGACGAAGGCATTGATACGCATACGACGCTCGAAGTCTGCTGCTGCCTTCTGGATCGCAGCGCTCTTGCCCTGAAGACGAGTCTGGTGAGCGATGGCATCCTTCTCAAGAGCCTCCTTCACCTCTTGGGCGAACTTGTACTGAGAGGAGACACTGTCCATGCGAACAAGAGCTATGGGGAGACCCGTAGCCTGCACTTCGGATGGGGTAGAGGGGGCGGACTTTTGCTCGGGCTTGCCTTGGCAGGAGGAGAGGCTCAGGGCTGAAGCGATGGCCAGAGCCAGTGAGCAGAGGGTCATACGACCAGTCTTTGTCATAGGTGCTGTTATATTTTAATTATTGTATCCGAGGGAAGTGAAGGGGAGATTTAGGAAGCCTGCTCAGCCAGACGCTCAGCTAGATTCTTCTGACGCTGAGCATCCCGATGCTGCGACGTGTGGCAGGAGATACCTCGACGTTGCATGGCACGGCTCCCGCCGACATGCGTATTGGGGAAGCGACCATTCCTCTTGAAGATAATCGATACCGAGAGGAGAAAGACCGCAGTTCCTACGGCGAAGAGTGCGACTAGGAATAATGTCATCCTTGTATTTTATCGTTATATTTGTTGGGAGCAAAGGTACAAGTTTTCGCTGATTAAGGCTTAGATAGATGAATTCGGGTCTTAACTCTCCGAATGCCACTGATGCACACGTAAGCAACTACTCAAACATAAACATCAAGTAAGCAATGGAAATCACAGAGCTGAATCCTAAGATCGTCTGGAAATACTTCCATGAGATCACGCAAGTCCCCCGCCCCTCTAAGAAGGAAGGTAAGATCATCGCCTATCTAGAGAAGTTCGCTCAGGAGCATGGTATCGAGTACAAGAAGGACCATGTAGGCAACATCGTCATGAGCAAGCCTGCTACCCCAGGTTACGAAGATCGAGTGAAGCTCATCCTCCAGAGCCACGTCGATATGGTCTGTGAGAAGAACGCTGGCACCCAGCATGACTTCGACAACGATCCTATCCGTACGATCGTCGACGGCGAATGGCTTCGTGCTGACGGGACGACTCTCGGTGCGGACAACGGGATCGGCTGTGCTGCCCAGCTCGCTATCCTAGCTTCGGATGACCTCGAGCACGGACCTCTCGAAGCGCTCTTCACCATCGACGAAGAGACGGGTATGACGGGGGCCTTCGAGCTTCGCCCAGGCTTCCTCACCGGTAAGATCCTCATCAACCTCGACAGCGAAGACGAAGGCGAACTCTTCATCGGCTGTGCTGGTGGTAAGGGTATCGTAGCGACCTTCAAGCCCGAGTATCAGCAGGCTCCTCAGGGTCTTGTCTGGCTTCGTGCCTCGGTCTCTGGTCTCAAGGGCGGTCACTCCGGCGGTGAGATCCACTGCGGACTTGGCAATGCGAATAAGCTACTCACCCGCTTCCTCTATGCGCTGGAGAAGAATGTCGACTGGAAGCTCTCTGAGATAGCTGGGGGTAACCTCCACAACGCTATCCCTCGTGAGGCACATGCTCTCGTCGGTGTTCGCCCCGAGGACAAGGCTAAGGCAATCGAACTGCTCAAGAGCCTCGAAGAAGCTGTGCGTAACGAGCTTAAGGCAGTAGACCCCAACGTCTGCTTCGCTATCGAGGAAGCTTCTGCTCCCGCCCAGATCATCGATGACAAGACGAAGTCGGCGCTGGTACGTGCGCTCTATGCTTGCCCTCACGGCGTACTCGGCATGAGCCACGAGATCGAAGACCTCGTCGAGACTTCCAACAACCTTGCTTCGATCAAGCAACGTGACGGTGTGATCCTCGTCGAGACCAGCCAGCGAAGCTCTACGACGAGCCTTCGTGACTCGGCTGCCGAGATGGTCGCTTCTGTCTTCGAGCTGGCAGGGGCAGATGTCGAACTCACTGACTCTTACCCTGGCTGGAAGCCCAATCCAGACTCTGCTATCCTCAAGGCTTCGGCAGATGCTTACCGCAAGCTCTTCGGCAAGGAAGCAGCTGTGAAGGCCATCCACGCAGGGCTCGAATGTGGTCTGATCCTAGACGTATATCCTGATCTGGATATGGTGTCCTTCGGGCCAACGCTTCGTGATGTGCACTCTCCTGCAGAGCGTATCGAGATCAAGACGGTAGACCTCTGGTGGCGTCACCTCCTTCAGGTGCTCAAGGAAATCCCCGCAGCGAAGTAAGCACTTCCCTTCTGTAGGAAGTAACTACTTCCACCTTCCAGAAGTAACTTCCCTTACTTCCTAAGATAAGGCCAGCGACCGTAGCCTCCCGATCAGGTGAGGACTACGGTCGCTGGCCTTCTAGCTTTGTGGATAGTGGAGGGCCAGAGCCTCTGCGGGCAAGAGGCTAGAATGTGTGAGGCAAGGATCTTAGGCTTGTGGAGGTAAGACTCTAGCCTCCGTGATGGGAAAGTACTAGACCTTGCGGTGGAAGAGGTATCCCTTCAGCGGCTGGGCGACGAAGCGGAGCGCACCTTGCTCGCTGTCTCGCTCCATGCCTGTCGTCGTGAAGTCAGCCTTCATCACACCTCCCTCGAGCTGTGCTGTGAACCCCTGAAGGATAGTGGCTGTCCCGAAGGGTGTATCCTGTATGATGTCTCCGATCGTGAGGGTACTTCCCGAGAGATTGTAGGTGGCGGTGTAGGCCATCGCCCCTCGAGGAGAACCAGCGGGAGTGAGGGTGAAGGTCACTTCTCGCTCCGTGCGGAAGTCGAGCGTCATCGTGCCTGTCCCTTCTGTCCAATACGTACCTTTCAGGGGGGAATGCTCGGCTGTATCTCGAGGTGTGTCCTTGTGGCAGGCCGTGAGGGCAAGACTGAGGAGGGTGAGCAGGAAGAAGCTCAGGCGGGGAAATAGTTTCATTATCCTAATTAAATGAGTATCGCTGTCGTCGCTTGAGAGGTGTCGCTATCGTAGCTGGGTGAGTATCTCTATCATAGCAGGGGAGGTACCGCTGTCATCGCTGAATGGATAGCGCTGTTGTCTCTGGATGAGTAGCACGGGTGCCGTCATCGTGGAGGGCTTGGTGGGGCTACTTCGCCGCCTCTTCGATTCTGAAGAAGAAGGGGGCATAGCCAGCCTGCACGTAGGCGGGCTTCGACCCTCGGGGCACAATCAGCTTCTCGATACGTCCCTGCTTAGCGGTGCGGAGGAAGACTTGAGCGCCAAGGGTGGGAGGCACCTTGCCTAGCGCATGCACTGTCTCAAGTCGTGGGCAGAGGGCGAAGGCCTGATCATCCAGAGAGCGGAGGCTCGCTGGTAGCGTCACCTCGCTGAGGCTACTGGCGTAGAAGGCCAAGAGGCCGATGCTCTCTAGGCCCTCAGGGAGGATGACGGGCTGAGCTATCTGAGCGGCGAAGAGGGCGGCCTCGTCGATGGAGCGGAGGCTCGAGGGGAAGATGATCGCATCGAGCTGTATTGCATTCTTCTCATCCAGATCTTGATTGCGGATGAAGGAGCCATAGACACCCGCAGCGAGCGCTCGGCGAGAGAGGCGCTGGAGACCCTCGGGGAGGCGAAGGGTTTTGGCCTGCATCCGTGAGAGTACATCCTGGTACTGGTTGGGGTAGCGAAGGAAGAAGCTCGGACCCAGTTCACGGAGCTTAGTCGGGGAGGCGAAGGTCACATCATCGAAGCGACCTGTGAGGGTGATCTCCTCGACGGAGCTGGGGATCGTCAAGGGTGCTGAGAGCTCAAGGAGCGCACGGAGCTCTCGTAGCCCCTCGGGGAGTATAAGGGGCTCCTTGACGGAGGAGATCTTGAGCTCCTCTTCACCCCCAGAGCGCTCTCCGAAGAGCTTAGGCTGGTTGCAGTAGAGGCGTCGGAGGCTTTTCGGGAGGGTGAGATGCTCGGTGGCAAACTCCCCTAGGTGAAGCTCCTCGTAGCCCTCAGGTACTGTGAGGGAGACGAAGGTATAGCCGAGCCCGAAGTCAACGAGTGAGCTAAGCCCTCTCGGCAGGGTAAGGCTCTTGATGAGGAGCTGCTGAGCGAAGAGCGGGGGTAGGACGCCGTCTGTGACGGAGATGGGGCTAGGCTCGGGCTGTCCCGAGCGCCTACGGGGCACTAGGGTACGCCCCCCGCTGACTACGTGAGTGTCGGAGAGGTCAAGGGCATCGATGCGCTCCTTGTTCTCGATGAAGAAGAGCAGGTCACTGCCGTTGATCGGACCGTGGATACTGATCTTGGAGAAGTAGGGCATCTCCTTAGCCACCATCGGTAGCAGTCCCGGCACGCTCTGCGTGAGATCTAGTTCTCCATTTGTATAGGTATATCGAGGGGCTTCGTGGTGCTCCACGGTCACTGCTACCGAGTCTTCAGAGAAGAAGCCAGAGAGGGGATTGCCGAGGCGGACATAGATCGTCGCCTCCCCATCCTGCAGGCCTCGTATGACCCCCTCGCTATCGACGGTAGCCACGGCTTCGTTGGAGCTACGCCAGGAGAGAGCTTCTGTTGGCTTGTAGTCTTCAGGCAGGAAGCGGTAGCCGAGGCGATAGGTCTCTAGGGGGTTGATCGTCACGGCTCGATCTCGGAGGTAGACCCCGGAGGAGATGAGGACGAACTTACGGCTCGCCCGCACCCGACGCCCGCCTGACTGGAGGCTGGTGACATAGACGGTGAGTTCGCCTTTGCTGAGGGGCTTCAGTAGTCCACCATATTGGATCGAGGCCAAGCTAGCATCGGATACGCTCCACGAGAGACGAGGGTCAGAGACCTGGGGTGAGGTGGATACTGAGAGATGATATTCACGCCCCGTGTAGAGGGTGTCCGAGGCGAAGGAGTTGATCGAGAGCGTCTCTACGACGGGCTCTTCCTTAGAGCAAGAGCTTAGGATAGAGATGGCGGAGAGGAGAGCAACTCCTAGGGCAAGAGGTCGGATGTTCATGGGAGCTGTCTATTAGTGGGACTGACGGAGGGTGAAGGTGATGGGGCTCAGCCCTTCGCCCGAGGGTGGCACGAGTCGAAGGAGGGCGGAGCGGTCTCGCCCTGTATCATTCTTGTCTGCATAGAAGGCGATGGAGCTGACGTAGCCGGTCTCGGGGTCTACGGCAAGTGAGGCCTGCACCCAGCCTGATCGAGGGTTAGGCTTCTCGAGGAGGATCTGCTCGGGGGCTAAGTTCGTCTGGAGAGCTACTGTCGCGATGATGTACTGCTGGTAGCTGTCGTCGGTGTCTCCTGCGAAGTCTATCGCTGTCCCTTCGTTTGTGGAGAAGATATAGCTCCCTGTGAAGGGCTCCTGCTCACAGACGAAGTCTACAGGGAGGAGTGGGGTACGCCCTGTGTATTCGCTCTGGATGTATGTGGAGATCTTAGCCTGTAGTACGAAGCGTCGGACAGAGCGAAGCGGGTTGGCGGTGACGTGTATGTTATTGATCGTCAGGAGATCGGGGTAGGTAAGTGTCGCCCCTTGAGGAATAGCAGGACTAGCTCCCCAGTCTTTGTCAGGGATGGTGATGAAGGTCGGGCGCTCCCACTCGATATCGTCGGACGAGGTATTGAGGCGGAGCTTGACAGAGAAGTCTGACGCCTCTTGTGGGAGCTTGATGGTCTCTCTCTTCTTCATCCCTGAGGTCGCCAGGTAGAGCTCCTGCTTGTACGGGGGAAGCTTGACGAAGCTCCAGAGCTTCTGATCATGGAGGTCATTGGTGACGAGGAAGGCTAGTTGCCCGTCGAAGAGGCTGGGGCTAGAGATATCGAGGAGATTATTGTTGGAGGAGGTCTGCCCTACGATGGCTACGCCCGAGGCGGTCTTGACGAGCCGGAAGTGTCGCTGGAGCTCAGGGCGCTCCATCTGGTAGTCCTTGGGATTGATGGTGTACTGCCAGTGAGGGCTACGTATCTGTCGATCATCTGATCCGTCGGCCCTGTCAGAGACGTCGACACTACGGACGTAGGTCGTGAGATGGAGCTTCTCGAGCGGTATATCTGTGCGGAGCTCGAGTCGGTACTGCTGAGGGAGTGCCCCGAAAGATTGGATCTCCTTCGTAGGGTCTACGAGCGAGATGGGGCGACGGATCTGCAGGAAGTCCAGTGCTACCGAGAGGTTCGGATGCTCGGGGTCAGAGAGACGGAGGCGCACTCGGCGCTGCTCAAGGCTCTGCGGGATGGCGTCGAGGCGGAAGCTGAGGCCCCAGATATCCCCCTGGCGTGTGAACTTCAGGTCGTGTATCCAGTCACGACTCTCTGAGCCATACTCTAGCTGGGTGGTGAGTCTCGTAGCGTCGAGGTTTGTGCGGAAGGCTTCCTTTGTCTCGAAGAGGCTTGCTGAGGCGGGCAGAGGGAGCGTGCAGACGATCCCGGGATTGCGGTAGAAGTAGTCCTCCGAGACCTTGAGCGCTGAGGTATAGGCGAAGAGATAGCGGTCACTCGCTAGCGATACCGATGCTGGCTGGACGACTGTGATGTGCTGGGCCTCACGACGCTCGCCCCGCTCGATGATCTGTAGGGTCAGCTGGGCTGTGCGCTTGGTGGGGCTACTGTTGCGAGCCACATAGATGAGGAGCATCCCTCTCTCTAGCTTCGTGTCGATCCAGTCCTCGGCCTCGGTGATCTGGAGGCGGTGATCGTAGATGGATGAGGTGAAGGGGATGCGGAGGGTATCACCTTCGCTGCGGGCGACGAGGGGCTGGGAGGCTTTGCCTTCGTTCACCACGAGCTGAGGAGCTTCGCTCGTACTGCGACAGGAGTCGAGGATAAGGGAGAGCAGGCCTCCGAAGAGGAGTAGGAGGGAGTATCGTAGGGTATTCATCTGAGCTTATTGACTAGAGTAGACGGCGGGTGGGGGGAGTGACTGCCGTCGGAGAGCGGGGCTGGGGGAGGGGGGATCCCTTGAGTACGTCTACCTCTCGGGTGGCACTAGTAGTACTTCGGAGGAGGCACTACTGGTGCTTCGACAGAGGCGCTACTAGTGCTCCGAGACCGTTGTGCTTTGCCTTTGTGTTGGGCTGGGATCCTTCTGCTAGGAGGTCTTCACTTTATGGAGGGAGAGATAGACGGAGATCATCCCAGGCTCGGAGAGGCGGACGAGCACAGCATCTGCTTCGTCTCGCACGACCTCCATCACGAGGGTCACATCGTGACGGGCATAAGTAATGGCGATCGGGGGGATGAAGTCGCTCTCGAAGACTCCAGGATAGCGTGATACGTCGCCACGGAAAGGGAAGATGGGGAAGCTCATGAGGAGCTTGCTCCCTCGTATCTGCCACGTGCCCTTGAAGGTGTTGAGCCCGAAGAGGAGTGGTGGGAGCGAGGAGAGCGTCACCTGACTATTCGACTGGAGCGAGAGGCGGTAGCCGTAGAGGAGGGGATGGTGATCATACTCGGCGTCGTCGATATGTAGCACGCGCTTCCAGCTCTCGGTATCTACACGATAGCTACCGAGGAGGGCTCGGTAGTCAAGGGGCTCTTCGCTCACGGGATTGCGTTCGCCCCAAGAGGGGTCGATGACGTCTGTCTCCTTACTCCAGTAGTCATCCTGTGCGCCCTTCCCCGTCATGAGAGCGGAGAAGCTGTAGTCGGGGTTGACGAAGAAAGCCTCCATGACGAGCATATTGTTCAGCAGGTTGAAGCGACGGATCTTCAGTCGGTACTCTAGGTCTCCCCCGATGGGGCTACCGACACGTACCAGGAGCTCTTCCTTGTTCTTTGGGTCTAGCGCCCAAGTACCGCTGTAGTGGAAGATGGTATTGCCGAAGTCTTCGATGACATAGGTAGCATAGACTTCGCCGGTCTTGGAGAAGAAGATCGAGTTGAGGTGCTTGCCCGCTACATTGAGTATCGGGCGAGCCTTCTCGGAGAGATTGGACAGGGGAGAGGGGAGGATGACCTCCTGCCTCTCTGGATCTACCTTCCACGTCACCCCGAGGATCTTCTCCAGGGTCAGGGAGGAGGGGAACTGGATCCGGCGCTCTCGCCCTGTCTGATTCGTCGGGAGCTCATTAGTACAGGCTGTGAGCGAGAGCAAGAGCAGGGCCAGGAGCCCATGTAGGTATCTATTCATCGTCGTATCAGCGCTTGGGGAGGGTGATCTTTTTGAAGTCGGCGACATAGCCACTCTGGAGGGAGACGGAGAAGGCGGGCTTCACCTCTCCTGTCATGAGGTCATAGCTCCAGTAGCCATTATAGGGAGCATCCTCACCGGTACGCACGTAGCGTAGGTAGAGGTGCCCGTCGACAAAGGCCGCGATATTCACGCCCTGCTGGAAGGCGGACGAAGGGCGAAGGGCAGAGAGGGGCTTGGCCTCCCTCGTCTGTAGGTCTATCGTATAGTACTGCCAGAGATTCTCGGGGATCTGACTGCGTACGGCGGGTAGAGGCTGGACATTGACCAGCGTGAAGAGCTTACCACCACGGGCGAAGATCCCGTTGAAGCGGGCGGGGTAGCCTAGTCCCAGATCCGAGATACGCACCTGCCAGTCGGGATCGATGGTGTAGGAGCCTTTGCGGATGCGATAGAGGAGCGAATTCTGGTAGAAGCCCAGCTGGTCACCCCCTTGGGCGAGGAGGTAGAGATCCCCCTCTTCGTCGGTCGTATACTGTAGCAGTTCGGAGGGCGTGCCGAGTCTCCCGGTATTCTCCAGGTGAGAGAGACCGAGGAGCTTCCCGCCGTTCTTCGCCTCGTAGGCTACGAGGTAGCTGTCTCGGGAGAGATTGGCATAGGAGGGGGACTGGAGCTCTACGTCGAGGATGAGGGCAGAGCCGTGGACGGCCAGGAGCTTCATCCCCACGATCAGGTTGGGTAGCTCTTGTCCTGCTAGGGAGGGAGTCCGCTCGAGGATGAACTGGCGGATCCGCTCCTTGTCCAGGTCGGAGACGTAGATCTGGGGACTTGTCTTCTCCATCGTCTCGGGGTCAAAGCTACGGATCGAGAGTAGGTCTCGCTGGTAGGCGGGCTGGACGAGGAAGCCTTGCCCTGAGGTGACTACGAAGTTCTTCGCTGCTTGGCTGAAGCCCCCGCTCTCGGACTCTAGGAGTGCTCGCTCCCCGATAGCTCGGGGTGTGGGGCTGAAGACGAGGCGTACGGGCGTATTCACCAGTAGATCCCCTTGGCTGAGGTTATTCACCGCATTGGAGAAGCGGTAGAGGTGCTCCCCAGACTGGAGGAGTCCGCCCCCGTCTTCGCCGAAGCGACCGAAGAGGGTATTCTCCTCGAGGATGTTATTGATCCCCTCCCCTTGAGGCATCTGGGTGAAGTAGGAGATATAGCTCTCTAGGATACTCCTCCCCCTCATAGGTCCTGAGGGGATGATGGTCTTCCGGTAGGTCATGAGCACATAGCGGTCGGGGCCGAGGGTGACCTCTGCTCTCGGGGTGACAGCAGGGCGAGGGGCCTCGGAGCGACAGGCGCTGAGCCCCGTGAGGAAGAGGCCTAGCAAGAGCAGGCAAGCGAGTGAGCGCTGATTCATTCGGTACATGAGGACGGGGGAGGATTAGTAGGGAGAGCCGATAGAGCTGTAGTAGATGCGCATGCCTTCGGGTACATTCTTCACGACACAGCCAGGATTGACGCGGAGGGAGGTCGTGTTGAGGTTGGTCAGTCGGAGATGCCCGAAGTCAAGGTAGTCGATACGCTCACTACCCGTACGGGAGCGCTCGAGGCCGTGGAGGTAGACGACCCCCTTGAAGTCCCGCCACTGCTCCCCGCTGAAGTCAAGGATGTTGAAGCCAAACCAGATCGCACGCTCATCGCTACGAGGGCGGTACTTGCTCGGAGGCGTGGAGACGCAGAAGCCAGATACCGAGGCGAAGTGATCCAGCAGATAGTCATAGTCGAGGTCGGAGAAGCGAACGGGGAGATTACCCGCATGTCCTTCATCTCCACGGGAGGTGTAGTCGGCGAAGCTCGCATGAGCCTTCTTCGTCGCCCCCTGGGGTACGGTGATCTTGTCGAGGGCTTCGACCTCGAGGATGAGTTTGTGCTCGTGGCTAAGAGCTGGGGTGACGAGCTCCCTCATCCCCCCGGAGAGGTTGACGCTCTCTAGGCGGGGATTCTTCGCCGAAGTCACGCCTGAGAGGTCGATACGATCAGCGTAGAGGGGGAGGAGGGCGAGCTTCTTGAGCTGAGGACAGCCCGAGAGGGAGAAGCGGATGTCTCTACCCCAAGCACTGTGGGGGACTGCCTTCCTCGAGGAGCGGATGCGTAGGGAGAGCTCTTCCAGAGCGGGGAGGTTGAGCTTCTCGAAGGAGGCCTTGTCGAAGTCTTCCCTTTGCGCAAAGAGCACCCGTAGGGTCTTCAGTGTAGGTAGCTGTCCGTTGAGCTTGGTGATGAAGGCGTCGTCGAAGGGTAGAGGGCGGTAGCGTAGCCCGTCTGAGCCGAAGGTGTCACCAGCTTCGACGGAGATGTCGAGGGTCGTGAGTGTGCGACTGACCTTCCCTAGCAGGTCGACGTCACGTAGCCGTACATTGTCTAGGTAGAGCGAACTAGCCTGCTCTACCGCTAGACTCTGTAGTGAGGCGAAGTAGCTACCCGAGACGATCAGCTTGGGACGAGCGCTGGGGTGGAGACGAAGCCCTAGATTCGGCGTGCCAGTGAGCTGGATCTCCCCTAGGAGGGGACTCTCGCTGGCGTCGATGATGAGCCCGTCTTTTGCCCCCTTGACGACAAGCTTCCTCAGAGAGCGGAGTCCTCGCAGGTCGAGGCGCTCGAGCTGTGCTCCCGAGATCTCCAGATCCGTGGTGCGGGGATAGGCTGAGAGGTTGTGAATCTCTACCATGTCTCGGGGGACATAGTCTCTACCCCCCAATTGGGAGTAGTTGTTGCCTTCGAGGGTGAGGAGGATGAGGCTCGTATTATCGTCCTCATAGGACGAGATGAAGCCATGCTCGAGATAGTAAGCGATACGTGCACGCCCGTTCATATACTTCTTGCGTCGCTGAGCATCGACTACATAGATGAGGTGGGCGTCAGCGAAGGTCTCTGCCCGATCCAGTACCCCGTGGAGGGAGTCCCTCACCCTACGATCGGTCAGGAGCTCCAGTTCCTGCCGAGCTAGAGCAAAGGAGAGCTGACGGATGTAGCCCGTAGCTCGGCGCTCGATCTCGCCCTGATCCATGTGGAGGCGATCTCCCGCTTCGGGGGTGATGGGGCTGTCGCCCTTGGGGAGGGGCTCATATACTCGCTGGCAGGCTGTGAGCCCGAGAAGTGTCGTGGTGAGTATCGTGAAGAGACGGGGGCTGATCCGTCGTAGTGGTAGTAGGGGCTTCATAGTCGACTAGAGCTTGAATTCGAGGGAGAGATTGGCATAGCGACGGGGCTGGCTGAAGCGTGTGATCGTCTCTAGCCCCCCTCTGAAGAAGTCATTGTGCTGGACGAGCATCACGGGGCTGATGAGCTGACGGATATCGTCCCAGAGCCAGTAGCGGGTATCGGTGAGGTTCATCACAGAGGCTCGTAGCGTGAGGTGACGTGCTAGGGTGACGTAGGCAAAGAGATCCACGGTCACGGCGTTCTGGAAGAAGTAGTAGGGGAACTGGCTGATCTGTTCATCTCCATAGAAGCTCTTGACGAACTTGGTCTGGTCGACATCCTTGGCCTTGAGGAAGTTCACCCTTAGGCTCAGCCCAGCCTTCTCCTTAGGCAGGTCGTAGTCGAAGCCCGCTACCGCCTTCAGAGGCTGGATAGCTAGCATCGAAGTGCCATCACTGAAGCGCCCCTCGGAGTAGTTCAGCGACCCCGTCAGCAGGAGCTGTCCTAAGTGCTTGAGACGAGGCATGAGCTCCTCGAGGTAGAGGCTCGTGCTGAAGTCGATCCCCCAAAGGCTGGCGTTCTTCTTGTTTTCATTGATGGAGTAGGCGACATCCCGATTCTGCCCGTCGAGGAAGACCTTCTGTACCCCATAGAGAGGCTCGATATAGTCTCTATATCTATTGTAGTAGAAGCTCAGGTCATAGGCAAAGTACTTCGGATCGGAGGTGCCGATGTGCCATTCGTGGTTGAAGGACAGCTCCCGACGAAGCTTAGGATTGGAGAGTACGAAGAAGGCAGGCGAGAGACTTACATACTGGAAGAAGCGCTCCTGTGAGGTGGGTACACGGTAGCCCGTAGAGAACTTGTACCCAACACTCAGATATCGGCTGAAGTCGTAGCTCACGATAGCCATAGGGGTGAAGCCCCACTCCTCGATACGGGCCTTGTCGAAGTCCATCCCCGCTGTCTTGAGGTTGCCTATAAGGTAGCCTAGGTAGTTGAAGTCATTGTCCCCCTTCCAGTCCCTCGTCTGTGAGACGAAGTGGTCATAGCGGAGACCGAGGTCGAGTTTGAGTTTCCCCAGGCGAATATTATCTGAGAGGGCCACGGAGAAGTTATCTCTGTCAGCCGGACGCTGGAAGGAATAGATGTAGGAGCTCTGAGGGAGGGCTTCGCCCATGCGGTAGAAGGTGCCCTTGTACCGCACACCGTCCTTGTATGTATTCAGAGGCTTACTGATGTCGACGTTCTTGTCCTCGGTATGATGATGGAGGTAGGAGGCGTGCAGGGTGAAGAAGTGATAGCCTAGCGACCCAAAGTTCTGAGGCTTGGAGGTGGCCTTCAGTGCAAAGGCTTGGTCGTAGAAGCTCATCCCTTTGAGCAGACGACGAGTACCAGCAGGGAGGTAGCTGGGCTTGAAGTTAGAGATGTCGGGACGATAGATAGAGCTTCGGGTGTCGGCATCGAGGAAGGACTGCTGGCCGTTCACATAGAGATTGACTTCATTCAGCCAAGGAGACTCGAGCGGGGTGAAGCGGTAATGTACATCCCAGCGCCGTGTGAGCACCTGGTCGTGGCCATAGTAGTAGGGCTCGTGCTGCGAGGTGAGCACGTAGGCAGGCTCCATCGACCAGACCTCCGAGTCAGTGATCTTATTCTGGCTGTAGAAGGATGCGGTCAGCTTGTGAGCACCATGGCGGAAGGCAAGCTTGCCGAGGAAGGACTGCTGTCGGTACTCCATCGGGTCGGGACGGGTAGCGAAGATACTTCGGCGAAGCTCGCCGTAGCCGAAGTTGCGTACCTCACGCCCTGTACGCTCGGCATAGAGAGCGAGAGCTTCGAGCCCTTTGTAGATGTAGGCACCGCCCAGAGAATAGATACGTCCGTGCGCCATGTTGTCCCCGCCGATCTTAGCCTGGAGCCCGTAGCTACGGTCTCCCTCGATCATCGTACGTGCCTCCTTTGTTTCGAAGTTCACTGCACCGCCGAGCGCCCCTGTACCATGCTCGAAGGACGAGGCACCCTTCTTGATGTCGACCTTCTTGATGAACTCAGTCTCGAACTGTGGGCGGGCGGAATTGATCAAGCCATAGGAGCTGAAGACGACATTGGTCTCGGTCTCGGCTTGAGGGAGGCCGTCGACGGAGATCGATACGCGATTCTCGTCGACACCACGGATAGCGAAGCCCTTGTTGCCATATCGGGAGACGGACTCCGAGATACCTACGCCCGGCATGTAGCGGACGAAGTCCTTTGTGTTGAGGATGAACTGACGGCTGATATCTCTATCTGTGACTACTTCACGTCCGATCTCCTTCTTCTGAACCTTCTTTTGCCTCTTCTTCTCCTTGACTTCGACCTCCTTGATATGGATGGTACGGCGCACGGTGTCGGTCTGCTCTCGCTGGGGGCTTTGCGCAAGAGCTTCCCCTACCGCAGAGGAGAGGAGAAGAGAGAGGAAGCCAGTGAGGAGGGTGTATCTATGGATGAGCATGCTCGGGGCTAAGTTAGTTGCGGTAATAGGTGAGATCGTAGCTAGGCTCGATGCTCATGCCGATGGATTTGTCCTGCCAGCTTTGGCGCTTCTCCACGGTGACCTCACGACCCTCAGGGAGGGTGAAGGAGCGCAGGCGCAGGGTGAAGCGGTCTCGTGTCTGTGCGCTCTCGGGCTTCTTCTTGAGCGTGCAAGCGACCTCAATGACTACGGGCTCGGAGAAGACCTCAGAGCGTAGCAGAGCTCCATGGAAGAGAAGCCTATCCTCACGGGAGTGGTACTCGTAGGTACAGCCAGAGAGGTCTACTGTGGCGGGTCTATTGAGCTGGTCGATGTAGAGGAGGAGCGGGAGCTGCGCCGATCCTTCGATGCTCACTTCGTTGTTGTTGCCGAAGATGATATAGCGGTCGTAGTCATCAAGCTTGAAGGTGCGGAAGCGCAAGACTTCATTGTCTGCTCGACTAGGATCTTGCTTGATGTTGACATAATTGTCTTCGTACTCCAGTTCGCGCTTGAAGCAGCTGGTCGTGAGGCTTAGAGTGAGGAGCGCAAGAGGAAGGAAGCCTTTCATGCGTCGGTAGTCTATCTGGTACATACTTCGAAGGGGCTAAGGTTGAGTAGAAAGGACGAAGCTCACGGGACCTGCCCAGACGTAGCTCGGTGCAGCATTGCGTACACGGATCGTCCCCCAATGCTTGCTCCGGTCGAAGATGCTGTAGAAGAGCCATGGGTCAAGGTCGCTCTCTACTCCTGCACTGTTTGGCCCACGCTCATAGCGGGGTAGAAGGGTCTTGGGGCTGGAGGTGAAGCGTCCTCGTTGGTACTCCATGGTGATAGCGATGGTGTATTGCTTGCTTCTGGGGAAGGAAGAGGGGCGAGTAGGTAGGATGAGCGTCAAATACTTCTGGCCGAAGTAATAGCGCATACCTTCTGCTTCGAAGGGACCCTCCTTGACGGCGAAGATGGAATTGTTTTGCCCCCGTCCTCTTCCATCGAAATCCTTGAAGATCTCTGCAGGACTATAGCCGTAGGGGAAGGAATAGTACGAGGTGGGGAGCTGTAGTGAATCGAGATGAAGCTGATGATCCTTGCCGAAGGAGATTTTCCCAGCGAAGACGCCCTGAGGTGTATAGAGCGCTCGATAATAATCATCCGGGTTATCCTTTCGCTGATAAGCCTGCTGCTGCCAGCTTGTCCCTTCTAGTTCGGACTCGCTACCGGTGAAGGAGGTGTATGAAGAGAGGGCGTTCTCGAGGAACTTGATCCCTTTGCTATCGATACGCTCCCGGATGGTAGCTTCCTTCTTTGGGTTGCGGTACTTATAGCTCGTTACCTCCTTCGTAAGGAAATCTTCTGCATCAGCACGGAGTGCCTCTAGTTCGTGTACCAAGACGGTGGGGTCGGTAGCAGGGGATTCGTCTTGGGGACCATAGCTTCCCTTGGGGAGGAAGATCATTGTCTGGAAGCGGTCGTAAGTCGTCTTCGCTAGCTGATTCTCTAGTTTCCTCAGGCGAAGGGCAAAGGCGAGAGCTCTTCGGAGGTAAGTGATCTCGGCGTTGAAAGCCTGGTCTTCACTCAGCGCTCTGAGCTGCGCTCCTTCCGCCGAACGATAAAGGTCGCCGATCCCTCGCTCTACTTCTAGGGGATGGACGAAGACGTCGTCGAAGAGGCTATCTGTCAGGTGAAGGAGCTGTCGTCGCTGTAGGAGCTGATGCTCATAGAGCGTACGGCCTGGATCATGGCCTGACTCCCGACAGGCTGTGGTTAGTGCTATCGTCAGGAGGAGGATGAGGCCGAAGCTGTTTCTCATAATGCTTATGTGTCTGCTGTCTATTCTTGAGTCTACTACTTGCTTTACGGGATAAGCGCCACAAAGAAACGAGGAAAAATAGCGCTGTACAATCCATTCAAGTAGGTAGATTTCGCCGTATTCGTCCCCATATATGGCGATTAAAACGTCTATTGTAAAGTCAAGCAACTAAGGAAGGAAAGGGAGCAAGCCAAGTGAGTCTAGGAAAGAAAGCAAAGGAAGGAGGTAAAGGCAGTAAGGAAAGAAGGGGAGGTAAAGAAAGAAGGAAAGGAAGGAAATTCAGGAAAGCAAGCCAATCAATCCAAGAAAGAAATCCAATCCAAGCCTGAAGAAAACCTCGAAGACCACTGGAGAAAACTGGTTCACATCATTATGAATAGTTAAAACTACGCTCGTTGCTTTATAAAGTGACGGGCGTGGTTTTATAAAGCAACGGACGTAGTTTTATGGAGCGACGGACGTGGCTCTAACTTTTCTTCAATGGTTTTTCGCTTTCTCTTCAGGTACTTTCGTACTTCTCTTCAAGTACTTCCGAAGTTTTCGGAAGGCGTTTTCGGGCCAATTCACAGCGATGACTGCTTGCTTTGGAAGGAGGTGCTTGGTCGGAGAATAGGAGCCCTTCACATTCCCAGAAGGAGAACCTTCCCTTAGCAGAAGGAGATTCGTCCCTTTAACTAAGGTGCTTTCAACCTTTGTTTAAGGCACCTTCGGGAGAAAAGAAAAGCGCTCCGAGAGGGAAGACGAGCTTCCCCATCGGAGCGTGGCAGTTCCCGACGAGGGAACTTATAAGAAGAGTGCGGAGCTATTCCTCCTTGGACGAAACGTAATCCGTTACTCCTGAGGTCGTGAACGTAGCCATCTCATGGAGCATTCGTACGGAAGAGTCGAGGATGGGGAAGGCACATACAGCGCCCGTACCTTCACCGAGACGAAGATCCAAGCGAAGGATCGGTTCGGCACCTAAATAACGGAGTAGGCGAGCATGCCCCGCTTCGTCGCCCGCATGACCGAAGAAAGCGTAACCCGCGACCGAAGGATGAAGCGCACGAGCCATCAGAAGGCAGGCCGTCATGATGAAGCCATCGACGAGGAAGGCGATACCTAGTTCAGCCGAACGGAGCATAGCGCCTACCGCTGCCACCAGTTCGTAGCCTCCGAAATGGACGAGGATGGAGAAGGGATCTGAAGGGCCGGAGTAATTCTTGACGGCTTGGCGAAGGATGTGAAGCTTGTGGGTCATGCCTTCATCATCAAGCCCACTGCCTCGGCCGATGCATTCCTCCAGAGGGAAGTCGGTGAGGTAGTACATCCACAGGGCAGAGGCGGAGGTATTGGCAATGCCCATCTCGCCGAAGGAAAGGAGCTTCGCCCCACGCTGATGGGCTTCGTCGACGGAGACTATCCCCACCGAGAGTGCCCGGTGTGCCTCGTCCAGAGTCATCGCTGCTTCAGTGAGGAAGGAGCGAGTGCCTCGACGGATCTTGCGGTGCACTAAGTTCGGTTCGTCGCCGAACTCATGATCGACACCCACATCGACGATATGCAGGCGGAAGTCATGTTGCCTCGTGAGGAAACAAATACCAGCACCGCCACGAAGCATGCTGTAGACGACTTGGCGTGTCACTTCACGGGGGCTCTTGCTTACGCCTTCCCGCTCGATACCATGATCAGAGGCGAAGACGAAGTGTTCGCGTGGGGTGAGCGAAGGACGGAGAGTGTCCTGCAAGGCAGCGAGACGGGCAGCGAGATGCTCCAGCTGTCCCATCGAGCCGAGAGGCTTAGCGATCGTGTCAATATAAGCTTGTGCCCTCAGGATCTCTTCGTCAGAGATGGGGCGGATATCGAAGTCTTGTATCATGATGAGAGGTGAAGTGCGGGCTTAACCCTTGACGGTGAGCGGCTGACCACAGACCATCAGCGTCACTCGGTCGGCTCGGTCGCCGACGTATTGATTCATCCAGCCTTGGAGCTGCGTGAAGAGGCGCTGGGTGCGTGAGCTAGATGTTCCACCCATACCCAGTTCGTTCGTCACGAAGATGAAGGTAGCATCTTGGGAGACCAAGCGATCGAACTCGGTCTGTAGCGCTTCGAGGGCTCGGTCTACGTCTTGCTCTAGGTCGAAGAAGTAGTTCGTCGACCAGAGGGTGATGCAGTCCACGAGCACTACTCGCCCTGTGAAGTCGTGCTTCGACGGTGTGAGGTCTTCCTCGATATTGGTCCATTCGGGGCCACGTCGCTCTTGGTGGCGGAGGATGCGCTGACGGAACTCTTCGTCCCAGACTCGTGCCGTAGCCAGATACACGGGATTGGGGCTGAGTCGCAAGGCTTCAGCTTCGGCGTAGGAGCTCTTACCTGAGCGCTCTCCGCCAGTGATGAGATGGATGTAGCTCATAGTTTTGTTTGGGGTGTAATAGGTTTGGTTGGTCGGTCTTTATAGGGCACTTCCCTCGACCTTACGGCGAAGGATGTGCTCCATCACTTCGATCGCAGCATGTACCGAAGGAATGTGGCCGATGCGGATGATGTGCTTCCCCGTGCGCTGGACGAATTCGCAGTTGCGACTATTGCGAGCTACGTACTCTAAGAGCTTGCCGAAGGTCTCCGAAGCATAGTAAGGGCTCGACGTATCAGAGAGTAAATGCAGGCTCATCGATCCTGACTTGAGGACGACCTTCTCGATGCCGAGGTGATGCCCCAAGCGACGGAGGCGAGGAACGAGTACCAGTTCTTCGGCCTCCTTCGGTAGCGCACCGAAGCGGTCTCTCAGTCGGGCGGTGAATTCCTCAAGCTCTCGGTCTTCGTTCAGCCCGTCCAGCTCTCGGTAGAGAAGGATACGCTCGCTGTCGGAGGGTACATATTCATCGGAGAGTGCCAGCTCGAGGTCGCTCTCTACCTGAGTCTCTACGACGAAGCGGTCGGCTAGTTCGCCATCGCTCGTCTTATCCTCATCGGCATAGATGTGGGCGAACTCATCCGCTTTCAGTTCACGGACCGCTTCGGAGAATACCTTTTGGTAGGTCTCGTAGCCCATATCGGTGATGAAGCCACTCTGCTCGGCACCGAGGACATTACCCGCTCCTCGCTGATCAAGGTCTTGGAGGGCGATGCGTATGCCACTACCCAGATCGCTGAAGCTCTCGATGGCACGCAGACGACGCTTGGAGTCTTCGCTAAGTCCCTCCAGAGGCGGAGTCAAGAGGTAGCAGAAGGCCTTGCGATCACTTCGCCCAACACGCCCTCGGAGCTGATGCAGTTCGCTCAGTCCGTAGTGGTGGGCATCGTGGATCATGATGGTATTGGCATTGGGTACGTCGATCCCGTTCTCGATGATCTTCGTGGCTACCAGCACGTCGTACTCTTGGTTGCCGAAGTCGATGAGGATCTGCTCCATCTCCTTCGGTGCTAGGCGACCGTGTGCTACGGCGATGCGTGCGTCGGGTACTTCACGCTGGATCAGTGCTGCGAGGTTCTCGATGTTGCTGATGCGGCTATTGACGAAGTAGACCTGCCCATTGCGACTCATCTCGAAGCCCACCGCCTCACGGATGATCTGTGGGGAGGTCTGGGTAAGGATCGTCTCTACGGGACGGCGATTTGCTGGGGGAGTATTGAGGTTCGATAGATCTCGAGCCCCCATGAGGGAGAACTGGAGCGTGCGGGGGATAGGCGTAGCGCTCATCGTCAAGGTATCGACATTGACCTGCAGCTGGCGTAGCTTCTCCTTGGTGGCGACTCCGAACTTCTGCTCTTCGTCGATGATAAGGAGCCCTAGATCATGGAAGGCTACATCCTTGCTCGTCAGGCGGTGTGTGCCGATGATGATATCGATCTTCCCCTCCTTGAGATCGCTGAGGATGGCACGAAGCTCCTTCGGACTACGGGCACGAGAGATATAGTCTACTCGGACGGGGAAGTCACGCAGTCGCTTGGAGAAGGTGCGGTAATGCTGGTAGGCAAGGACGGTGGTAGGTACGAGCACGGCTACCTGCTTGCCATCGGTGGCCGCCTTGAAGGCTGCTCGTACAGCGACTTCGGTCTTCCCGAAGCCCACATCTCCACAGAGGAGGCGGTCCATCGGGAAGGGGCGCTCCATGTCGGCCTTCACAGCAGCGACGGCCGAGGCTTGGTCGGGTGTATCCTCGAAGGCAAACGATGCCTCTAGCTCATGCTGGAGGTAGCTGTCGGGACTGAAGGCATAGCCCTCGGTCTCCCGTCGCTTAGCATAGAGGCGGATCAGATCTCGGGCGATGTCCTTGATCCGCTTCTTTGTGCGCTCCTTGATGCGCTGCCAAGCACCCGAACCGATGACACTCAGATTGACCTCCGTACTCTCGCCTCCCGTACGGTAATGGGAGAGCTTGTGCAGGCTGTGGAGGTTGACGTAGATCGTGTCGTTGTTGCGGTAGATGAGCTTGACTAGCTCCTGTGTGTGATCGCCCTGAGGCATGCTCACCAGCCCGTCGAAGCGTCCGATCCCGTGGTCGGCATGTACGACGAGATCGCCTCGGCTGAAGCTCTGCAGTTCCTTGAGGGAGAGGGTGACCTTGCCCGAAGTAGCCTTGTCGCTACGGAGACTATATTTATGGTAGCGGTCGAAGAGCTCGTGCTCGGTGAGTAGCACCCAGCGGTGACCTTCGTCGACGAAGCCTTCGTGCAGGGTGATGGCGGTGCGCTGGGGGAGTTCTGTGGGCTTGAGGTGAGGGGTGAGGATGTCGAGGACACGCTCATAGGCTGCCTCGGTGCTCGCCGATAGCCAGACGGTGTAGCCTCTCTTCTTCCACGAGCGGATCTGGGTAGCTAGTGCTTCGTAGTCCTTGTGGAAGAGGGGCTGACGCTCGGTATGGAAGTGGATCCCTTGGGGTTCAGCCTCGGTGGTGAACTCGTAGCCCGAATAGCTCTCTAGCTCCTGCAGCAGCGTCTGAGGCTCGATGAGCATCGTCCTCAGTTCGTCAAGGTCACGGAAGCCCTCTCCATCCTGGAGTAGCGGAGATTCATCCCAAGTCATCTGCAGGCGGGTAGCTAGCGAAGCTCGGCCAGAGAGGAGAAGCTGCGTCCCTCGGGGAAGGAGCGAAAGTAGGGAGACCAGTGCCCCTCGGCTCTTAGCAAGGTCGGGGCTTAGTGTGATCTCCTCCAGCTGTCCTACGGAGAGCTGGCTATCGACCTCGAAGCGACGAAGGCTCTCGACTTCATCGTCGAAGAAGTCCAGACGGTAGGGGAGCTCGGAGGCAAAGGAATAGACATCGACGATGCTCCCTCTCAGGGCAAACTGCCCCGGCTCATAGACATAGTCCACTCGCTCGAAGCCCCAGCTAAGGAGCTTGTCACGAAGCTCATCCCGATCGACGAGATCGCCTTTGTGGATCAGGAGGGTCTCTGTCGGTTGGTCGCCTTCCTTGGGTACACCCTCAAGGAGCGCTTCGGGATAGGTGACGAGGATGGGTAAGTGGGAGCGTCCACGCTTCTTCTCGCTAAGCAGGGCACTCAGCACCATGGAGCGCAGGAGGACGCTCGCCTCATCCCGATGCCCGTAGCGGATAGCTCGGCGGTAGGCGGAGGGGAAGAGCAGGACTCGATCTTCTCCAAGGTACTGGGCGAGGTCCGAATAGAAGTAGCCCGCCTCCTCGTCATCACGAAGGAGTACCAGCAGAGGCGCTGCCTCACGCAGTCGGGGCGTGATCAGTGCACGGGATGAGCCTGCGAGCCCAGAGAGGCTGCGCCAAGTCTTGGAGGGGAGGGGAGTCTGGAGCGATGCTCCCTCGGTGCTGTCCGCTAGGGCAAGAGGCGGAGCAAAGGAAGCTCGGGGAGAAGTCTTATCTACCTTATTCACACTACGAAGATACGGCTTCTCGGGTAATTGTACCCATGTGCTTAGGGGGATATAAAGAGACTCCGCAGACCCTATGACTAGGACCTGCGGAGTACTTCACCGCTCGGAGCGGTATGCTTTAGGATGCTCTTCCTCTTGGACTTGAACCAAGGACCCTCTGATTAACAGTCAGATGCTCTAACCGACTGAGCTAAGGAAGAAGGGGTTTGTCCTTCAAAAAGACGCCGCAAATATACGGGCGGATTGCAGACATGCAATACTTTTGCCAAAAAAATAATGCAAGACATGAGAATTATCGGAATAGGAAACGCGTTGCTCGACGTGCTGCTGCGCCTCGAAAGCGATGCTACGCTGCAAGCGATGGGTATGAAGAAAGGCGTCATGGAGTTAGTGGACGAATCCACAATGCGCGACATCCAACAAGAACAATCGGGTCTCGAGCGCTCTGACGCACCCGGCGGATCGGTCTGCAACACCATGCGGGCAATGGCGTTGCTGGGCGCCTCGGTCGGGTATGTCGGTAAGGTCGGGACGGACGCCAACGGAGCCTTCTACGAGAAGGCCATCCGCGACGCCGGCGTGACGCCCCACATTGTGAAGTCAGAGGGTATTTCGGGCTGCTGCACCGTGCTGATGTCGCCGGACAGCGAGCGCACGATGGCCACCTTCCTCGGCCCCGCCGGAACGCTCACTACCGACGAGATTGCCGACGAGACGCTCCGCGCATACGACTGCCTTTATATGGAGGGTTACCTGATCTCCAACGCCTCGAACGACCGCCTGTTCCTCCCCATCCTGCGTCGCGCGCGCGACCTGGGGCTGAAGGTGGCTATCGACCTTTCGAACTTCAACATCGTCAACGGCTTCAGCGACATGCTTCATCGGGCCATTCCGGAATACGTCGACATCCTCTTCTCTAATGAGACCGAGGCGGAGGCTTACACCGGCAAACCTGCCGACGAAGCGATTCGAGAGATCATGAAGGAGGTGGAATACGCCATCGTCACTGTCGGGAAGGACGGGGCGCTGGCGGGACACGCGGGCGAGGTCGTACATGTGCCGGCCATGAGCAGCAAGCCGGTGGATACTACAGGCGCAGGTGACAACTTCGCCGCGGGCTTCCTCTACGGCTTCTCACGCGGGGCTTCGATCCGACAATCGGCCGAGCTTGGTGCTTTGATGGCCGGGAATGTGGTGGAGACGGTTGGTCCGCAGATCGTGCCCGAACGTTGGCCGCAAATCACGTCGAAGGTTAGCAGCATCTTGGGCTGATTGATTTTCTGATAACTCACACATTACACACATACATGTTACAAATGAAAAAAGCACCAATCTTGTTTTTGGCCGTCGCACTGAGCCTCGGTGTACTGCCGCTGCGGGCACAGGTGGAATTTGCAGTGGAGCTTGAGAGACCGGCGAAGGTGAACCGCTTCGAGGTAAGTAAGCAGTTGGAGATCTTGAATGCCTTGGTGAAAGAGGTGCAGCTGTTTTACGTCGATTCGGTGGAGACGGAGAAGATGGTGCGCCGAGGCATCGATGCGATGCTAAAGGGACTGGATCCGTACACGGAGTATTACCCGGAACAGGAGACGGAGAACGTGAAGATGCTTGTGACGGGCGAGTATGGCGGTATTGGCGCGTTCATTCGTGCACGCGACGGTGGCGTGATCATCAGCGAACCTTTCGAGGGCATGCCGGCGGCATTGGCTGGACTGAAAGCGGGCGACCGTATCCTGATGATCGACACGGCGGACGTGACGAAGGCGA
This sequence comes from uncultured Porphyromonas sp., assembly GCF_938039215.1. Classification (GTDB taxonomy): domain Bacteria; phylum Bacteroidota; class Bacteroidia; order Bacteroidales; family Porphyromonadaceae; genus Porphyromonas. The sequence continues at coordinate 2,306 of NZ_CALHVI010000053.1, read as the reverse complement.
CGACTCAGCGCGTCAGCGAACTGCTCAAGGGTGTGCCTAACTCGAAGGTGACGCTCAAGATCGAGCGGCGGGGCGAGAAGAAACCGATGAAGGTGGAGATCGTGCGCAAGCAGGTGGCCGTGAAGCAGGTGGTGCATTATGGCGTCTATGGGAATGGTACGGGCTATATCTATTTGGAGGGCTTTCGGGAGAAGAGTGCTGACGAGGTGCGTGAGGCGTTCGAGGATTTGAAGAAGAATCACCACATCACGTCGCTTGTACTGGACTTGCGCGACAATGGCGGCGGACTCCTTTCGAGTGCCGTGCAGATCGTCAACTTGTTTGTGCCCAAGGGGCGCGAGGTGCTCTCTACGCGCAGCCGGATGAAGTTTTGGGATCGCACTTACCGCACAACGCTTGACCCGGTCGATTCGGTGATTCCGATGGCGGTCATTATTAACGGCAGTTCTGCCTCCGCGTCCGAGATTGTCAGCGGCGCGCTACAAGACATGGATCGGGCGGTGCTGATCGGCAATCGCTCCTTTGGCAAAGGGCTGGTGCAGACGCCGCGCGACTTGCCTTACGACGGACAGGTTAAGATCACGACCAGCAAGTACTACATCCCCAGTGGCCGCTGCATCCAGCAGTTGGACTACTCGCACCGCAATGCCGATGGCTCAGTGTCGGCTGTACCCGACAGTCTCACGTCAGTCTTCTACACGGCTAACGGACGGCCTGTGCGCGACGGCGGTGGCATACGGCCGGACTTTGAAATGGAGGAGAAGAAGACGCCTACCATACTCTTCTACCTGATCAACGACTTCACACTCTTCGACTACGTCACTGACTGGGTACGAGAGCATCCGACCATTGCTCCGGCCAAGGAGTTTGTCTTCTCCGACGCGGACTATGAGGTGTTCAAGAAGCGCCTAAAGGACGCAGGCTTTACCTACGACCGACAGAGCGAGAAGGCGCTCAAGGCGCTCAAGGAGACGGCTGAATTTGAGGGTTACTTGGCCGAGGATTCGGCTGTTTTTGTTGCTCTCGAGGCGCGCCTGAAGCCGGATTTGGATCGGGACTTGGAGCGCTATAAGGACGAGATCAAGCGGTTGATCTCTACGGAGATTGCCAAGAGGTACTACTTCCAAGAGGGCGGAATGATAGAGACGCTCAAGGACGACAAGACGCTCAAAAAGGCGCTCGAGGTGCTCGCCGATAAGGAACTCTACAAGAAGACGCTGAGCCGTCCGGAAGAGGAAGAGAAGAAGTAATGTGCTACTTCTTCCTACTTTCCACTACTTACAACAACTCCTTTTATAACTACTCCTGACTTCTTTCTAACCACCGATTGATATGAAAAAGTTAGTCATCCTGACCGGCGCTGGCATGAGCGCCGAAAGCGGTATCTCCACCTTCCGCGACTCGAACGGGTTGTGGGAGAATTATCGGGTGGAGGACGTGGCTACGCCTGAGGGTTTCGACCGCAACCCTGGGCTGGTGCTGGATTTTTACAACACGCGGCGGCGAGAACTGCTCCGGACTGAACCGAATGATGGACACCGTGGGCTTGCAGCGTTAGAGCATGACTTCGACGTGCACATCGTGACGCAAAATGTGGACAATCTGCACGAGCGTGCGGGTAGTAGCCATGTGGTTCACCTGCATGGCGAGCTGATGAAGGCATGCTCCGATCGCAACCTGAACCGTCCGCTCCCGATTGATCCTGAGCACCCCGACCTGCACGTGGGTGACAAGGCGCCCGACGGAGGACGGCTGCGTCCGTTCATCGTTTGGTTTGGCGAACCGGTACCCATGATCGAGGAGGCGATCCGATTAGTGAACGACTGCGACATCTTCGTCGTGATCGGCACGTCGCTCAACGTCTATCCTGCGGCTGGCTTGTTGGGCTATGTGCAGCGCGGCCGACCTATCTTCCTGATCGATCCGAATGAGGTGCCTGTCTATCGAGGTGATGTGGAGTTCATCCGCTGCGGCGCCTCGGAGGGTGTGCGCATCCTCACCGAACGGCTGAAGGAGCTTAGGTAAGGTCTAATGGTTATGCCGGGGCTGTTGCGGCCGCCGGAAAAGTTTGCCGGACACATGCAGGGAGAGTCATCCCGCATGTGTCCGGCATTTTTTTTCGTGTGCCTCAGGGGGTTGCCCGGGAGGGGACGTGATTGTTTGCAGAGGGAATGTTTGGGGGCGTATGTGATACGTCCCTACGAGAAGGAGGACTTTGTCTCCTGACCCTTACTTCCTTTTCTTGTCTTGGCACAAGAAAAGGAAGCAAAAGAAAGTCAAGGCGCCAAGGGGCGCCGGCCAAGCTG
>NZ_CALHVI010000052.1 GCF_938039215.1 uncultured Porphyromonas sp. | reverse complement strand
TGGGTCGGTCGACCGACCTACCGTAGGTCGTCGAGGCGACCCACAGTAGGTTTCTGAGGCCGATCTTGTAGGGCTTGCTCCAGCCCGCTCTGTGAGGGGGTTTGCGACAAAGCCCTTCGCCCTCCCCGAAGTCATGCTGACGGGGGAGGGCGAAGGGCTGAAAAATTAAGGGGGAAGGTAGGGCTCGGTGCTAGTCGACGTGCGTGTCCTTGTTCTCCAGACGCTCACGGCGAGCTTCGTAGGGCTCAACGGGGACGTGGCGCTTGAGGATGAGGCGCAGGGAGCGGTCGTAGGTCACGTAGTTCCAGACCCAGTTTAGCAGGACGATGACCTTGTTGCGCACGGAGAGGATGGAGCGAAGGTGTACGACGAGCCAGAGGACCCAAGCGGTGAAGCCACCCCACTTCGCCTTACCGATCTCTGCTACGGCTCTGTTGCGTCCGATGGTAGCCATCGAGCCGAGATCTCGGTAGTGGAAGGTCTTCTCTTCACGACCTTCCTCACGGGCTTTGAGGTTCTTCGCCAGCAGTACAGCCTGCTGGATCGCTACTTGAGCCATCTGCGGATGTCCCTGAGGGTAGGCGGGATCTGCCGTCATGAGACATTGGTCGCCGAGGGCAAAGATGCCAGGATAGCCTATGAGTTCGTTGTGCCCGTCCACGAGCAGGCGCTTGCCTCGTCCCATGGCTTCGGGCGAAAATCCTTCGAGGGTATTGGCTACGATCCCACTCACCCAGATGACCGTCCGTGTATTCATCTTGGTCCCATCCCCGAGGGTCAAGACCTTGCCATCATAGTCGGTGACCATCGTCTGATGATGGATCTCTACGCCCATAGCCTCTAGACCTTTGGTAGCCGTGGCAGAGCTCTTCTCGCTCATCGCCATCAAGAGGCGGGGCGAGGCATCGATGAGGTGGATCTTGAACTGCTCCGTCTCAAGGTAAGGGTAATCCTTCGGTAGAACATAGCGCTTCATCTCCGCTAGAGCGCCTGCGATCTCTACACCCGAAGGGCCTCCGCCTACGATCGCCACGGTTAGGAGCGCTTCACGAGCCTCGGGGCTGTCGGATACGAGTGCCTTCTCGATATTCTGGAGGAGGACATTGCGAAGGTTCATCGACTCGTAGAGCGTCTTCATCGGGAGGCTATTGCGAGCGATCTGCTCGTTGCCGAAGAAGTTCGTCGTCCCTCCGCAGGCCAGCACGAGGTAGTCATATTCGACTTCCCCCACGGAGGTGAGGAGGCACTTGCGCTCGGGTGCTACCCCGATGACATTAGCCAGACGGAAGACGAAGTTCTTCTTCCTGCGGAAGGCTGCACGGAAGGGGAAGGCGATCGAACTAGGCTCCAGTCCCGACGATGCAACTTGGTAGATCAGCGGGGGGAACTGGTGGTAATTATGATGGTCGATGAGGACGATCTGGAAGAGACGAGCGTCAAGGTCTTGAGCGAGCTTGAGTCCTGCGAAGCCCCCTCCAGCGATGACGACGCGGGGAAGCGTAGACTGAGGTAAATTGATACTCATATGCAGCTATTGGATAATTCTTTCATTAAACGTGTAAGAGGAAAACAGACGATGTGTAAAGAAAGTTTACACTACTTGCTTCTTTCTCCTTCGTTCGTCCCCTGTCCAATAGCACAAAGCCACAGACCTCAGCTGCGCTTCATGTGAGGAAGCTTTGCTGTGAGATCTGTGGCTAGGGATGGAGCCTTGGTGGGCTCGGATGTGGCTAGAGTAGTTCGGGAGCGAGCAGAGCTGCCTTGAGCCCTGTCCCCCAGTGATAGAAGCCAATGGTATGTTCCTTGGGAAGGACTCGGTGGCAGGGGATGAAGGGGGCTAGAGGATTAGCACCAACGGCCGAGCCGATCGCTTGGGCAGCCTGAGGGAAGCCCAGTGCTTGACCGATCCTTTGGTAGCTGATACAGCTCCCTCGAGGTACGAGGAGCATCGTCTGCCAGACTGATCGCTGGAAGAGCGTGCCGATGAGATGAAGTGGGGGGAGAGGCTCTACCGTCGGCTCAGCTAGGTGCCTCATGGCTTGCTCCAAGATCGGGTGGGACTCTTCGTGGAAGTGCGCTACGTGCGGGTAGCTTCCGATGAGGCGCTCCCGTGCCTCCTCACGATCCCCGAGGGTAAAGCTGCTGTAGCACAGCCCGAGGGGAGTCGTCGCTAGAAGCAGTTCGCCGAAGCGATAGGGGAAGTAGCCGTAGTACAGCTCGCCCGTGTACCCATGCTCCATAGTGACTCGCCCTGTATAGTCCTCGAGAAGCTGGCTCGGGCACTGCTGGAGACGCTCCTGAGCAAAGAGCTCAAGGACATCCTCCATCGGGTGGGCATAGACCGCTTGGAAGGCTTCATCCAGTTCCTCCCTACTGAGCCCCAGACAGAGCTCCAGTTCCATGCTACTCGGGGGCAGTACCCCACGAGGATCGAGCTCACCAAGAGCCCGAAGGACGATCTCCAGTGGTGGAAGGCTAGACATTAGCGAGGTAGAGTAGGATGGGACTCGTGGTGTCGATGCTGAGGTGACTCGCACTGGCTCGATTGAGTGAGCCACACCAGAGCTGAGGCAGGGTGTAGTGCTCCAGAGGCCAGTGAGCCCCCCTCAGCGAGATGGGAGTCTGCTGGAAGTTGAAGACGGAGAACTGCTGTCCTAAGAGGATCTCTACCTCCGAAGGCTCCGTGAGGAGTAGGAAGTAGCCTTCGTCCGTGAGCATCACTAGGTCGCTGACCAGGTCGCTGTAGGTAGTCAGGAGACAGAGATTAGCCAGCAGATGATCTTCTCGCCCTCCACTTGCTCCGAGGAGCGTGATGGGGCGCTTCCCCCCCTGACTGTGGATGAACTTCATCGTCTTGGTCAGGTCGTTCGTATCCTGATCGAGGAAGTGATGGATCCGCCCCTCAAGGAGATCCTTCAGACCCGACGATACCGAATCCAGATCCCCCACCACGGCATCGGGGAGCTTGTCGGTGTACTGACGGAGTTTATTGACCGCTCCATCGCAGCAGGTGAGGCTGTAGCCTTCCTCGCCACTGCGCCAGCGGTCGATGAGCGCCAGCGGGGTAGGAGCCTTGGGGAAGGCTCCATTGGCGATGACGAGCGTCTTGGGTAGGTTCTCTTGGGTGAAGAGGGGATAGTAGCGCATAGGTAGAGGGTGGGTGGCTATTCTAGGGCTGGGTGGTGGAGGCAGGTGCTTTGTCGTGGGAGCGCATCAGACGACCCCACTTGCGGTAGCCGAAGAAGGCCGTGATGAAGTTCACGACATAGACGAAGGAGGAGATGTAATCCTCTGCTCCGTAGAGGGCGACGAAGCCTGCAGCGTTCGCTAGGATCCAGCAGAGCCAGTGCTGTCGCCACTTCCGTGCCATCCAGATCATCCCTATGATCGAGGCGATGGTCGTCAGTGCATCTGCCCAAGGGACTTGCCACTCGGGGATGAAGGGCTGCAGCTGTAGGAGACCGAGGTAACCCACGATAGCACCCAGACTGTAGACTAGTGCTGTGCGTGGGTTCATATCCGTGATCGGACGCTCCTCCGCTTCATCCCCTCGCTTGCGGAGCCATACGACCCAGCCGATGATGCTCGTCACGAGGTAGTAGATGTTGATGGCGAGCATGCCATAGAGACGGCTCTGCCAGCAGATGGGTATCCAGAGTAGAGGCAGGAGGATGCCCACGGGCCAGAGCCAGATGCTTGCTCGGTACTCTAGGTAGAGCCAGATCAGTGAGACTACGACGGTGACAAGCTCTAGAGGATGCGAGGAGATGAAGTGAAGGAGATCCATAGAGTAGGGTGTAGAGAAGGAGAAGGGTGCTTAGAGAGTGATCGTCGAGCCTATGAAGACATGGATGCCTGCCTGTGGATAGATGGACTTGGCCGACTGGATCGCTCCCAGCTTGTCGAAGGTGTAGTAGGCACTCCCGTTGCTCGCATACTTAGCGTCAAGGAGGTTATTGACCTGCAGGCTGAGTCGCCATGCCTTGAGGCTGCGCACAGGGAGGTCATAGCTCAGACGGAGGCTTGCTACATGATAGCTAGGTAGGCTACGATCCTTGCTCCCGGTATTGTCCAGATACTGCGCTCCGACATACTGCGAGGTGAGGGCTGCCTCGAAGGCTCGGTGGCTGAAGGTCAGGGTATTGCTCAGAGTGAGCTCGGGTGAATAGGCGATCGGCGTATCGGTATAGGTCGTCGCTACCTCCTCGTAGGTCTTGTCGCTCCAAGCGTAGAGGGTGTAGGACTTGATCTTATTGCGACTGGTCCCGAGGGCTAGATCCCAACGAAGGGCGGGTAGGATGAGCCAAGAGGCATTCACTTCGACCCCTGCACGGTAGCTCTTAGCGACATTCTCGCTGAGGTAACCGCCGACATCGCTCATCTTCCCGTTGAGGACGAGCTGGTCCTTGTAGTCCATGTAGTAGAGGTTGAGCCCTGCCGTGAAGGTGCGACTACGGAAGCCATACCCCAGTTCGTAGTCGGTGAGACGCTCGGCACGGGGATATTGGGCTTCGCTGACCTCGGTGTAGTGCTTACGGTTGGGCTCACGATGGGCTACAGCGACAGATCCATAGACATGATGCTGGGGAGCGAACTGGTAGAAGAGCCCTGCCTTAGGGTTGAAGAAACTGAAGGTCTTCTTGAGATCCATCTGCTGCTGCTTGCCTCCCGTGAAGTGATCGATCGATCCCTTGATGCGGTAGTCGATGAAGCGATACTGTAGGTCGGCAAAGAGGTTGAGCCCAGAGGCGATCTCATAGGAGGCCTTCGTGAAGCCTGAGAGGTCGGTCTTGTGTGCACGGTCCTCGTAGTAGCGCTCGTTGGGCTCTACCTGATAGGGATAGGGGGAGATGGGGGTACGCTCGCCGTAGTGATCCCCGACATAGTGGTTAGCAGAGAGCCCCGTGGTGAGTTCCAAGCGATTGGCTTTGTATTCTAGGGTGGCGATCCCGCCATAGAAGTCATTGTCGAGGTACTTGGTGCGAAGGAGGGTGATCTTCTTGACCTTTTGCTCCTTGCCGTTCTTGTCGAGGATGGCTTGACCATCGGCATCACGTAGGATGAACTCCTTCAGCCCATATTCCTTGAGCTTACGCCCCGTGCGGTACTCATCGGTGAACCCGTAGCCTTGGGTGTAGTGGGCAGTAAGGTTGAGGATGAGCCCTTCGCTGAGTCGCTGGGTGAGCTGTGCTTGCAGGTGGTTCTGCTCGTAGTTGTCGGTGTTGTATCGATAGCGGGCATCGGCTGGGCTACTCCCAGGGTTCATGTGCCCAGCGGAGTTGTAGCGACGGCCGTAGGTTGCTTCTTCGGAAGCGCTCAGCCCGTTCCAAGCGATCCCTGTGCGTTGCTTGCCACCGAAGGAGAGGAGCTTGAGGATGGTATGCTCTCCGAAGTAGCCTCCCTGGAGGAAGTACGAGGTGCCTTCGGTGCCACTACGGTCAATGTAGCCATCGGTCGTTGTCTTCCCTAGACGAGCTTCGAGGGCCCAGTGCCCAGCGATACGTCCCGTAGAGGCATGCACCTCACGACGGAAGGTATTGTAGGCTCCTCCGAGGAGGGAGAGGGAGGCCGTAGGGGTCATGGCGAAGTGGTCGGTGCGAAGGTTGAGACTTGCCCCGAAGGCTGCTGAACCGTTGGACGAAGTCCCTACACCACGTTGTAGCTGAGCATCCTGGATGCTGGAGGAGAAGTTGGGCATGTTGGCCCAGAAGACTCCTTGGCTCTCGGAGTCGTTGAGGGGGACCCCGTTGGTCATGATATTGATCCCTGCGGCATCGACCCCACGGACACGGAGGTAGGTGTAGCCGATCCCGATCCCTGGTTCGCTGGTGGCGACGACGGATGGGGTCTGCAGGAGGAGGTAGGGGACATCAAGGCCGAGGTTCGCCTTCTGGAGCTGTGCCTTCGAGAGGTTGGAGAAGGACATCGGCGTCCGAGCCGAGGCACGGGTAGCGGTCACTTGCACCTCTTCGAGGCGGTGCGTCTTGAGGCTATCTTGCTCGGCGAAGGTCGAGGCGGAGGCAGTGAAGGGTAGGGTAGCCGTAGCAGATAGAGCTACGACGGAGAGAAGGGTTTTTCGCTTCATCATACAATTACCGATTGGTACGAATTAGTAATGCAGAGCTGAAGGGGAAGGGTAAATATGGTAGATGAACAATTCCTACGCCAGTATGATCTGGATCAGGTCTTGAGGGTATCATCTCAGCTCACCCGAGGAAGGTGAGCACCCCTTTGTCCTTAGTTCTTTCGCTGGCAAAGGTACATCACTAAGCAGCATTTACCAAATGGATATAACGAAGCAAGCTGCCTACCTCTTAAGAGAGTAGACAGCTTGTCTTGTGCGGCTGAAGGGACTCGAACCCCCACGCCTCGCGGCATCAGATCCTAAGTCTGACGTGGCTACCAATTACACCACAGCCGCATGCTGTGCAGAGCTTAGCTCCGTAATTGCCCTGCAAAGGTAGGAATAAAATCTTATTTCGCCAAGCTCCTATGCGTCGGGGGCGTTTCTTCGGTTGCTTTTCCTTGACGGAGCTCGAAGCGTCGGGAGCTAGGCGCAGGAGGTGCTGGAATGGGGAACTTAGGAGCACCCTTTTTGCGACCTATGGTAGGTCGCTCTTACGACCTACTGTGGGTCGTCGATGCGACCTACCGTGGGTCGTCAAGGCGACCCACAGTGGGTCCCTTTTTACCCCCTCTGAAGGGTACTGGGAATAAGGGCTTCGGGAGGGAGCTTGATCGCTTCATCCAAGGGGAGGAGCGCATTGATGAGGAGGATGCGCCGAGCACTTCGGATCTTCTCCAGCGTCAAGGTGTCGTGCTCTTGGATGAGCCCTTCCTTCAAGAGGTAGCTTCGCTGTGTCCCCCGAAGGAGGGGACGTGTCGGGGTGAAGAGCCCTTCGTCAAGCTCCACCAACACATTGGTGTAGGAGGTATCGGTGATCGTCCCATCCGAACGAACGAAGAGGGGCTCTTCGTCCCGAGGCATCTGTGCCGTCACTCGATCGAAGAAGCTCCGATCCGCCCACTTGAGGCTGTAGTCAAAGTTCGAGGGGAGCATGACTGGGCGTAGCGCTCGCAGTATTCGTCGCTCGTAGGGGATGAGACGGATGGAGCAGATCTCGTGGAGATCGTAGCCTAGGGTGAGGCGGTAGGTAGCTTGGGGATCGAGCTGCTGGTGCGAGAGGAAGTGCTCCACCTTAGACCAAGGGGCAGGAGAACTAAGCTGAGCAAGGAGGGGGGAACATTCTACTTCATCCCGCCGAGCAAGCTCAGTCTCGAGGGAGTGTCGCATACGCTCCCGATGAAGCTCTGTGCGTAGGAGCTTCCCCGAGCGGAGCATGAGGGTCTCGATGAAGAGGGGCGTTCGCTCTAGCTCTGTGGGATGTAGATCTTCTGCAAACATTCGTGATACTCGTCTTCGCACTGACTATTGATGGTGATGCCTCCCCCCGAGCGGTAGAAGAGTTCGCCCGTGGGAGTCTCTTCGATGAAGCGGATGAGGACGGCGGAGTCTAGAGCTTCGCCATCGAAGTAGCCACAGACCCCCGTGTAGAAGCCTCGGGGGGTCCCTTCGGCCTCTTGGATGAGCTCTACGGTGCGCCTCTTGGGAGCTCCACTGATGGAGCCTGCGGGGAGAAGCTCTAGGATCAGATCGCCTAGAGCCAGCCCACGCTCTCGATCCAGAGTGCCGACGATCTCCGAACTCATCTGTAGCAGAGGACCCGACGAGGTGTGGAGCTCCGTCAAGTACTTGAAGCGACGTACGTGCACCTGCTCCGAGACCCGACTGAGGTCATTGCGCATCAGATCGACGATGGTATGGTGCTCACAGCCTTCCTTGTAGTCACTCCTGAGACGCTCTGCCGCCTCGGGTAGGCGAGCGTCGATCGTCCCCTTCATCGGATGCGTCGTCAGTTCGGATCCTCTGAGGGTAACGAAGCGTTCGGGCGAGAAAGAGACGAAGCGATGGGGTAGAAGTACCCGATAGGTAGCGCTCGAGGAGCAGTAGATGTCCTCTAGGCTAGCTTCGGTCTCGATGGGCGTGCGGAGGGTGAGGTTCGTCAGGAAGCTATCCCCCCGAGAGAGCCCCTCATGGATGATGCGGAAGCGCTCTTGGTATCGGGGGAGGGGCTCGGGGCTTGGCGTGAGCGTGATGGGGAGCTTCCTCCCTCGAGGCTCGGGTGTCCTAGCCGAAGGGAAGTCAAAGAAGATCGAGCCGTCGGGCTCGTGGAGCGGATCGGCGAAGAAGAGCCCTTCTTGGAGCTCGAAGTCAAGGACAAAGAAGAAGGGCTTCCCCAGAGCGGATGCTTCATTCATCGCTCGTAGGGTAGCCCTGACTTGGTCGCTAGGACAAAAGGGAATGTGCATGTGCTAGGAGGGAAGGAGAGGAGGCGAAGGGGGTGACGGGACTAGTCTCATCCTGCTCCCCACTAGAGGAGCAGGACGAGCTGTGCTCTGCCTTGCGAAGCGCATCTACGATCATCTCGATCAACGGGCGAGGCGGTGCGTCGCATAGTTTGTCCCGTCGAGGATACGCACGAGGTAGATCCCCTGCGGGAGAGTCCCTAGGGATAGGCTTGCCTTGGTCGTACCAGTGAGGGGCTGGAGGATGAGTCGTCTTCCCATCATATCGAAGACCTCTAGACGAAGGAGTTGCTTACCGACGACCTCGACACGGCTCTCGGTGGGGAAGTAACGGAACTGAGGCTGCGCCTCCTCTTCCTTGGGCTGAGGCTCGGGTTGAGGCTCGGGCTTGGGAGTAGGAGCTGGGTCAGGTGCGGGCTTAGGCTCAGGCTCGGGACTAGGCTGAGGCTCTGGCTTAGGCTGTGGATCAGGATTGGGCTCAGGTTGTGGCTGAGGAGTAGGCTCGGGCTCTGGCTTAGGAGTTGGGTCAGGCTCGGGCTTGGGAGTAGGATCAGGTTCTGGCTTGGGCTTGGGTGCAGGATCGGGATCAAGCTCCTCCCCCGTGGCAGGCCGAGTAGGGAGGATCTCCGGAGCAGGGGCTGCCTCTTCTTTTCGTCCCGTGATGAAGCTCACGTAGGCGGCTTGTTCGTCGGGTGCCCAAGCATCGTACACCTCTTCTCCTAGGGTCACTTCAGCTACGACACGATAGACCTTCCCCGAGGAAAGTCCACCGAGGAGCTGCTGCGTGAGCTCTTGGCTCTTCACTCGAGTAGTCAGCACGTAGAAGGGGGATTCGGTCTTGAGTGCCTGTGTCCCTATGAGGGTGCGACTACCCGTCGTAGGATCTTCGAGGTAGATGCGGAGCGTACCTAGATCCTTGCCGATTGGCTTGGAGGGAGGAGTCTTCACGCTCACCTCGAGGCGTGGGCTTGCCCCCTTAGTTAGGTCTACGGGGTAGCTCTTCACTTCCTGCCCCTTGGCATCGAGGATACGAATGTCGAACGCCTGTAGACGCTCGCTCATCGGAGCCGATACCGTGAGGTAGGTCTCCTGACTCAGCTGGTAGAGCTGGGTGGGATAGGTATTGCTTCCGTCCCCGTCCTTTACCTCAAGAGCTAGACGATAGCGCCCTGCTTGCATGTTCTCTGGGAGGGTAAGCGGAAGGTGCACGAGGCGGGTCTCCATGGCGGTGAACTCCATCTTGACGGGAGACGCTGCTTGGATGCCCTCGACAAGCTTGCCCGCTTCATCATAGAGGCGAAGGGTAAGCTGTGTGTCTCGGTTTGTAGCGGCAAGATGCTTGATGACGAGAGGTAGGCGCACCTCGTCACCAGGGCATAGCTTGCTCTGACGTAGCGGCTCCATGATCTGGAAGCCTCTATTGAAGCCATCTTCTTCGATCACCTCGACTTCGCTCTCCGTGAGGCGAAGGCCTAGAGTCGAGGCATCTAGGAACTCTTCCCAAGGGCCCCAGCTCCCATCCTCTTGGAGACGAGAGCTCATCGGACGGAGGGCATAGATACCTGCAGGTAGACCCGCTATATCTAGACGGTCTTTCTCCGCCATCTCTTCGCTGATGTACTGCCCATCGACCATCGAGCCGTAGAGCTTAACCTTGGTGAAGCCCCCTTCGCTGTGGTACTTAGATGGGTAGATACGGATGAGACGATCCTTCGCATCATAGAGGCCATAGCCATAGTCCCCAGTGAAGGAAAGCCCCTTATTAATGAAGCCTGCTAGCTCCACGTCTATAGATTTCTTACGAGCTCGCTTGAGGCCACCCGATCCGTGTAGGCGTAGTAGGGCTGAGGAGTGACTAGATATGCCCCCAGCTCCCAGTCGCTTCACTTCATCAGATAGTGGTGCTGTGCCCGAGCGCTTAGGGTGGGCAAGGATGATCTGTATGCCTTGGGAGAAGTTGACCTTACGCCCGCCGAACTCACTCCCTGACTGCCCTGGAGCGATGTGACGAAGCGAGTAATAGTTGTCGCTGTTTCCATCCCAGCCGAAGTTCATGTGGAATAGTCCTCGGGCATCCACCCCATCGATGACCCAAGCATGGCCAGAGAGCTTACCTCCACTTCTGCTCATGCCACTGATGTAGACGGGGAAGCCTGCTTCGAGCTCCTCCTTGATCAGGCGCTCGATGGTATTCATCCCTAGGGTAGAAGCCGAGAGCGCATTGGTAGCATCATACTTGAAGTAGGTCTGGAAGGCAGCAGCTGCCTGCTCCGAAGAGGTACTGCTGGCAGCAGGAGTGTAGCCCATGGATACAGATACCCCGAGGTCGGCCATGAGGTGGGCTACTGAGGTGAAGATCGGGTCATCGTCGGGACGTACACGGCGGTTGTTCCCCGAACCGATGTAGCGCTCATTATCTCCGTAGACGGGGCGCATATCGCTCCAACGATAGTGACTGGCAGAGAAGTCTCGGTAGCCAAGTTGCTTGTGTTCCTTTGATCCCATCCCCTCATTAGGCCACTTGTGGTAGTACATCACCTGTGCCATCGCCACGGCGACACACCCAGCATACATGTGCTGTTCATCTCCGTCGCTGTCGGTATAGGTCGGGGTATATAAGCTGTAGGGATGCCCTTGTCCCCAAGTGGAGCGTAGTAGCGGCTGGACTACCCGCCCATACTTCGGAGGATAGTCGAAGGCTCGTGCTTCTTCCTTGGGCTGAGCTTCGGATAGGGGCTGATCAAGAGCGGAGAAGAGCTCCCGTAGAGGCTGGGGCATACGCTCCAGATCGAAGTTTCCTCGGTGACCGTAGCCGATGATCGCACCTCTGGTGTCATCCTTGGCAATGAGAGCAAAGCCCCCGTCTCCCCCTACATTGTATATATAGTAATGGGAACGCTCGGTAAGCTGGAGACTGCTGAGACTACGAGCAGAGCCCTTGCCCGTACTAAGGACTTGGCGTGCGAGCTGGTGGGCTGTCGCACGATCAATAGGCTTAGCAAGGGCTGTCTCGGAGAGAGCTATGAAGGAGAGTAGTAGTGTAAGGTGGCGTAGGAATCGATTCATCGTGTCGGATTAGATGGTGAAGTCAGAGAGGTTTCCCCCAGGGTAAGCTAAGGTAAGCCCTTGCCTAACTGCTAGGGCGATGGGGGAAGCTATAAGTGTATAGGAGTGGAGGGACGAAGCAGACGAGCGAGGAGGAGTTAGCGCTTCCGCACTTCGGTCGGGGAGAGGGTGACAAGGCCAGCCTTGTAGAGAGCGCCTAGGACCATCTTGAAGGTCTTCTTGCTCATCCCCGTGAGGCGCATGACCTCATCGGCAGGGCTCTTGTCCCCGATGGGGAGATGTCCGCCGTGCTGGTCGATGAGGGCAAGCAGTCGTTCCTGCTCACTATCGACCTTCTGATAGCCTACGGGGGTGAAGGAGAGGTCTACCTTGTTGTCCTCCCTGAGGCGGATGACGAAGGCTTCGATCTTCTCCCCTCGCTGGAGCATGCGTGGAGCTGTGTCGCTGTAGAGGAGGCCCCAGTGGCGATTCTCAATGACGCAGCGGTAGCCGAGCTCGTGCTGCTCGGTGACGAGGCAGGAGACGCTTGAGCCTGGAGCGTAGTCGGCGGGCGTGTTGTCTAGGTGCTTGGAGAGGCGTGCTGAGCCTACGATCTTCCCGCTAAGGGTGTCGACGTAGAGGTAGACGACGTAGCTGTAGCCCTCGAGCATCTTGGAGGCTTGTTCACGGAAGGGGACGAAGAGATCCTTGTGTATCCCCCATTCAAGGAAAGCTCCAGCTTCCGTCACCGAGCTACAGCGCAGATAGGCCACTTCCCCGACTTGAGCCAGCGGAGTGAGCGTCGTAGCTATGAGGCGACCTTCGTTGTCTTGATAGACGAAGACCGAGACGAGGTCACCTACCTGAGCACCTGCGGGGAGGTAGCGCAAGGGTAGGAGAATGTCTTGTATCCCCCCGTCTAAGTAGGCCCCGATAGAGACGAGGCGAAGGATGGGGAGTGACTGTACTCGCCCTAGCTGATAGGTCGATATGGGCTGTGTATCCATGGGGTAATTATTCGGGGATAAACGTGGATTCGTCTCTGAGGATGGGCTGGATGCTGAGCGTGTAGCGCTCTCCATCACGCTCGACCTCGAAGCTTAGTTCTGTCGTCTTCGTGTTATCGACATAGGGACGGAAGGCGAAGAGGTAGCTGAAGACAGCTGCGTACTTCTCTCGATCAAGCGCCTTCCTGATACTGCCGTAGCTGTTCTGAGACCAAGCGTGTTGCCCTGGGCTGTCCTTTAGCTGTACTCGGTGCTTGTAGGTGTCGGAGAGGAAGTCTCGGTACTTCTCGGAGTGTGCCTCTAGAGAAGTGAGGGAAAGGGCCTTGCCTCCGATGCGGAGGATGCGGTCGCCTGAGCGTAGACCTGCCTTGAATGCCGGAGATGCATCTTCCACGTCTGCGATACGGCTGAGGTCTTGCTTGTCGTAGAGGATCCCTGTGTAGAGGTAGCGGCGTGTGTCCCTCTGGTAGGAGGGGTGCTCCTGTGTCGGTACATAGGGGAAGGCATGCAGGAGAAGAGGAAGGACCTCCTGAGTATAGCGATCCATCGTAGAGGCAGTAGGTGCTAGCTCCATACTCTCAGATCTCCAGACGATGTCCTCGGGATTTGCCGAGCGTGTCATTTGTAGCTGGAAGTGAAGACCCGCATTCCTATCTAGGGTGTAGAGGCTCTGGATGATGAGGTCGGGATTGCTCAAATTCTGCTTCAGACCACGTGCCTCTAGCAGAAGGGCTATCTGACTGTAGAGCGCATTGTCTAGGTTCTTGTCATCCGAGGATGAGGGGGCAAAGGCAAAGGTCTTAGCTTGTGACCAGTCGAAGCTAGGACTAGACGAGAAGGTGAAGGGTAGGGTAACTTGAGTAGACTCTTGATCCTCGGGGCTGTAGCCTCCGAAGGCATGAGCCAGTTCACGCTCACTTAGTGCGGTGCTGGACTTGCCACTGGGGTGAAGGAGATGGATCAGAGAGCCTGCTCCTGGGCGAAGGACGACGAGTAGATGCTGGCTCTCGGGGCTCTTGAGTAGCTCGTCTACCTGCTCTTGTGTAAGCCCAGCGGTAGAGATCCCATCGACCTGCAGTAGGATGTCTCCAGCCTGAAGCCCGCCGAGGGCTGCAGGGCTATGCGGACGGATGGAGGTCAAGACGGGCAGTCCCTTTCCCCAGCCCGAAGCCTCTCCGACACGGAAGCGTAGCCCTGTATAGTACAGAGTCTCTACGGGCTCCATAGAGGGCTCTTGGGCAAAGAGCCCAAGCCAGGAGAAGAGGGGGAGCAGTAGCGTGAAGCCTAGCCGAGCGATTAGACGGCGCATGCTCGGGGTACGATGGGGCTGTCGCATGATCAGTATCGATTAGGGGTGATGGTTGTTAGGGGTGAGCTTCGAGGATCTCAAGGGTGAGCTTTAGGGCTTCTTGGATAGCTTGGTCGATGTTCTCCTCTCGGCTCCCTTGGAGGTGGAGCGTCTTGGAGCGGGTCTTTAGCCCCGTGGGACTATGGTAAGCTACGGCGATACACACCATGCCTACGGGATGAAGGCTATCGCCTCCCGCAGGCCCAGCCACACCCGTCGTCCCGATGCCTACCTCGGCATGAAGGCGCTGAGCTGTCCCTACGGCTAGGGCCTCGGCGACCTCAGGGCTGACGACATGGTAGGTCTGGATCAGTTCGTCTGGGACACCTACGAGCTCGGTCTTGAGCTCCGTTTGGTAGGCGACGATCCCGCCCTGGAGGTAGGAGGAAGCTCCAGGTATCGCTCCTAGAGCGGAGCAGACACCTCCAAGGGTACAGCTCTCAGCGGTCGCTATGTGTAGGGATCGCTGAGTGAGTAGCTGAGCAAGGCGGGAGCGGGTAGAGGAAGTCATAGTACATCTACATCGTGACACGAGCAAAGGGCACAGCGTCGAGCCCCGTGCGAAGTCCCTCGAGGTAACTATAGTAGCCGTTCATCGCTACCATAGCAGCATTGTCCGTCGTGTAGGCGAACTTCGGGATGAAGACCTTCCATCCATAGCGACGGGCATGGTCGTGGAAGGCATCACGCAGCCCCGTGTTGGCTGAGACCCCTCCAGCGACAGCTACCTGTCGGATGCCTAAGTCCTTGGCTGCAAGGCGTAGCTTCTTCATCAAGATATCGATGACGGTAGCCTGCAGGGAGGCACAGAGGTCAGCCTTCCGCTCTTCGATGAAGTTCGGGTTCTTGGCTAGCTCATCTCTAAGGGTATAGAGGAAGGAGGTCTTGAGTCCACTGAAGCTGTAGTCGTAGCCAGGGACATTGGGCTTGCTGAAGGCGAAGGCCTTAGGATCACCCTCATTAGCTAGGCGGTTCACGACGGGGCCACCAGGGTAGCCGAGTCCCATGACCTTAGCGCACTTGTCGAAGGCTTCGCCCGCAGCATCGTCGATCGTCTGCCCGATGATCTCCATGTCGGAGGCTGAGCGTACGAGGATGATCTGCGAATTACCCCCAGAGACGAGGAGGCAGAGGAAGGGGAATTCGGGGCTCTCGTGCTCCTCGCCTTCCTCTTCGATGAAGTGGGCAAGGACGTGAGCATGTAGGTGATTGACCTCGACCATCGGGATCCCGAGGGAGAGGGAGAGCCCCTTGGCAAAGTTCGTCCCTACCAGCAGTGATCCCAGAAGCCCAGGGCCTCGGGTGAAGGCGATAGCATCGAGATCCGAAGGGCTAATGCCTGCTCGGCGGATGGCTTCGCTGACGACGGGAATGATGTTCTGCTCGTGGGCTCGTGAGGCGAGCTCGGGGACAACCCCGCCATAAGCAGTGTGCACCGCCTGGGAGGCGATGACATTGCTTCTGAGGGTGTGACCTGAGAGCACAGCGGCAGAGGTATCGTCGCAGGAGCTCTCGATACCTAATATGATGGGTTCATGATCCATGATGATCTTCTATTGGCTCTTATTTGTGGTGCAAAAGTACAAAAACTATAGCCGGAGTCGGTAGAGCCGTGCCGAGTGGATCGTACTCGTAGCACCATCAGAGAAGAGTCGGAGCTGGCTGTAAGGCTTACGTGGGAAGACTAAGTTCGTCATGGCGATACGACCTTCGTCTACGAAGAGCTCTGCCACACTGCGATCCACGAAGAGGCGGAGCTTGTACCTCTCCCCACGGCAGAGACCGAGGGGAGCCCAAGTGGCAAGCGCAAAGTCATTCTGGTAGTTGATCCCCTCGCCCGTACGCCAGTCGGCTCGCTCTCGCTCGTGGGGAGTGGCATGCGCTCCGAAGTCTACGAGCCCACTCTTCGTACGGTCCATGACGACTCGGCCCTTGGCTAAGTCAAGGTAGATGGGAAGCTGGTCTCCCAGCTCATTGGACAGCACGATGCCCACCCGAGTAGCCTTGGGGGAAGGGCTGATCTCTAGCTCTAATTCAAAGCTATCGTCGAGGTCACGGAGGGCATCCGCTAGGACTAGCTCTGTGTGAAGCGTCGGGGGAAGGGCAAGCTGGCGCTCCTCCGTCCTCAGTGCTTCGACCTCCTTGGCTGGGCGAGCACCTACGTAGGTCCTTCCCGCTTGACTGAAGAAGAAGAGCTCTCGGGGAAGGCTGTTCGTCCCTCGGCTTTGCTTAAAGGGGGTGACATGGGCATACTGCCAGTTGCTGACCCAAGCCAGCCCTAGGACACGACTCCCCGTGCCGTGGAAGGTGACGAAGGCATAGTGATCCTTCCCGAAGTCCAGCCAGCGGGCCACTTCGGGAGCGGTATCGGGGACAAAGGTCTTCCCGTCGAATGTGCCCACGAAGTACTCGGTAGCACTGCCTCCGAAGGGACAGCCTGGGTTGATGTTGACGAGCATGACCCACTTCTTCGCTCCGCTCCCCTCTAGGGGAAGCTCGAAGAAGTCGGGGCACTCGAACTGGTTCGGCCGGGCTCCATAGCCATCGCCAAAAGCGCTGACATATTCCCACTTCTTGAGGTCTTCGGAGCGGAAGAAGCGCATCTCCTTGTCTGCCGAGACGATCATATACCACTGTCGAGCGGGCTCGTACCAGAAGACCTTGGGGTCACGGAAGTCCGAGATGCCGTCCGATGGGGTGAGGATCGGGTTGCCTTTGTACTTCGTGTAGGTCTTGCCATCGTCCGTGCTGTAGGCGAGACATTGGGCTTGCCACTGCTTGCCCTCACGGATCTTATGTGCCGTGTAGTAGGCGAGGATGGCATTCTTCCCGAAGCCTGCCCTTCCCTCTCTGTCGAGGATCGCACTGCCCGAGAAGATATGCCCTAGGGTATCTCTCGCTAGTGCTGGCGGGAGATGCTCCCAGTGAATGAGATCTCGAGAGCGACTATGCCCCCAGTGCATATTGCCCCATCTCGACCCGTAGGGATTGTACTGATAGTAGAGGTGGTAGATGCCATCCTTGTAGATCATCCCATTGGGGTCGTTCATCCAGCCATAGGCGGGACTGTGGTGGTAGCTCGGGCGGTAGTAGTCCTTCTTGGACGTATCGAAGGTGTCGGAGAGCTGGAGCCGCTGCCAAGTGATGGCCTTGGGCGAAAGACCCACGACCTTGATGGTGTAGGAATCCTTGCCCTGAGGCAGGGCGATGGGGACGAAGTAGTCTACGCTATCGACAGCGAGACGGAGGTCCATCTCGACCTCCTCTTTTTGCTCCCCGAGAAGCACTACTGTTGCCTCTCTTTGGTTTTCCTCGATAGGTGCGAGGAGGTAGTACTGGTGCCTCTGGACCTTAATAATTGTGGTCGAATCATCGGGGTGAAGGATCTCCATAGCTTGGGGTGAAGAGCCCTTGCACCCCACGACAAGAGGAAGGAGGGTGCAGAGTAGGGCGAAGCGAAGTTTATTCATCACGGATGGTGGTGGATGGGATGGGGAGAAGGGTGGGGGGAGGGGAGACTATACGACCCGATTGAGATCCGTGCGTCCCGAGAGGAAGCGAGCGACATTCTCTAGCATCTCTTCGTTCATAGCCCTCCGAGCATCTGCTGTCTGTGTCCCCGTGTGCGGAGTCATACAGACATTTTTCAGCTGGCAGAGGGGAAGGCGGGGAATATCCTTGTCTTCGAAGACATCCAGCCCAGCGTAGGCGATGCTGTGGGACTCTAGCGCTGCGATGAGGGCATCCTCGTCGACGACAGAGCCTCGGGCGGTATTGATGAAGATTGCCGAAGGCTTCATGAGAGCGAATTCCCGAGCCCCGATGAAGTGGTGCGTCTCTGGACTATACGGAGTATGTATGGAGATGAAGTCTGAAAGGCGGAGGAGCTCCTCGAGGGGGGCATAGCTGATCCCTTGACGCTGCTCCTCCTCGGGGTTGAGAGGGGTGCGCTTATGGTAGAGGATCTTCATCCCGAAGGCTCGGGCACGCTCCGCAACAGCAGTGGCGATCCGCCCGTAGCCGATGAGCCCCAGAGTCTTACCCGAGAGATGTACCCCGAGGTAGCCAGAGCGTCCTATGGCGGTGCTCTCCCCTGGGTGTCGTCGGACGAGGCGGTCTAGTTCGCTCACCCGACGGGCGCAGTCGAGCATCAGCGCTAGGGTAAGTTCGGCTGTCGGGATGATGACCGCTTGAGGCGTATTGGTGACGGTGATCCCGTGGGTGCGAGCGTAGTCGATGTCGATGTTGTTGAAGCCCACGCCGAAGTTGGCGATGAGCCTTAGACGGGAGCCGTGCTGAAGGAGCTCGGCTCGAGCGGGGCGGTCAAAGACGGTGCAGAGGACATCGGCATCGGGGATGAGCCCTTGGAGCTCCTCGAGGGTGAAGTCCCTGCCCTTCGGTGGGCGAATGATCTCGTGCTCACTGCCGAGCTTCTCAAAGCCTTCGTCTCGGGTATCGAAGGCCACTAGTATCTTAGCCATAGTGTAGATCGTGTAGCGTGAATAGTGTCACTAAGTTACGTATTTTGTGAGAAGCTCCTTCGGGGGGCTATTGAATGCAAGAGGGGCCTCAGACTAGCGGTGTAGTCTGAGGCCCCTGCTTCGTGTCTTGGGGAGAGAAGAGGCTTAAGCCTTCTTGCCCTGATTAGCGACAGCTTCCATGAGCTTCTTGATCTCTTCGGGGTCACCGAGGAAGTAGTCCTTGACAAGGCGGAGCTCATCGTCAAACTCGAAGACGTAAGGCACTGCCGTAGGAAGGTTGAGCTCTACGATGTCTTCGTCAGAGATCCCCTTGAGGACCTTGATGATACCACGAAGGCTATTACCATGGGCTGCGACGAGGACGTCGTCGTGCTGCATGAGCGAGGGGAAGATCTTGTCTTCCCAGTAGGGGAGCGTACGAGCTACCGTGTGGCAGAGCGCTTCCGTCAGAGGAAGGTAAGCGGGGACGACACCTGCGTAGCGAGGGTCAGCCTGAGGAGCACGCTCGTCAGTAGCTTCGAGGGGCGTAGGGGGCACGTCGTAGCTGCGGCGCCAGATCTTGACCTGAGCATCGCCGTACTTCTCAGCCGTCTCAGCCTTGTTGAGGCCCTGAAGCATACCGTAGTGCTTCTCGTTGAGTCTCCAGCTCTTCTCTACAGGGATCCAATCGAGATCCATTACGTCGAGGATTTGGTTGAGGGTCTTGACGGCACGCTTGAGGTAAGAGGTGTAAGCCTGCGTGAAGCGGAAGCCATTTTCCTTGAGGATAGCCCCAGCCTTCTTCGCTTCTTCGACACCCTTTTCGGAGAGGTCGACGTTGGTCCACCCCGTGAAGCGGTTCTCCTTGTTCCACACGCTTTCGCCGTGACGGATCAGTACAATTCTCTTCATGATTCGTTGATGATGTATATAAATGATTAGTTGCTTACTCTTTACGAGGTACAAAGATAGCCAAACTTATCTGTGCTGGTTCAGCTCAAGGAGGAGCTGGCGCACTCGGTCTCTCCAGTCCTCTCCATTCTGAGGCTGGTAAGCGTGTATCCCGAGCTCACGGGCCATGGCTACGTTGGCGGGACCATCGTCGAGGAAGAGCGTCTCTTCGGGGATCATGTCCCCCTCACGGAGCATCGTCTCGAAGAAGCGACGCTCGGGCTTGACCATCCCCATCTCGCAGGAGGCAAACTTCTTCACGCAGAAGGAAGAGAGCGTCCTACCGCTAGGCAGGAAGCGATCCGATTCGCAGAAGTCCATGACATAAGGATTGGTATTGGAGAGGATGAAGATGCGGTAGTCCTTCAGTTCCTCCTCGATGAAGTCGAACTTGTAGGCATCGACCTTGCTCAGGAAGCCGAAGTAGGCATGAGCGATCTCGTCATAGGTTAGTTCCCGCCCCGAGAGTTCGCTTAGGGCTGCACGGAACTGAGGTTCGGTCATTCGTCCGTCTTCCACCTGCAGGAAGTAACCGCTCTGCAGGTAGGGGTCAAGCATCTTCTCGACGTTAGGCACCCCGAGGGCGGAGAAGCGGCGGAGTGCCTCCTCACGGTCGAGCGTGAAGAGGACACCGCCTAGGTCTAATACGATGTTTCTGATCATTCAGTCTGGGGATATAAGTAGTTCTATCTGTGCTTCGGCTGCATGGAGATCAGCGGGATAAGCATCTCTTCGAGGGAGATACCTCCGTGCTGGAAGGTGTCCCGATAGTACTGCACGTAGTAGTTGTAGTTATTCGGGTAAGCGAAGAAGTCATCGCTGTAGCTGAAGACGTAGTGGTCGGAGAGGTTGGACTGCGGGAGGCCGATCTTCGCAGGGACTAGGGCTTCGTAGACTTCCTTGGGGTTGTACGAAAGGGTCTTGCCGACCTTGTAGCGGAGGTTGGTATTGGTATTCTTGTCGCCGACGATCTTCACGGGGTTCTTGACACGGATGGTACCGTGGTCGGTGGTGAGGATGACGCGGTAGCCCATCTCGGCGATGTGCTTGAAGAGGTTGTAGGTCGTCGAGTGGCGGAACCAACTCTTCGTCAGCGAGCGGTAAGCGGCCTCGGTATTGGCCAGCTCACGGATCATCTTGCTCTCGGTGCGGGCATGGGAGAGCATGTCGACGAAGTTGAGGACGATGACGTTGAGCGGGTACTGCTTGAGGCTATTGAGGTTCGAAAGCAGGCGTTCGCCGAAGCGTGCTTCGTAGACCTTATTATAGGAGAAGGAATAGTTCTTGCGGTAGCGCTGCAGGAGGGTCTGGATCATGGGTTCCTCGTTGAGGTTCTTTCCTTCTTCGCTCTCCTCGTCTACCCACAGCTCGGGGAACATCTTCGCAATATCCAGCGGCATCAATCCGGAGAAGATCGCATTGCGGGCGTACTGCGTCGCCGTGGGGAGGATGGAGAAGTAGAGGTCTTCGTCGAAGGTGTAGAATTCGCTCAGCATCGCCTTGACCGACTCCCACTGGTCGTAGCGGAAGTTGTCGATGAGGATGAAGAACACCTTCTCTCCCGAGTCAAGGAGGGGGAAGACCTTCGTCTTGAAGAGGTCGGGGCTCATCAAGGGACGCGTCTCTGGTTCACGTATCCAACCCTCATAGTTGCGGCTGATGAAGCGGGCGAAGAGGCGGCCTGCTTCGGTCTTCTGCATCTCGAGAAGTTCCTTCATCTGCGGGTCGCCTTCCTCGAGTTCGAGCTCCCAATGCACGAGGCGGCGGTAGAGCTCCTTCCATTCTTCGACGGAGAGGCGGTCGCTCATCTGAGCGCTGAGCTTGGCGAACTCTTGGCGGTAGTTCATCATCGTAGCTTCGTTGATGATGGAGCTCTGGTGGAGGTTCTTCTTCAGGGCCAAGAGGAGCTGATTGGGATTGACGGGCTTGATGAGGTAATCGGTGATCTTGCCGCCGATGGCTTGGTTCATCAGCTCTTCTTCTTCGCTTTTGGTGACCATGATGATGGGCACGAAGGGGCGAAGTTCTTTGATTCGCTGGAGGGTGTCGAGGCCCGTCAGGCCGGGCATGTGTTCGTCGAGGAAGATCAGGTCGAAGGTCTGACTTTGGACGGCTTCGATGGCATCGGCTCCGCTCAAGACGGGGGTGACTTCGTAGCCCTTGTCCTTGAGGAAGAGGATGTGTGGCTTGAGCAGGTCGATCTCGTCGTCGGCCCAAAGGATCTGATAGACTTTATTTGTATTCATGATGTGCGAAGATACATAAAACTGATGGGGCTCGCCCCAAGGTTATAACGGCAGACTTCGCCCCCTCGGTGTCCCGCCCAAGGTACAAGCCCTTCGCCTCCCTTTGTCCTCCTCTGCCCCGAGCGGCATCCTCCCTTGCCCAAGGAAATTCGCTTCCTTCCGCAAGCAAATTTCCTTCCGTGGGCATGGCGACAAATTTCCGTGCGCACAAAAAAATATTTCCGTGCGCACGAAAATTTATTTTTGTGCGCATAGAAATTTCCTTGCGTGGGCACGAAAATTTTTCTCCTTCCGCACGGCGAAAAATTTTCTTCCGCAAGGAAATAAATTTCCGCATATGCGAAAATATTTTTCCGTATATGCGGAAATAAATTTTCTTATATACGGAAATTTTACCCCTTCCAAACTCGCTGGGAATTCGGGTTCTGAGGAAGGGTGTTTTTGTGCCCGAAGAAGGGGGGCTTGACGGGCGAAGGAATAGACCCGATTTGGGGGATGACGGAGGCCTTCGCTTCAAAGGAAGAAGAAGGGGAAGTGCCTCGGGGAAGAAAAGCCCTGCGCCCCGCTCTATCTCGAGGATAGGGCGGGGCGCAGGGCTCTTTGAGAAGGAAGGCCGAGGCCTAGGAGCGGAAGGCGGGGCTTAGAGGTCAAGCGGGGTCTTCGGATAGAGGTGATCCCACCACTCGCTCTTGCCTTGCAGATGCTTGGCGAACCAAGCCTGGATCGTCTGCATCCAAAGGGCTTGACGGTCGGGCTCGAGGATGTGGTGGTCTTCGCCCGTGACTTCTATGAGTTCGACCGTGCGCCCTAGGATCTTCAGCGCATTGTAGAGCGCCGTGCTTTCGCTGGGAGGGACGTTCACGTCGGACGTGCCGTGCAGGAGCAGCAGCGGGGTGTGGATCTTATCCGCATTGAAGAGCGGGCTGTGCTTGGTGTAGAGCTCGGGATTGTTCCAAGGGAAGCTTCCTGCCGAGGCCACCGAGCTGTAGCTCAAGCCCCAATAACCCCCTGCCCAATAGCTCGAGATCGAACTGATGCCCGCATGGCTCACCGCAGCTGCGAAGAGATCCGTGCGGGTCTGAAGGTATTGCGTCATGAAGCCGCCATAGCTTGCCCCAGCGCAACCGATCTTCTTGGCATCGACGAAGGGGTGAGCGGCGACGAAGGCCTTCACCGCCCCGATGATGTCGTCCGAAGTCTTCGTACCCCAAGCGTTCAGGTGGTCAGCAGCGAAGGCTTGCCCGTAGCCGACGGTACCACGAGGGTTGAGCGAATAGGCGACATAGCCCTGTGCGGCGAACATCGCCAGGTCGTACGTCGTCTCCAGCTCACGACTCAGCGGAAGCGTCCCTCCATAATAATAGACCACCATCGGGTACTTCTTCGTCGGATCGAAGTTGGGGGGCAGGTAGTACCAGCCGTCGATGTCTACGCCGTCGGGCGTGCGATAGATGAAGTCCTTGGCGGGCGTGAACTTCACCCCACGGAGCTTCTCTGCCGAGATGTCCCAGATGAGCTTGCTCTTGCCCGAAGGCTCAAGGCTATAGAGGCGGTCGGCATTGTTGAGGCTCTGCCCGAAGTAATAGAAGGTATTGCCCGCCGAGGCGACGCTGAAGCCTCTCACCACATCTTCCTTAGCATTGATGGTGTGGATCTTATTGGTCTTCAGGTCGAGGCGGTGGAGGCTCTGGCGGCTACCGTTGTCGGTGAGGAGGTAGAAGGATTTGCTCTTAGCGTGGTACTGGACTTGCTCTACGGTGGGGTCGAAGTCTCGGGTCAGAGGAGTGACCTTCCCCGTGGAGCTATTGACACGGAAGAGCTCGTGCTGGTAGCCATTGCCCGTGCGCCCGTCGGGGAGGACGTTCCCGACCCCCTTAAAGCAATTGGGCGAACCCGTCACGAGGATATCCTCCGTGCCAGGGATGAAGTAAGCCTGAGCGATCTCGATCTCACGAGAGAAGATGGTGTCTACCTTCCCCGTGGCGGGTGTGTAGCGAAGGAGGGTCGTCTCGTCGAACGGCGTGTGTTGCCAGTCCTTCGTGTAGAGCCCGAGGAGGAGTTGCTTCCCGTCGGGCGAGATGTCTAGGAGCGCTGTGGAGCGATGCCCGTAGAGGACGGGTTCGTAGATGCCGGTAGGTATGTCGTAGCGGTAGAGCGCTTGGCGGTCACGTGCCTTGGGTTGGCGGTCGTCGGGGAAGAGGCGACGGATGAGGAGCTTGTCCTTCTCGGGACCCTTCACTTCCTCATAGATATAGATGGTGCGACCGTCGGGGCTGACGATGAAGTCTTCGCCGGGGATCTTGTCGATCCAGACGGTGGACTTCCCTGAGACGGGATCGATCTTGACGAGCTGGGTGCTGGCTCGGGTCGTGGACTTCATCACGAGGACATCCTCATTAGGAAGCCATTCTGCGCCGTAGAGCGACTGCGTGGTGCGAAGGACCTTGCCCGTGGAGGCTTCTCGGATCTCTTCGTAGGTCACCCCCTTCTTCGGAGCACGCTCAGCGTAGGTCACCAGGACGTACTTCCCCGAGGGCGAGACATTGACATAGTAGAGACGCTTGCCGTGGGTGAGGTAGTTCCAGTTGATATAGCGTACATCCTCCTTCGCTGCCTGCAGGTCAAGCTCGGGAAGACCCTTCTCGGGCTCGAAGGTGAGCTTGAAGTCCGCATGCGCTTCATCGTCGCCTGCGTCGAGCACCTTCACGACGAGATCCTTGTTCGTAGCGATCAGCGTCAGGGGGATGGTGACTGCGGGGACGGTGTCGGAGCTCGCTAGCTTGTCCTCGTTGGAGCCGAGGAGCTCTTCGCCATCGTAGACGGCATAGCGAGCACGGCCGTAGAGGCGAAGCTCTCCCTTGGTGTAGCTCGGAGCGATGAGGGAGAAGGAGAAGGTGGTGAAGCTATTGCTCCCTGGCTTAGCCTTCGGGATGTAGAAGAAGCCTTTGGGCGAGGCTATGGTGGCAGTGCCCTTCAGCCCTTCGGTCTTGTAGGCTGTCTTCAGTAGGGAGGAGATGGAGAACTTCTGGTTGTTCACATCGACCGAATCGATCATCACGGGACGGCTCAGCGAATGTGTTCCATAGCGCTTCCCTTCGGTCAGCGTCTGAGCTCCCACCGTCGTGGCGGTGAGGCAGAGGGCGACCAAGGCAAGGCTCGTAGTCGTTCGTTTCATAGCGTTTGATATGATGTATAAGTTGTATAGTGGGAGAAGCTCAGGGAGCGGTAGCTCAGTGGGAAGCCTCACCTTAGGAGCAAAGATACAAAGTAGTCGTGGTATTTCTACGCCTTCGGTCAAGGAAAAAAGAAGGTCACGCAGGGCGCTCCAGAGCCCCTGTATTCACGGGCCTTCTGAAGGGGGCAAAAACGACCCACGGTAGATCGCCTTTGCGACCTACTGTGGGTCGCATCGACGACCTACCGTGGGTCGCAAAGGCGACCTACAGTAGGTTTCTTTTTCACTCTCTCAAGGAAAGGGCTTCGACCCTTCGACAGACGGCTCCCGAATCCCTTCTTTTTCCCCGAAGAACACCCCCAGTCGCCAAAATCTCACCACTAGCACCTCTCTGAAGCCCTTCCTCAGGTAGCTAACCACCTAATCCCAGCGCCTAGCCTTCTCGTCGCTTCTGGAGCGACCTCTCCCGCCTGAGCCGTGAAAGAATTTTGCGAAAAATCATGCGTATATCATGGAAAGAATTATATTTAACCGACTCAAACGGTATAACTAATCACTTAATGTAAATATACGTTAATGTTTAACAAGCCAAATAAGCAATTATGACACCAAAGAAACTATGGTATGCGCTGGCGACGGTGATCCTACTGTCGTTCGCAGTGCTTGGCTTCTTCGGGCTGGAGATCTTCCGCACGATGCCCCCCTTCCCCGAGAAGGTGGTGACGACGGATGGTACGACGCTCTTCGAAGGCCAAGACATCAAGGATGGCCAGAATGTATGGCAGTCCATCGGTGGGCAGACCGTCGGTAGTGTGTGGGGCCACGGAGCGTACATTGCTCCCGACTGGTCGGCCGACTACCTCCACCGTGAAGCCGAGCTCCTGCTGAAGAAGCTCGCCGAGCGGGACGGGCTCAACTATGCCCAGCTCCCCGCAGCAGAGCAGGCGAAGTATCAGACCCTCCTCAGAGAAGAGGTGCGTAAGAATACCTTCGACGAAAAGACGGGGATCATCACCTACTCACAGCTCCGAGGCGAAGTAGCCCGTGAGCTGGGAGCCTACTACGCTCAGCTCTTCCTCGGCGATCCTTCGCCAGAGTTCGCTAAGCTCCGATCAGCCTACGCTCTGAGAGAGAAGAGTCTGGAAGATCCGCACAAGATGGCACAGATGAGCGCCTTCTTCGCTTGGGCTTCGTGGGTATGTGTGACGGATCGCCCTGGGTCGGATGTGAGCTATACGAACAATTGGCCCCACGACCCTACGATCGGCAATGTCGCTCCTACTTCGCTCCACCTCTGGTCGGGCTTCAGCGTACTGATGCTCCTCTTCTGCGTCGGGATCCTGGTCTACTACTATGCTCAGTCCAAGGAGGACGAGCTAGGTGTACTGCCCACCTCCGACCCGCTCCGAGGGATGAAGCCCACGCCCTCGATGCGTGCCACGACGAAGTATATCTGGATCGTCTCGATCCTGATCCTCGTGCAGATGGTACTCGGAGCGATCACGGCGCACTACGGCGTCGAAGGGGATGCGCTCTTCGGTCTGCCTATCCAGGACTTCCTCCCTCAGGCGGTCTCTCGTAGCTGGCACGTACAGCTGGCCATCCTCTGGATCGCTACCTCTTGGCTAGCCACGGGTCTCTATATAGCTCCTGCTGTCTCTGGGGTCGAACCGAAGTATCAGCGCCTCGGGGTGAACGTACTCTTCGGGGCACTCATCTTCGTCGTCGCTGGTTCGCTCGTCGGGCAGTGGCTCGGTGTCATGCAGAAGCTCGGCCTCATCGAGAACTTCTGGCTCGGACATCAGGGCTACGAGTATGTCGAGCTTGGTCGTCTGTGGCAGATCCTCCTGCTGGTGGGCCTTGTCCTGTGGCTCTTCCTCATGATCCGTGCTCTGATCCCCGCCCTCAAGCGCAAGGATGAGAACCGCCACCTCCTGACACTCTTCATCATCGCTTCGCTCGCTATCGCCTTCTTCTACGCTGCAGGGCTGATGTACGGCCGTCAGACGCACATGGCTATCGCTGAGTACTGGCGCTGGTGGGTCGTCCATCTCTGGGTAGAAGGCTTCTTCGAAGTGTTCGCTACCGTCGTGGCTGCCTTCCTCTTCTGCCGCCTTGGTCTGCTACGTATCCAGTCGGCTACCGTGTCGGTCCTCTTCTCGACGATCATCTTCCTCGCGGGCGGGATCCTAGGTACCTTCCATCACCTTTACTTCAGTGCGACACCTACCGCCGTGCTAGCCCTTGGGGCGACCTTCAGTGCGCTGGAGATCGTACCGCTGGTGCTCATCGGGATGGAAGCTTATCACAACTACCGACTCTCTAAGGCAACGGATTGGATCGAGGCCTACAAGTGGCCGATCTATTGCTTCATCGCTATGTGCTTCTGGAACTTCCTCGGTGCAGGGATCTTCGGCTTCGCTATCAATCCTCCTATTGCGCTCTACTACCTGCAGGGGCTCAATACGACGGCTGTCCACGGGCACGCAGCGCTCTTCGGAGTCTATGGTATCCTGGGGATCGGGCTGATGCTCTTCTGCCTGCGTGGGCTTTACCCTGACTACAAGTGGAACGATAAGCTCATAGGTACGGCCTTCTGGATGATCAATATTGGCCTCTTCCTCATGGTGACGGTGAGTGTCCTGCCCATCGGTATCCTGCAGGCACATGAATCGATCACGAATGCCTATTGGTCCGCACGCTCGGCCGACTTCATGCAGCAGGAGTATATGCAGCTGATCCGCTGGATGCGTATGCCTGGTGACCTGATCCTCGGTGTCGGTGAACTGCTCCTCGTGGTCTTCATCTTCGGCCTACAGTTCGGCTGGTCACGTAAGGGTACGCGCTAGTCCTTCCCTTACACCATACAGAGTATGTGTAGAGGCTATCACTTCCCAGCTAGGGAAGAGGTAGCCTCTACCTTATATAGATGAGTCGTATATGAGCCTTAGCTCGCCAAGAGTACGTATCTTTATGGCTGTATAGATATCAATCATTAAACACAAAGGATAATATGGCTCTATTAGAAGACCTCATGTGGCGCCACGCCACGAAGGCATACGACCCTACGAAGAAGCTCCGTGAGGAAGATCTCATGAAGATCGTCGAAGCTGCTCGTCTTGCTCCTACCTCTTCGGGACTCCAGCAGTTCCGCCTCATCGTCGTCGGTGACCAAGAGCTCAAGGAGAAGATGGTCGAAGGGGCACTGAACCCTGACTGCATGCGTGAGTGCTCGCACGTCATCGTCTTCGCCGCTTGGGACGAATATACTCCCGAGCGTATTGATGCGATCTACGACCGGACGACCGATGAGCGTGGGCTCGTACGTGGTCGCTTCAAGCGCTATACGGACATGCTCAAGGAGAAGTTCGGTGAGATGACCAAGGAAGAGCAGTTCCAGCACGCTGCTGATCAGAGCTTCATCGCCCTAGGTCTTGCTCTGGCTCAAGCAGCAGAACTCAAGATCGACAGCACTCCCATCGGAGGCTTCGATCCTAAGCTCGTCGACGAACTCCTCGGTCTGCGTGAGAAGGGTCTTCGCAGTGTCTCGCTCCTCTACCTCGGCTATGCCGACCCCGAGCGTGACTGGCTGGGACAGATGAAGAAGGTGCGCAACCCTATGGAGGAGTTCGCTACCTTCATCTAATAGGCCTACGTCTTCACTCTATCTACGGTATGCACCAAGAGGGTTCGCCAGATGCGGACGCTCTTGGTGTATCCTCTATTGCGGAGGTGCAGAGGTCTGTCCTTCACTCACATCTATCTACTGCTCTCTAGTGTAGTATGCCCAAGCATATCAAAGCTCTGAAATGTCCCCAGTGTGGCAGCACGCGCGCTACACAGATTCGTGAAGATCACTATCGCTGTGAGAGCTGCTCGACGGAGTTCTACCTCGACTCGGATGATATCACCGTTCATCATAAGGTCGAGACGGGGGCAGATCGCTCAAATCCCATCTCTTCCCTCTGGAATACGGCCACAGCGAGCCCTAGACGCAACGTCCTTATCATCCTTGCGATCACGCTCTTCTTCTCGTTCATGGCCATCATGGGGTACATCGTCTCTGGGAGCTCCAGCAATTATACCGCTGGAGCCTATGGCTATGGAGATGATCGTACGTCCTACAGCCTAGAGCAGCTTGGTACCTTTACCACGACTGCGGGACGTCCTATCGTGGTGCTCTTTGGGTCTGCTCGCCCAATGAGCTCAAGCCATGTCGATGATGATCAAGCCTTCGTGTCCTTCTATGATGGAGAGACTCAAGAGGTCGTTAAGGAGATCGAACTTCCTGATTTGAAGGGACGAATCCAAAAGCTGGATATGCGCCAGTTTGCGGATGAGGCTGTCTACGTCATCTTCAATGAAGCCCACCTCTATAGAATAGACTGCTCGACGCTCGATATGAAGGAGGTCCATGGAGAGGACTATAAGCGCCCCGAGCTAAATGAGGGTTTTGCAGAGGTGGTATTTTACTATGTGCGGTATGGGGATGCGCTGAAGATCAAGACGAATCTAGGTCAGCGCTTTGTCTACTACCCCGTTGCTGATAAGCTCTACCCCGAGAAGGAGGCTTATGATGCTCTTCAGGAATCGCTCCCTACTCCTAAGGTAGCTACGCACTTCGCCTTCTCGATAGAATCCTCTGACTATCCAGATAGGCAGCTCCAGCTCATACGTCATAGCACTCTAGAGCAGGATGGTTACCCTCGGGAATATCCGAGGTTTCGCTGGGAGCGTGGGAGTGGACGCGATTTCGGTAAGACCGTCTTGATCCCATCCTACGGCGAGAAGCGCGCACGTCTGCAGGGCTATGAAGATCTGACACCTGGGGCTTACTACTTCTCGCCCCGAGTCCTTCATGTGGCAGACGACCGAATCCTCATCTCCTTCAAGCCCTCAGCTTCTTCCGAGGCTAAGCATATGCTCCGATGTCTGGATGCTCAGGCGGGGAAGGTGCTCTGGAGCCTCTCTGATGAAGAGGATAGATTCAAAAACGGAGCAGCTGTGTCACGCTTCTCTGGAGGCTATGTGTTGGTGGGCTACTCGGAGGCCTACCTCGTCTCCAACGATGGCAAGCTCGTGAGTAGCACGGACTACCGCAAGCGCATCGAGGGACGCTAACTCTGCCACTCTAGCCTCTCATATATATCCCTCTACTCGCCTACACGTATCATACCTCTTCTCTTAGCTTATACTTAGGATGCCCAAGCATATCAAAGCTCTGAAATGTCCCCAGTGTGGTAGCACGCGCGCCACAAAGATTAGCGAGGACCATTACCGCTGCGACAGCTGCTCGACGGAGTTCTACCTCGACTCGGATGATATCACCATCCATCACAAGATCGAGACGGGGGCTGATCGCTCGAATTCCATCTCTTCCCTCTGGAATACGGTCACAGCGAGCCCTAGACGTAAGGTCCTTATCCTCCTTGCGCTCGCGTTCTTCTTCTCGTTCATGACCATCATCCCTATCATCGCCTTAGGGATCTTCGGAGGGTCTGCCCCGAGGAATAGTAGCGATGATAAAGGGGTGTCCCTCGCCTGTGAGCAGCTCATGACCTTCACCAGCACTGCGGGACGACCCATTGTCCTGGTCTGTGGCTCTGCTCGCCCTAAGGAGTCCGTAGGGGACTGGGATAATGCTAAGGGCTTCATGTACTTCTTGGATGGAGAGACGCATGAGGTCATAAAGGAGCTTCTGCTCCCAGAGGTGACGGGACGAGTCAGCCTGACGGATGGACGCCAGTTTGCGGATGGGATTTTCTATGTCATCCTTAACAAGCAGCACCTCTATGCCATTGACCGCTCGACGCTGGATGTGAAGGAGATTCATGGTGAAGACTATAAGCGCCCTGAGTTCACTGAGGGCTTTGGTGAGCTGGACTTCTACTACCCTCAGTATGGGGATGCGTTGCAGGGTAAGACGAATCTGGGGAAGAGCTTTGTCTACTATCCCATAGCCAATAAGCTCTACTCAGAGGAGTCTGTTTTCGATGCTTATGAGGAGAAGCTTCCCGAGCCTAAGCTCACTACCCACTTCGTTTTCTCCGACCAGACCACTGACTACGAGGATCAGCAGATTCAGCTCGTGCGCTATCATGTCCTAGAGCAGGCTGGTTACCCTCGTCATACTCCGTCCTTCGGCTGGGAGAATGACTCTCATTCATACTATCCTAAAAAGATCTTTGTCAGCAACTACCACAAGGAACACTCGCTTCTGCAGAGCTATGAAGACTTTACTCCAGGAGCCTACTACTTTTCACCCAAAGTAATTCATGAGTCGGCCGACCAGATCCTCATCGCCTTCAAGCCTACGGCGGCAGCCGATGCCAAGTGGATGCTCCGATGCCTAGATGCCCAAACGGCCAAGGTACTGTGGACTTGCACCGAAGGACTGGGAGATCTCTCTTGTCTCGTAGGTGTATCGCGCTTCTCTGGTGGTTACGTATTGGTGGACTATTCCAACACTTGGCTGATCTCCAGCGAGGGTAAGAGTGTAAGCAGGATGGATGTCCACAATCACTTCGGAAGGTAACTAACTCGCCCGCTCCAACGCCTCGTATAGATTCGCCCGTTCACCTACACGTGTCACAGCTCTTCGCCTAGCTTATACTTAGGATGCCCAAGCATATCAAAGCTCT
>NZ_CALHVI010000051.1 GCF_938039215.1 uncultured Porphyromonas sp. | reverse complement strand
CCTGGACCTTCAATAAATTCTCGTTGCGCATTCGCTTCGAAGAACTATATTCCTTTTACTACCTTTGCTCCGAAGAAACCTCCAATTTCACCTCCAGAATGTCCTTCAAAGAGTCCATATACATCAAGAACGTTGGTCCAATCCGAGAGCTACGCATAGACGATATCCGTCCGCTGACCGTATTGATCGGGGCCTCGGCAACAGGTAAGAGTACCCTGATGAAGGTTCTTGCCCTCATGCGCTACATTTACAAGATGGAGAATATCCGCTCCTATCTACTTAACTCGGCGATTAGTCGTTCTCCATTCAACTTAGGATTCAAGAACCTCCTAAAGGATGGTCTAAAGACTGCTATTTCGAAAAACTCGGAGATTGAGTATATAGCTTACCATAGCGGGGCACACTACACCATCAGATATAAGGGGGGGAAACTTCAAAACAAGTTCCGTATTGAGAACGAGCATTTACGCTTCTTTAAGGAGGCCTATGTCGTCGAGGAACGTGGAGCAATGCCTGTATTCTTATCTGGGCGATCAACGGGTCGAAATGACCTTGGGTTTTATTTCAACGATACCCTCGCAGACTTACAGGATGCGCTCAATGTCACCCCCAATCTAGATCTAAAGCACCTAGGATTCCGACTAACAGCAAAAAAGGCAGGTAACAACCAGATGCGCTACCTTGTCTCTAATAGCTCCGAAAATGAGGCACCTGAAATTGAGTTGAAATACGCTTCATCTGGGATACAGACATCTACACCGATTGTCTCACTACTCCAGTACTTCGCTCAAGGTTTTTCTTTTGCAGGAGCTCTTCGTCGATCCATTCTGTCATACCTCTTTGATAGTGATCGACTGGTCAAATTCCAGCCAACCATGGAGCTCATGGAGCTACCGCTCCACGTGCATCTCTATATTGAGGAGCCTGAGCTAAATCTCTTCCCTACAGCTCAGTGTGCTCTGCTTAACCTCGCCGTTGAAGAAGCATTTGTCAACAAAAAAGCTGACCGAGAGATGTCCCTAATGATCGCTACGCACAGCCCTTACATAGCCAACTACATCAATGTGCTACTGCGTAAGAGCCGATTAGGTAAGATCGGATTGCAAGAGGAAGACTTTGATGTCTACCTACTTGAGAATGGCACCGCCCTTCCGCTCATCGGGAAGGATGAGGACACGGGCGAACTTGTCCTCGACACCTTCCCCCTAACTGAGGCGATGGAGGATATCTACAATGAGTATGTGAGTCTTGGAGATCATGAGTAATTTCCGCACTAGGCTACAAGGCTGGATCAATCGGGAGCGTCATGGATGTATCGATTCGACAAGCTATACTATGACTCCTAATGGAAGTACTTTTGCTCTACGAGATAAGGAAGATTGCACAGTAGCCAACCTCAGTGAATGTCTATGCACCGATTCAGAGGGGGACATGAAGCTAAGCCAAGCTGATAGCTCCTGTGGTGCAGAGATCCTATCTTTTGATCTCCTTCTAGGGGATCTTGGTATTCAAGGTGGAAGACGTTGCGATTTCGTTGTGACCCCTCAAATAGGTAATGAGTACATTGTATTCTGTGAACTTACACGTGCTCAGGAAAGCTCTGTCAAGCCGTTCACCCCAAGAAGAGGACATACCGAAACCAAATACAGCAAGGCCTATAACCAGTGTTGTGATTCGATTCAATGGTGTCTCGACAAGGGGATCTCTTTCGATGAATATAAACAGAAGAAAGCCCTTTTTGGATGGAGGGAAATCCAACCTTTGCATGAAAATAGAGCAGCGAAAAGCATGCAGATGTTTTCTCGACCACAAGGGAAGCCCAACGTAATCCACCCCATAGTGGGAGGTTTTCAATTTCGAATGATTCGATATCCCGATGTTGCCTATCTGTGCCGCTAAACAACAATGGTGTAGATTCATGAAGCCTTGTCTATGAAGAAGTAAAGAGCCTGAAATGAACCTGATTCCCACAAAGTAGGCAGAGGGCTACTCATACGTATGAGTAGCCCTCTGCCTACTTTTAAAATACCTTGACGATGGCTCTATTGTCGAAGATCAATCCACTTAGGGAAAGACTTTTTATTTCGATCGATTATAGAAGGCCTTCAGGCAAGGATTTCCTGTGTAGAAACACCCGCTCAGAGACGGACCTTAGAGAGCCCCCGAAAAAAACCTACGGTAGGTCGGCCTACCGACCCACGGTAGGTCGCATCGACGACCTACAGTAGGTTTCTTCGGCGACCT
>NZ_CALHVI010000050.1 GCF_938039215.1 uncultured Porphyromonas sp. | reverse complement strand
AGGTTTTTTCGGCGACCTACCGTGGATCGTTTTTCACCCCTCCCAAACGCCCGTACTGAGCGGGCTCGTTCGACACCGATTTTCTCTTCCTAGGATCAGCCCGTAGGAGGCTAGGAGGGAGGGATGTACTACAGAGAGGCAGAGCCTCAGCGATCCTTGTGCAGAGAATGTCTATCTTTGCATGCAAATTGTCCATGTTGTATCCCTACCTCAAGGAGGGATAGCAGGACAAGCCATTTGTCAGACCGATACATAGCTATATGGGTGCGCCCAAATCAAAACAATCATCGACGCTACGCTACTCTCGCCTCCTGAGCTTCATCAGCATCACCGTCACGCTCTTCATGCTCGGCGCTCTGGGGCTCGTCTATGTCCTAGAGCAAGGGATGAGTGAAGAGGTGCGTGGGCGTATCTCCTTCACCATCGAACTTCCCCAAGACGAGGGGAGCAACCCCGAAGCTACCATTGCTGAGATCCGTAGCCTCTCCTGTGTGCGTGAGGTACAGATCATCAGTGCTGACAGCGCAGCTCGTAGCCTCACCTCTATCCTCGGCGAAGATCCTACGAAGATCCTCGGGTACAATCCGCTTGTGCCCATGGCTAAGATCTTCCTCAAGGCTGAATACACCCACCCCGATAGCATCAAGAAGATCATCGCCTCTCAGCCCCTCTTCAAGACGGCTGAAGGGCTCGAAGAGCAACAAGGGCAGTGGGTCTCCGCCTCGAAGAACCTGCAGACGATCCGCTTCGTCCTCTGGATCTTCCTCGGGCTACACCTCATCGTGAGCTTCCTACAGATCAATACTGCTACCGGGCTCGTCATCTACTCCCAGCGCATGCGCATCCGTACCCTCTCACTCATCGGAGCAACTTCGGGCTTCATCGGCCGCCCCTTCATCCGTAGGGCTGTCCTTGAGGGCTTTGTCGGCGCACTCCTAGCACTAGCTCTCCTCTCTGGAGCACTCTTCGGCATCGAAGAAGCCTTCGGCTATGCACTGCTCAAGATCTGCCCTCCGATGCACCTCGTCGCAGTAGCCATCTGCGTCCCACTGGTCGGAGTGCTGGTGAGCTTCGTCTCCTCATGGCGAGCCACACGCCGCTACATCCACATGGAGGAGGGTAAGATCCATCTGATCTAACCCCTTTCCTTCGTCCGCCATCCAACTGTATCTACATATCCCAATGCTCTACAGCAAAAAGAATTATCTCCTGATGGGAGCTTCCCTGCTCCTGATCCTCATCGGCTTCATCTTGATGTCGGGAGGCCAGAGCGAAAATCCTACCGCCTTCAGCCCCGAGATCTTCAGTAGCCGACGCATCGTCGTCGCTCCGATCATCTGCCTCTCTGGCTTCATCTTGATGATCTATGCCATCCTAGTCAAGCCTACAACGACCAAGAAAGGGGAGGACGCTACCCGATGAGTATCCTAGAGAGCATCATCCTGGCCATCGTAGAAGGGCTGACGGAGTTCCTCCCCGTCTCTTCGACGGGTCACATGATCCTCACTGAGGGGATCCTCGGGATGGAGAGCACAGACTATCTCAAGGCCTTCACCGTGATGATCCAGTTCGGAGCCATCCTCTCGGTCCTCGTCTATTACTTCCGACGCTTCCTGCCCTTCCCCATCTTCGGACTAAAGCCTGACCCAACGACGAGCCTCGGAGGCTGGCGGCTCTATGGTCTGATGATCATCGGATGTATCCCCGCAGCCATCCTCGGTGCGCTCTTCAACGACAAGATCGACACCCTCCTCGGCAGTACGTGGGTCGTCCTAGCGATGCTCTTCTTCGGAGGGATCTTGATGATCTACTTCGATCGGATCTTCACCCACAAGACCGAGCGCCCAGTCACGACGAAGAATGCCTTCATCATCGGGCTCTTCCAGTGCCTAGCGATGGTGCCTGGTGTCTCTCGCTCCATGGCGACGATCTTCGGAGGTATGCAGCAGGGACTGACACGTAGACAGGCTGCTGAATTCTCCTTCTTCCTCGCCGTCCCGACGATGTTCGGTGCTACCCTGCTCAAGGGCTACAAGCTCTACAAGGATCCCGCTATGAGTGGGGTCTTCGAGGCGAACTGGCACACGCTCCTTGTGGGCAATATCGTAGCCTTCTTGGTAGCTCTACTCGCCATCAAGTTCTTCATCGAGTTTGTGACGAAGTATGGCTTCCGTGTCTTCGGCTACTACCGCATCCTCCTCTCCGTTGGCATGGCTATTGCCCTCCTCCTCGGAGCTAACATCTCCCTGAACTAAGATGCCAGAGCAACTCGACCTCATCGCCGGAGCAACCATCGCTCTGGACAAACCCTTGACGTGGAGCTCCTTTAGCCTAGTCAATAAGTTCCGCTGCGAGGCTTGTCGCTACCTAGGCATCAAGAAGCTCAAGGTCGGACACGCTGGCACGCTTGACCCCCTAGCCACTGGGGTGATGATCCTCTGCACAGGCAAGCATACGAAGCGTATCGACGAACTGCAAGCAGGTCGCAAGGAGTACATCGCTGACATACGCCTCGGGCAGACGACTCCGACCTTCGACCTAGAGACCGAGCCCGATGCCTTCTTCCCTACCGAGCATATCACCCGTGAGGCGGTAGAGGAGGTACTGAAGAGCTTCATCGGCACCATCGAACAGGTACCCCCAGCCTTCTCCGCTGTAAAGGTCGACGGACGACGTGCCTACGATCTGGCTCGCAAGGGTCGTGACTTCGAACTCAAGGCTAAGACGCTCGTCATCGATGAGCTAGAACTCCTCGATTACGACCTTCCCCACCTCCGCATCCGTGTCGTCTGTAGTAAGGGCACCTACATACGTGCTCTAGCCCGAGACATCGGTACAGCCCTCGGCTCGGGAGGCCATCTCACCGCCCTACAGCGTACACGTGTGGGCGACTTCACCCTCGACCAATGCTTACGAGTGGAGGATATACAAGCCTTCCTCAGAGAGCATGTCGCTCCTCGCTCCGACGAAGAATAAGAACGAACCAACCCTCAAGACAGAACTAGATAGAAATGAAGGATACTAAGCTGAGCCACTTCGAGATCGAGATCCCCGAGAACCTCATTGCTAAGAAGCCTACGAACTTCCGTGATGAGTCTCGCCTCCTGGTACTCCATCGTACGACCGGAGAGATCGAGCACCGCTACTTCAAGGATATCCTTGACTACTTCGACAAGGATGATGTCTTTGTCTTCAACGATACTAAGGTCTTCCCCGCACGTATGTACGGCAATAAGGAGAAGACTGGTGCCCAGATCGAAGTCTTCCTCCTCAGAGAGCTAAACCCAGCCTTCAAGCTCTGGGACGTTGTCGTCGACCCTGCTCGTAAGATCCGTATCGGTAATAAGCTCTACTTCGGTAAGAACGATGAGCTCGTGGCCGAAGTCATCGACAATACGACCTCCCGTGGACGTACCCTGCGCTTCCTCTTCGATGGGTCGCAGGAGGAATTCCGTCGCCTGCTCTATGCTATGGGAGAGACTCCTCTTCCCAAGTACATGAACCGTAGCCCCAACAGCGAAGATGCGCATCGCTACCAGTCCCTCTTCGCAGAGCATGAGGGTGCTGTCGTAGGGCCTGCTGCGAGCTTCCACTTCAGTCGTGAGCTCCTCCTTCGCATGGAGATCAAGGACATTCGCAAGGCATTCATCACCGTGCACAATGGCCTAGGGAACTACCGTGACATCGATGTAGAAGACCTCACCAAGTACAAGATGGAGAGCGAGCAGATGATCATCACCGAAGAAGCTTGCTCCATCGTCAACGCTGCCAGTGCTGCAGGGCGCAACATCTGTGCAGTCGGTACATCTGTCCTCCGAGCTATGGAGACAGCTTCGGGTACGGAGCGCCATATGAAGGCCTTCGATGGCTGGACAAGTAAGTTCATCTTCCCTCCCTACGAGTTCAACGTACCCAATGCGCTGGTGACGAACTTCCACATGTCGAAGTCCATCCTACTGATGATGACGGCAGCCTTCGGAGGCTACGAAGAGACCATGCACGCCTATGCCGTAGCGATCAAGGAAAAGTATCGCTTCGGAGCCTACGGTGATGCTATGCTCATCGTGGACTAACCCACCTCATGGCTAAGCTCTACCTATCCCTAGGTAGCAACGAAGGAGATCGAGAGATGCTCCTTAGAGCGGCTATAGATGCCATCGACCTGCTCATCGGGCCGGTCGATGGCATCTCACCCTTTATCGAGACAGAGCCTTGGGGCTTCGAGAGCAAGCATCCCTTCCTCAATATCGCCCTCTCTGTAGAGACGGATCTCCCCGCGATGGATGTACTCGATAGGACCCAAGAGATCGAGCGTCAGCTGGGTCGTCAG
Source organism: uncultured Porphyromonas sp. (assembly GCF_938039215.1). Taxonomy (GTDB): domain Bacteria; phylum Bacteroidota; class Bacteroidia; order Bacteroidales; family Porphyromonadaceae; genus Porphyromonas. The sequence continues at coordinate 28,764 of NZ_CALHVI010000050.1, read as the reverse complement.
CGAAAGAGCGTGGCAGGTCAGTACGAAGATCGCCCCATCGACATCGACCTACTCTGCTACGACGATCTTGTGCTCTCTACGGAGCGACTGACCCTACCCCATCCCCTCCTACAGGAGCGACTCTTCGTCCTCGATCCACTAGCCGAGATCGCCCCACAATTCCTACACCCCACCCTAGGCAAGACCATCCAGACGCTCAGAGATGAGCTACGCCTTCGCCTAGACTAACCCTTACCCTAACTTATGATCCTCATCTTCGGAGGGACCACGGAGGGACGTATCGTCAGCTCCATCCTTGACGAATCTGGCAAGGAATACTATTACTCGACCAAAGGCGACTTACAGCAGATAGACCTTGTACACGGAGAGCGTGTCTCGGGAGCAATGACCCACGAGGTCATGCGTGACTTCATCCAAGAGAAGGATATCCGCCTAGTCATCGATGCCGCCCATCCCTTCGCAGCTGTCCTACACAAGACGATCGGCGAAGTCACTGCCGCTCTATCTATCCCTGTCGTCCGCTATGAGCGGCGCTACAGCGAGCGTACGGGTCAGGTCATCGAGTGCGCTAGCTATCAGGAGATGATCGAGAAGCTAGAGGCGCAGCCCTGCCGAAGGCTCCTTGCTCTGACGGGAGTGAATACGCTCGTTCCCCTCAAGCCCTTCTGGGAGAAGCACGAGAGTTTCTTCCGCATCCTTGACCGAGACGACTCTAGAGAGAAGGCAGAAGCTGCAGGGTTTCCCTTCAGTCATATACGCTACTTCCGTGAGGGCGAAGACCAAGCGCTTTTCGACGAGATACAGCCCGATGCTGTGATCACGAAGGAGAGTGGCGAGAGTGGCTTCTTCGAGGAGAAGATCGCTCCAGCCCTTGCTGCTGGTGTGCCCGTCTACATGATCACACGCCCTGCTCTGCCTGAGCACTACGAGCATGTCCACGGACCCGTAGGTCTTAGGAAGGCGGTAGAGCGTCTCTGTCCCGACTTCTTCCCTCTGAAGACGGGCTTCACTACGGGCAGTACAGCTACCGCAGCCACTGCGGCCGCCCTCCATGCTCTATTGCACGAAGGGGAATTCATCGATTCGGCAGAGATCATCCTTCCCTCGGGAGAAGAGGTCAAGCTCCCTGTGGAGCGACTGGAGCAAACAGAACGAGGCTATCGGGCGATGGCTCGCAAATATTCGGGCGATGACCCCGACGTGACCCACCTCACGGAGATCTGCTCCGAAGTAGCCTTCACCAAGGAGCATGACGGAGTGCACTTCCTCCAAGGCGAAGGGGTCGGTGTCGTGACGCTCCCTGGGCTAGGGCTGGAGATCGGTGGCCCAGCGATCAACAAGACACCTCGCCAGATGATGGAGACCATCGTGCGTCGTCATTATCCCGAGGGCGGGGTGGATATCACCATCAGCATCCCTCAAGGGCGGGAACTAGCGACTAAGACCTTCAACCCTCGTCTAGGCATCCTCGATGGGATCTCCGTCGTCGGCACCTCGGGGGTAGTCAAGCCCTTCTCTTCGGAGGCTTTCATTGCTTCGATCGTTCGTCAGGCGGATGTAGCCGTAGCTTTGGGGGCGGATACCATCGTCATCAATTCTGGTGCTAAGAGCGAGAAGTATCTCAAGGCGGCCTTCCCCGACCTCCCCTTCCAGTCCTTCGTCCAGTACGGCAACTTCATCGGGGAGACCCTCGAGAAGCTCGCCTCCCTCTCCATACCCAAGATCTATATGGGTATCATGCTGGGCAAGGCCGTGAAGCTCGCTGAAGGCAACATGGACACCCACAGCAAGAAGGTGGTCATGAACAAGGCCTACCTACACACCGTAGCCACGAAGGCGGGTTGTACCGATCGAGCCCACACCCTCATCGACGGCCTGACGCTGGCACGCGAACTATGGCAAGGTCTCAGCGCTGAAGACCTCGACCGCTTCATGCATCAGATCACTGAATCCTGCCACGAAGCTGGCGCTCGTCTCGTCCCCGAGAGTGAGCTCTCCGTCCTCCTCATCGACGATGAGGGCAATATCCGCTACACCTATCCTCGAGACTTCTTCCAAGCCAATAAATAGTCTGCGACTATGGAACTACTTCTCAAGCGAGCCTACGAGCCCACCCTGCCCACCGACGGCTACCGTGTACTCGTCGACCGCCTCTGGCCCCGAGGGCTAAGCAAGGAGCGAGCCCAGCTCGACGAGTGGGCTAAAGACCTAGCGCCCTCGACGGAGCTACGCCAATGGTTCGGGCACGATCCTGCCCGCTGGGACGAGTTCGCCCGTGACTACCGCTCCGAGCTGGAGGCCTCGACTGCGCCTCAGGACTTCCTCGCCCGCCTCGGAGCTCAGGAGCGGGTCACCCTCGTCTACGCAGCCCACGATCAGGAGCACTGCCACCCCTTGGTGCTCCGTGCCTACCTACAGACACTCCTCGCTTCACAGCCTTAGCCCTCTCTATGCTCGATCTCCTACTCCCGGCCTTCATCGCCCCTCTTCTCCTAGGCTTCCTCCTAGACCGAGCTCTCGGTGATCCTACGACCTTCGGCCATCCGATCATCTTCCTTGGTCGCCTGATCGGTTGGGGGGAGAAGCACCTCAATCACGGCAAGGCACGTCTGCTCAAAGGTTTCGTCTACAACGGGAGCTTGGTACTCCTGACCTTCCTCCTTCCCCTTCTGGTCTTCCTCGCACTTTTCTCTAGGGTAGAGGCTAGCTATTGGCTGGGGGAAGGATCGACTGGTGTGCTCCTGCTCCTCGCCTATGGCCTCCTCTCCTCGCTCCTCATCTTCTACATGCTCTCGGGGAAGACGCTCCATGACGAGGTGCGGGGTGTCTTCCGTGCCGTTGGACTCTCACTCGAAGAAGGGCGAAAGCAAGTGGGGCGTATCGTCGGGCGAGATACGGGAGCTCTCTCCGAGCAAGAGATCCGCACCGCTGCTCTAGAGACGCTGGCGGAGAACCTCAGCGATGGGGTCGTCGGTCCGATGCTCTCTTGGGCCTTCTTCGGGATGCCTGGCATCCTCACCTACAAGATGATCAACACGCAGGACTCGATGGTCGGCTACCTCAACGAGCACTACCGAGACTATGGCTACTTCTCGGCCAAGCTCGATGACCTAGCCAATCTCCTCCCCTCACGTCTCACAGCCATCCTAATGCTCCTCTCTGCAGGAAGGCTCGATCTCCTCTCGAAGACCTTCCGCCACGGACGAAGACACCTTAGCCCCAATTCGGGCTATCCCGAGGCGGCTCTTGCCCTCATGCTCGGCTGTCGCTTTGGCGGGCCACATGACTACTTCGGTGAGGTTGTAGACAAGCCCTTCATCGGCGAAGAAGACCGCGCCCTCAGCGACAGAGACCTCCAGCGAGCAGTGACGATCACTCGGCGCACCGAGCTCCTTGCACTAGTGCTCTGCCTCGTACTCCGAGCTCTTATACTCCTCGGACTTTTCCTCCTCTATCTCTTCCTCCTCTTCTCGCTACACTGAGCCCAGCTCTGCCCTTCCCTCGCCCCTTCGAGAGAGCTCTCTCTATGCGCTATTCTGAGGGACCTTGGGTAAGGCTCAAAAAAACCTACTGTGGGTCGTCGATGCGACCCACGGTAGGTCGGTCAGGCGACCCACAGTAGGTTTTTTCGACGACCTACCGTGGGTTTCTTTTTTACCCCTCTCGATCCCTCTGGCCCAGCACCTCTGTGCGAGATCTCCTACTCCGACAGCTCTGCTCTACAAATTAGCAGCGCCCAAATGGCGATCTAAGGACGGATGCCAAGCAAATGGGGCATATTTGCCCAAAAAGTAGTATCTTAGAGCCTTGTTAGTGCACCCCATAGGTGCCTACGCTTGTGAATACAACTTTTAGACTAGAATGCTGGATCGAGAAGACAGAATTATAGACATCAACATCGAGGATGAGATGAAGACTGCCTACATAGACTACTCTATGTCGGTCATCGTCTCTCGTGCTCTCCCTGATGTACGTGATGGCTTCAAGCCCGTCCACCGCCGTGTGCTCTATGCCATGAACGAAGATGGGAATACCTATGACAAGCCCACCCGTAAGTGCGCAAGCGCCGTCGGGCAGGTGATGAAGTACTATCACCCCCACGGAGACTCCTCCATCTACGGCACCCTCGTGCGTCTTGCCCAGCCCTGGAACCTCCGCTATCCGCTCGTCCAAGGTCAGGGGAACTTCGGGTCAATCGACGGAGACTCTCCCGCTGCGATGCGTTACACCGAGTCACGCCTCAATCGCCTAGCGAGCGAGATGCTCCGTGACATCGACAAGGATACGGTAGACTTCCAGAACAACTTCGACGACTCTACCGTAGAGCCTACCGTCCTACCCGCTCGCTTCCCCAACCTCCTAGTCAACGGCTCCGCAGGGATCGCTGTCGGGATGGCCACGAACATGGCTCCGCACAACCTCTCTGAGTCCATCGATGCCTGCGTGGCTTACATCGACCACCACGGTGAGATAGATGCCGCTGGGCTGATCGAATACATCAAGGCTCCTGACTTCCCTACCGGAGGGATCATTTACGGCTATGCTGGCGTACGTGAGGCCTTCGAGACGGGACGTGGACGTATCGTCATCCGCAGCCGCTGCGAGATCGAGGAGCACAACAACCACGAGCGTATCATCGTCTCCGAGATACCCTATCAGGTCAATAAGAGTGAACTCGTCAAGGGCATAGCCGATCTCATCACCGAGAAGAAGATCGAAGGCATCTCAGGCATCTCCGACGAATCAAACCGCAAGGGGATCCGCATCGTCATCGACATCAAGCGTGACGCTAATTCGGGTGTCGTCCTGAATAAGCTCTACAAGATGACAGCGCTTCAGAGCTCCTTCAGCGTCAATAACATTGCCCTCGTCAAGGGTCGTCCTCAGCTACTCAACCTACGTGACCTCATCGAGCTCTTCGTCGAGCACCGTCATGATGTCGTCTACCGCCGTACGCAGTTCGAGCTACGCAAGGCCGAGGAGCGTGTCCACATCCTCGAGGGCTTGATCATCGCCGTAGACAATATCGACGAGGTCATCCGCATCATCCGTGCAGCCAGCGAACCACAGGAAGCCATCGAGCACCTGATGGAGCGCTTCTCCCTCTCACTGATCCAAGCTCGTGCGATCGTAGATATGCGTCTACGTGCTCTCACTGGTCTTGAGCGTGAAAAGCTGAAGGAAGAGTACGCTGCTCTGATGAAGGAGATCGAGCGACTAAAAGCACTCCTTGCCGACAAGGAGCTACGTGCCCAGCTCATCCGTGAAGAGCTCCTCGAGATCAAGGAGAAGTACGGTGACGAGCGTCGTAGCGAGATCATCTACACGGCCGAAGAGTTCAACCCCGAAGACTTCTATGCCGATGACGATATGGTCATCACCATCTCACACCACGGCTATATCAAGCGCACTCCTCTCTCCGACTTCCGCTCACAGGCTCGTGGCGGTGTAGGTGCTAAGGGTAGCGATACACGAGACGAAGACTTCATCGAGTACATCTATTCGGCTTCGATGCATGAGACGATGCTCCTCTTCACTCAGATGGGGCGTTGCTATTGGCTCAAGGTATATGAGATCCCCGAAGGGGCAAAGAATGCCAAGGGTCGTGCACTGCAGAACCTCCTGAATATCGAGCCTGGCGACCGAGTCAATGCCTTCATCCGTGTGAAGAATCTCACTCGAGACACTGAGTTCGTGAACTCGCACTACCTCATCTTCTGTACCAAGCGTGGGACGATCAAGAAGACCCTGCTGGAGGCTTACTCTCGCCCCCGTGCTAATGGGGTCATCGCTATCAACCTCGTCGAAGGCGACCAGCTCGTAGGGGTCGGTCTGACGGACGGTGAGAGCGAGATCCTCATCGCTAATCGCAACGGTCGTGCAGTACGCTTCCACGAGTCCGCTGTCCGTGCTATGGGCCGCAATGCTACTGGGGTGCGTGGTATGACCCTCGACGATGATGGCCGAGACGAAGTCATCGGTATGCTCACCGTAGCGCAGGACACCGAAGAGACCATCCTCGTCATCAGTGAACAGGGCTATGGTAAGCGCTCCGTGGTCGAAGACTACCGCAAGACTAACCGTGGCACGAAGGGTGTGAAGACCCTCAACATCACGGACAAGACGGGCGAACTCGTAGCGATCCGTCCCGTGACCGATGAGCACGATCTGATGATCATCAACAAGAGCGGGATCACGATCCGTGTCCATGCTCGTGATATCTCCGTCCAGGGTCGTGCTACCCAGGGTGTACGTATCATTGACCTGAAGAAACGAGGGGATGAGATCGCCTCCGTCTGCCAGGTCCTCTCCGAAGAGGAAGAAGAAGTCTCTGACGAAGTGACCAACGAAGCCTCTTCCTCCACCGAAGCTACTCCTATCCAAGGTGAGGCTCTACACGATCAACTCCCACAGGAGTTCCTCGACCGAGCTCTCAACGAAGACAATAATAACTAGACACACTAACACCGAATGAAAATGAAGAAATTAGTTTGTGCTATTGCCCTAGGTCTGATGACCTCCGCTGGAGCGTTTGCTCAGGTAGCCAATGTCAAGTCAGCTGAGAAGATCGCTAACTCCGACAAGCCAGACTTCGCTGAAGCTCGCCGACTCATCACGGAAGCTCTAGCCAACGATGAGACGAAGAACGACCCCTACACGTGGTATGTAGCTGGGCTCATCGAGAATAAGGCTTACACCGAAGAGTTCAAGAAGGCTGCTATCGATCAGAACATCGATCGCACCCCCATGTACGTAGCTCTTACCGCCTCCGTACCCTCATGGCTCAAGGTCTATGAGATCGAAAGCCAGCCCAACGAAAAGGGTAAGGTCAATCTCAAGTACACCAAGAAGCTTCAGGAAGTCCTGCACAACGACTACCTCCAGCTCTTCAACGGTGGTGCATGGTTCCTGCAGAACAACAAGTATGCAGAGGGTGTCGAAGCTCTGGAGAAGTTCCTCGATGTCAAGAAGGCTCCTTTCTTCGCTGAAGACAAGGATGTAGCCACGATGGACTCCATGGCGATGAACGCTGCCTACTACGCTATCGGTGCTGCTAGCTCCCTGCGCAACTACGACCGTGTCATCGATCTCTACAAGCGCTTCGGATCGATCTCGCTCAACCCTAAGGATGTCCACCAGTGGGCTGTCTCTGCCTTCTTCGCAAAGCAGGACTCTGTAGGGGCTATCCCCGTGCTCATCGAGGCTGCTAAGGTATCTCCTGATGAACCTTACTTCCTAGTGAACCTGGTCAACATCTACCAGCAGAACGGCAAGGAAGCTGAAGCGAACCAGCTCCTCGATGATCGCCTTGCTGCGAACCCCAAGGATGCTACGGCTCTCCTCGTCAAGGGCTCTATCCTCGAAGACAAGGATCTGAAGGGTGCGCTCAACTGGTACTACAAGGCTGCTCAGGCTGATCCTTCTAATGCCACTGCTTTCATCTACCTCGGTGCTGGTCTCTACAATGCTGTAGCTAAGATCTACGAGAACACGGATGTCACGCAGGCTATGGCTAAGACAGCTGAAGAGCTTCTCAAGGCTTCTATCCCCGTCCTAGAGATCGCCTACAAGTCTCGCCCTGACAACATCAAGGGTATCCTCGGTAGTATCTACTATCAGCTGAAGATGAATGACAAGCGTGAAGCACTTGATGCTGGTACGCTTGACGTAGGTTCTCCTTCTCTTCCTGACCTGACGGATCTCCTCCAGAACCTCGACCTCACGGTAGTCAAGAAGGCTCCTGCTACCATCGAACCTGCAGAACAGCCCGCTCAGAAGGCAAGCACGAAGAAGGCTCCTGCTAAGCGTCGCAAGTAGTCTCTTCCTCCCCTAAACAAGAGCGCCCCCACATCCTACTTCGGGATGTGGGGGCGCTCTTATTTTTAGCTAAATGGATCGGCGAGCCTCTCACGCTTGAGCGGGCTTAGTCTTTCGCCCTCGAGCGATGGTCACCAGCCAGACACCACAGAAGATCAAGACGATCGCCAGAGCGTGCTTCCACGTGAAGAGGGCAAGTCCGAGGATGACACTCACCACGACAGCGACGATGGGCTGGACATAGTTGTACATACTGACGACCGTGGGGCGAAGCGTCCTCTGTCCATTGATCATCAAGAGGTAGCTAATGAAGGTGCCGAAGAAGACGACATAGCCCACCTCCAGCAGGGTCTTCAGCGAAAGCGACGCAAAGTCCGTCGCTAGGACATAGCTTGTTGTCCAAGGAAGGAGCAGGATCGAAGCCCAGAGAAACATCCACTTATTCACCGTGAAGACCGAATACTTCTTAGCTAGCTTCCCGAAGATCGTCAGATACAGCGCATAGGACACTTGCCCTCCGACACAGAGTAGATCTCCTCGTATATCCCCCAGCTGAAGAGCTGAGCTCGAGGCTTGGGCACTGCTCCAGATGAGGAGGAAGGCTCCGCTGCATCCGAGAGCTACCCCAAGGGCGTTCTGCTGGGTGATCGGCTCTCTCAGGATCAAGGCTGATAGGATAAGGGCGAAGATCGGCATCGTCGTGGTGACGATCCCTGCGTTGATGGGGCTCGTAAGGCTTAACCCGATGGTGAAGCAACATTGATTGCACACGAGCCCAAAGATCGCAGCCCCGACGAAGAGGATTCGATCCCGAGGTTCGACTTGCTCCTTAGGGGCTAAGAGTGAGGCCAGCCAAAAGAGGATCGCTCCTCCTAGTACTCGGAAGGAGACCAAGGTGATCCCGCTAATACCATGCTGCAGTGCATCCTTCCCCAGAGGCGACATGAGCCCCCAGCAGACGGCTGCGCCTAGGAGACTCAGGTGAGCCCCTAGGGCTCGACTTCCTTCGTTTTTCATGGCGCAAAGATACGCTTTCTCCCTCCTGCTTTGTCAAGGTTCAGCTTGGAAGGGGTTCTCTTCCTTTAGTTCGCACAGCCTCCCGCTTACCCCTCCTCGCTCCACTTTTAGGGGGCTAAAAGAAGCCATTCCTCCCCCACCCTCCGCAGTACTCTTCTCATGGGAGAAACCCCGCCTCTACAGCTCACCCTCAGCACGACCTTCCGCAGGGCTCAAAAAAACCTACTGTAGGTCGTCTTGACGACCCACGGTAGGTCGTCACACCGACCTACAGTAGGTTTTCCAAGCGACCTACCGTGGGTCGCAAAATATCCCCTCAAGCGCTCCACGTTCCCCAGCTCAGAACATTCGAATAAGAATTCTTAGTCAAGGATAGATTAAGGGTCATGGGAAGGCTTGAAACTCCTTACACTGACTTTTTCTTCTTACTACGAAGATCTATATTTGTATTGTAATACTACTTTAAAGCAACTTCATATCAACACAACGTATGAACTCTCGAAGATTAACTTTTAGTCGTTGGGCTAGCAGTCTCCTATTCAGCATACTCGTTAGCTCTATAAGTTCGATAATAGCAAAGTTCGCTACAGATGACACCTCCAGCGCTAAGACCATCTGGATCATTGTGTGTATCGCATTACTCTCTCTCTTCTCTAAGATTGACATATTCTCCTGCGAATGGATGCGGAAGATATTTAGTTCCGTCACTATCTTTGACTGGCATGACGTTAACCAAGGAGCTCTTTCTATTAACAAGAAGCTACTTGAAGATGGGTATATTCCGACCCACATTGTTGGAATAGGTCGAGGCGGAAGCATACTAAGCGCTCTAATATCAGGCAATCTGCTTAAAGACAAACATATACCATTCTCCGCTTTCGATCGAAAGTACTCGAAAGATGAAACTGGAATGAGAAAAGCGGAATTGCTTCATGGCATTGATCTTGGACATTGTGACCTGACTAGGGTGCTTCTCGTCGCAGGAGATGTTGTTACAGGAATCACTGCTCAACGCTTCAAAGAACTCCTAATTAGCAAAGGAGTAGAAGAGATTCGATTTGCCGTTCTTGCTAAGTGTCCTACTCCTGCTATGGAGCCAGACTACTTCTACAAGGAGTTTCTCTCTGAAAAGGGGCTACATTTCCCTTGGATGATTTGCTCGAATTACACTCGTTACTCTACTGACAGGGGAGAACAAGTAAAAAACTAGAAGATCCTCCCCCCCTAGTGGCTATTCCTATCGAAAGCAGAAAATCCCAATAGAGGGTTTGCCCATATCTTGTATTAGCCCCAGATCACACCTCTGTTTATTTCTTCTGCAACTAAAGCTCGTCTAGGGAGAAGAACTCATAGTAAGCATAAGGGCAAGAAACCCCTAGTTACCTCAAAATGATGCGGTAAGACACATAGAACAAAGGGGATACTTTCCTCACGAAATTCATCATCTCCCATAATAATGTTAACTTTGCATCTTCTTATTAGCTAACCGTAGTAGTTAACGACCAGTATCATCTGTCAATGAGAGAAATAGTACTCAAGGGACGCACCTTCGTCCCCTATATCGATGCCAAGACCATCAGCCAGGCTGTCAAGAAGCTCGGAGAGCGTCTGAGAGAAGACTTCAAGGATCGTGATCCGCTCTTCGTGTGCATCATGAATGGCTCATTCATGTTCGCCTCGGAGCTCATGTATGCCATCGACGAGGACTTTGAAGTAGCCTTTGCTCGCTACAGCAGCTACGAAGGCACCGAGAGTACAGGGAAGCTCAAGGAAGTCATGCCCGTAAGCCAGTCCCTCGAGGGACGCGTCGTAGTCATCGTCGAAGACCTCATCGACACGGGCTTCACCATGTATCATCTGAAGAAGCACTTCTACAACCTAGGAGCCAAGGAAGTGCACATAGCTACCATGCTCATCAAGCCTGAAGCGATCAAGTGCGATGTGCAGGCAGACTATGTAGCCATGGAGATCGAGACCAAGTTCATCCTCGGTCACGGTCTGGACTACGACAACTACGGACGTATGCTTAAGGACATTTACCAACTTAAAGATTAACATACAGATAGAAAGAAACGATGCTTAATTTAGTGATCTTCGGAGCTCCTGGCTCTGGGAAGGGGACGCAGAGTGAAGTCCTCATCGAACAATACGGGTTCGATCACATCTCTACGGGGGATCTCCTTCGTGCTGAGATAAAGCAGGAAAGCGAACTAGGCAAGGCCGCTAAGAGCTTTATCGACGCTGGGCAGCTGGTCCCTGACGGCCTGATCATCGGGATGATCGAGAAGGTCCTTGAAGAGCGTCAGCCTAAGAAGGGGCTCATCCTCGATGGATTCCCCCGTACCGTCGCTCAGGCGGAGGCTCTCGACGAACTCTTTGCCAAGCATGGCACCGCCGTCCACGCAGTCCTAGAGCTCCGTGTCGGTGAAGAAGAACTTATCAAGCGCCTCCTCAAGCGAGGTATGGGTAGCGGACGTAGCGATGACAACCTCGAGACGATCAAGAAGCGCCTCGATGTCTACCACGCTCAGACCGCTCCTATCGCAGAGCACTATGCCAAGAAGGGTGTGCACCACGCGATCCCTGGCAGTGGCGCTATCACGGATATCACCGCTCGCATAGGCGAGGTCATCGAAGCCCTAGGCTAGAGGTAACCTCTCGCCCCTGTAAGCGAGCTCCAAGGCCCACGGTTGGAGGACAAGGCATGGTACCTGAAGTGCAGCTCTTCGCCCGACGAAGAACCAGCTCTCCTTCAGGTACGTGCCTTTCCTTATTTTTGTCTCATCATTCACAGTATAGAAGAGGAGAGCCACTATGGCAGAATCAAACTTTGTAGACTACGTCAAGATCTACTGCCGCTCAGGCAAGGGGGGGCGTGGCTCTACCCACTTCCGTAGAGAGAAGTACATCCCCAAGGGTGGCCCCGATGGTGGCGACGGCGGACGAGGTGGCGACATCTATATCCGCGCCAATGAGAACTATTGGACCCTCCTTCACCTACGCTACCAGCGCCACGTCATCGCTACCAATGGGGGCAGTGGCAGTGGCAACCGCTCCACGGGAAGTGACGGCGAGGACCAAGTCATCGAAGTCCCCGTAGGTACCGTCGTCTATGATGCCCTCACGGGGGAATTCATCATGGACCTCAACCGCCACGGCCAGCAGGAGCTCCTCGTCAAAGGTGGACGTGGAGGGAAGGGCAATACCTTCTTCAAGACCTCTACGAACCAAGCTCCTCGCTATGCACAGCCAGGGGAGCCCTCCAAGGAGCTCACCGTCATCCTTCAGCTCAAGATGCTGGCCGATGTCGGGCTCGTGGGCCTTCCCAATGCGGGGAAGTCTACTCTCCTCTCTGTACTCACGGCAGCGAAGCCCAAGATCGCTAACTACCCCTTCACCACCCTAGAGCCTAACCTCGGCATGGTACGCTACCGAGATGATCGCTCCTTCGTCATGGCAGACATCCCTGGGATCATCGAGGGGGCAGCCGAAGGGCGAGGCTTAGGCCTTCGCTTCCTGCGCCATATCGAGCGCAATGCCCTACTTCTCTTCATGATCCCTGCCGATACCGAGAATATCGCCAGTGAATATCGCCTTCTATTAGGCGAACTCACCAAGTACAATGCAGAGCTCATGGAGAAGCGCAAGGTGCTCTGCATCACCAAGAGTGACCTCATTGACGAAGAGATCCAAGGCTGGCTCATCGACGAGCTACACCAAGAGCTTCCCAAGGAGCTCCCCATCCTCTTCATCTCGGCTGCGGCACATCAGGGGCTGACCGAACTCAAGGATACCCTCTGGCAGGAGCTCAATCGTGAGACCAAGCATCAGCGAGAGTCCATCATCCAGCAAGCCATCGATGTCACTTCCCTCAGCTGGGATGATGACGAAGATCTTCCCCTCCCCGACCAAGATGAGGAATACGAAGAATGGGAAGAAGGCGAATGGGATGACGAGGATGCAAGCGACCTCGAGATCGACTGGGAAGACCTCGACGAAGAGCAATCCTAGGCATCCAAAGGCTTATCCTCTGCCTAGCCCTCTTGCATATTCGGATATTTATACTACTTTTGCACTGGGTAAGTCCTATACGACCAGCTCCCTTTGACTCCCCCAGGGCTTGATCGCAGCAAGGGTATTAGGTCGTAGCGGTGCGATATAGGTCGCTTACCCACCTGCCTCTTTAGCTCAGTTGGCCAGAGCACGTGATTTGTAATCTCGGGGTCGTTGGTTCGAATCCGACAAGAGGCTCGAAAGGAAAGAAGAGGATGTGCAAACGCTTTTGCACATCCTCTTTTGCATTCTAATTATGGGGGGCTTTGCTTTGTACCTGCATTGGGATCTACGCCGAGCTGCATCTAGCGCTATGCCGAGCAGTGTTTAGGTCTACGCCTATCCGAATTTAGGTCTATCCCGAGCTGCATTGCGGTCCACACCGAGCTGCATTTAGATCTATTTCTATCTGCGACTGGATTTGCTTCGGAGCTCGGCAGACTCCTCCTCGAAGGATCCCTATCTATATAAAGAGAACAACATCTATCTCTCAAAAAGAACAACATCGCCTAATGGCACGTAAACCTTACTTAGCGCTCGCTCTTCTAAGCAGCGCCCTACTCTTCAACACAAATACCAAGGCATCCGTAGACAATCTCCTTCCTCGCCCTCAGCACGTGGAGCTACTCAAGGGGCGGTGCAATACCAGCCGTCTCAAGCCAGAGGGATTCTACCTTCAAGACGAACTCAAGGAGCTATTGACCAAGCACGGCTCCACGGTAGACGCACGCAGTCCCATCGTCGTGCGCATGACGCTCGTGCCTTCGCTCCCCAAGGTCTTCTTCAACAAGGAAGAGGCTTATCGCCTGCGCATCACGCCCAGTGGCATCTTCATCGATGCGCCTGATCTGGTGGGGATGTACCGAGGCTTGCAGACCTTGGAGCAACTGCTGATGTCCGCCAAGAGGAAGGGCGAGCTAGAGGCGTGCGACATCATCGACTGGCCTTCCTTCCGCATGAGAGGTTTGATGCTGGGACTTGGAGACACCTTCGTGCCCATGGACGAACTGAAGAAGCGCGTACGCCTGCTCTCCCAGTACAAGGTCAACACCCTGCACCTTCATCTGACGGGTCGTGAGGCTTGGCGCTTGGAGAGCAAGCGCTACCCGCAGCTGACACAGGCACAGCACACGACGAATATGCCCGGCAAGTACTACACCTTGGCGGAGCTGCAAGAGCTAGCCCGTCTGTGCCAAGAGCACCGCATCACGCTCATCCCCGAGATCGACATGACGGGCGCTAATTCGGTCTTCTCACGAGCCATGGGCTTCGACATGCAAACGCCCCAAGGCAAGCGTGTCCTCAAGGAGATCCTCTCCGAACTAGCCGAAGGCATCGACATGCCTTACATCCATTTGGGCACGGACGAAGCCGCTTCGATGGACAGGCGCTTCCTCTCGGAGATGGTGGCGCACGTCCGTTCGCTTGGGAAGAAGGCCATTGCGTGGGATAGCGAGAGCGAGTCCCAAGGGCAGGAAGTCGATCGTCTTCACCTCTCTAGCCCCGAGGGGGTAAGTGTGTACGGCCAGCCCGCCGTCGGCGCACGCCTTCAGTCGCTGGATCAAGGTAGCCTCTTGGCCGACCTCGAGAAGCTCTACAGCAGTCGGATCTTGGGGCTCGCCTCGAGCACCTCGAGCCAACGGGGAGCGATCCTCTGCGTATGGGGCGACCGCCCGGCAGAGGCACCACTGGCGACGACCTCGGATAGCGGAGTCTATCCGCACATGCTCGCCTTAGCCGAGCGAGCTTGGCTGGGGGGAGGCTCGGGCTACTTCGCCCTTCCGACGAAGGTCGTTTCGTCAGAAGCGAGCACGAAGACACGTGAAGCCTTCGTCGACTTCGAGCGCCGACTTCTTTGGCACAAGGCGCAAGTCTTCGTGAGCGAACCCTTCTCTTACGTCGCACAGCCCCAAGGAGAGAAGGCCATTCCCCCGACCACGACGACGGTCTCCGCCATGCCCCAGCGCCCCAAGACGAAGGGCAACGCCCCTCGCTAATGAAGGCGCTTTGCTAGCTCCGTCTCCTCGGAGCAGGCACATGAGAGAAACGCCTTGCAGAGGGCGAGAAATTTTCCAAGGCTGGAAAGTTAACTTTCCAACGTTGGAAAGTTTTTCTTCGTCCGCAGGAAAATCTCCCTCCTCCCGCAGAAAAATAACCTTCCGTCCGAAGAAAAAAAGATCGCCCTGCAGAAGAAAAAATGCTTTCTTCCGCAGGGCGAAAAATTTCCGTGCGCACGCAGGAAAATTTCTATGCGCACAAAAAAATATTTTCGTGCGCACGAAAATATTTTTTTGTGCGCACGGAAATTTATTTTCTTCCGCAAGGAAATAAATTTCCTTGCGGAAGGAAATTTTACCCCTTGCCCGCAGCAGGCTTTCACCAAGGGCAAGGCGGGAGAAAAGAACGCCTTCGCAGGCAGAACGACTTGCCCAGCGAAGAAGAAAAAATAAGGGCTGGCTTCGTCTCTAAGAAGCCAGCCCTTACTATTTCGAGGCTCGGAAAGGGAGAGTTCTTTGGGCAAGCGCCGAGGCCGTGCGGGCTACGAAGCCTTCGCCCAGAGCTCACGAAGAATCGGGAGCGCTTCGGCTAGTTCCTTCATCGAGTCGAAGACAAGATCAGCGCCTTCGTCCGAAAGAGCACTGTCGGGAAGCAAGCCCGTATTCACCGCAATGGTGAAGATCCCCGCCGCTACGGCCGAACGCACACCCATCGGAGCATTCTCCACGACGAAGGCTTCCGAAGGGCGTACCCCCGCCTTCTCCAAGCCCATCAGGTAGGGCTCGGGGTCGGGCTTGCCTCGGCGCACGTCCTTGCCCGTCACCATCAGCGAGGTCGAGAAGACCCCTGGGAAAGCGCAATCGAGGCGTTCGAGCAAGGAGGCCTGCGAAGAGCCCGTCACGACGAGGCGCTTCACGTCCGAGAGTTGGGCGAGCACGAGCTCCACATCGGGCAGAGTATTGCCCGAATTGTACTGATTGAAGAGGTCGGTCTTGCGCTGGTAGAGCCATTCTATCTCTTCGGGCGTGGCCGAGCGACCGTGCGTGCGCTGGTAGAGTAGCTCGATCGTGTAGCCACCCGTCTGCCCTTCGAACCAGTAAGCGTCTTCTTGGCTCATGCGAAGGCCTGCTTCCCCTGCCGCTTCCTGCCACGAACGGCTGTGCGCTGGCATCGAGTCGAAGAGGACTCCGTCCATGTCGAAAAGGGCGGCACGAAGCTGAGGCGCTCGCTCCGAAGGATCGAGGCGGCGGCGATAGCTTGAGAGTGCCTCGTGAACTTGTTTGTTGCGGTCGATGATGTTATTCATTATGCTGTGGTACCCCTTGGAGCTGATGCCCCAGGAGCTTGTCTACGACGAGGGCGATAGCTCCGTCGCCCGTCACGTTGCAGGCCGTGCCGAAGCTATCCATAGTGATGTATAGAGAGATCATCAGCGCTTGCTCCTCCACCGAGAAGCCGAGGATCGACTGAAGGATCGCTAGTGCTGCCATGATCGCTCCCCCAGGTACCCCCGGAGCCGCCACCATGGTGACCCCGAGGAGTAGGATGAAGTGCGTGAAAAGTCCCAGATCGTACGTGCCCCCTTGCATCAGGATAAGCGCCAAGGCACAGGAGACGATCTTGAGCGTGCTTCCCGAGAGGTGGATCGTCGCACAGAGTGGGACGACGAAGGAGGCTACTCCGTCCGAAGCACCGTTCTTCTTCGCTTGCGCCAGCGTCACGGGGATCGTCGCCGCCGAAGAAGCCGTCCCCAGAGCCGTGAAGTAAGCGGGAAGCATATTCCCGAGGAGGCGCAGGGGATTCTTCTTCGTGATCACCCCTGCGATCGTGAACTGAAGCAGAAGCAGCAAGATGTGCAGGGCGAAGATCACCCCGATGATCTTGATGAAGACTACCAGCACGCCGACGACCTTGCCGCTACTTGCCATCTCGAGGAAGATCCCGAAGATATACAGCGGGAGAAGCGGGATGATGACCTTCTCGATGACTCCCGAGATGATGTCCTTCACGTCCACGATCACGTGCTTGAGCGCCTTCGACTCCAGATGAGCTACGCCCAAGCCAAGGATGAAGGCAAGGACCAGCGCCGTCATCACCCCCATCACGGGAGGCATCTCTATGGTGAAGTACGGAGTGAGGGCTTCCCCAGCACTTTGGAGTTGCTCTACCTTCCCCGGCTCAATGAGGTGCGGGAAGATCGCATCCCCCGAGAAGTAAGCTAGGGAACCCGAGAAGACCGTCGAGCCATAAGCAATAGCGACGGTAAGCAGGAGCATCTTCCCCGCACTGCGCCCGATGCTCCCTATCGCCTCCGCCACAAGGGCGAGGATGATCAGCGGGATGGCAAAGCCGAGGAACTGCGAGAAGATCGCATTGAAGGTCAAGAAGAGGCGCGTCATCCCATCGGGTGCAACAAGCCCCAGGCCGATACCCAAGGCGATGGCGATGATGATGCGTGGGAGGAGCCCCAGACGAATGGCTTTCATGTGTTGTGTAGTTAGTGTGAGTGGGTGAGTGTATGTGTGAATGGTCGATCGTCAGTTCATAAGTCTGTATTTAAGGAAACACAGCGACCAATATACCACCTCGCCGAAGAGGCTACGTATATTGGTCGCTGCTCATGGAGTCATGTATATAGGAGCTTAGGCTTGTCTATTCTGGCGCTTGCGCTCGGTCTCATCGAGGATGATCTTACGCATGCGCATCGAGACGGGGGTCACTTCGACATATTCGTCGGGGCGGATGTACTCGAGTGCATCCTCGAGGCTGAAGACCACGGGCGGAGCAAGGGAGACCTTGTCATCGCTACCCGAAGCACGCATATTCGTCAGCTTCTTGCTCTTGCAGACATTCACCGCTAGGTCGCCTTCCTTGGTGTGCTCACCGACGACCTGCCCTGCGTAGACTTCTTCCTGCGGAGCGATGAAGAAGCGTCCACGGCTCTGGAGGTTGTTCAGCGCATAGGCATAGGCCGTGCCCGTCTCAAGGGCGATGATCGAACCATTATTACGGCGCTCGATGTCCCCCTTCCAGGGCTGATACTCGAGGAAGCGGTGGGCAAGGACAGCTTCTCCTGCCGAAGCAGTCAGCACATAGTTATTCAGCCCGATGATCCCACGTGAAGGGATGTGGAACTCAAGGAATGTGCGGTCGCCCTTCGTCTCCATCATCGTCATCTCACCCTTGCGGCGAGTGACCACGTCGATGATCTTGCTGGCTGATTCTTCGGGGAGGTTTACCGTCAGGAGTTCGACGGGCTCGTGGGGCACACCGTCGATCTCGTGGATGATGACCTGGGGCTGACCGACCTGAAGCTCATAGCCCTCACGGCGCATGGTCTCGATGAGGACGGAGAGGTGAAGGACCCCACGTCCGTACACGATCCAGCTGTCGGCGGTCTCGGCAGGCTCGACACGCAGGGCAAGGTTCTTATCCAGCTCCTTCATCAGGCGGTCATGGATGTGACGGGAGGTGACGAACTTCCCTTCACGCCCATAGAAAGGCGAGTTGTTGATCGTGAAGAGCATGCTCATCGTGGGCTCATCGACGGCGATGGTCTCTAGAGGCTCGGGCGTAGCGACATCCGTGAGGGTCTCCCCGATCTCGAAGCCATCGATCCCAACGAGCGCACAGATATCGCCCGACGAGACGCTATCGACCTTCGTACGGCCAAGGCCTTCGAAGATGTTCACCTCCTTGATGCGCATCTTAGCGATAGATCCATCCCGCTTGCAGAGGGCGACTTCCTGTCCTTCGGTGAAGGTACCTCGGTGCACACGCCCCACGGCAATACGACCGACATAAGAGGAGTAGTCCAGCGAAGTGATCAGCATCTGTGCAGGCCCTTCGATCTGCGTAGGTGCTGGGATCTGCTCAAGGATGGTATCCAGCAGGATGGTGATATCTTCGGTGGGCTGCTTGTAGTCCTTGCTCATCCAGCCCTGCTTGGCGGAGCCGTAGATGGTCTCGAAGTCCAGCTGCTCTTCGCTAGCGTTGAGGCTAAACATCAGGTCAAAGACCATATCCTGCACTTCCTCGGGACGGCAGTTGGGCTTGTCTACCTTGTTGATGACGACGATGGGTTTGAGTCCCATCTCGATGGCCTTCTGCAGGACGAAGCGTGTCTGAGGCATAGGCCCTTCGAAGGCATCGACAAGGAGAAGGCAACCGTCAGCCAGGTTGAGCACACGCTCTACTTCGCCTCCGAAGTCGGCGTGTCCTGGGGTATCGATGATATTGATCTTGACATCCTTGTAGCGGATGCTGACATTCTTCGAGAGGATGGTGATCCCACGCTCTCGCTCTAGGTCATTGTTATCTAGGTAGGTATCTACTTCGGCAGCCTTATCATCTCTGAAGAGTTTGCCAGCCAGGAGCAACTTATCGACCAGCGTCGTCTTACCATGGTCGACGTGGGCGATAATTGCGATGTTGCGAATGTCTTGCATCTTAATATATAAGTTCGTCTATTACGGCGACAAAGGTAGTCAAATCTATGCACTTAGCCCGTGTAGAGAGGACAAAAGGGAGGTAGTTTCTGCCGAGAATTAACACCTAGTTATTAGGATGGAGGCCCGAAGGATAGACCAAAGAGAAACTAATCTCTCAGCACTCTTCGCCTCAGAAAACCTTGAGGGCGATGTAGGCGCAAGCCTCTGCATCCGCCAGAGCATGGTGGTGATGGTCCAGCCGATAGCCCACGTGCCGAGCGACGGTGTCTAGGCGGTGATTGGGCAGGCGAGGGAAGACCCGACGAGCCTGCCGACAAGTGCAGTAGAAGGCATTTTGGTGCGGTGGCAGTCCATAGGCCGCCAGCACCGCACGCAGACATCCTTCATCGAAGCTGCTATTGTGCGCAACAAGGGGGAGAGAGCCGATCCGAGGGAGCAATTCCTCCCAGATCTCGTCGAAGGAGGCGGCCGTGTTCGTATCCTGGGCAGTCAGACCGTGCACTTCGGTATTGAAGTGACTGTAATAGTTCGGAAGTGGGCGGATCAAGCGGTAATAGGTATCTGTGATCTCGCCACCTTCTACGAAGACAAGCCCGATGCTACACACGCTGCTACGCTCTCTATTCGCCGTCTCGAAGTCTATTGCTACAAATGTATCCATCTCATGTAAAGGGGTAGCTGTTCCTACCGAAGGATAAAGATACAGATTTAGCCCCGTCCCAAAGGCCCAACCTCGAGGGCACTTGAAGGGGGTGATTAGGACCCTACGGTAGGTCGCTGAAACGACCTACCGTGGATCGGTCAAGCGACCTACCGTGGGTCGATGAGACGACCTACAGTAGGTTTTATTTGGAGGGCTTCGGAGGTGCTACGAAAAGGCCTCCTTTTGACTCAGAGAAAAGGGCTAAATCTAGCCCCCTAGGAAGTCCAGCAAACCAAGGCGATGAGGCTCTGCTGGCTTTGCCGTACCTTTGCACTCCGATATATATCTATGCACTCAATGAAATTAGCTTCTCTACAGCCCCATTATTCTGCGCTCTTCATCGACGTTGATAATACCCTCTTGACCTTCCGCCCCTCCTCCGAGACGGCTCTAAAGAAGACCTTCCTCGCCCAAGGGATGAACTACGAATCGGAGTACTTCGAGGTCTTCTTCTGGATCGGCGAAGTGCTCTGGAGCCAGCAGAAAAAGGAACTGATCAGCGTCCAAGAGATCCACGATCAGATCTTCCCTCGCCTGCTCCAAGCCATCGGGGTCCAGGGCGATAGTCAGGAGATGACACGGCTCTTCCACCTCCTCCTACACGAAGAGGCGGTGCTCGAACCAGGGGTCGCAGAGACACTCGACTACCTCAGTCAGCGCTATCGGCTCTATGTCGCTTCCAACGGGCTGGTGGAGATGCAACGCTCCCGCCTGAAGAAGGCCGGCATCCTCGACTACTTCTCCGACCTCTTCGTCTCGGATGACATCGGTGCAGAGAAGCCTTCGGAGACCTTCTTCCTCGAAGCTATGCGCCGAAGCAATACCCAGCCCAGCGATGTCCTCTTCATCGGTGATAGCATCAGCGCCGACATGACGGGAGCCGCCCGTGTGGCCATGGATCGCTGCTGGTACAATCGTCTTGGCAACCCCGTTCCCGAGGCGCTCCCTCTCAACCACGTCATCAACCATCTCGGCGAACTCAAGTCCTTCCTTTAGGCCTTTATGCTCTCCGCTTTCCCTCCAGCTATATGTATGTAGCAATGCGCAGACGGAGAGCAAGAATCTACTGCTTGGGAGTGTACAGATATTATCCTACCTTTACGAGGTTTCCTAGCACTGCTGTAACTCCATCAGCTGCAGGAATACTAAGCCTACGACGCATATAAAGCGATATATGACCGCAAGATCCTCTCGCCCATCAGGACAATAGCCTCAAGGAAATTTCATATCAAACCATACATAACAACAACGACAACACTATGGACAGTCAGAAAGTAGACCTCTTCCTCGCCACTAACCAAAAGTACTTCGACCCCACACAGATCCTCATTATCAAGGACCGCCTGCTTGCGCTCGATGACAACAAGTTCGCGCTGATCAATGCCATTGATTACAAGGATCCCACGACGATGATCATCGTATCGATCTTCGCTGGCTCGCTCGGTATCGACCGCTTCATGCTCGGTGATACGGGCTATGGTGTCCTCAAGCTCCTCACGGCTGGTGGCTGCGGTATCCTAACGATCATTGACTGGTTCAAGATCCAAGACCTGACTCGTCAGCAGAACTATACCAAGCTACTGCAGATCATCGGCTAAGCCCTCTCGGGTAGCCACCATCCTTTCGGAGATGAGTCACATTCCCTCATCTACCAGACAGCCCCGTCGCTCTCCTCCTAGGCAGCCTCGATATTTCCTCATCGGGCTCCTAATCCTCGGGGGAGCGGTGGGGCTGTATGCTTTGCTTGACCCTGCGACCTATCCCTTCCCTCGTTGCCTTATCCTAACGACCACGGGCTATCGCTGCCCAGGCTGCGGGCTTCAGCGAGCACTTCATGCCCTCCTGCATGGGCGCATCTTGGAAGCCCTAGCCTACAATCGTGCACTCCTCTTCACGATCCCTCTCCTCCAACCCTATGCCTACGTAGCGCTCTTCCCTGAGCGAACGCCCCGACTTCGGCGCATCCTTAAGCATCCGCTGACGCTATCCTTCCTCGTCATCAGCGTCATCGGCTGGTGGATCGCTCGCAACCTCTTCGGCTGGTAGCCTAAGACTTCCCTCCCCCGTTATGCACAGAGCAGCCTTCCGCCCCTTCTCCGATGTAATAGGCTTCCCGACCAAAGTGCGTCGCAAAAGTCCGATCAAAGGGAAGCAACAGATAGCTGTTTGGCAGTGTACGGATATTATTATACCTTTGCGGAGCTTTCCAGCAAGGGCTTACATCAGAAAGCCCAACTAAAGGAGAGGTGCTCGAGTGGTTGAAGAGGCACGCCTGGAAAGTGTGTAAACGCCAAAAGCGTTTCGCGGGTTCGAATCCCGCCCTCTCCGCAGACATAAACAAACCCGCTGTAGGAATTCAGCTCCTACAGCGGGTTTTCGTTTATATTCAGCCCATAGAGATCGGCTCAATCCTAGGCCTTATTCGCCCCGATGTAGCAGTTTCTGCTACACAAACTGCTACACAAAAAGGCTACTCAAACAGAGCCTCTAGTGCCCTATTTATTGCCTTCTTAATATCATCAGCCTCTGTACTTCCACAGCCTTCAGCCCTAGCTGTGGCGACAAGCTCTCCTGTTTCAGCCGATACCAGCTGAAGTATTACTTCTATTGTGTAGCCACCTAATCCGACATTTCGTCTCCCACTTTCCTCACAGTTTACGATTAGGATCTTCGGTCAAACTTTTCTTTGATACTATGCAGGACGACAAAGCCTCTTCTAGAGAATGCTCCTGCTCTCATATCCTGAAGATTGACAGACTGAGAATAAGGGAGCTAACATAAGTAGCATACTACACGCTAGGTTTGTTCGGGTACGGGCAATGTTGTACCTTTACACAGCAAAAAGCGGAGGGTCTCTCTCCCTAGCCTTGACCCTTTAGGAAGCATAAACGCTCGGGGGATGAGAGGCTGGTCTTGAAGTCCGCCCTCCCACAGGGCAACGAGGAGGATCTAGCTTATCCACACCTCTATACTCAAGAGCGATTAAGTAGAGTGAACCTCTCTTCGTCGCTCTCTTTACTTTTCCCCCACCTCCCCGACCCGACGTGACAAGATAAGGCGGGAGTAATGGGCCGCTAGAGTCCAGCAACAAACTTAGCAGGCATGGTCTTTGTTAGTAGTACAGCTGAGCCGAGAGGTATCTCGACCTTCAGCCAACACTTAAACAAGGCAAATAGAATAACGAATGATACAAAACAAAAGGACAGGTAAGCCTGGGAAGCCCTTCCGCTTCAACGAGCTCTGGATCTATGCGATCATCCTCGCAGTCCTCGGAGGACTCTTCCTCTGGGATGGCGGCTTCGGCGAAAGCAAGACCTTGAGCTGGGATGAGTTCCAGCGCGTGGCTCGCAACGGAGCATTCACCCAGATCACCGTCGACCGTGGAGACAAGACAGCCACAGGTCAGCTGACCAAGCAGGCTGCCGATAGCATCTTTGCCCAGAAGTCTCCCGTACTCGGGCAACAGCAGCAGCGTGTCGAACATACCCTCACTACAGAGATCCCTTCGGTGGACCGCTTCTCGGACTTCTACGACCAGAGTGGCATCACAGCCAAGGTCATCTACAAGGAATCCCGTTCGGGCTGGCTCTCCCTCCTTATTAATATCGCCCCCTTCATCATTATCATCATCTTCTGGAACTTCATGCTCCGTCGTAGCGCTGGTGGTGGCGGAGGTGGCATGACTGGCGGTGGGCTCTTCAGCATAGGCAAGAGCAAGGCCCAGCTCTACGAGAAGGAAGGCAATGTCGTCACCTTCAAGGATGTCGCTGGGCTTCACGAAGCCAAGGTCGAAGTAGAAGAGATCGTCCACTTCCTCAAGAACCCAGCCAAGTACACCCAGCTCGGAGGTAAGATCCCCAAGGGTGCGCTCCTCGTTGGCCCTCCAGGTACGGGGAAGACCCTGCTGGCAAAGGCCGTGGCAGGCGAAGCGCATGTACCCTTCTTCTCGCTAGCGGGCTCGGACTTCGTCGAGATGTTCGTCGGGGTAGGTGCTTCCCGTGTGCGTGACCTCTTCCAGAAGGCTAAGGAGAAGGCTCCCTGCATCATCTTCATCGACGAAATTGATGCTGTTGGTCGTGCCCGAGGGAAGAACAATAACCTCGGGGGCAACGATGAGCGTGAGAATACCCTCAACCAGCTACTCACAGAGATGGACGGCTTCGGCACCAATAGCGGGATCATCGTCCTTGCGGCGACGAACCGAGCTGACATCCTTGACTCCGCCCTCCTTCGTGCAGGGCGCTTTGACCGTCAGATCTACGTCGACCTACCCGATGTACACGACCGCAAGGAGATCTTCCTCGTCCACCTCCGTCCCCTCAAGATCGACGATACGGTAGACGTAGACCTTCTAGCCCGACGTACCCCAGGCTTCTCAGGTGCAGACATCGCCAACATTTGTAACGAGGCTGCCCTCATCGCTGCCCGTGCAGGTAAGGACTTCGTCTCCAGAGAAGACTTTATGAATGCCATCGACCGAGTCGTCGGCGGGCTGGAGAAGAAGAACAAGATGACCACCGAAGAGGAGCGTCACAGCATCGCCCTCCACGAAGCAGGTCATGCGACGGTGAGCTGGTTCCTCCAGTACGCCAATCCCCTAGTTAAGGTCACGATCGTTCCCCGAGGCAAGGCTCTAGGTGCTGCTTGGTACCTTCCCGAGGAACGTCAGATCACGACGACCCAAGCTCTTCGAGACCAGATGTGTGCCACCCTAGCAGGGCGTGCCGCCGAAGAGGTCTTCCTCGGACGCATCTCCACTGGTGCTGCCAACGACCTTGAGCATACGACCAAGACGGCCTATGCCATGGTCGCCTACTACGGGATGAGCGACAAGCTCCCCAATGTCAATTACTACGACATGCAGGGCGACGGCTACGGCATCACTAAGCCTTACAGCGACCGCACGGCGGAGCTCATCGACCAAGAGGCACGTGAGATCGTCCGACTCGAATATGAGCGAGCAAAAGAACTCCTTCGTGAGCATGCTGATGGGCTCAAGGAACTGACTCAACTTCTCCTCGATCGGGAAGTCATCTACACCGAGGACGTAGAGCATATCTTCGGTAAGCGTGCTTGGGTCAGCCGAACAGAAGAGCTCATCCTCGCTAACGAAGGAGCCAAGAGCTCCAGCTCCGAGCAAGCTTCAGACGAAGCTCCTATCACCTCAAGTCCAACCTCAGAAGAAGTAAATACCCAAGAATAGTAATCAATGAGTAACCTCCTCAAGAGAGCCATCTTTGGCGCCATCTACGTAGGGTTGATCCTCGCAGCACTTCTGCTGCGGGATCATCTCGTTTATATGACCGTCTTCGGTCTTCTTGTTTTCCTCGGTACCTGGGAATGGTCCAATCTGGTCTCCACCCACCGCATCTTCCCTCTGCGTCGCATCACTGATGCCTTCGCAGCCGTGTATCTCTTCTGGGCTACCCATGAGATCGCAGATATGGGTATCCAGCATGCAGCCTTCCTCATCCCTTACGCAGGCTATCTGCTCTATATCCTCGTACGTAGCATCTACAGCGAACGTGCAGCCATGCCTACTGATCTAGCGAAGATCCTGTTCGGACAGGTCTATGTCGGGGGCTTCCTAAGCATCGCTAATATCTTCTATACCGATGAGCAGACCTCGATGATCCTGCTTGCGATCTTCGTCTGCATCTGGGTCAATGATACGGGTGCTTATCTGGCAGGCTCGACCCTAGGCAAACATAAGCTCTTCCCCTCCGTCTCTCCTAAGAAGAGCTGGGAAGGCTTCTTTGGTGGGCTCATCGCTTCGACCGTTGCTGCTGGTCTGATCCTCGGATGGGAAGTCTCCTACTACGGGATCATCATCTCCATCGTCGCTACTTGGGGAGACCTCTTCGAGTCGATGATCAAGCGTAGCGTAGGTGTCAAGGACTCTGGGAACATCATCCCTGGGCATGGTGGTATCCTCGACCGCATCGACAGCCTGCTCTTCGTCCTGCCCTTCATGGCTTTCTTCCTCTGGGTTCTCCAGACCTACCAGCACCTGCACCTCTCCTAAACCTACATTTTCACCCTCCTCGATGAATACTCGACTAGGTCTTGGAGCCCTACGCACCTCCCTCTTAGCATCACTTGCCTGCCTCTGGCTACTCTCGTCATGTGCTATACACACACGTCGGGACTCTTCGTCGGATCCTACTCGTCCGATGAAGCGAGAGTTCAGAGGAGCTTGGTTACCTACGATCTATCGTAGTGACTATGCCAAGCTATCCAGAGACGAGGCACGTCAGCTCCTATCGAATCGTATCGCCTTGCTTCAGCGTCTGGGATGCAATGCCGTCATCTTCCAAGTGCGAGCAGAAGGGGATGCTTTCTATCAAAGTAGCCTTGAGCCCTGGAGCAAGTACCTCACGGGGAAGCAAGGGGTAGCTCCTGACAGCCCTTGGGATCCGCTCGGCTTCGTCATCGACGAGTGCCATGCTCGAGGGATGGAAGTACATGCTTGGGTCAATCCCTACCGTGGAGCAGGCAACGCAGATGCCTACCTAGCTCCTAACCATCCAGCACAACTCTATCCCGAGCTCTTCATTCGCTACGGCAAGCTGCTCTACATGGATCCAGGTAATCCCCAGAGCGTGCGCTATATCAACACCATCGTGAGGGATATCGTAGAGCGCTATGACGTGGATGCCCTGCACTTCGATGACTACTTCTACCCTTATCCTAAGGACGGAATGGAGTTCGACGACGAAGAGAGCTTCAGTCGCTATGGTCTCCCCACGGGCTATCGTCCCGAGCAGAAGGCAGAGTGGCGAAGAGAGAATGTCAATCGCCTCATCTACACGGTTCGTCAGACGATCCTTGAGACCAAGCCTTGGGTACGCTTCGGGATCAGCCCCTTCGGGATCTATCGCAATGAATCGTCTTCCCGCATCGGGAGCAAGACTGCTGGTCTGCAGGCGTATGATGATCTCAATGCAGACATCCTGCACTGGGCTAAGGAAGGCTGGATCGACTATGTGATCCCACAAGTCTACTGGAATATCGGTCATCAGGTAGCAGACTATGAGGAGCTCACCCAGTGGTGGGGTCGACACATCCCCCAGAAGAAGACGCAGCTCTACATCGGTCAGCATGTAGCTCGCACGATGGATGGGGATCAGCTGCATAGCAAGCTAACTCTAAGTAAGAGATACAGCCAAGGTAACTCTTGGTGGTCGGGGGAAGACCTCGTACGCAACTACAAGGGCATAGGGGACAGCCTCATCACTCGCTATCAGAGCTACCGAGCACTCCTCCCCGAATATCGTGGGGCTCTTGGTAAGACTTCTGCCCCTGCGGCTATTAGTCTGCTTCTAGAGGATACGAACGAAGACGGGCACATGCTCCTCTGGGATGATTACAGAGAGCCCAACGAGCCAGCCTCAGCCTTCTACTATGCGGTCTATGCCTTCCCAGAAGGGGTACGTCCTGATATCTCAAATCCTCGCTATCTAGTGAGCATCTCGACAAATCCCTACTACATCCTACCCAGCATGCCTCAAGGCTCGACCTATCAGTTCCTCGTCACGGCGATCAATCGCTTCTGGCAGGAGAGCCGTCCCGCATCGATCAAGATCAACTTCTAGCTTCATAGGCTAGGATAAATAAAGGTCGAGGGCCACAGACGATCACGTCTGTGGCCCTCGACCTTTTTATTCTACACTGAGCCTTTGGGAAGGGCTATCGGTCAGCCTTCTGCTTCACTGAGCTAGCACCACTCGAGGTCTGCTCGGTGATGACGGGCTGCCCACGATAGCTGAGGCTCGAAGCTCCCGAGAGTCGGTAGCCAAGGCTATCGGTAGCGCCTAGGTCTACACTCGAAGCACCAGCCATCTTGATCTCTGCTTGACGCACATTGAGGCTCGGAGCATCAAATTCGCACGCACCGGAGAGGATCAGTCTCAGAGTTCCCACCAAGCCTTGAAGATGATGGGAGGAGGCACCCGCCCCGACCACTTCTAGTCCCTTAGCTACTTGGATCAGTCCTTCGATGGTACTTGCTCCCGAGGTAAAGATCCGCAGGCTATCGGCACTGAGGCGAAGGTCAGAGAGCTCCGAAGCTCCCGAGAGAGAGATGGAGAAGCGAGACTGACGAAGGCTGTCTGCTACTCGCACAGATGCAGCGGTGGTTGCTTCGATTTCTCGGAGCTCGGGCAGGTAGACATCGATATGTGCACGGTCTTCACGATGGCGATCCTCGGACCAATTAGTTCCAAACTCTTGCTTGGGAGCGATGAGCAGTGTCGTTCCCTTCGTCTTGATCACGAGATCTTCTCGGATCTTCTTCGGCATATTGGGGTCAAAGGTCACAGAAGTCGGCTGTCCGACGTGTATCGTGACATCGACGGGATAGTCTACGATGATCTGATCGCAGGCGGGGAGGTTATTCAGCTCTGCTTCGGCAAAGCCCACACGAGCGCTCCGTCTGCAGGCAGACAGTAAGAGGAGAGCCACCATCCCCAGACTGAGAAAGTAGCCAATTCTAGAGTAATTCTTCATGTTCATCATGTACTTACAAGAGGGTTATCAGTAAGTGTTATCCATTCCAAAGGTAGCATAACTCTAAAATATCCCTTCCACACCAAGTGCTCCCCACTGAAACACCCCTTCTAGCCCGCCCTCAGAAAAGCTCCAAATAAAACCTACTGTGGGTCGCCCTTGCGACCTACGGTAGGTCGCCCTTGCGACCTACGGTAGGTCGTCGATGCGACCCAC